>CAYRKW010000008.1:52114-69661 GCA_964425135.1 uncultured Rhodobacterales bacterium
TCATAATCAGCCTGCGTTCCGTCAATCCGTGCCACCGTATCCCCCAACGCAAGCGCACGCGCCGCCGAGCCGTTGGCCTCAACCTCCGGCATGACAAAATCATGCAAACTGCTCAGTCCAGACTTTGGCTCAGACGAAAATCTGCCGTTCTGCGGACCGGGCTTAGGGACCTCGCCACGATCAAACGCATCGAGAATACCAATAAAGCTCTCCCGCGTCAGATCCTCATAAAAATCCTTGCCGATCTGCACCATGGGCGCGTTCGTACAGGCCCCAAGGCACTCGACCTCTTCCCATGAAAACCGCCCGTCTGCCGAGATCTCATGTGGACGTGCAGCGATCTTCTCGCGGCAAACAGAAATCAAATCCTCAGCTCCGCAAATCATGCAGCTTGTTGTGCCGCACACCTGCACATGGGCAAGCGTTCCTACCGGCTGCAACTGGAACATGAAGTAGAAGGTCGCGACCTCAAGCACCCGAATGTAAGGCATGTCGAGCATCTCGCCCACATGCTCGATCGCGGCTTTACTCAGCCAGCCTTCCTGCTCCTGCGCCCGCCACAAAAGCGGGATAACAGCGCTGGCCTGACGACCTTCTGGATATTTCTTGATCTGCGATGCAGCCCAGGCATTATTCGCCTTTGTAAAGGCAAAGCTCTCGGGCTGTTCGGAATGAAGACGGCGTAGCATCTAGTTTATCTTCCTGCACTGATCGTAATCATCATTGGCCCCGACACGATACCGCGTGATGCAAATATACTCCGGGCCACCATCGATTGTCCCCATAATCAGGGTAACGACCGACTTCTCATCCGCATGGCTGGCCAGCAACACCAGCCCCTGATTGGACAACTCGCTCACTGTTTGCGCCGATGCCGCCAGCGATGTGAACGACAAGAGCAGGGCACCAATCACGCGCTTCATCGGTCAATCTCCCCGAATACAATGTCCATCGTGCCGATAATCGCTGCCACATCCGCAAGTTGGTGACCGGAGGCGACCTTATCCATGCTCTGTAAATGCAGATAACCGGGCGCGCGGATTTTGGCTTTGTAGGGCCGGTTTGTCCCGTCGCTAACCAGATAAACGCCAAACTCGCCCTTCGGCGCTTCGATCGCTGTGTAAATCTCGCCTTCAGGGACTTTGAACCCTTCCGTGTAGAGCTTGAAGTGATGGATAAGCGCCTCCATCGAGGTCTTCATGTCATCGCGCGAGGGCGGCGTCAGCTTGCCGCGAGACAGCACATCACCGCCGATACAGTCTTCCATCTTCGTGATCGCCTGCTGAATGATCTTCAGGCTCTCGGTCATCTCCGCCATGCGGCACAGATACCTGTCATAGCAATCCCCGTTCTTGCCGACGGGGATCTGGAAATCGAACTCATTGTAGCACTCATAGGGCTGCGCTCGGCGCAAATCCCATGCAAACCCGGAGCCGCGCACCATCACGCCCGAATACCCCCAGTCGTAAATGTCCTGCTCGCTGATAATTGCGATATCGACATTGCGCTGTTTGAAAATTCGGTTCTCCGTCAGCAACCCGTTCAGATCATCGAGGAATTTTGGAAACTCATGGGTCCATTCCATGATGTCATCGAGCAAATCCTGCGGCAGGTCCTGATGCACACCGCCGGGCCGGAAATACGCCGCGTGCAGACGCGCGCCGCACGCCCGTTCGTAGAAGACCATCAGCTTCTCACGCTCTTCAAAACCCCAGAGCGGCGGCGTTAACGCGCCGACATCAAGGGCTTGCGTGGTGACATTCATCAAGTGGTTGAGGATGCGGCCAATTTCGGAGAACAACACACGTATCAGCGACGCACGGCGCGGCACATCCGTTCCGGTCAGCTTTTCAATCGCCAGACACCACGCATGCTCCTGATTCATCGGCGCCACATAGTCGAGACGATCAAAATAGGGCAGATTTTGCAGATAAGTGCGGCTTTCCATCAACTTCTCGGTGCCGCGATGAAGAAGACCAATATGCGGATCACAGCGCTCGACAATCTCGCCGTCAAGCTCCAGCACCAGACGCAGCACGCCATGCGCCGCCGGGTGTTGCGGGCCAAAATTGATATTGAAGTTGCGGATACGTTGCTCGCCGGTCAAGGCATCGTTGAATTCACCGTCCTTCATGATGCGCCCTCCTGCGGTTTCTCGTCACCCGGCAATATATACTCCGCACCCTCCCATGGGCTCATGAAATCGAACTGACGATACTCCTGAACCAGCGACACCGGCTCATAGACAACACGTTTTTGCATCTCGTCATAGCGCAACTCCACATAACCCGTGGTCGGGAAATCCTTGCGCAGCGGATAGCCGCGAAATCCATAATCGGTCAGGATGCGGCGCAGATCAGGATGACCCGAGAACATGATCCCATACATGTCAAAAACCTCACGCTCGAACCAATTGGCCGCCGGATATTGCGCAGTGATTGATGGCGCAATCTGATCTTCGTTGACCGCGCATTTGATCCGCACCCGATGGTTCTGGCTCATGCTCAGGAAGTGATAGACAAGATCAAACCGCTTGGCGCGCTGCGGGTAGTCAATCGCCGTGATATCCACAAGCGTTGTGAACTTGCAGCTTTGCGCGCTGCGCAGAAACTCTGTCACGGTTTCGATGTGCGCGATGCTGACACGCACCGTCAGCTCGCCGTTCTCGACCAACACATCGCGTACCGCGTCAGCGTTTCGGGACTGAATGAAATTTCCAAGTTCAAGCAGGGCGTCGCTCATGAGGGTCAGACCTTTATCGCGCAAGAGTTCCAGTGCGGCGGATACGGCGTTGCAACTGCAAAATACCGTAGAGCAGTGCTTCAGCCGTTGGCGGGCATCCGGGCACATAGACGTCCACCGGCACAATCCGATCGCAGCCGCGCACAACCGAATAGGAATAGTGGTAGTACCCGCCCCCATTGGCGCAGGATCCCATCGAGATCACATAGCGCGGCTCCGGCATCTGGTCGTAGACCTTCCGAAGCGCAGGGGCCATCTTGTTGGTCAGCGTGCCGGCCACGATCATCAGATCCGACTGACGCGGGCTTGCGCGCGGCGCGGTGCCAAATCGCTCCAGATCATAGCGCGGCATGGATGTGTGCATCATCTCGACCGCGCAACACGCCAGCCCAAACGTCATCCAGTGCAGCGAGCCAGTGCGCGCCCAGTTGATCAGATCCTCGGTGGAGCTGATCAGATACCCTTTATCCGACAGCGCATCATTGAGCTGACGCGTTGTCACATCACGATCCGCCGCAGCCGCGGTCGACAGCGCAGGGGTCATGCCCGTTGCTACTCCCATTCGAGCGCTCCCTTTTTCCACTCATAGGCAAAACCGATGGTCAGGATGCCCAGAAACACCATCATCGACCAGAACCCGAAATCGCCGATATGCTGGAAGCTAACGGCCCAGGGGAACAGGAACGCCACTTCCAGATCGAAAATGATGAAGAGGATCGACACCAGGTAAAAGCGTACATCGAACTTCATCCGTGCATCGTCAAAGGCGTTGAACCCACACTCATAGGCGGAGATTTTTTCCGGGTCAGGATTGCGGACCGCGATGATCACAGCCGAAAGCATCAGGACAAGACCAAAGCCGATTGCGACGCCCAGAAAAATCAGGATTGGCAAGTATTCCATCAAGAGGTTTTGCACGGGGGGATAAACTCCTGTTCTCAGCCCATTTTGAGCCGGTGCGCTTGCGAGGGTGGTTTACTCGCCCACCAGTGTGAGGTCAACCGATGCCGGCACGATGGGCGTGGTTAATTTGGCCATGTATTTGGCGCGTATGTTGAAAAATTCTAAATGCTGGGAAGGTCTGCGCAGAAATGCTTCCGTTTGCGTTAAAAACGCAGTGAAAACCTGTGAAAATGTAAAAGAATGGATATTGCCCTCCGCGGGTCCTCGCGCATCGCGCGCGCTCAAGCGGTTTGTGCAGATGTGTCGCGTCGCGGGATCATCTCCCGCGCGTCCTCCGATTTCATCGGACGACCAAAGAGATACCCCTGCCCCACTTCGCATTCGAGCCCGCGAATAATCTCCGCCTGATATTCGGTCTCAATCCCCTCAACCACCAGCCGTTTGTGCAACCCCTTGGCAATGTTCACCAGCGAGCGGATCACCAGCTGGTTTTCCTCGGTTTCATCCAGATCACGGACAAAGCTCTGATCAATCTTGATGAAATCGAGATTGAGTTTGCGCAAGTAGGCAAAAGACGAATAGCCCGTCCCGAAATCATCGAGCGCAAGCCCGACACCAAGCGACTGCAACTCATCGAGTATGCGCGTCGTTGTCCCCATATCCTCAATCAGCATGCTCTCGGTCACCTCGACAGTCACGTATTGCGGCGGAATTTTAGTCTGCTCAATGATCTCGCGCACCTGCTCGACCACTTGCGGTGAACGGAAATGGACCGAAGAGAAGTTTGTCGACATCTTTACCGGCGCATGCCCCATGGCGATCCAGGTCCCAAGCGTCTCGAGCGCTTTTCGAAAGCACCAAATGTCGAGATCAAGAATAAGCCCCGTGTCTTCGGCAACCGGTATAAATTCCCCCGGTGAGACAAAATTGCCTTCATGGGTCCAGCGCGCGAGCGCTTCAAAGCCGACAATCCCGCCTGTTTGCATGTCAATCTGCGGCTGGAAGGCAAGCCACAGATCGTCCATCTCAAGCGCATTCGCTAGATCCACTTCCATCTTCTTGCGCGCAGACACTTGCTCGGCCAATTCAGAATCGAAGAACGCATAGGTGTTCTTGCCGTTCGATTTCGACTTATAGAGCGCCACATCCGCCGCCCGTTGCAGCGCGCTGATGGATTTGGCCTCATGTTCCTTGACCATAGGCGAGTAGACAACGCCGATGCTCATGCTGGGGTTGATGAACACATGCTCATATTCGACCCGCGCATTCACTTCGCGCAGAATTTCCTCGCAAAGCGCGGCTGTGCGCATCGAACTCATCTTCCCCGGAACAACAGCGGCAAATTCATCGCCGCCCAGCCGTGCCGCAAACCCGTCATGGCGCAGCAGCACCCGGTTCAAGCGCTTGCCAACCTGCGTGAGAACCGCATCGCCAACCGCATGCCCATGCACATCATTGATGGTTTTGAAGTCATCGAGATCGCACAACAGTACCAGCAGCGACGGTTTATCCTTGATAATCCGCCCGGCTTCGGACCGGAATTTGATCCGATTGGGCAGCCCGGTGAGCGTATCAAAATACGCCAGATATCCGGCGTGCTTTTCAGCCGCGCGCCACTTGATCTGCAACCGGTACTGGCTGCGCACAAAGATAACAGCAACGCAGGCCATCAGCGAGAAAAACGACATCCCACTGATTGCCGCAATCGCCAGCTTATCGAGCATCTCAACCTGGCGATCAATCGTCTTGCTTTGCCGGATAAACTGGTCGGACACAAACCCCATCACCGTCTGACTGATCGCGTCTACCAACGACAGCGCCTGATCGCGCAACGAACCAAGCTGCTCACCACGCGCCACCAGCGTACGATCCCCCACCGAGATCAGACCAACCAACATGGTCAGCTGGTTATCAACACCAGAATTATCGGACTGCTCCACCCGCGTCTTGAGGCTTTCGGTGCGCACATAAAGATAATCGAGCGCGTCCTGAAGCCTGAGGCGCGTCTCCGGATCCACTTCTGATTTGTTGCGCAGACTGTTCAGCTCGACATTCACCCGCAGCAAATCGCGAACCGTCAGCAAACCATCAAGAAACACCTGCGATTGAATAAGGGCGGATTGGCTGCGGACTTGGTTGTATTTCAAAGCCAAATATCCGCTCACCGCACCGCCCATTGCCAGGATGACGGCGATAATGCAAAGCGCAGTCGAAATGCGCTCCAGCCTCAGAAATTTGAAGAGTTTGGTGAACATCTATAGAGGCGCAATGCCGATTAGTTCACCGCCTCTATGCGCTCAGCCATCCAGACCCAGTTGCTGGCCATGTGACCGGCACCCGCCTCCGCATCCGCACTCATCGGCAACACGAACTGGATCGGCCCGCGATTACGCCGCGAATGCGGGGCTCCATTGACCCGTGTTGCAACCAGTACTTCCCAATTCATCCAGATATCGCGATTGATCTCAACCGCATACCCGTTTTCGGCAATCACACGAATTTGCTGGGCGTCTTCAAGCCCGTTTTGCGACAGAACATCACGCAGCAGCACCCCCTCGAACACCGCCGGCGTCTCGCGCCATGGCGTGATTGTGGTCATGCGCCGCGCGCCAATCTTCTCCAGTGAAGCCGGGTCATAGATGTGTGCCCCATCAACACCAACGACGGTGAGAAAAGCGCGATGATGGGGGATCGGGTCCAGCGTCACGGGCTGCGTTTCAGCCCAGGCAAATGGTGAGATTGCAACGGTCAGAACGGCGGCGATTAAGGCTTTCATGATAGGCACCTTTTTCAAGTGAAACAGATACCGCCACTATGCGCAGGCTTGGTTGGAAAAGGGCTAAGCGTGCGCCGACATTTTTGAAAAACTACTGAAAATTATATTCAAAACGAGGGCAATTCGCGCCAGACAGCCGCATCACCGCCCCAAATATTTCGGCGGACGTTTTGCCATAAACGCACTCACGCCTTCGATAAAATCGCGGGTCTTTCCTGCCTTGCCCTGCAACTCCGCTTCCAGCGCAAGCTGCTGGGTCAGATCATTGTCGCAGCTTTTTCGCAGCACTTGTTTGATCAGCCCATAGCCTGCCGTTGGACCTTGCGCGAGCTGTCGCGCGCGTTTCTCAATCTCACCGTCAAATTCACCATCTGGCACCGCGGCCCAGATCATCCCCCAGTTACTCGCATCCGTTGCAGAAATGGGCTCAGCAAAAAGCGCCGCCCCCATCGCCTTGGCAAAGCCCATCTGGCGTGGCAGCCAGTAAGACCCGCCCGCATCCGGGACCAGCCCAATGCGTGCAAAGGCCTGAATGAAGATCGCCGATTCGGTTGCAATCACAATGTCATGGGCAAGCGCCAGATTGGCCCCCGCACCAGCCGCCGGTCCATTGACCGCTGCAATGGTCGGGATAGAACAGTTGTAAATCGCCATCAAAAGCGGCTCATATTCCTCCCTCAAGGTTCGCTCAAGATCGATATCTCCGGCGTTTTTGCGATCCCCCAAGTCTTGCCCCGAGCAAAAACCGCGCCCCTCGCCGCGCATGATCAGCACCCGTGCCTCTCGTTGCGCGCGCTCGACCGCATGCAGCAATTCCATCCGCATCTGCGAGTTCAGCCCATTCATCACCTCTGGGCGATTGAGCATGATAAGCGCAATATCATCTTCAACAGCGTAAGTGATCATCTCATAAGTCATTGCAGCAGCCTCAAAGGTCAGGATCAGGTCAATCCTTTGGTTAAAGCACAGGGACACGTGTCGTAAACGTAAATATTCGCGAACACGTGGCGATCATCACAGAGTTATAGGCCAAACCAACCCATATTGAAGCGGTTTCGAGTAGACCAGAGGTAAATATGATGCTGACCAACAGCCTGAATACCCCGAGTGCCCATAATCCGTCTCCCAAAGGGGCGGACACGCCGGAGACGCCGGATGTCAGTCTGGAAGCGTGGCGTGAATGGACGGAAAATCTGATCCTGAATGCAAAACTCGATCAGGACAGCCACTTTGATCTTATTCGCTCTTGGACAAGGCTATCGCATTTTTTGTGAGATCAGGATCATCCACGCTCTTCGTTTGCGAGGAGCGCATCAAGTTCAGCCTGTTCATCGGCGCTCAACGTCGTTGCCTGCGCGCGTCTGGATCGAAGCGTTGTCGCAGCAATTCCCACGCCGGCCAAGAGCAAAAACGGCCCGGAAAGCCACAACAGTAATGTCGCCCCGCCAAACTTCGGTTGCATCCGCACATGCTCGCCATATCGCTCGACAAAATAGGCCACGACATCCGCATCGCTCTCACCAGCGCTCAACCGCTCACGCACGATAATGCGTGCGGTCTTGGCCCAGGCCGCGTTTGACGAGGCAATCGACTCGCTCTGGCACTTCACACAGCGGATTTGTTCATCGAGCGCCTGTGCCCGTGCCTCCAGAACCGGATCAGCCAGCATCTCGTCAGGCTCCACCGCAAAGGCCGACACCGACAGACACATCCATATGAGAAAAATACGCATCATTCGGCAGGCACCGCCGCTTTGACCGGGCGGCTTTTGGCAACGCCGACACGGTATCGCCTGTCCGTGAGGCTAATCAACCCGCCCAGTGACATCACAATCGATCCGAGCCAAATCCAGTTCGAATACGGCTTTACATAGGTCCAAACCGCCCAGCCGCCGCCCGCCTGCGGATCGCCCAGCACCACATAAACGTCGCGCGTGACGCCAATATCAATCGCAGCCTCGGTCGTTGGCATACTCTGAACCGGATAGAACCGTTTCTCAGGCGTCAAAACCGCGATCTCCCGCCCGCCTTTGGCCAGCGTAAACTGCCCCATTTGCGACGTGTAATTCGGCCCCGAAATCTCTTGGACGCCCTCAAATGTCACCTCGTAGCCGCCAAGCTCAATGACGTCACCGATTTGCGCAACGCGCGTATCTTTCTGCTCCAGCGCCGTGATCATCGTGATGCCGAAGATCGTCAGCCCAAAGCCGATATGCGCGACCATCTTGCCGTATTCCGCACGCGGCAGACCGGCCAGACGCCGCATCGAATGGCCGAAGGGAATTTTTGTCAGCTTGATCCGCGATCCCAGATCAGCAAGCGTTCCGAAGATCACCCAAGCCGCCAGGATCATCCCAATCGGCGCCATAATGCTGCGCCCCGTGGTTAGCGCATAAACCAGCGCACCAAGCGCCAGTGACAGTGCAATCGCACCCCACATCGGCGCCATCGCCCGCCCGATCTGCGCGCGCTTCCACGATAGCGCCCCGCCGATGGGCAACAGCATCGCCAGCACGATCATAAACGGCGTGAAGGCGACGTTGAAAAACGGCGGGCCGACCGAAACCTTGATGCCCCAGAACATCTCCGCAACCACCGGCCACATGGTGCCCGCAAAGACAACAGCGGCCGAGACCGACAGCAAAAGGTTGTTCATCACCAGCCCCGCCTCCCGCGAGATCGGTGCAAAAATGCCCTTCGCCTCCAACTCACTCGCCCGGATCGCATAAAGCGTCAGTGCGCCGCCCACGAACACGAACAAAATGCCCAGAATGAAATTCCCGCGCGTCGGATCGGTGGCAAACGCATGCACGCTCGTCAGCAAACCGGAGCGAACGATAAACGTGCCGATCAGCGAGAAGGAAAACGCCAGGATCGCCAGCAAGATTGTCCAGCTTTTCAGCGCCTCTCGCTTCTCCACCACAATCGCAGAATGCAACAGCGCCGCCGAGATCAGCCACGGCATAAAGCTCGCATTTTCCACCGGATCCCAGAACCACCAGCCGCCCCAGCCAAGCTCATAATACGCCCACCAGGACCCAAGCGCGATCCCGATTGTGAGAAACAGCCATGCCGCAAGTGTCCAGGGCCGCACCCAGCGCGCCCACGCTGCATCCACACGGCCTTCGATCAGCGCGGCAACTGCAAAAGAAAACGCCATCGAGAGGCCAACATAGCCCAGATACAAAAACGGTGGATGGAACGCGAGACCGGGGTCTTGCAGCAGCGGATTGAGATCATTCCCGTCAAAGGGGGGATTGTCGAGCCGCAAAAACGGGTTGGAGGTGAACAGCATGAACGCAAAAAACGCCACAGCAATCGACGCCTGCACCGCAAGCACCCGCGCCTTGAGCGTGGCCGGCAGGTTGTCCCCCCACCACGCCACCATCGCCCCAAAAAGCGTCAGGATCAGCACCCACAGCAAGAGCGAGCCTTCGTGATTGCCCCATGTGCCGGAGATTTTGTAGAGCATCGGCTTGGCGGAATGCGAGTTGTTCGCGACCAGCGCTAGCGAGAAATCCGAGATAATGAAGGCCTGCATAAGCGCCGCAAAGCCAAAGAGCGTCAGCAAAAACTGCACATTGGCCGTTGGAATTGCCACCGCCATCCAATTGCTCCACCGCTTTTGCGCACCAATCAGCGGGACGATCATTTGCACAATCGCGGCGAGAAAAGCGACGATCAGTGCAAAATGGCCTAGCTCAGCAATCATCGGGGTCTCTCCTGCATCTTTCCTCGGTAACATAGAGCGGTGGCGCAGGTGTACAATTGACAATTCTGTCACGCCCAAGCGTGTTACGCCGCAAGCCCTCGTTGCACCGCCACGATCCCCGCCCCGATCAGACCACCATCGCGCACAAATTCGCCCGGCTTGATCAAAACCTCCGGAAATTCTGCGTTTGTGCGTTCGCGCACCGCGACATCGAGCGCTGCGATCAACTCAGATGCATTCGATAGCCCGCCACCCACCGGAATAACCTGCGGCCCTAGCGTGTTGACCAGCATCGAGAGGGGGCGCGAGACCAAATCAAGATACACCTCGACAGTCTTGCTTTCCGCCGCACCGTCGTTCATCCAACCTTTGGTGATCTCCAGACTGGGCAAACGCGCGCCATGCAGCGCGTGGTGGATATGCTCTAGCCCCCGCGCAGATCCGATCACATCCAAACAGCCCGATCGCCCACACCCACAAGGCAACGGTGGTGTGTCGTATCCGCCGGGGCCATGACTGAAAATAGATCCATGCCCCCATTCTCCCGTGACACCGCCCACACCGCGCAACAACTGGCCGTTGGCAACGATACCGCCCCCAACGCCTGATCCCAGAATGATCGCAAAGACCGTCGGGGCACCTTTTCCAGCCCCGTGATGCGCCTCCGCCAGCGCAAAACAGTCAGCATCATTGGTAACATGAACCGGCTTGCCCAGATGCTCTGACAACTCATCCGCAAAGAGCCGCCCGTGAACACACGGCAGATTGGCGACATTCGCGCGACCATCGCTCGGATCATAAGAGCCGGTGATCGAGATTGAGACCGCATCCCCGACGGTTTGCGAAACGCCCGTCGCAATCGCCTCGCGAAACGCCGCCCAATCCTCGCTTGGCACCGGACAGCGTCCAGCCTCTGCAACCATTCCATCGCCATCAAGCGCGCCATAGCGCAAAAAGGTTCCACCAATGTCAAAACACGTGACGGTCATAGCACTGCACCATTCAAGATTAAGTACCGCGCGCTTAATAGCAAAATCGGTGATGACGCAAGCCCTGTGCAATGGGTCGCTTTTTCGTGTTTCATTTCCGCTGCTGCCTGCTTAACACTTCTGAAAACAACAGGGATACGACGATGCCACTTCGCATGAATACTGAGGTGTTTATCACCTGCGCCATCACTGGCTCCGGTGGCACGCAAGATCGCTCCCCCCATGTTCCGCGCTCGCCCGAAGAGATCGCCAACAGCGCGCTGGCCGCCGCCAAAGCCGGCGCTGCGGTGGTCCATTGCCATGTGCGCGATCCCGAAACAGGCGCACCGTCTCGCGATCTGAAGCTCTACCGCGAAGTGACCGACCGCATCCGCGCTTTTGACACGGACATGGTGCTCAATCTGACCGCCGGCATGGGCGGCGATATGGTCTTTGGCAAGCCGTCCAACCCAATGCCGCCCGTGGACGGCACCGATATGGCGAGCGCGGCGGACCGTGTGGCCCATATCGCCGAGTGCCTGCCGGAGATTTGCACGCTCGATTGCGGCACCATGAATTTCGCCGAGGCCGATTATGTGATGACCAACACACCCGGCATGCTGGAGGCGATGGGCAAGATGATGACCGATCTGGGCGTCAAGCCGGAGATCGAAGCCTTCGATACAGGACATCTGTGGTTCGCCAAGAAACTCGTCGAGGACGGCATTTTGGACAGCCCCGCGCTCGTGCAGCTCTGTATGGGCGTGCCATGGGGCGCTCCCGATGATCTCAACACCTTCATGGCAATGGTCAATAACGTCCCCCAAGACTGGACATGGTCCGCCTTCGCGCTGGGCCGCCACGAGATGCCCTACGTTGCCGCCTCAGTGCTCGCAGGCGGCAACGTGCGCGTCGGTCTTGAGGACAATCTCTGGCTCGCCAAAGGTGAGCTTGCGACGAACGAAGCCCTCGTTGCGCGCGCCAAAACCATCATCGAGGCAATGGGCGCCCGCGTCATTGGCCCCGAAGAAGTGCGCACCAAGTTGGGCCTGACAAAACGAGCGCCCAAGTGACCTTCGAGACCAAAACAGCCGCAATCATCGGCGGTGGTGTCATCGGCGGCGGCTGGGCAGCGCGCTTCTTGCTGAACGGTTGGGACGTGCAGGTCTATGACCCCGACCCTGAGGCCAAACGCAAAATCGACGCGGTTCTGACCAATGCCCGCGCCTCCCTACCTGCGCTCTACGACACCATGCTCCCGCCCGAAGGAACCCTGACCTATCACGACAGTATCGCGCAGGCGGTCGTAAACGCGGCATGGATACAAGAAAGCGTCCCCGAACGGCTCGACATCAAACACGACACCTTCGCTCAAATCCAAGCCGCCAACACGAACGCCCCAATCGGCTCCTCCACCTCCGGCTTCAAACCCTCCGAGTTGCAACAAAAGGCGACCAACCCCGCCAAAATCCTCGTTGCCCACCCGTTCAACCCGGTCTATCTCCTGCCACTCATCGAACTTGTCCCATCCCCGGACACGAGCGCATCGACCATCCAAACCGCCAAATCAATCCTCACGTCCATCGGCCTGCACCCGCTCCATATTCGCAAAGAAATAGACGCCCATATCGCCGACCGCTTCCTCGAAGCTGTCTGGCGCGAAGGACTGTGGCTGATCAAAGACGGCATCGCCACCACCGAAGAAATCGACAACGCCATCCGCTACGGTTTTGGCCTGCGCTGGGCGCAAATGGGCCTGTTTGAGACCTACCGCATCGCAGGCGGCGAAGCGGGCATGGCACATTTCATCGCCCAATTCGGCCCTGCGCTCAAATGGCCATGGACCAAGCTGATGGATGTGCCGGAGCTGACCCAAGAGCTGACCGATCAAATCGCCAGCCAGTCCGACGCGCAATCCGGTCACCACTCCATCCGCGATCTCGAACGCATCCGCGACGACAACCTCGTCGCCATGATCCGCGCCCTCAAAGCCAAGGATCAGGCCGCAGGCGCGCTCATCAAAACCCATGAAATAACACTTCCGGGCATAGAGCAAACCGACATCTCAAAGCCCATCACCACAATCGCCCGCGTCATCCCCAGCGACTGGACCGACTACAACGGCCATATGAACGAGAGCCGCTATGGCCAGGTCTTCTCTGACGCCGCCGATGCGATCATGATGCAGATCGGCGCGGATGCCGACTACATCGCCGCAGGCCTGAGCTATTTCACCATCGAGACAAACATCAAATACCTGCTCGAAACCCACGCAGGCGACGCCATCACCGTCAAAACCATCGTCACAACCGGCGAAGGCAAGAAACTTGGCCTCACCCACCATATGTACCACGCAAATGGCGATCATCTGGCCTCCTGCGATCAGTTCCTGCTGCATGTTGACCTTAAAACCCGCAAATCCTGCGCCCCCGCGCCGCATGTCAGCGAAACCCTCGCCGCAATCGCCGCTGCCCACGCAAATCTGGACAAAACCCCATGAATTTCGGCCTCACGCAAGAGCAGGACATGATCGTCCAAACCGTCCGCAGCTTCGTGGAAAACGAAATATATCCCCATGAAGAGACGGTAGAGCGTACCGGCGAAGTGCCTCCCGACATCGCACAGCACATCAAACAAAAAACCATCGATCTGGGCTTTTACGCCTGCAATTTTCCGCAATCTGTCGGCGGCGCAGGCCTCAGCCATGTCGATTTTGCGCTGGTTGAACGCGAACTTGGGCGCGGCTCCATGGCCCTCAACCACTTCTTTGGTCGCCCGCAAAACATCCTGATGGCCTGTAAGGATGACCAGATCGAACGCTACCTGATGCCCGCGGTGCGCGGCGAAAAAATGGACGCGCTCGCCATGACAGAACCCGATGCAGGCTCGGATGTGCGCTCGATGAAATGCACGGCAGTCCGCAATGACGGCGATTGGGTTTTGAACGGCACAAAACATTTTATCTCCGGCGCAGAACATGCTGATTTTATTATCGTATTCGTCGCCACGGGTGAAGATGATACCCCGCGCGGCCCGAAAAAGCGGATCACAACCTTTCTCGTGGATCGCGGTACGCCCGGCTTCACCATCCGCGACGGCTACGCTTCTGTCTCGCACAGAGGCTACAAAAACATGATCCTCGAATTTGACAATTGCCGCTTGCCTGATGCGCAAGTGCTTGGCCAGATCGATGGCGGCTTTGCAGTGATGAACGAGTGGCTCTATGCCACCCGCATCACGGTTGCCACAATGTCCGTGGGTCGCGCACGGCGGGTCTTTGACTACGCACTCAACTACGCTGCCGAACGCCAGCAATTCGGCCAACCTATCGGCAAATTCCAGGGCGTCGGCTTCCAGATCGCCGATATGATCACCCAAATCGACGCCGCTGACTACCTCACCCTTGCTTCGGCCTGGCGGCTCGACCAAAGCCTGCCCGCCAATCGCGAGATAGCCTCCGCCAAACTCTACGCTACCGAAATGCTCGCCCGCGTCACAGATGCCGCGATCCAGATCCACGGCGGCATGGGGCTGATGAATGATCTGCCGCTGGAGCGGTTCTGGCGCGATGCGCGGGTGGAGCGCATCTGGGACGGCACCTCGGAAATACAGCGCCACATCATCGCCCGCGATCTCCTGCGACCCTTGGGAGCCTGAGGACAGATGCCTCCGGCGGGGATATTTATCGAACCAAAGAAAAAATGCCCTGATCCTTTTGCGAGATCAGAGCATCTTCTTCGGTTACGGCCATCGGCGTCCCCGCCTGTACCGCTCCCCCACGCTGGCCCATCAAGGTTAAGAAAACCTTGCTTCTTTGGTTGTCAAATATCCCCGCCGGAGGCTCCCGCCCGCACCCCATGCTCAAGAGTTTCACAATGAGCCGCGATTTATCCCGCTTGCTCGCACCCAAATCTGTCGCAGTGATCGGTGGCGGCTTTTGGGGCGAGAATGTCATCGAACAACTGCACAAGATCGGCTTTGAGGGCGAGATTTGGCCCGTCCATCCGAGCAAAACAGAGTTGGGCGGCCTCCCCTGCATCCCCTCTCTCCGCGCCCTCCCCGCGCCCCCCGACGCCTGTTTCATCGGCGTCAACCGCAACGCCACCGTCGACATCGCCCGCGATCTAAGCGCTATGGGCGCGGGCGGCGCGGTTTGTTTCGCTTCGGGCTTTCGCGAGGCGAGCCGCGAGGATGCGGCCGCCGCTGACCTGCAGGCAGAGCTTATCAAAGCCGCCGGTGCGATGCCCATCCTCGGCCCCAATTGCTACGGCTATATCAATGCGCTCGACCAAGCCGCGCTCTGGCCCGATCAGCACGGGTTAACCAAGATCGACAAGGGCGTTGCGATCATCACGCAGTCCTCCAACATCGCGATCAATTTCACAATGCAGCAACGCGGCCTGCCAATCGCCTATATGATTACCGCAGGCAATCAGGCGCAAACGAGCCTGTCGGACATCGCACAGCATGTCCTGTCCGACCCGCGCGTGACAGCCCTTGGCATTCACATCGAAGGGTTTGGCGACATCCCCGCGTTTGAGGCGCTGATCGCCAGCACCGACAAACCTGTGATCGCCCTCAAAGTCGGCACCTCCGAACAAGCGCAGCTGGCAACGATTACCCACACTGCCTCTATGGCGGGCAGTTCCATGGGCGCGGATGCCCTCCTCAGCCGTCTTGGCGTTGGAAAAGCAACCGATCCCGAAAACTTCTTTGAAGCCCTCAAGATTGCCCATACATTCGGCGCGTTGCCCAATACGAGCATCACATCGATGAGTTGCTCTGGCGGGGAGGCCAGCCTGATGGCCGATGCGGCGCTGAACCACGGCCTTTCGTGCCCCCCTCTCAACGAAGCGCAGACATTGGGTCTTCGCGATGCACTCGGACCTCTCGTTGCGCTGGCAAATCCGCTCGATTATCACACTTATATTTGGGGTGATGCGGATAAAATGGCAGACACCTTCGCCGCCATGGCCGACAGGCACGCCGCGCTCAATATTCTTGTCGTGGACCTGCCACGCGCTGACCGCTGCGACCCGCACGCCTGGGATTGCGCGATTGATGCCATCAAATCCGCGCAGACAACCACCAAAGCCCGCTTTGCCGTGCTGACCATGCTGCCCGAAAACCTGCCCGAGCCCCTGGCGTTTGACCTGATGACGCATGGCATCGTCCCACTGAGCGGCATGTCATCGGGTCTTGCAGGCGTTGCCATCGCAGCCCAATGCAATCCCGTCGCGTTGATTGTCCCGACGCTGCAATCTCCCATGCCGAACGCCCCCCAAACCGTGCTCGAACATGACGCCAAACGCCTGCTCAAAGCCGTTGGCCTGCCGATACCGGGCACGCGCGTGATGCACTCTGAGGACGATCTGCACACATTCTGCGACACCGCCGACAAACGCTACGTCCTCAAATCTATCGGCGCCGCCCATAAATCCGAAACCGGCGGCGTGCATCTCAACCAATCTGCCGCGGCGCTACGCCAAACAGCCCGATCCATGGCATTTCCACTTCTCGTCGAAGAGATGATAGAGGGCGGCATCGCCGAAATGCTCCTCGCTGTCACCCGCGATCCCGCCCATGGCTTTGTGCTGACTATCGGCGCGGGCGGCATTATGACTGAATTGCACAATGACACGGCTCACCTCATGATCCCCGCCTCCGATGAAGAGATAGACACAGCCCTTAACGCCTTGCGCATCGCCCCCGTCCTGCGCGGCTATCGCGGCAAAAGCGGCATCAACCGCCGCGCGCTTATCAATACCATCCACGCGCTCCAGGAATTTGTCACGCAATACGCCGAGCAAATCACCGAGCTGGAAATAAACCCGTTGATCTGCACCAAAGATGCTGTCTTTGTCGCAGACGCACTCCTGCAAATGGACCTCAAACCGGAGGCACTCATATGACCGACAGCCCGATCAAAACCCGCCGTGAAGGTGGCATCCTGGAGGTCACCCTCGACCGCCCCAAAGCCAATGCCATCGATCTGGCGACCAGCCGCATCATGGGCGACACCTTTGCCGCGTTTCGCGATGATCCTGAGTTGCGGGTTGCGATCCTGACGGCCAGCGGCGAAAAGTTCTTTTGCCCAGGCTGGGACCTTAAAGCCGCAAATGATGGCGATGCGGTCGATGGCGATTATGGCGTCGGCGGCTTTGGCGGCCTGCAAGAACTGCCGGGCCTCAACAAGCCGGTCATTGCCGCGATCAACGGCATTTGCTGCGGTGGCGGTCTCGAACTCGCTCTTTCTGCCGATATGATCCTCGCAGCCGAGCACGCCAGCTTCGCCCTGCCCGAGATCCGTTCCGGCACCGTCGCCGACGCCGCCTCAATCAAACTGCCCAAGCGCATCCCTTATCACATCGCCATGGACATGCTCTTCACGGGTCGCTGGCTCGATGCGAGCGAGGCGCATCGCTGGGGCTTTGTGAACCAGATACA
>CAYRKW010000008.1:69761-71796 GCA_964425135.1 uncultured Rhodobacterales bacterium
AAAGGCGCTGTTTTCATTCTGCTCATTTTTTGAGCATCCCGCCACTCAATTAGGCAACAAATCCAAATTCGTCACCGCGCCCCGCGCCAAATCCTGCTCCCAAATTGAAGCTCCTGCGCGCAAACGGCACAGAGCGATCAAACGATAGTATCACGCGCTGGAACAACGGAGTTGGGCATATGAAAAAGATTGAAGCGATCATCAAGCCATTCAAATTGGACGAGGTGAAGGAAGCTTTGCAAGAATCGGGCGTTCAGGGGTTGAGCGTGATTGAAGCAAAAGGCTTTGGCCGTCAGAAAGGCCATACAGAACTTTACCGCGGCGCTGAATATGTCGTCGATTTTCTGCCAAAGGTGAAGATCGAGGTCGTGCTCGATGACGACCAAGTCGACGCCGCCGTTGAAGCGATCGTCAATGCGGCCAAAACCGGCAAAATCGGCGACGGCAAGATTTTCGTCTCCGACATCAATCACGCCATCCGTATCCGCACCGGCGAGGAAGGCTCCGAAGCCCTCTAGGACCGCCCGAATATCGAACACTAAGATCACACGAGCAATATAAGGAAATGCACAATGAGCGACGTTAAGTCCTTGCTTAAATCCATGAAAGATGACGACGTGGAATATGTCGACATCCGCTTCACCGACCCGCGCGGCAAACTGCAGCACGTCACCGTGATGTCCGATCAGGTCGATGAGGATTTCATCGAAGAAGGCTTCATGTTCGACGGCTCTTCCATTGCGGGCTGGAAGTCGATTGATGAAAGCGACATGAAACTCATGCCGGACGTCTCTTCGGCCTATATGGACCCGTTCTACGCCGAAAAAACCGTCTGTCTGCATTGCTCCATCGTTGAGCCGGACACCGGCGAAGCCTACGACCGCGACCCGCGCTCCACTGCTGAAAAGGCCGAGAAATACCTGATTTCGTCCGGCATTGGCGATATGTCCTACTTCGGTCCGGAAGCTGAGTTTTTCCTCTTTGACGACGTGCGGTTCTCCAATTCGATGAACAAAGTGTCCTTCGAAGTCGATGCGGCAGATGCCGCCTGGAACACGGACACTGAATACGAGATGGGCAACATGGGCCACCGCCCCGGCGTCAAGGGTGGGTACTTCCCGGTCAACCCGACAGATGCAGCGCAAGACATCCGCTCAGAGATGCTCTCGACCATGAAGCGCATCGGCATGAAGGTCGACAAACACCACCACGAGGTTGCGTCGTGTCAGCACGAACTTGGCCTGATCTTCGGCTCGCTCACCCATCAGGCGGATGAGCTTCAGAAGTACAAATACATCATCCACAACGTCGCCCACGCATATGGCAAGTCGGCAACCTTCATGCCCAAACCAATCGCTGGCGATAATGGCACTGGCATGCACGTGAATATGTCGATCTGGAAAGGTGGCAAGCCGCTCTTTGCGGGTGATAAATATGCGGATCTCAGCCAGGAAGCGCTCTACTATATCGGCGGTGTGCTCAAACACGCCAAAGCGCTCAACGCCTTTACCAACCCGTCCACGAACAGCTACAAGCGTCTGATCCCGGGCTTTGAAGCGCCTGTTCTGCGCGCCTACTCTGCGCGGAACCGGTCGGGCTGTGTGCGTATCCCTTGGGCCGAGTCGCCAAAGGCAAAGCGCGTCGAGGCCCGCTTCCCTGATCCGGCAGCCAACCCCTACCTGTGCTTCTCGGCTCTCCTGATGGCTGGCCTTGACGGCATCAAAAACAAGATCGATCCGGGCGAAGCGATGGACAAGGATCTCTACGATCTGCCACCAGAAGAGCTTGAAGGCATCCCAACCGTCTGTGCCAGCCTGCGTGAAGCGATGGCTGCTCTGGAGGCCGACATGGACTTCCTCACCGCAGGCGATGTCTTCACCAAAAGCCAGATCGAAGGCTATATGGAACTGAAGTGGGAAGAGATTTACAATTTCGAACACACACCGCATCCGGTGGAATACGGAATGTACTACTCCTGCTGATCCAAAGCCGATATGAGCTGACCACGAGCGCCCCGCAACGGGCGCTCGTTTTC
>CAYRKW010000009.1:0-3255 GCA_964425135.1 uncultured Rhodobacterales bacterium
CCGGAAGGGCCAACGATGACCTCCATCCGGCTAAGCTCCTCCATCTTCTGCTCTATACGGACTCCCAAACCCGCCTCCATTGCAAAACCACTCACGGCAACGGACTCGCAGGTCAGGCAACTTTCAGAAAGGTGGGGTCAACGAAGCGCTTACCATCGAGCGCCCTCTGATAGGGAACAACCCCAAGCACTGCCAGCAATGGATCAACACGCTGGCTTTTAAGCCTTCCCCAAGATCGGTCGCTTGCCGACAACGGAAGTCGGCAAGCCAGAAAATCTCGAAGTTCTGTTGCCAACTTGGGTTGAGTGTCAGTCGTCAGCGCACCGGTACCAATTTCGGACACTCTCTTAGAAAAAGTCGATATTTGGGCTCATAAGCACTTATATCAATCGGATTCGAGCCCAGAAACGCTGCAAGACTATCCGAAAAATTGGCAGCACTTCACACGCTGCCAAATGTCCGGATCAAATCGAAGAGAGAAAGTCATCGACTTCCTTTTTCACTTCTTCCTTAGATTTTCCGTATTTCTCTTGGATTTTGCCTTCCAGGACGTCCCGATCGCCGGCGATCTGAGCCAATTCATCATCTGTCAACTCGCCCCATTTGGACTGAACTGTTCCCTTCAGCGTCTTCCATTGCCCTTGAATTTGATCCCAATTCATTTTCTTTCCTTTCAATCATGTAATTTTGTCGCGCACACCGATCTCGATCTGCCCAATAGCGCTGGATACTCAGCCGCCTCTTTGTACATCTTCAGATGTGTCCTGAATGAGCTGGCCGCCGGCTTCGACATCTTCTCCGAAACCCTCTACGGTTTCACAGGCGATCAATCCGAATATGGCCATCGCAAGGAAGACGTTGCGTATCGTCATGTAATTTCTCCAGTTACTACGATTAGGATGAGTTCATCCAAGGGACCAAGACAACGCACGCGCGGCTGTTCGGTTCCAAAGAAATAAATTTTGCAATCGTTTGTGTTGTCGCGAGCACCAGCAGGGAATTTTTGATGCGCAAGGCGATGTCGAGCCAACCAGAAATCGGTATCCGGGTTGGCCTGCGCAGTGTGTCTGCGGGGTCAAATACCCAACCTCCCCTAACCTCGATTTGCGCGACTTGTCGGAGATGCTGATCGCTGCAACTCTTCTTCCAAAATACGGTCGGCTTCGCGATATAGCGCGTCACGCGACTTTCGGGCATCATCCTCGTTTTGGCGGAACATGAGAGCACCGCCAATCGCCGCGCCGATTGCCAGCGCAAGTCCACCCAATGCCAACGGATTGTCCTGCATTATATCTTTGGTTTTGCCTGCGCCGGATTTCAACCCATCAATTGCTTGCTCGGTCGCCTCAGCAGCGGCCTCGCGCGCCTGAACGACCCGCGCGCGCGCCTCCGCTGTCAGCGTCTCTGTGCCTTCGTTCACGCAACTGCGAAGTTTTTGAGCCTCTCGCGCAAGTCGTTCAATACGATTATCGTCATCGTCGCCCCCGCAGTCGCGATTGCCATGCACGGTTTGACCTCTTGCGGCGAGATCATCTTGCGCTGCATTCGCACTTGATGGATCGCGGGCTGAATGCGTACGCTGGAAAACCGGCGCATCGCGACGGTCGGACGCGCCAAACGCCATCCAGGCCAAACCCGCCAGAACCAGCCCAGCTGCAATCGGTTTTTCTCGCGCGCGCTCAATAAGCGTTCCGCCCAAATCGTCCATCAGATCAGAGCCTACGTTTTGCACCTGATCGCTCAGCGTCGCCCCAAGGCCCGCAAACGAGAGGCTTTCATTGATTGAGCTCAATGTGTCGCTCAAATCTGCGCGCTCCCGTTCGATATCACGCTGAATTTCTTCTGCGGTACGGTCATCACGCACCATTTGCAGCGTCCTTTACCGCTTGGGCATCTTTCTTCACGCTGTTCAGCGTGCGCGATGGCGCAAGATTTGAGGCTTTAAGATCATTGGTGCCCTTTTGGATCAACAAAAACGACAGAACTGCCAACGACACCCCAACCATCAACGCAGCCCAGATACCGGGCAGACCCAGCTTGGTCAGAGCAACAACCAGCGCCGCCGCCAGCACATTCAACGCAACAAGACCGATCACCACAGCACCAACCAAAACGCCAACCGCGGTGACTGCATGCGCCGCACGCTCTGAAATCTCCGCGCGGGCAAGCAGCACTTCATCGCGGATCAAACTACTCGTTTGCGACACGGCTCGGCTGATGAGCTCAGGCGTTGATGCGTCCGGCCCGCTGTTCATGTTCTGCCCCGATTTTTTGAAATAATCCGAGTCAGCGAGTATCCCAAAAGTGCAGCAGCGCCGACAAACAGCAATGGATTGCGGCGGGCGAAATCGCGCACCCCGCTGCCCAACTCGCGCATATCCTGATCGCGAATTGCATCAGATACATCCGCAAGCCCCTGCGCCAGTTGGCCGAACGTGCGCTCATGAACAGAACCGTCTTGCAAGGATGCAGCCGCGTTGCGCAGACTTTCACCCACCCGATCCACTGCGTCTCCGACAGTCTCAGCAGTTTGCGCGGCGGTGTCTTTCGCTTGATCCGCCAAATCTGACGCGCCCGACTCTACCGCATCTTTGGAAGACTGTGCAGCATCGCTCGCAACCCGCTTGGCCTTTTTCGAGCGTTCTGTCGCTGTCTGACCTGCCTTTTTACCCGGCGACTTCCGAGCGGTTCCCTTACTTTTGTTACTTTCGTTTTTCTTTGGCATTTCCACCTCCAGTCAAATGACGAATAGAGCAATAGAGCGCGCGAAGACAACGACCCCTATGATATAAAACATTTCGCATAAGTTATGTCCCTTGTCCCTTGGAATTTAACAGCGCGTTGCGAGCCGCTTGCTTGTGCCAACGAAATCGCATGGGTTCAGTCCCGGTCCTCATGCGCCGCAGCAAAACTCTCCTCGGCATTCCACACAACACTGCCATCTGTGTTGGTGTTGTTAGCCACAGCGCCAATCATGTCGCGAGTGCGGATCATGTCATTCCGATTAAATGAGGTCTCGGCGCTGATTGATGCTGCGATTGCGAGCAGAAGCGCCGATGCGCAAATCAATTTCATGCTTGCATCCATTCGGATTGATGAAATGACAACGTGCAAACGTGCCTTCGGTTCATTTGCAATTCGAGAAGATACACGGATGTCGTCACTAACCGGCAAATCCTGAACACTGCAAGACAGGCAAGCGCCGACCGGTTGTGCCATCTTTTCGCAGGCACACATACCACCAAGTGCAGGGCC
>CAYRKW010000009.1:3355-71683 GCA_964425135.1 uncultured Rhodobacterales bacterium
CGCCGACCGGTTGTGCCATCTTTTCGCAGGCACACATACCACCAAGTGCAGGGCCTACAAGCGAATGCGCCATCACGCACCACTAACGGCGGATCATCGGGATGTCACCGTTGTTTTTCAGTCGGTTGATAGAAATTCTTCCACGTACTCCTGAATTGCCATTGGGCATCTGAAACAATATGGTGATCGGCGCTAAATCGAATTTTCGAACCGCTAAAACGGCCCCGTTTCACAAATATCTACTCGATATACGCCAACAGCGCCTTGCGCCCACGGCTTACGCGGCTCTTGACCGTGCCGGGCGGACATTTTTCCCTCGCCGACACTTCCTGCACCGAATAGCCCAGCGCGCCGACAAGTATGAGTGCATTCTTTTGCGTTTGTGGGAGTTTTTCGATCCCTTCAGTCACATCCTTCAAGAGCAGCGCATCCTCTTGCGCACCTGATTGCGAAAGGATCAATCCATTTTCCACCCCATCGCTCAGCTCAACTTCGCGGCTTGCCTGACGCATGCGCGTCAAAAATTGGTTCCGCAGAATCGTGAAAAGCCAAGCACGCAAATTCGTTTTGCTGTCAAACTTGTCGCGATTGGACAAGGCACGCAACACTGTATCTTGCACCAAATCTTCCGCCGCTTCAGGCTCGCGAGACAGACTGTAGGCGTATGCCTTGAGGTCTTTGAGGTATTGCAAAATTCCCAGTTCAAACCGCTTTGCCTCAGTCAGTATGACGGTTTTTCCGTCAACACAATGCGTCTGGGGAATACCGCCAAGCGTTCCATCCGACATACATCCCCCTCAATACCGGACGGCGTTTCAACTTCACTCGTGCCCGGCGCGATTCTTGCGCGTCTGGAAAGCATCGCGTGAAGGTTAACAAGCCGTCCTTTAACTATGACACACTGACCCCAGGTCACACGTCGCTCAGATTTTCCCATTAAAATTGGAACGAAACCGGATCGAGTGCGTTCACTACCAACGACATTGCCTGCCAAAGAGTGTCTGCTCCGGGCCAAACACACGGATAGTCTCAAGACGACAGATGCAAATCAGCGAGGGTGACACGATGCACTTCCACATCTACCAGGCCAAAGTCGGGCACCAGATTTTGACGCCTTTTGTGTGAGAAACGATCAATGACCCAAACTGATGACCAAAACGCCGAACCCAATCACGCAAGTGTTCACGGCATAGCCGCCTTGACGCTGCTGGAGGCGATCATCCTCGTGTTACAATCCAAGGGCGCGTTGTCATCAGATGAGGTTGATGAGGCATATGATGCAGCGATCTCAGCGCATTTGCATCATCACGAAGCCCACTCCGCAATTCATAACGAACTTGCCGCAGCGATCCTGACACGCCTGCGTGTCGAAGGGAATTCTGTGCGCCTAGACCTTTAAGCATGATCGTGTTCATATGAGGTGTGACCGCCAGAACGGCCACCTGCTATGAATGGGATGTCACTTGGACGCTGCAGAAAAATCCGGATTATTTCAGTTGACCGACATACTCCTAAGCAAAATGTCTGGTTTTTTCGACCCATCCGAAGAGGTCAAATCCACCTTCGGTGAAATTTGCACTGATCTTGTAGAAATGGATGCTGGCGCGACGATCGTTCAACAGGGCGGGAACTATGGCGATATATTCCTGTTGGATCGCGGCTGGGTCATCCGTTCGCGCAATCTCGAAAACGGTGCGCGCCAGATCGTGAACGTCGCGCTTCCAGGCGATTTTATTGCGATGAATGCTCTTCTGTTCTCAACCTCTGATTTTGAGTTGAGCTGCAAAACCGATATCGCGGCCTATCGACTGCCACCAGATCGTCTTGGCAACACGCTACAACGAGACCCGATGCTGGCGGCGGCCTTGTTCTGGGTGAATGCGCATGAAGAGAGCCTCTTGGCCGAGCGTATCGTCTCCCTTGGTCGCAGGTCGGCACGCGAGCGGTGCGCCCATGTGTTGTGCGAATTTATGGCACGGCTGGAAATCATCGGAATAACCGACCCGGAGAAATTCGTGATCCCGATCTCTCAGGAAGATTTTGCGGACATCCTTGGCATCTCGATTGTGCATATGAACAAAACCCTGCGCGCACTTGAGCGCGAGGATGTTATCTCTTTTCGCAATGCACTTTTGCTCGTGCTTAACCGCGAAAGGCTGCAACAGGCGGCGGGCTTTGATCGCGGCTATCTGCAATTCTCCCGCCGTTCTGACCTAAACGCTTGGCGACCGGTGGAACTGCTTGAAGTACTATGAAACCGCAGTTTCAAATAATTATCTGAGCAAATGGAACCACAAGAGTATCTTGGCGTTGTATGACGTCCCTCACTTTGACCGGTGCGCGCTTTGAGTGTTGCACCGGTTCCCTTTTTTCGACCCAACGCAGCACACCTGCCTGCTTACATCGACAAATCCAATGTCTCAGATTTCGTACGCACAGCCCTGGCATTTTCCAGAATTTCACGCGCAGGCGGACCAAACCTCTCGGGAAGAAACGTGAAATGTCAGGCCATCGCCAGCACTGAACTCGGAATTGTCGGAATAATCGACACTCCTTCCCTTCAAGATTTCACACGCGCTCAAACCCGTAGTTCAGGTGCTTAGCACGCGCCGACGTTCAATAGCCGCCGATCCAATCACAGGAACCAGAACGCGCGGATTAGGCCTGCCGCGCGCCGGATGCTTTGTCGAACCTGTGGATCAGGCCCGGCAGTGCGTTGAAGTGGATTGTTTCACCTTTTGGCTGTTTTGGCGGATGCTCCATCTTTGCGATGAACTCCACGCCGTTCGGCGAGACCAGATGGGCCAGAGCGTATTCGCCCAGTTGCTCCACCAGCTCCAGCCTGCCGTTCACAATCGCATCGGAAGGATCACATTCACGCAGATGCTCAGGGCGAATGCCCGTGATCATCCCATCAACACTGCCCGCAGCATCCGCACCTTCGAAGAAATTCATCTTTGGCGATCCGATGAACTGCGCCACAAATGTATTGTCTGGCCGCTCATAAAGATCGATCGGGCTGCCGACCTGTTCGATAATCCCGTCCCGCAGAACCACGATCTTATCGGCGAGCGTCATCGCCTCAACCTGATCATGCGTCACATAAATCATCGTCGAGCCCAAACGCTCATGCAGACGCGCAATCTCAAGACGGGTTTGCACGCGCAGCGCGGCATCAAGGTTCGAGAGCGGCTCATCAAACAGGAACACCTCCGGGTCGCGCACAATCGCTCGCCCGATAGCGACACGCTGGCGCTGCCCACCCGACAAATTGCGCGGCGAGCGGTCGAGATATTCGGTAATCTGAAGCACCTCCGCCGCTTCCCGAACCCGCCGATCAATCTCGTCTTCGGGTGTCTTGGCCTGCCGCAGCCCAAACGCCATGTTTTTGTAGACCGTCATATGCGGGTAAAGCGCATAGGTTTGAAACACCATCGCAACGCCGCGCTTGGAGGGCGCGACATCGTTCACCACCGTATCGCCAATCGCCACGGTTCCCGACGTGATCTCCTCAAGCCCCGCGATCATCCGCAAGAGCGTGGATTTACCGCAGCCAGACGGCCCAACGAACACGACAAATTCGCCGTCTTCAATATCCAGATCGACGCCATGCATCACCTGCACGTCATCATAGGCTTTTTTCAGCTCTCGTATCGTCAAACCGGCCATTTTGCGTCCATTTCATCAAGGCCCGCACCAAGTGCGTCGGCAAATTGAGGGAACCTTTGAGGCAAATCGCCCCAAAGATGTTGAGAATGTATGAAGCTGTCTCGATTGGCCGCTTCCAGCATGGGTTTGAGCAGGTCCCAGCTTGGATCCTCATAATTAAACCCGATCTTATCCGCGACAACATGGCGGGCGAAAACATACCAGCTTGCAATCGCGCGAATACCGTTTTCAGGCAGGATGCCCTGCTCCAGACAGCCCTCCAACGTCGGGCGAATGAAGATCGGGAATTTGACCATACCATCGGCGCAAATCCTGCTGATCGTATCGGCAATCGCGGCGTTTTTGAACCGCTGCGAGATGCTCTCCAGATAGGCCAATTTGTCAAAGGGAAGCGCCAGCGTCAGCCCGGGCAGCACCTCTTTCGTCTCATAGCTCCAAAAGTGATCAAACAATTCGGGCACATTCATCGCCGCATCAAACGTCTCAATCCCGTGCAGAGCCCCGAGATAGGCAAGGCTCGTATGTCCGCCGTTGAGAATGCGGATCTTCGCCTCTTCATAAGGGTCAACATCCGATGTCACCGTCACGCCCGCTTTAGCAAGATCGGGCATTGGACCTGCGAAATTCTCTTCCAGTACCCACTGACTAAAGGCTTCCGCCATGATGGACTGCACAGGTTGCGCACCCAAAAGCGCGTCAATCTCGTTCTGAAATTCCGGTGTAGAGCGTGGTGTGATCCGATCCACCATCGAGCACGGAAACGTCACATAGTTTGCAACCCAAACGGCCAGAGCATCTTGTGAAGTATGCTCAAGATAGGCCGCAAGATTGGCCCGCAGCATCTTGCCGTTCTGCCGAATATTATCGCAACATAAGATCGTGATTGGCCCACCGCCCGCCTGCATCCGCTGCGACAACGCCGCGCTAAGATAGGCATAGACCGATTTACCCTCCTCGCCCCGGATCTCCGCAGCAATCAAGGCATCCTGCGTATTCAACGCCCCATTAGGATCGGTATAATACCCGCTCTCTGTCACTGTGATCGTGACCATATGCACATCGTCAGACGTCAAAAGCGCCTCAGCCTGCGCCCGCTCTCTCGCCCAATCGACAAATCCCACATGGGAGCGCACCGACCGCAGCGCAACTTGACCATCTGTCGCAATTGACTTCAGAACATACGGCGAGGCAGCATCGATATTCCGCGCAAATTGCGCGCTTTCCTCACCCCGCAAATTCACCGCCGCAATGCCCCAGCGCAGATCGCCCGTCGCTTCCATATAATCATCGAGATAGACCGCCTGATGCGCACGATGGAACGCACCAAAGCCCAAGTGCACCACTCCCGTCGAACAGGCGGCGCGATCATATCGGGTTTTGTAAACGTTTGGTTTGCTTTGGGAGTTCATTACGCGTCTTCCTTCACCGGCATCAGACCAGCCCGTGCCGTCGCCCGATAGGCCGACGGGGTCATGTCTTTGAATTTGAGAAACTGCCGGTTAAAATTCGCAAGGTTTTGAAACCCGACCTGCGCACTGATCATCGTAACCGACTCGTCCGTTGCATAAAGCTTGTTGCACGCCTGCCCGATGCGCACGCTGTTGACGAACTCCACAAAGCGATGCCCTGTGATCGCATGGAAATTGCGACTGAACGTTGGGGCGGTCATCGCGGCCAGCTCCGCCGCCATCTCCACCGACAACTCGCTCGCGTAGTTTGAGATGATGTAATCCACCACCCGCCCGATACGTGCATGTTTTGTGCCACCTTCAGGCTGACTGAGCTTGAGCACAGACAGAGACTTCTTCTCCACATGCTCGTTGAGGCGGACCAGAAAGCGGATAAACGCCAGAATACGCTCCGGCCCCTTATTGTCTCGGATCGCTTCCATATGACCGCGCGCGAATGTCGGGTTAAACCCTTCAAACTCGATACCCGATTGCGCAAGTTGCAACATATTGCGCACTTCTGCAAATTCAGGGAAACCCTGCGCCAGTTTCTCTACACTGTCGTGGTTGAACTGAACCAACATATCGCGGATCGCCACCGGCTCGCGCAGATCCTCATCCGTCACCCAATTGTGCGGCAGATTTGGACCGGTGAGATACAGCGTTCCCGGGCCAAAGTTCCCGATATAATCGCCGACAAACGCCTTACCGCGGGTGGCGGTAATCAGATGCAATTCATATTCTTCATGCGCGTGCCAACGACACAGATCTGTCGGCCAGCCATGCTCCAAATACCGAATCGACCGCATTGTGCGATCTACAATCTCGATCTCGGGTTGCATGATCGACATCCGCCCCCCCCTATCGCAACACGTTGCCGCCATCGACACCAACGGTCTGTGCGGTCATGTAGCTGGATTGATCGGAGGCAAGGAATACGGCGGCGCGCGCCACATCGTCCGGGTGCCCCATGTGGCCTAATGGAACAGCCTTGCCCACCTCGCGCTTCTTCTGCCCGATCTCTTTGCCCTCAAACTTTGCAAAGAGCGCATCCACGTCCTTCCACATCGGTGTATCAATCACGCCCGGGCTGATCGCATTAACGCGAATTTTGTGAGGTGCGAGCGCCAAAGCCGCCGATTGCGTATAGCTGATCACCGCCGCCTTTGTCGCACAATAATGCGCCACAAGCGCCTCGCCGCGATGCCCGGCCTGTGATGCCAGATTTATGATCGAACCGGGTCTCTCTTCGTTCACCATGGATTTGGCGGAACCCTGCATGACCGCATAAAACGCCCGTACATTCACGCCAAACAAGCGATCATACTGCGCCAAATCCGCATCAAGCACCGAGCCCATGTCAAAGATCGCAGCGTTGTTGAATAGAACGTCCGGCTTGATCTCCGCGATCCAGTCAGTGCAACCCGATAAGCCATCCTCATCAAGCAGATCAAACTTTCTGTAATCCGCGGGCCCGTCAAAGTTGTCCGCAATATCCGTGGCATACACCGTCGCGCCCAGCGCAACAAAATGGGCAACCGTGCTGGACCCGATCCCGCCAACAGCACCCGTGACAAGGCAGGTCTTGCCTGCCAAATCCGTAGGAGCAGCCTCCAATGTCATTTGACCGCCCCGAACGTCAGGCCCTGCACAAGCTGCTTTTGACAGAACCAGCCCAGCACAATGATCGGTCCAACCGCTGCAGTCGACACCGCCGACAGCCGCCCGAAGAAGAGCCCTTCCGGCGCGCGGTTGCCCTCGATGAGTTTCGACAGTGTCGCCGCCTCTGTGGTTGTCAGACGCACCGTCCAATAGGCCTCATTCCAGCAGAAGATGAAGCACAGCAGCGCCGTGGACGCGACACCGCCCCAAGCCAGCGGGATGAGAATGTCTTTGATCTCTCCCCAGGTATCCACACCGTCCATCTTACCCGCCTCAATGATCTCCTTGGGGATCTCTTTGAAGTAGGTGAACAGCATCCAGATGACGATGGGCAGGTTGATCAGGCACAACACCAGGATCACCAG
The DNA here is from genome assembly GCA_964425135.1 of uncultured Rhodobacterales bacterium. Classification (GTDB taxonomy): domain Bacteria; phylum Pseudomonadota; class Alphaproteobacteria; order Rhodobacterales; family Rhodobacteraceae; genus CAYLLD01. Next base: position 10,500 of record CAYRKW010000009.1, read on the forward strand.
AAAATGCGTATCATAGATATTGAGGAAGTTCTTCGTGAGGAACGTCATCGGATAAAGAACTGCCGCCGCGGGCAGCATCTTTGTCGAGAGCATCCACAACAGCACATCTTTGGTATGTCGGCTCGGGTTGAACGCCATCGCGTAGGCCGCAGGCACACCGACAGCCAGCGCAAAGAGCGTGGCAAAAACCGAGGTGATCACCGAATTGATCGCAAAGCGCCAATAGTCATAGTTTTCGGTCATATTCGTGTAATTCTCCAACGTAGGCGTGAAGAAAAACAAAAACTCTGGCTTGACCGCATCTGCATCGGTTTTGAAGCTGGTGAAAACCATCCAGAAGATCGGAAAGAAGAAGATGATCGCCACAACCCAGGCAAGGATTGGCCAAAAGGTGCGGCTGAATTTTGTTGATTGAGATACGATTGCCATGTGATCTACTCCCTCAATCCATCAGGCTCTTGCCAACCAGGCGCAACAGAAATATCGCCACGATATTGGCCAGAATGACCGCAAAAATACCCGTCGCACTCGCAGCCCCAATATTGTTCGATGTGAACTCGCCAATCAGATACGGCAGGTTCTTGTTGCCATTGCCGCGGCTTACAATCTCGATCTCCGCATAGAGCGACAGATGGAAAATCGCCTGGATCATCACCACGATGGAGATAGGGCGCGCCAGATGCGGTATGGTCAGATTGATGAACCGAGACCAAGCGCTCGCGCCATCTAAGACAGCCGCTTCCTTCTGCTGCTCGTCTTCTGACTGCAACGACGTCATGAAAATCAACACCGCAAACGGCGTCCACTGCCATGTGACCATCATGATAACCGCGTAAGGCGTGGTTTGCGTCGCTCGGAACGAGATGGGCTCAAACTCCGGCCATAGCGAGAAGAACCCGCCGAGAATCGGGACGTTTCGCAGCCCGTCCACAACCGAGTTGATCCCGCCCACCGCCAGACCATTGAGACCCAGCACCGGATCAAGGATCATGTTGATCCACAACACTGCATTCACCGCAGGCATCACAAAGAATGGCGAGATCAGCAAAACCCGCACAATCCCGCGCCCAGGAAAGGCCCGGTTGACCAAAACCGCAATAGCCAGCCCCAAAATGACTGTGAGCACCAGAATGCTGCACACAATCAACAGGCTGTTCTGGATCGCAAACCAGAAGTCCTTGTTGTTCAGAACGTATTCGTAGTTCCCAAACCCGCGCCAGTTGTCAAAACTCGGCGTCGTCCATTCGGGCCGTCTGAGATTGTTCAGAACATATCGAATAAATGAGAAGAAAAGCGTCAGACCCAGAGGAACCAACATCCAGACCAGAAGAAGCAGAACGGCCGGTGCCTGAAGAAGACGGGGAAGCGTTCGTTTGGACATGGCTCAAGACCCTTGCAAAGCTGACGTTTCGCGAAGTGCAGTGTTCATCTTTAATTACAAACCAACCCAATCTGATGCGTGCCGGCGGGTCACGCCGCGCCTTACGGACTTCAGATCGTGTGGAGGATAGGTCCGGCGAAACTGCCGCCGGACCAAAGTGCTTGTGCTCAGCGCGCGGCTTAGTAGTAGCCAGCTTCGCGCATGATCGCATCCGCAGCAGCTTGCGAAGCAGCCAGAGCGTCTTCAACAGACTTGGCGCCTGAAAGTGCCGCAGCCATTTCCTGAGCAACCGCAGAGCCGACCTCTGGGAATTCAGGGATCGCAGCAAACTGAACACCAACATATGGCTTCAGTTCTGTTGCAGCGGGTGCCGCGCTTTCGATCGCTGCCATTTCAGCTGCTGCAAAACCAGCGGCCTCTTTGAACTCAGGGATCATGTATGTGGACGCACGCTGACCAGTTGGAACGGAGCCCCAACCGAACTCTGGGTGATTACCCACGGCTTGCACATATTCTTTGGACGTTGCCCACTCGATGAATGCCTGAGCGGCATCAGCGTTTGGCGAACCTGCTGGAATAGCAAATGCCCAAGCCCAGAGCCAGTTAGCACCAACTGGGTTACCAGAGTTTGGCGACTGAGCGTATGCAACACCGTCGACTTCAAGGAAAGACGCAGCGATTGTCGCATCGATCCAGAGGCCACATTTGCCTTCGTTGTAAAGCGCAAGGATTTCGTTGAACGAGTTACCTTCGGAACCTGGAGGGCCGTAGTTGCCCAAGAGATCAACGTAGAAGTTGATAGCAGCGTTCCACTCTGGTGTGTCCAGAGCAGGCTTCATGTCAGCGTCGAACCATGCACCACCGAAGGAGTTAACCATCGTTGTGATGAACGCCATGTTGTCGCCCCAGCCGGGCTTACCACGAAGACATGCGCCATAAACGCCGTTGTCTGGGTCGTGTACAGCAGCAGCCGCCGCCTTAACATTGTCCCAGCTGTCGTTGTCCGCGATGGCAACGCCAGCAGCGTCCATCAGGTCTTTGCGGTACATAACCATGGAGCTTTCGCCGTAGAACGGCGCAGCATAGAGCGTACCTTCGTGGCTCAGACCAGCACGCATGGCTGGAAGAATGTCGTCCACGTCGTAGTCAGCGCTGAAGTTCAGCGGCTCGATCCAGCCTGCTGCACCCCAGATTGGCGCTTCCTGCATACCGATGTTGATGACGTCGTACTGCCCACCACCTGTTGCAGTGTCGGACGTAACCTGCTCACGCAAAACGCCTTCTTCCAGCGAAACCCAATTCAGATTCACGCCAGTTTCGGCAGTGTAGGCTTCCGCCACTTTTTGCATGTTGATCATGTGACCGTTGTTCACGATCGCAATCGTCAGATCCTGCGCGGACGCAGTTGTGGCAAAGGCAACGCCAAGCGTCAGGCCCAGAGCCGAATTAAGAAGAGATTTCATGTTTTCCTCCCTGAAATCACGGTTGAATTTGCAACACGTATCAAATGAATAGCATGAGCACACCCGCAACGGCCAATACATTTTGTGCAAAGTTACATACCAAATTTACATATTTTATGCGTAAACCGGCATTTTCTGCGAAACTTAAGCCCAGACCTTATACGATTCCCACAAAAGGCGCTCGCAAGGTGTTCAACCCGTACCAGCTCGCCCGCAAGCCCTATGCAGGTTTATTCAAAATAGGACGCATGGGTGCGGTGAATGTCACCAATCGTGCCGTCTAGCCGCGACAAATGCGTGCGGATGGTCTGCGCCACTCCGGTTTCATCCCCATCCGCCAGCTGCGCGATCAACGTCGCATGGTCCTCGATCAGCTGTCGCATCCCGTCCTGCGCTGTCAGACTAAGCACGCATAGCCGATCCACGCGCGCTTTGTTCTGTGCGATGATCTCAAAGGCGAACTCCGCATCGGCGGCGCGGCTAAGCAATCGGTGAAACTCATAATCCAACGTATGAAAGCGATCTACATCCGCCGCTTCAAAGGTCGCTCTTTGCTGCTCCAGATTTGAACGAAGCTCCGGTTCGACGCTGCCATCCCATTTCTGTGCGGCTTGCCGCAGAACTTCCATCTCCACACTCAACCGCACAAATCGCGCCGTCTCGATTGATTGGAGCGAGAACTTTTTGACCAGCGTCGCTTTTTGCGGCCTGATCAGCAATAGATCGATATTGCCCAAACGTGAAAACGCATCCCGCACCGGCTGACGCGAAATATTGAACTTGGCCGCGATTTCCGCCTCTGAGATTTTAGCGCCCGGCAACAACTCCAGCGACCCTATCTTCTCGTAAAGATAGTCAAAGACCACATCAGCACTTGTGCGACGCTCCTTGATCTCGATCGATCGCTCCATCTGCCGCCACTCCTTTGTCGCGCCGTTCCATAGGTCCAAATCGCCAATTATTCCATAGCGCCGCGCCCAAATAGAGGTAGGCTTTGGCAATAGTATTTTTCGTTTGCCGATTCGTGAATACTAGTATACCAGTTTTGAGGTGGAAGCAGAAACCTCGCCGCCCCGACCGCTCCAATCACTCAATTGCGGTTAGAAACAGAGCGAGGCTGCATCCAGATCAACTCGCGTTTGGGAGGACGCATGAGCGGCGTAAAACTCGAAAACATCGTAAAGAAATACGGTGAACTCCAGGTCGTCCACGGGATAGATTTGGACGTGCAAGAAAAAGAGTTTGTCGTGCTCGTCGGCCCGTCAGGGTGCGGAAAATCAACCACATTGCGCATGATCGCCGGTCTTGAGGAAATCACCGAAGGCAGTCTGAAGATCGACAATCGCGTGATGAACAGGGTTGCCCCGAAAGATCGCGATGTGGCGATGGTTTTTCAAAACTACGCGCTATACCCACATCTCAATGTCGCCGACAACATCGCCTTTGGTCTGCGCATCCGCCGTGAGAGCAAGGAAAATATCGAGATTGCGATCAAAGAGGTGGGCAGCATCCTTGGCCTGACCGAATATCTCGAACGTCGCCCCGCCGATCTATCGGGCGGTCAGCGCCAGCGCGTTGCGATGGGCCGCGCCATCGTGCGCAACCCCAAGGTATTCCTCTTTGACGAGCCGCTCTCCAACCTCGACGCCAAACTGCGCACCCAGATGCGGGCGGAACTCAAGCGCCTGCACAATCGCCTCGGCGCGACCTCCATCTATGTCACCCACGATCAGGTCGAAGCGATGACCCTCGCAGACCGCGTGGTCGTCATGCACGATGGCCGGATTGAGCAGGTCGGCACTCCAATGGACCTCTTTCTCAATCCGGCCAATACCTTCGTCGCCAGTTTCATCGGCGCCCCGCCTATGAATATGATCAATGCAAAGCTGGAGAAAAACGGCAGCGGTAACATCGCACATTTCTTCGGTCAGCAACTCCCCCTCGCCCCGCTGACCGACCCTTCCGCAACAGACGGCAAAGACATCATCGTCGGCATCCGCCCCGAGTACACCGATGTCGTCACCTCAGCCGAACAGACACAAGTCACACTCGACCTCGATCTTGTCGAAACCCTCGGCTCCGAAGCCCTCTTGCACACAACGCTCGGCGGTGAGCCTTTCGTGATTAAGGCCGAAACCCTCGGTAACGCATCGCATCTCAACCAGATGACTGGCTTTACAATCGCGCCAGATATGATCCGTGTCTTTGACGCCAAAACCGGCAAGGCGCTGGAAGGTCAGGACAGAGCAGTGTCATGACAGCCACCTCCGAGCAGCCAATCCAAGAAGACAGTCTGAGCTTCGTGCCGCCAACCCGGATGCAGAAGATAACTGACCACCTCAAGCGCGAATGGCAGATTTACGTCATGCTCGCCCCTATGGTCGTTTGGCTGCTACTGTTTCTCTACAAACCGATGTACGGGCTTCAGATCGCCTTTAAGGACTATTCGATCTTCCGCGGCATTGCAGGCAGCCCCTGGATAGGACTGGAACACTTTGAGAGGCTCTTTGACTCCGACCAATTCCTGCGTGCGCTCAGAAACACCTTCATCATCAGCTTCTACACACTCATTTTCGGCTTCCCTGTGCCGATCATCCTGGCGTTGATGTTCAACGAAGTGCTCAACCAATGGTACAAAAAAGCCGCTCAAACTATTGTTTACCTTCCGCATTTTATCTCTTCTGTCATCATCGCCGGTATTGTCATTACCGCCTTTTCGCCGTCCGCTGGCATCGTCAACACGATCATCACGTTCTTTGGCGGCGAGCCGATATACTTTTTGACAAAACCCGAATGGTTCAGGCCGATCTTCATCGGAACAGGCATCTGGCAAGAGGCGGGCTTTCAGTCAATCGTCTACCTCGCCGCCATCGCCGGTGTCTCCCCGACACTCTACGAGAGCGCTGTGGTCGATGGCGCATCACGCTGGCAGATGATGTGGAAAATCACCCTGCCCTCAATCCTGCCAACCATCCTGATTATGCTCATCATCCGCATCGGAAACCTCCTGGAAGTCAGCTTCGAGATGATCATCCTGCTCTACCAGCCTGCCACCTATGAAACCGCCGATGTGGTCAATACCTTTATTTACCGCCAGGGCCTTCAGGGGGGACAATACGACTATGCCGCCGCCGCTGGTCTGTTCAACGCCGTGGTCGCCTTCATTCTGGTGATGGGCGCAAACTCCATATCAAAGCGCTATTCGCGCACATCATTGTGGTGAGGGAGGGACAAGCATGGCCAACATGAACCTCTACTCCCGCAACGACCGGATGTTCGTCTGGCTCAATATGTTCCTGATCGGCGTGTTCACAATCTCGACGCTCTACCCGTTCATCTACATCGCCGCGATCTCACTCTCCACAGGATTTGAAGCGCGGGCGGGCCGGGTGATCCTGACACCAATTGACCTTACGTTTTCTGCCTACAAGTACATCGTCGCCGAACCTGAATTCTGGCGCTCGTACCTCAACACCTTCATCTATACCATCGGCGGCACTTTGATGAGCCTCGCGTTCATCATCCCCGGGGCCTACGCCCTGTCCCGCCCGCAACTCTACGGTCGGCGGTTCTGGAACCTGATGGTCGCCTTCACCATGTGGTTCAACGCCGGTCTGATCCCGTTCTTTTTGAACATGCGCGACCTTGGCCTGCTCGACAGCTATTTCGGCATCATCGTCGGCTTTGCCGTCAACGGCTTCAACGTCATCCTGATGCGCAACTTCTTCGAAGGCATCCCGCAAAGCTTCGAAGAGGCCGCCCGCATGGACGGGGCCAATGATTTTCAGGTCTTGTGGAAAGTCTACGTCCCGCTTTCAAAACCCGCCATCGCAACGATCGCCCTCTTTTGCATCGTCTCGCGCTGGAACGGCTTTTTCTGGGCGATGGTCTTGTTGCAGGATCAAGAAAAAGTGCCGTTGCAAGTCTATCTGCGGCACACCATTGCAACATTGTCGGACGATCAGGAATTTTCCGACACCCTGTTTACCCAAAGCTATTCTGTCGAAACAGTGACGGCTGCGATTATTGTGTGCTCGATTATTCCGGTCCTGCTCGTCTATCCGTTCCTGCAGAAATATTTCAACAAAGGCATCCTCCTCGGAGGTGTAAAAGAATGACAATAACTCAGCATAATGGGAGGAATTTTATGCGACATCTGACACTAGCCTCGGCTCTTCTTCTGACCACGGGGATGGCCACCCCGACGTTTGCGGACGGGCATCTGAAAATCGTTGATGAACCACTGGAACTTACGATCCAGATGAACCACGCCCGCTATCCGGTGTACGACGAGAACTGGCCGGTTGAAAAAGCTGCGAGCGCCTGGACTGGTATTCACCTCAAGGATGCAACCGTGGGGGCCAACACCCGCACCAGTGAGAACGACGGTAAAACCGAAGCACTCAACCTGATGCTGGCATCAGGCGAGATCCCCGATATCGTCGGATCAAGCCGGCTGAAGGATTTTGTAAATCAGTTCGGTCCTGAAGGTGCGTTTTTGCCGCTGAACGATCTGATTGACGAGCATGCGCCGAACCTCAAAGCCTATCTGGACGAGCGCCCGGAGATTAAATCGGCGATCTCTGCTGCGGACGGCAACATGTACTATGTGCCTTATCTGCCGGATGGTAAATATGGCCGGGCTTACTGGATACGCACAGACTGGTTGGACAAGCTCGGTCTCGAAATGCCGCAAACTGTGGATGAATACGAAGCTGCATTGCGCGCCTTCAAGACACAAGATCCCAACGGCAACGGCGTTGCTGACGAAATCCCCTATTTCGCGCGTCAATGGCCCGAACTTATCCGTCTTGTAACCCTTTGGGACGGTCGCTCTTCGGGGTCGGACACCTATCACGATTTCTACGTCGATGAAGGGCAGCTCAAGCACCCTTATGCCGGCGAAGGCTATCGCGAAGGTATCAAAAACCTCGCGCGCTGGTATGCGGAAGGTCTGATTGATCCAGAGGTGTTCACCCGCGGATCATCATCGCGTGACTATTTGTTGTCGGAAAATCTCGGCGGCTCGACCCATGACTGGTTCGCCTCCACATCCGGCTACAACCGCCTTTCTGCGGACATCGAAGGCTTTGAGTTCAAGGCCATGGCGCCGCCCGCCTCGATATCCGGAAAGCGGGTTGAAGAGCATCGCCGCATCCCGATCAAGCCAGACGGATGGGCCATTGGCCACACCAACGAGCATCCGGTCGAGACCATCAAATACTTCGATTTCTGGTTCACCGAGGAAGGCCGCCGTCTCGCCAACTTTGGCATCGAGGGCGAGCAATACGACATGGTCGACGGCAAGCCGACGTTCAAAGAAGAGTTTTTGAACAACACGAAGCCGGTCAACAACCAGCTTTATGAGATCGGCGCTCAGCTTCAGGCACGCGGCTACTTCCAGGACTACCACTACGAAATTCAGTGGTCTAATAAGTTCGCTCTGGAAGGCATCGCGCTCTATGACGAGGGCGATTACCTGATCGACCAGTTCCTTGGCGTCGCATTCAACGCTGACGAGCAAAAGGTCTATGACCGTCACTGGCCATCGATCCGCGACTACATGCTTGAGCGTCAGCAGGGCTGGGTCCTTGGCAACGGCGATGTTGAAGCCGATTGGGACGAGTACATGGCGACCCTGGACGACATGGGTCTCAACGACGTCCTTGGCGTGATGCAATCCGCTTATGAACGTCAGTACGGCGGCTAAGCGCGTCTTTCCAAAACAGAGTGTGGCGGCACACCCGCCGCACTCCCCCACCAAAGTTCATTGTAACGGATCCCTTTCATGGCTCTGGCGCCCAAATCCTCCGATATCGCTATGCTCGACGAACCCAAAGCGGGCCGTCTAAATATCCAATATGCACCCGATGATGCGGACGTGACGGAAAATCCACCCCGCTTCACATGGTTGCCGGTGATTGAGGATGAGGCACGCTACACCCTGCGCATCTCCACCGATCCCAAATTTCCCAAAGGCAAAACGACCACTTACGAGGATTTGCCGCTCAACTTCTTCACCCCCGACGCCCCGCTCGATGCGGGCAGCTACCACTGGTCTTACGCTGTCTGGGACGGCAAGGCCCCCGCAACCAACTGGAGCCAAACGCGCCAGTTCACCATCGCTAAAGATCTACCGCAAACCCCGATCCCCTCGCGCGCCAAACGCTATGCACAGGCCGAGATGAGCCACCCGCGCCTGTGGCTCAGCCCCGGCGCGCTGGCAAAATTCTCCAAGGACATCGCCAAAGACCCGTCCCATTGCAACTGGCAGAGCTTCTTCGACAAATCTGTCCAGCCATGGATGGACCGAGACGTGATGGACGAGCCCGCAGGTTATCCCAATCACCAACGCACCGCGCCCATCTGGCGGCAAACCTATATCGACTGCCAGGAATTACTCTACGCCATCCGACACCTCGCCATAGGCGGCAAAGTCACCCAGGACGCCGCAATGATCGCGCGGGCCAAGGACTGGCTTCTGGCAGCCGCCGCATGGAACCCCAAAGGCACCACATCGCGCAGCTACACCGATGAATGGGCGTTTCGCGTGAACCTTGCACTGGCCTGGGGCTACGACTGGCTCCACGACGCGCTGACAGATGACGAGCGCAGCACCGTGCGCACAGCCCTTCTCGAACGCACCCGCGAGACCGCCGATCACATCATCAAGCACGCCAATATCCACCTCTTCCCCTTCGACAGCCACGCCGTGCGCGCCGTATCCGCCGTCCTGATCCCCTCCTCCATCGCCCTTCTGGACGAGGCCGATGAGGCCCGCGACTGGCTCGACTATTCCATCGAGTTCCTCGCCACCGTCTACTCCCCGTGGGGGGACGCGCAGGGCGGCTGGGCGGAAGGGCCGCACTACTGGATGACCGGCATGGCCTATCTGATCGATGCGGCCAACCTGCTCAAATCCTTCAACGGCATCGACCTCTATCAACGCCCGTTCTTCCAGAACACCGGCGACTTTCCCCTCTACACCAAAGCCCCCGATACTCGCCGCGCGACATTTGGCGACGACGCCACCATGGGCGATCTGCCGTGCCTCAAGATCGGCTACAACCTGCGCCAATACGCAGGCGTCACCGGCAATGGCGCGTACCAGTGGTACTTTGATGAGATCAACCGCAACGACCCCGGCACCGAGATGGAGTTCTATAACTGGGGCTGGTGGGATTTTCGCTTCGACGACATGGTCTACCTTCACGACTACGGCAAAACCGAAGCCACTTCCCCCTCAGACGGGCCTAAACTGCGCTGGTTCAAAGGCACCGGATGGACGGCCATCCAACATCAAATGGACAAGCCCGACGCGCACATCCAGTTTGTGATGAAATCCTCCCCCTATGGCTCCATCAGCCATAGCCACGGTGATCAAAACGCCTTTTGTCTTGCTGGGTTCGGCGAGGATCTGGCGATCCAGTCCGGCCACTACGTCGCATTCAACTCAACAATGCACCAAAACTGGCGCCGCCAGACCCGCTCGAAAAATGCGATCCTGATCAATGGCAACGGCCAATACGCGGGCAAGGACAAAGCCAAAGCCATGCGCGCAACCGGCCAGATTCTCACCGCCGAAGAACGCGAGGATCACATCTTCATTCAGGGCGATGCGACCGAAGCCTATCGCTCGCTCACGCCTGAGGTCACCAAAGTGCTGCGCGATGTCTATTTCGTCGCCGACAGCTATTTCGTGATCGTCGAGACAATCGATGCGGCGGAACCCGTCGATATCACATGGCTCCTGCACGCAAACGCACCAATGACGCTGGGCGATACCACCTTCCGCTACACCGGCGAGACGGCAGGCTTTTACGGCCAGTTCCTCTGGTCCGAAGCCGGCACACCTGAGCTTACCCAAGAAACAGGCTTTCCAGACGTTGATCCTGCCGACTACGAGGGGCTGCCAGTGAGCACATGCCTGCACGCGCGCTTCCCCAAAGCCATCCGCCACCGCATCGCAACCCTTTTGGTCCCCTATTCGACATCCGCACCCAAACGGGTTTTCAGCTTCCTTGATGATCAGGGATACGACTGTGACCTCTATTTCACTGATGCAGACGAACAGACATTCAAAGTGACCGTGCCAAAATCCTTCGACGTTGGCCGTTAGAAAAACAAAGGACAGAGTATGACGCTAAAAGGCAAAACAGCAATCGTAACAGGTGGCGGTCGCGATATCGGACGGGCCTGCGCCATGCGTTTGGCCGCAGATGGCGCATCGGTTGCGATTAACTATTTCTCATCATCAGACGGCGCGGATGATGCAGTTGCCCAGATCAAGAAAGCAGGCGGCAATGCCTTCGCCATGCAAGGCGATATGACCAGCCAGGCCGATACCAAAGCGCTCGCAGATCGCACTGCCTCCGAGTTTGGCAGCATCGATTGTCTTGTGAACAACGCAGGCGGCTTGGTCGCTCGGGTTAAAGTGGCCGAGATGACGCTGGAGCACTTTCAAAAGGTGATGGACGTCAATCTGACATCCGCATTTCTGATGACCAACGCGGTATTGCAACACATGACCTCTGGGAGCGTGATAAACATCGTCAGCCAAGCCGCCCGCGATGGCGGTGGCCCCGGTGCGACAGTCTATGGGGCCTCCAAAGGCGCGATGCTGACGTGGACCCGCGGTCTGGCCAAAGAGCTTGCACCCAACATCCGCGTCAACGGTTTGTGCCCCGGCATGATCGATACCGATTTCCACAATATCTTCACCAAGCCCGAAGTGCGGACAGCCGTGTCAGCCAACACGCCGCTCAAGCGCGAGGGCACACCCGATGAAGTTGCTAATCTGGTGTCATTTCTGGCGTCGGATCAAGCGTCCTACATGACCGGCAACAATGTCGACATCAACGGCGGTCTCGCCTTCTCTTGATCCGATCAGTCGCGGCGCGTCCATCGCGCCGCACGCTTACAGAAAATCGTCGCGACGCGGCGTAAAACAATCGACGAGCGATCCTGCCTCAAGGCAAACGCAACCATGAACCGCTTGGGTCGGAATGACAAAACTGTCACCCGGCCCATATTCGGTTTCCACGCCGTCCATCGAAAACCTGAACCGCCCCGATTTGACGTAAGTCGATTGCACATGCGGATGATTATGCAGCTTGCCTTCCGCACCCTTTTGGAACGTGAACTCAACCGTCATCAGATCAGGATGGTCCGCCAAAACCTGCCGGGTCACACCGAGGTCCGCGTCTACGATGGGAAAGTCTGACATGCCGCATTTTCCTTGAAAATTTTGCTGGCTGAAAACTACGAAACGCGAGGGTCCAAGTCAAACGAATGGGCGCGGCTTTGAACCTGTTTGAGGGCTCAAAAGTGAACAACTCCTTACCGCGTTAACAAATTCGGCCGGAACCGATGCGCACCCCGGCGATATACAAGCCTCCGGCAGCTACCAAAACCCCTCCCCTCAGACGCAAACAATGCGTCTCAGACCCGGCCAATTCGCCCTGACGCCCCGCATCACGGCAGGCCATCGCGCCTGCAACTCTTACGCAATTTCCCTTATTTCATTGGCCTATTGAAACAACCAAGAGCGCTCACGTCTCAAATCGCGCCAACGGCTCAACTCCGCGAATTGCATCCACCACCGCACGCAAATCTGACACCCCCAAAGCGCGATAAGACGCAGCAAAAAGCCCTCCGACCAGCAAAGCGCCAAAAACGACTGTGCATAGGTTGTGCATCGACTGTGCATAGGGTGTGTATTCGTTGCGCGCGCCTTTCCGGCCAAAAGTTAACCGGTGCGCACGCTCCAAATTCACTCAATCCGCGCAAGCAATTCCTCGACCGCCGGCCCAATATCCTCGACAATCAGCGCCACACCCTGAGCATTGGGGTGGATCCCATCGGCCTGCATCATCTCCCTACCATCCTCCAACCCAAGCGCTGTGATGGGACCAAGAAACGACGGGTGATAAACAGCGCCCGATTGGGCCGCCACATCCGGGTATACCGCGTCAAATTCTGCTTTATATTCAGGGCCATAGTTACCCGGCGCCTCAAATCCAGCGATCAGTAACGGCAGGCCCCGTGCCGTTATGCTATCCGCAATCGCTTCCATATTCGCCCGGGTCAGCGACGGGTCGAGCGCGCGCAGAAGATCATTGCCGCCCAACTCAACAATCACCGCATCCACATCATCCGTCAGCGTCCAATCAAGCCGCGCTGCCCCCCCTTGCGTCGTGTCACCTGAAACACCCGCATTAACGATCTGCACATCATGTCCACGCGCCTCCAGCCACCCCTGCAACTGCGGTACAAATCCCTCGCCCTGCGGCAACCCATACCCGGCAGTCAACGAGTCACCAAGCGCCGCAACAACCTTCGTGTCGGCGTGCGCCGCAGACGCTAAACCAATGAAAATACAGAACAGTAACTTGCGCATGACCGATTGCACTCCATATGACATCAAACACCAATACCTATGTGAGCGCGCGCCATGCATGATCAAGCCCTTTCGCTACGCGATGTGACACTCACACTGGGTGCCAGCGCTGGTCCGGTGGACATCCTCAAAGGTATCAGCCTCGATGTGCCATCGCAAAGCTCGCTTGCCCTCATCGGCCCATCCGGTTCGGGAAAATCATCGCTGCTCATGCTCATGGGCGGGTTGGAAAAACCGACATCCGGCACGGTTATCGCCGCTGGAACTGACATAACGCACATGAATGAAGACGCTCTCGCAAAGTTTCGTCAAAAACATATGGGTGTCGTCTTCCAGTCTTTCCACCTCATTCCAACCATGACCGCCGTCGAAAACGTCGCAACGCCGCTTGAACTGGCGGGTGACAGGGATGCATTTGAGCGGGCAGAAACCGAACTTGCCAATGTCGGTCTGGGCGAACGTTTGACCCATTATCCTGCGCAGCTTTCGGGCGGCGAGCAACAACGTGTCGCCCTCGCCCGCGCCGCCGTTATGCGCCCGCAAATCTTGCTTGCGGATGAGCCGACAGGCAATCTTGATGAGACGACAGGCGATCTGATCGTTGAGCATCTCTTCGCCCTTCAGGAACGCTCCGGCGCAACGCTCGTCCTTGTCACCCACTCAAACGCTCTTGCGCAGGATTGCGACCGCATTCTGCGCCTGCGCGATGGCCGGTTGGCGGATTGAGCGGCGTGTTGAAAACCGCACTAACCCTGGCCTTGCGGGAAATGCGCGGCGGCCTGCGCGATTTCCCAGTGCTTCTCATTTGCCTGTGCCTCGGCGTTGCAGCAATCGCAGGCGTCGGCTCGATCCGCGCAGCCATCCAGAACGGGCTCGACACACAAGCCGCCACGATCTTGGGCGGTGATGCGCAAATCCAGTTCACCTACCGTTTCGCCGACGACGAAGAGCGTGCCTGGATGGAAGAAAACGCGCTTCTGGTCTCCGAACTCGCCGATTTCCGCTCCATGGCGACGACCCTCAAAGGCGATGAGGTCGAACGATCTTTGACGCAAGTAAAAGCCGTCGATAACGCCTACCCGATCTATGGCGAGATCATACTGGAGCCCGCAATTCCTCTGCCAGAAGCGCTCGAAACTCGCGACCGGCCCGGAGCCGTGGTTGAGCAAGCCCTGTTGGATCGATTGGACATTGACGTCGGCGACAAGATCACGCTTGGGACCCAACAATTCGATATCCGAGCCGTGATTGTGCGCGAACCCGATGCGACGGGTGCTGGCTTTGCTTTTGGTCCGCGCACTATTGTTAAGCTCGATGCGCTGGAGCAATCAGGTCTGCTGGCTGCGGGCACGCTCTTTGACAGTGCCTACCGCCTGCAAATCGACCAAAGCACCCAGCTTTCCGATCTTGAAACCCGCGCGAACGCCGCGTTTTCCGACACAGGCTTGCGCTGGCGCGATAGCCGCAACGCGAGCCCCGGCATCGCCCGCGCAGTTGACCGCATCGGCGCCTTTCTCGTCCTTGTTGGCCTCGCAGGTCTGATCGTTGGCGGCATTGGCGTTTCAGCCGCCGTGCGCAGCTATCTGGGGCGCAAAACCAGCACCATCGCAACGCTCAAAACGCTGGGCGCACGCGGGCGCGAGATTTTCGCAATCTATTTCATCCAAATTGGCCTCATGGCGATTTTAGGAATTACCGCAGGCGTAGCACTTGGGACCCTCACCCCGATCATCCTGGGCAATATTTTTGCAAGCGCCCTGCCTGTTCCGGCCGTCTTCACGATCTATCCGCAACCCATTCTGGAAGCCGCCCTCTACGGCCTTCTCGCCTCTGCCATATTCTCGCTCTGGCCGCTCGCACGCGCCAGAGACATCCGCGCCGCCGATCTCTTTCGCGATGCCGCCACGAGCACCAAGACCTTGCCCAAAGCGCAATATCTCATCGCCGTCGCCGTGCTCACCGCCCTGCTGATCGCCAGCGCTGCGTATTTCTCCGGCGTTCCCACACTCACGCTCTGGGTCAGCTTTGGTCTCGCCGCCTCGTTTCTCGCGCTCCTGGCAGTCTCGTTTGGCACCCACAAGCTCGCAAAATACCTCGCAGGCACCAAGCTGCCCCGCCGCGCGCCCGCCACCCACCTGGCGCTGCGCGCAATCGGTGCGGCAGGCAATGACGCGGCCCCGGTGATCCTGTCGATGGGGCTGGGCCTGACCGTTCTGGCCGCCATCGCGCAAATTGACGCCAATTTGCAGAACCGTATTGAAACCGAGTTTCCTGATATCGCACCAAGCTACTTTGTCGTTGATATCCAAAACGACCAGCTCGATCCGTTCCTGAACACAGCCCGCGCGGATGCGGCCGTAACGCAAATCGAAACAGCCCCGATGCTGCGCGGGGTCATCAACCGCATAAACGGCCAGCCTGCCAAAGAGACTGCGGGGGATCATTGGGTGCTCAACGGCGATCGCGGCGTTTCCTATGCGGACACCAAACCCGATGATGCCATCCTTACCGCTGGCGATTGGTGGCCTGAGGACTACCAAGGCCCGCCGCTCGTCTCCTTTGCCGAAGAAGAAGGCCTTGAAATGGGACTGAGCGTGGGCGATGAGATCACCGTAAACATTCTGGGCCGGGATCTTACGGCCACGATCGCCAATTTCCGCGAGGTCGATTTTTCCTCGATGGGCATTAACTTCATCATGATTATGAATGATACCGCGCTCGCGGGCGCGCCGCACAGCCATATCGCAACTGTTTATGCCGATGCGCAGGCTGACAGCCGCCTTGTGCGGAGTTTCTCCGAAGCCTTCCCCAATATCACCGCCATTGGGGTGCGCGATGCGATTGCGCGGGTCGGCGATGCTCTGGCGGCGCTCTCTTCGGCCATGCGCTGGGGGGCAAGCGCGACATTGTTGACAGGATTTGTGGTCCTGATCGGCGCAGCCGCTGCGGGCGAGCGCAAACGGACCTATGAAGCGGCCATTCTCAAAACGCTTGGCGCTACACGCGCGCGCATTTTGTCCAGCTTTGCAATTCGATCCCTCATCCTTGGATTTGCCGCAGGCCTGATCGCCCTCATTGCGGGCGCAACCGCCGCTTGGGCTGTCATGACCTTCGTGATGGAGGCGGAATTTACACTCGCACCTGCCTCCGCAATTTCGATAATTATCGGCGGCGCATTGGCAAATCTGGCCGCTGGATTGCTGTTCTCCTACCGCTCTTTGTCGATGAGCGCATCGGGCGTGCTGCGCGCGCGCGATTAGGGGGATTTTAATTCCACGTAAAAACAAAGCGTTACTGATATCTTCTCACGCAAAAGCGACTATCTCATCCGGGAAATGAACCCATCGGGCCGCGTTGTCTCATCTTCCTAAAATTCGATGCAGAAATTGCACTCGCATCTTGAAATTCGCTCCAAAAGTGCCAAATATTGTTGCAAACCATCTTAGCAGTCGCTGAGGTGTCACTCGCTGTATTCTTAATGGAGGAATAAATGGCCCAATATGAAACCGTCCGCCGCGCAGGCGCCGGTGTTGCAACATCAGAAATCGACGTAGGGCTCCGCGCCCACATGAACCGTGTCTACGGTTTGATGTCGGTTGGTATGCTCATCACAGGTCTCGCCGCATGGGCGATTTCTGGCTTGGCGACCACAACTGATCCGTCTGCCGCAGCAGGCACATTGCGCAATGGCACCTTGCTCACCGATCTTGGAGCAGCGCTTTACACATCACCGCTTCGCTTTGTGATCATGTTCGCACCTCTTATAATGGTGTTCATGATGGGCGCGAGCGTGAACCGCCTGTCCGAAAACGCAGCACGCCTGATGTTCTTTGCCTTTGCAACGCTCGTCGGTCTGTCGCTGTCCTCGATCTTCATCGTGTTCACCGGCGCTTCGATCATTCAGACGTTCTTCATCACCGCGATTGCCTTTCTGAGCCTGTCGCTCTGGGGATACACAACCAAGCGTGACATCTCCGGCTGGGGTTCGTTCCTGATCATGGGCGTCATCGGCCTGGTCATCGCGATGGTAGTCAACTGGTTCCTGCAATCCGACGCTTTGATGTACGCCATCTCCGCAATCGGTGTGCTGATCTTCGCTGGCTTGACTGCGTATGACACGCAGAACATCAAGAACCAGTATGTCGCAATGGCCTCGAATGGTCAGACAGAATGGCTTGGCAAAGCCGCCATCATGGGCGCCCTCAGCCTCTATCTGGACTTCCTGAATATGTTCCAGTTCCTGCTGATGTTCCTGGGCAACCAAGAATAGCCTGACGGCACATAAAACACGAGAAAACCCGGGCCGCGCCCGGGTTTTTTTGTGCAAGATGGGATCATCAAAAAGAAAAGGGCCGGATCAACCGGCCCCATTTCACTTATTCAGAAGGGATCAAAACCTATTTGATTTTGCCTTCCTTGTACTCAACATGCTTGCGCGCAACCGGATCGTATTTCTTGATGACCATTTTCTCGGTCATAGTCCGTGCATTCTTCTTGGTCACATAAAAGTGCCCTGTGTCGGCTGTTGAGTTCAACCGGATCTTGATTGTCGTTGGTTTCGCCATGCGAAAGCTCCTCAATGAGAACCGCAAAATAGTCTGACTGCGGCCCTTTGGAATCTGGAAACCGCTTTCTACAACGCCAGCCTCCCCTGTCAAGACATATAGCTTACGCGATGGACCGGAACATCGGCTCGTCTGTGCGGTTGTCGAAAAACGGTACGGGTCGCCGCGCACCCTCATGCGCGATCCACGCCGCCACCTCCGCAATGACGATCTCGGTGATGAACGGCAGCGGCAGCGATCGGCTCTCTTCAATGCTAATCCAGCACAGATTGCTCAACTCATCCGACGCATTCGAAAAATCGTCCAGATCGCCAACGATCCCTTCCGCAGGCGCAATAAAAAACCGCGCATCAAAGCGACGTGGACGACCCGGTGGGGTTATGGCGCGGAAGAAGAATTGGAGCGACGAGGTATCAGGAACATATCCCGCCGCATGAAAATCGCGCCAGTTATCAGGTACAGCCGCGTCGCCGATCGCAGCGAACCGCCCAAGCACCAGTCCCGTCTCCTCCCACAATTCGCGAACAGCGGCCAATTGCAAAGCGCACAGCGAAGTTGTGGCGCTGTCATATGAAAGCCTTTGCGCCTCGGAACCTTCCGGCACAGGATGATCTAACGCAGCATCCCCTGCATCAACCGCCCCGCCCGGAAACACAAACTTATCGGGCATAAAGACCGCCTTGCTGCCCCGCTGCCCCATCAACATCTGCGTCTCACCACCGACCTTGCGCACAAGCACGATGGTCGCAGCATCTTTGATAGGAACTGGATCGGACGCAGCGTTCATTTGGATCGTTGACAAATTTCGAGTTTTTCGGCCAGTTTGTGCGACGGATTATCTTTCCGCCAACGTGTAACACTCAAGATGACGACATGTACACGCCTTGATACGCGCCGCTTCCCTTTGCAGATCGCGCCATTACCCCGGCTGCGCCGCCACGGCCCCTGTGTGGCCGCTATGAGCCTGCCGGTCGCGCCCGCAAACGATCTGGAGGAGAACGACGATCATACCCTCATGGCACACTACGCCGGTGGGAATGGTCAGGCAGCACGGATATTGACCCAAAGGCTGCTCCCCAAGGTATATGCCCTATCTCTGCGCATGCTCGGCACACAGGCAGCAGCAGAGGACGCAGCGCAGGACGTGATGATGAAACTGTGGAAAATGGCCCCCGATTGGCAGGCCGATAACGCCAAGGTTAGCACATGGCTGCACCGGGTCACGGTCAATCACTGCACGGATATTCTTCGCAAGCGCAAACCGCGTGTGGCGCTTGATGAAACGCAAGAGCTTGTATCAAACGCTAAATCGGTCGAGACCGTCTTGATGCAAGGCGAGCGGGCGGTTGCGCTGGATCGAGCGATGGAACAATTGCCTGAGCGCCAGAAAATCGCCGTCCATCTGCGCCATATCGAGGAATGCTCGAACATCGAGATTGCACAGATAATGGATATTTCTGTTGAGGCCGTGGAAAGCCTTGTCAGTCGCGGCAAACGCGCGCTCAAGGCGGCGCTTCTGTCGCAGAGGGATGAATTGGGATTGTCATGACGGATCAGGAGAAAAATAAGCAGGATGCTCAGGAACGCGCCTTGATGGCACTCTTTGATGAGGCCCCCCGCGCGACCCCGCGCGACGACCTGTTTGAGCGCGTTTTCAAAGACGCTGAGGCCCATCTGCCGGACATGCAGATCGCAGGCACTGTCGTTGCGTTGAATGAAGAGACACTGAGCTGGCGCGATATATTCGGCATCAAGACCAACATCGCCCTCGCCGCATCCACCGTTTTGGGACTAACCGTGGGCTTTGCCGGGGCCGATACGATATCGCTCCTCGGCCAGGGCGTCAGCGCGACAGTGCAGGAATATGACGACGATCTGACCATCGATCTGTCGTTTATAGATGCGGCCCCCACGCCATGACGAAACTCCGCCTTGCCCTTATCTGCTCGCTGGTCCTAAACGTCATCATCATCAGCGCCATCGCAGGCTTCCTGCTCAACGGCACCAAGCGGCATCAACCGCGTGGCGAAATGGGCGGTGACATGCGCATTTTGTTCCGTGAACTGCCCGCCGAGTTCCGCAAATCGGTCAATGACAGCTTCGAGACGCAACGCCGCGCACTCAAGGACGATCGCGACAGTCTGCGTGAAGTGCGGCGCAAGATCGTCGCCGCGCTCGAAGACCCGGATTTCGCGGCCGACGATCTCAAGACCCTCTTGACCGAGCACGCAAATTTGCTCGTTGGTATGCAGCAAGCCTCCCAATCGATCCTCGTGGATGCAATCGCGAAAATGACGCCGGAGCAGCGGATTGAGTACGCCAAGACCTTGCGCCGGAAAGGCAGAAAGCGCTAACCCTTTCTTGACCATGAGAGGACGCTTTGCATGACCCCGGACGCTGCAAAAACGCTCGCAATCGACGCATTGACGTGGATGGCCGCCGATGAGGACATGCTGGTGGGTTTCATGGGCGTGAGCGGATCATCCGTCTCTGATATTCGCGAGCGTTCCGATGATCCGGAATTTCTGGGGTTCATGCTCGATTACATCCTTAGTGATGACGCGTTTGTCGAGCGCTTTGCGGATCAGACAACCCATAAAGCCGAAGACGTTTTTGTCGCCAGAACCGCACTTCCGGGCGGCGCACAATTTCACTGGACATGAAAACGGCCCCGAAGGGCCGTCCAAACACTCGATGCTGACAGCGCGGGAAATTACATACGCGAGGCAACATTTTCCCAGTTCACGAGATTGTCCAGGAAGTTGGACAAATAGTCCGGCCGCTTGTTGCGGAAATCAATGTAATAGGAATGCTCCCAAACATCACATCCCAAGAGCGCAGTTTGACCAAAACACAGCGGATTCACACCGTTCTCGGTCTTTGTCACCGACAGGCTACCGTCTGCATTTTTCACAAGCCAACACCAGCCCGACCCAAACTGACCCGCACCAGCGGCGGAGAATTTGGTCTTGAACTCCTCAACCGACCCAAAACTCTCCTTGAGCGCTGCTTCGAGCTCCGACGGCATCGATGATTTGCCCGGCCCCATCATCTCCCAAAACTGGTTATGGTTCCAAAGCTGCGAGATGTTGTTAAAAATACCGTTCTGCGCAACCACATTGGCATCGTAAGTCCCGGTGATGATATCTTCGAGCGATTTGCCCGCCCATTCGGTGCCTTCAATGGCCTTATTGCCGTTGGTGACATACGCGTTGTGATGTAGGTCGTGGTGATATTCCAACGTCTCTTTGGACATGCCATTGTCCGCCAGAGCGTCATGTGCATATGGAAGGTCGGGAAGTTCAAATGCCATTATCGCATACCTTTCGTTTGTCTCACTGTAACAGAGGTTTTCCATTCCGTTTGAATGTGAATATAGCGGAACAAACGGTGCTGGAAAGCGTAAACGAAAATGGGCGGTGGCCAGCCGACCGGCGCTGCGACAAGGGGGACTCTGGTGCGCTCAGAAAACATGCGCGGCGCAAGTCTGATGATGCTGGCGATGATGGGCTTTACGTTCAACGACGCGCTGGTGCGTTGGGTTTTGGACGACGTTCCACTCTTTCAATCCATCTTCTTGCGCGGAGTTTTTGTATGCAGTTTCATGACATTGCTGGCCGCGCAACAGGGCGTGCTCAGCTACCGTCCCGCCCGCATTGACGGGATCAAGATCAGCCTGCGCGCCCTGCTGGAGCTTTTGGCAACCGTGTTCTTTTTCACCGCCCTCACCCGCATGCCTTTCGCCAACCTCAGCGCAACCATGCAGGCCCTCCCGCTCACCGTCACCATCGCCGCGGCGTTTTTCCTGAACGAGCGCGTTGGCTGGCGGCGTTTGCTTGCGATCATCATCGGGTTCATCGGGGTTCTGCTTATCATCCGCCCCACCGCCGAGGGCGTGAATTTCGGCGGGCTCATGGGCCTGTGCTGCGTGGCCGTTGTCACTGTGCGCGACATCATTACGCGCACGTTTTCAGCGGGTGTCCCATCCCTCTTCGCCGGTCTGGTCACGGCCGTAGCGATCACATGCGGGGCAGGCGTTATGTCCATCTGGCAGGGATGGGGCGCCTTCGAGGCGTGGCATTTGATGCTCCTGGGCGGCGCGTCGCTTTTCATCATGATCGCCTATGTCACGTCCATATCGGCGATGCGCGTGGGCGAGATCGCTGTCGTGACACCGTTCCGCTACACTGGCCTCATCTGGGCCTTACTGCTGGGAATATTCATGTTCCGCGAAATCCCCACAGCTCTCGACATCCTGGGCGGCGCGCTGATTGTGGGCATGGGCCTTTACACCTTCCATCGCGAGCGGCAGGCGGCACAACAGCGCGCCCGCACGTAAAGCCTAGGTGTTCGGCGTCTGATCGTTTGCGATCAATGCCGCCGCGACCCTGCGCCCTTCGGACAGAAGCACATTGTAGGTGCGACACGCAGCAGGTGTGGACATTGCCTCAAAGAAGACACCCGCATCGGTCAGCGCATCTCGAAACGCAGCAGGCAACACAGCCACATCGGACCCGGTGCCGATAAAAAGCACGTCATAGCTGTTCTTGAGCGCAATCAAACGCGCCGTCGCTGCAAAACCCTCCCACGGCTCATTGTCGTCCTCAAAAATGAAGATATTTCCCGTGATCACCGTACCACTGATGCGGAAAAATCCAGGTCCGTAGCTGTCAATCGGCTGCCCGCCGGAAAACTCGGTCTCGCTCAGCTTCATGCGTCGATATTGGCAAATTGCGTGCCAGCAGGACCATCCTGCTTGTCCCAATCACGCTTTACACCAAGGCGCAGTAGCGCGGCAGAGGCCACAAAAACCGACGAATACGTCCCGACAATCACACCCCAGATCATCGCGAAAACGAAGCCGCGAATAACCTCTCCACCGAAGACATAAAGCGCAATCAACGCCATCAAAGTCGTCACAGAGGTCATAACTGTCCGCGAGAGGGTTTCATTGATCGACAGGTTGAGAACATCCTTGAGGGCTGTCTTCTTAAACTTGCGCAAATTTTCCCGAACGCGGTCAAAAACAACGACTGTATCGTTCAAAGAATAACCAACGATGGTCAGGATTGCGGCAATGATCGACAGGTTAAACTCAATCCGAAAGAGCGCAAATATCCCGATGGTCAGCAGAACATCATGTACCAGCGCAGCAACAGCGCCGACCGAGAACTGCCATTCGAACCGCAGCCAAATGTAGAACAATACGGCTGCGACAGCGGAAAGAATGGCCAACAGGCCCGCTTGAACAAGCTCACCAGACACTTTGGCCCCGACGCTTTCGGTGGACAGAAACTCGATTCCATCGAAATTCGCTGAAAGCGTTTCTTTCACAAGTACAATCGTGTCTTGCTGGATCGCCTCGTCGTTGCCCACTTGCTCAATGCGGATCATCACTGCGTTTTGGGCAGCACCCGTAAGCTCTGCTGCCGGATCATTAATCTCAGTCACAGAGGTATCGCCAATATCAAGCGTGCTCAGGACATCGCGATACGCGCCTACTTCGACCTGTTCAGGCGTTTCGGTCATGATCATGGAGCCGCCACGGAAATCTATGCCAAAGTTCAGGCCAAGCATGAAGAACAGGATCACGGAGGCAACCATCGCGATCGCGGACAACGTCAATGTGACTTTTTCGAACTGGAAAAAATCAATAGAGGTTTTTTCTGGGACCAGCTTTAGACGCATCATTACACCTCAATCGTTTTGGGACGTTTGCGCTCGAACCAGGTCACGATCATCAGACGCGTGACAAAGTAAGCTGTGAAGACAGATGTTAGAATGCCCAAGCCCAAAGTGACCGCAAATCCACGCACCGGTCCCGATCCCATAACAAACAGAATAACAGCGGCAATAAACGTGGTGATATTTGCATCAATTATCGCGGAAAGCGCACGCTCGTAGCCTTGCTGAATCGCGCGGGCAGTGCCCTTTGAAGATTTTAGCTCCTCGCGAATACGCTCAAATATCAGCACGTTGGCATCAACCGCCATCCCGATGGTCAGAACAATCCCCGCAATACCTGGTAGCGTAAGCGTGGCACCGATCAAGCTGAGAAGCGCGAATATGAGGCACACATTCAAGATAAGCGCGACATCCGCATAAATCCCAAAGCGGCCATAGGTCAGCACCATGAAGATCAGAACCGCAGTGAAGGCAACAAGCGAGGCAATCCGTCCCGCATCAATGCTGTCCTGCCCCAACTCCGGACCCACCGTGCGTTGTTCGAGCACCTCAATCTCAGCAGGCAGCGCACCAGCGCGCAACAAAATCGCAAGTTGCGTGCTTTCAGCAACATCAAAATCCCCTGTGATGATCCCGCTGCCGCCCGGAATATGGCTCTGGATCACAGGAGCAGAGATGACCTCTTCGTCGAGCACAATTGCAAACGGACTACCGATATTTTGCGCGGTGTATTCGCCAAAGATGCGCCCACCCGATGGGTTGAGCCGGAAATTAACCGCCGGACGACCGTTCTGATCGAAGGACGGGGAGGCATCAACCAAATCCTCGCCGCTGATGACGGGACGTTTTTCGAGGATGTAGAAGATACCCTCGTCGGCAACATCGACGCTCGGCAACAGGATATTGCCGGTTCCCGGACGCTGGTTTGCATCACCCGTCGTCCCTCTCACCGGATGGAATGTCAGTTTCGCCGTGCGCCCGATCAGATCAAGCAATTCTTCGGCGGAGCCAATTCCCGGGACTTGAATAAGAATACGTCGCTCGCCTTGTCTTTGGATCGTCGGCTCACGCGTTCCGGCCTCGTCAACACGGCGGCGTATGATCTCCAGCGATTGAAGCATCGTGCGATTATTCGCGGCAGTCAGCTCTGCATCCGAAAGGGTCAAAGTAATCGTGTCGCCACTGCTGGAGACGTCAAAGTTTCGCGCTCCAACGCCCGTCAGCGACTGGATCGGCGTTGTCAGCTGAAACACCGCATTCACAGCTTGGTCGATTGCATCCGGGTTGCCGATTTTTACGACCAATTCATCCGCAGCACTGTCCTGCCGCCGAATGGTCCCGACATCATCTCGAATGTCGCGCAACGCATCGCGCACCTCCGGCCACATGCTCTCCACAAGGTCTTCATGCACTGTTTCCAGTTCAACCTCGACCAGCAAATGCGCACCACCGCGCAAATCAAGACCAAGATTGAGCAAACTTGATGGGTAAAACGATGGCCAAGCCGCCAGATCTTCCGCATTTGCCTGCTCACCGTTCTCTTCCAGAACGAGCGCGTCATTGTACCGCTCAGCACGCTCATAAAAGAGATTGGGTGATGCAAACAGAACGCCCAAAAGGCACACGCCCCAGATGAGGGCCTTCTTCCAGAGTGGAAAATCAAGCATGTCGGTTCAACTCACAAAATTGCGGCGTCGGTTGCGCCGAATTACTCGCTTGGTTCGGTCTTGTTCAAAACAGATACGATCGTCGATTGGACAACACGAACTTTAACGCCCGATGCGATCTCCACCTCGATCTCGTTTTCTTCTTTGACTTTGGTCACTTTTCCGATGAGCCCGCCCTGCGTAACCACCTGATCACCTCGGCGCAGCGCTTCGACCATCGCGCGATGCTCTTTCATCTTTTTTTGCTGAGGACGGATCATCAGGAAATACATGATGCCAAAAATCAGGAAAATCGGGATCAATCCACCCAAACCAGCGCCCAACCCACCACCTGCCGATTGCGCATACGCCGGCGTTGCAAAAATGAAGTCCATATCGATCCCTGTTTTTTCGATGCAGGCGCGTTTATCGCGCCGGAAATTCGTTCTGAGCTACGTATAGATGCACATGAGGTTATGCAAGATGCGGGCGAGATCTGGGGGGTGTATTTATCAGCGGTGAAGTCGTTGCACCGCTGGGGAGATTGGTGCATGAAGCTGTCACCTCACAGCCCAACCCATGCGAGACGACATGCACGATATTCGATTTATTCGCGATACGCCTGAATTGTTCGACGCAGCGATGCGTAAGCGCGGGGAAGACGTTACCGCAGCTGAGATATTGGCACTGGATAAGTCCCGCCGCGAGAAAATCGCAGCGGCAGAAGCGCTTCAGTCCTCGCTGAACAAAGTCTCAAAAGAAGTGGGCGCAGCCAAGGCGCGCGGCGATGAGGATGAGTTTGCACGTCTGCGCGATCTTGTGTCGGCACAAAAGGGCGAGCGGGCGAGCCTCGAAGAAGACGCCAAAGCGCAGGACGCCAAGCTGACCGAAATGCTGGCCTCTTATCCCAACATCCCGCTCGATGATGTACCGCTGGGTGCGGATGAAGCGGATAATGTGGAAATTCACACATGGGGCGAGCCGCGCAAGACGAACTTCGCACCCAAAGAACATTTTGAGGTTGCCGGCGCAGCCCAAGGTCTGGATTTCGAAGCCGCGGCAAAACTCTCAGGCGCGCGCTTTGTTGTGATGCGTGGTGCCATGATCCGCCTTCACCGTGCCTTGGCGCAATTCATGCTTGATACGCACATCAACGAGAACGGGTTGACTGAAACATGGACTCCAGTTCTTGTGCGCGAAGATGCGATGTATGGCACCGGCCAGTTGCCCAAATTCTCCGAGGACAGCTATCAGACAACCAATGGTTGGTGGCTGATCCCGACATCCGAAGTCACGCTCACCAATCTTGCCGCCGATAAGATATTGGATGAGGCCGAATTGCCGATCCGCATGACGGCACACACGCAGTGCTTCCGTTCTGAGGCGGGCAGTGCGGGCAAAGATACAACCGGAATGCTGCGTCAGCACCAGTTCGAAAAAGTCGAAATGGTCTCGATTACAAAACCCGAAGACAGCCGTGCCGAGCTGGACCGGATGACAAGCTGCGCGCAAGGCATCCTTGAGAAATTGGGGTTGGCCTATCGAACCCTTGTGCTGTGCGTTGGCGATATGGGTTTTGGCGCTCAGCGCACCCACGACATTGAGGTTTGGTTGCCCGGTCAGAACACATATCGCGAAATATCCTCCTGCTCGGTCTGCGGCGGCTTTCAGGCGCGTCGCATGAATGCGCGCTATCGTCCGGCGTCGGGCGAAAAGCCAATGCATGTCCATACGCTGAACGGGTCAGGGCTTGCGGTTGGTCGGTGCCTCATCGCGGTCATCGAAAACTATCAGCAGGAAGACGGCAGCATTCAGATACCGGATGTTCTGCAAACCTACGTCGGTGGGCATTCTGTGATCACAGCGGACGGAACATTCGCATAAGCCGAACCAATCTGACCTTACCGACCGTAGGCCAATAGCCACCGTCGCAGGACAGCTTGCTCAAACACCCGCGCGCGATTGGCAAAGCGCTTCGCGCCGGGTGGCGTTTCAAGACTGTGATCCGCCTTGCTGCGCGCCTCCAGATCATTCGAGAATATCGCAAACGCCAAGCGGCGGTCGTTTCTGCCGGTGATCACACCCGACAAGCCGCGCACGAAATTCAGCGACCCGGTTTTGGCCCGAACGCTCGCACCCGGCACCGCTTCACCACGCCCACTTGAGCCCGAAACGAAGTAGCGGCGCAGCAGACCGTCCAGCTTGCCATCTTTCGCGGCTTTTTGGACAATACGTGCCATGCTCCCTGCGGTGATCGCATTATTGGGGTTCAGGCCTGAATGATCGAAAAGCGTCAGGCGCCCAACGCCGTAGGTTTCGCGCACCCAATCAACCGCGAGCGCAGCAGAGGCTTCCAGCGACGATGGGCTCGCCGTCCTGTGTCCAGCCGACAATCCGATCACCTCCGCAGTCACATTGGTCGAAAAATGCAGCATGCCGCGACATACCAATTTTAGCTCTCGCCGTTCAAACCGCGCGACCTCTTCGCCGTGGACAGGAGTGCGCACGATACGTGGCGCGGGGAGCAGCACGGATTTTGATCGGGCGATGGTGCGGAAGAGATCAGCCGAATATTGCGCGACATCGCGCACGGGAAGCCAGCGCGCACCGCCCTGACCAAGCATAGTCGCATTAATCGACCAATCTTCGGTAAATTCGGAACGGGAATGCTCAAACGGACGGCTTAACCCCGCAACCTTTTCAATCGATACACGATTGCTGACCGGCATGTACCGCTCAGCGCGTCCTTTGAGCGTGAACACCGTACCATCGTCATCCGACACCCATTCCAAATGCACACGATTGAAATTCGTGTTGAGCGCCGAAATCCCAGGATTATAAGCGGCTTGTGGAGGTTGATCGTTATGTATTTCACGCAGTTCCGGTAACGCGCTTGTGTCGATGATGAACGCACCCGTGATGCCTTTGATCCCGAACGCGACAACCTCATCAAGCAAAAGCGCCATCTCGTCACTATCAAGCGCCGGATCCCCGCCACCGCGCAAAATCAGATCGCCTTGCACGATTCCACCTTCTACGGGGCCATTGATCTCAACATTCGTGACGAACTGATACTCCGCGCCAAGCCGATCAATCGCATAAAGCGTCGTGATAACCTTTGCGACCGAGGCAGGCGGCATCGATTTGGCGGGATTGAAGCTCTCAATAATCTCACCGCTCGCAACGTCAATCAAAACAGCACTTGCCGCACCAAACTTGGATCGCTCGCGCGCAAAAGTCGGAAACGAAGCGGGTGGTCTCTTGATCGGTGAAGCGCCGGCCTCGCTGCGCAGTTTCGGGAACTCTACCGACAAAGGCGCATCCGCTGTGGCTATCGTCGGAGGAGAACTCGCCAGCAAAAGCGCGAACACGAATACAAGACACCGGGGCAAAATCATCATGGCTGGAGTAGGTACGGTATCGCGCGGATTTTCAACCTGACATTTACACAAAATGCAGCCATGAAGTGAGAATGCAGCAGTTTTCACAAGACCCGCGCGCGCATGCGTTCATCCAGTCGCCATATGAGGCTTATGACGAGATGCGGCAGATGGCTGCGTTTGTGTTTTGGGAGGAGTACAACCTCCCTTGCGCCGCGCGATACTCGACCGTGGATAAGATCTTGCGTGATCGCAGGTTCGGGCGGGAAGTGCCTGTCGAGATCAAAGCGCAGCGCAGCGCAACCCTTGGGCCGTTCTACGAGATCGAAGAGCACTCCTTACTTGAGTTGGAGCCGCCGGCGCACACCAAAATCCGCGCCAAAATTCTCAAGCAGTTCACAAACGCGAGCGTTTCTGCGTTAGAGCCGCGCATCTCAGCTTTGTGCGACAGGTTGATTGATCAGTTCCCATCCGACCCGTTTGATCTGATCTCGGCATATGCTGAACCCATTCCCGTGATCACTATCTCAAATCTTCTCGGCGTGCCGGAGGAACACGCCGATGATCTCTTGCGTTGGTCGCACGCCATGGTTGCGGTCTATCAGGCGCGGCGGGATTTAGGGGTGGAGCAGGACGCAGCGCAAGCCTCGAGTGCTTTTCGCGATTTAGTCCGTGATCTGATGACAGCGCGGCAAAAGGCTCCGCAGGATGATCTGATATCTGCACTGGTCAATGCACCGCCCGAAGATCGGCTCAGTGACGATGCGATTGTCTCCACCGTCATCTTGCTTCTGAATGCAGGTCACGAAGCGACAGTTCACAGTATCGCCAACGGCGTGAAAACGATTTTGCAGGGCGGTTTGTCTGATGAAGTTCGGGGCACATCCTCAATCGAAACGGTCAGCAACGAAGTGCTGCGATTTGATCCGCCGCTGCACATGTTCACGCGCTATGCAAAAGACGATCTTGAATTTGAAGGGCAATTTTTCAAGCGCGGGGATGAGGTCGCTTTGCTGCTCGCCGCGGCCAATCGCGATCCGGTGCAATTCGCAAATCCCGACCAATTTGATGTCACGCGAAACATCACCCCTATGACCAGTTTCGGCGCTGGTATTCACTTTTGTGTCGGCGCGCCTTTGGCGCGGCTTGAACTTGATCTGGCACTCAAAAAACTCTTCGAAGCAGCGCCAAACCTACGTCTGATGGAAGAACCAACCTACGCCGACCGTTACCATTTTCACGGGTTAACGCGCCTTATGGTCGAGGTTTAACGCGCGTCTAACTGCGATCCGCCGGTTGCGCGGTTTCCACGAGCATTGCGAAAAACGACGCGCCAATCGGTGAGATATCGTCGTTGAAATCATACTCCGGGTGGTGCAGCCCAGCGCTTGCACCCTGACCCAAATAAAGATAGGCGCCCGGACGCTCCTCAAGCATGTAGGAAAAATCCTCTGCGCCCAGCTCCGGCTTGGTTTGCGCATTCACCGCATCAGCACCCATCAGTTCTTGCGCAACCGACGCTGCAAAATCGGCTTTCTCACCGTGATTTACTGTGATCGGGTAGCCATATTCGTAATCGAGCGTCGCTTGCGCACCAAAGGCAGCGGCAGTGTTTTCTGCGATCCGCTCCATCTGCGCCTTGATCGTGTCATTCAAACCATGGCGCAAGGTGCGCACAGTGCCGTTGATATGCGCTGTTTCCGGTATAACGTTGGAGGCCGTGCCCGTGTGTATCTGCGTCACCGACAGGACCGCCGCGTCCCGTGCATCTGTCATCCGCGACAGGATGGTGTTGAGCCCCTGAACGATCTGCACGGCAACATTCACCGGATCAATCGACAGCTCGGGATAGGCTCCATGAGAGCCTTTGCCGGTGATATAGATGTCAAAGTTATCCGCCGCCGCCATAATCGGCCCAGCGCAGGTCGCGAAATGCCCTGCTTCAAGATTTGGCCAGTTGTGAAGCGCATAAACCTGCGAAATATCGTATTTATCCATCATACCATCGGCGCACATCTCGCGCCCCCCGCCGCCGCCCTCTTCGGCGGGTTGGAAGATCAGGGCAACATTACCTTTGAAGTTGCGCGTCTCCGCCAGATAGCGCGCAGCGCCGAGCAGCATTGTTGTGTGACCATCGTGACCACATGCGTGCATGACGCCTTCGTTGGTTGATTTATAAGCATGATCACGCACCTCTGTGATCGGTAGAGCGTCCATATCCGCCCTGAGCCCTATGGTCGGCCCTTCCCCGCCATTACCTTTGATGACTGCTACAACTCCGGTGCGCCCGACCCCCGTCTCAATGTCATCCACACCAAACTCTTTGAGACGCTCGACCACATAGGCGGCGGTCTCATGCGTGTCGAAATCCAGCTCAGGATGAGCGTGAAGATGGCGGCGCCATGTTTTCATGTCTTCGTGAAAATCTGCAATTCGGTTGATGACAGGCAATGCATTTACTCCAAGCAGGCTAGGTCTTAGTGAGTATCCCTCTTCCAATATCGCGTCAAACCACTTGGGGTGCAGCCATGGGCATGAGCAAATCAGACATCGATCAAAGCAATGCACGCGTCAGGCAGACAGGCGGCGGCATCCCGCGCCTTTTGGAGATCATGTCGCGGCTACGCGATCCAGACCACGGCTGCCCCTGGGATATCGAACAGGATTTTTCGACGATAGCGCCCTACACGCTCGAAGAGGCTTACGAGGTTCTAGAGGCCATCGAGGCGAACGACATGGAGAATTTGCGCGGCGAGTTGGGGGATTTGTTGTTGCAAGTTGTCTATCATGCACAGATGGCCTCCGAAGCTGGTCACTTCGGGTTCGAGGATGTGGTAGAAGCAATCAGCACCAAGATGATCGACCGGCACCCGCATGTGTTCGGCGATGAAAGCCGCAATAAGACAGCGGAAGATCAAAGTCGGGATTGGGAAAAGTTGAAGGCGGCAGAGCGTGCGAAGGCTCAAAGCAACTCGGTTCTCGATGGCGTGGCAATCACGCTCCCTGCACTCACCCGCGCGATCAAACTGCAAAACCGGGCAGCGCGGGTCGGGTTTGACTGGCCGCATGTCGACCAGGTTGTCGATAAACTGCTCGAAGAAGCGCAAGAGCTGTCGCAGGCAACCGATCCTGTTCACGTCGAAGAGGAGTTCGGCGATTTGGCCTTCGTTATGGCAAATCTGGCGCGGCATTTGGGCATTGATGCCGAGGCTGCGCTGCGAAAGGCCAACCAGAAGTTTACCCGCCGGTTTCAGGGAATTGAAGACGCTCTTGCTGCGCGCGGTGAGAGTTTTTCGGACGTTTCGCTGGCCGATATGGATGAAATTTGGGATGATCTTAAGCGCGCGGAGAAAGCCAGACAACATCAGCCTTGATTAACGCAAACGCATTTCATATCGATTTTCTGATCAAGAAATGATACAAATCACGCATTCGGCTGTTAGCAATGGCGCAAAGACCTACCATCCGCGATGTCGCAGCCGAAGCAGGTGTGAGCGTCGCAACCGTGAACCGGGTGTTGAACGACACCTCGAAAGTGCGCGAGGATACCGCACGCAAAGTCGCGGATGCAGCGCATCGGATCGGGTATCACGCCACCAACCTGATCGACCATCGGCTGCGCGCAGATCTGGCCGATATCCGCCTTGGGTTTGTGCTGCAAAAAGAGAACCAGACCTTTTATCGCGTCTTGTCGGAGCTGATTGAGACGACAACCCGCAACGCCACAGGATTTCGCGGCACGCCCAAGATTGTCTTTGCTCAATCACAGTCCCCGACCGAAGTTGCCCAGCTGATGCTCGACCTGAGAGGCCAGTGCGATGTGATCGCAGCCACGGCGGTGAACCACCCAAGGATCTCAGATGCGACGACCAAGCTTCGTGTGGCAGGGATTCCCACCTTCGCGCTCTTTTCTGATTTCGCGCAAGGGGAGCGGGCCAGTTACATCGGCACCAATAATCTGAAAATCGGACGCGGTGCAGCCTGTATGCTTTCGGTGGCGGCAAAGGAGGGCGGCAAAATCGCGATTTTTGTCGGCGGTCATCGCTGGCATGGGCATGAACTACGGGAAACCGGCTTTCGCAGCTACTTTCGCGAGTATGAGACGCGGTTTCGGGTGTTGGACACGCTTGTGAATCTTGAAACGCGGCGGCTGACTTATGAGGCAACGCTCGACTTGCTCTCCCGTCACCCCGACATTCGCGGCATCTATATTGCGGGCGGTGGAATGGAAGGCGCGATTGCGGCGTTGCGCGAGGAGCGCGAGCCGGGCGAGGTTGCGCTGGTGGTCAATGAGTTGACCGAGGACTCGCGTACTGGGCTTTACGACCGCTATGTCACGCTCGTCAGTGAAACCCCGCTCCCGCGCTTATGCATCAAGCTCATAGATCTCATGGGTTGCGCGGTGATGGAGCCACAGGAGAAGCCGCCAAGTCAGGTATTTCTCGAACCCATCACACATTTACCTGAATTCATCTAATGCAGTTTTTGTATCACCGGATCGCGGGATTTGGTGTCATTTTGATATTTCCTGCCATTGCCCGATTGACTCATACCCCGCTTGCGATCAGCGTCTAAAGCGAAAAGGACGTTGCGGGGACTTTCGAACCGTTGTTAACAGCGCTTAACCATATGACGGCTCCGGGGATGCGGTATGATGCTTTCATTCGCCTCTCGGCGGAGTTGGGATGCGCCGGGGTTGAATTGCGGGATGATCTGCCCACCCCCTTATTCGACGGTGACAGCCCTGCGCGGGCGGGCGAGGTAGCGCGCGCGTGCGAGGTTCGCATCTTAGCCCTCGCGGAGATTAAGCCGTTCAACGATTGGTCGGACGATGTTCAGGCGCAAACCATCGATCTGATCAAGCGCGCCAAGGCGTGCGGCGCGGAGGCGGTCAGCTTTATTCCACGCAATGACGGCAAGGGCATGGGCAATGGCGAGCGGCAGGCCAACCTACGTCTTGCCTTGCGTGAGTTGACACACTTACTGGAAGAGTTTGATATCAATGGGTTAATTGAACCGCTTGGCTTTGAGAGCAGCTCACTGCGCAGTAAGTCAGAAGCGGTCAACGCAATCGAAGCGGTCGGTGCCGTCGGGCGCATCCAGCTTATCCATGATACCTTCCATCACTATGTCGCCGGTGGCGGCCCGGTTTTCGCGGATTACACCGGTATTGTTCATATCTCTGGGCTCGTTGATCCCGCCCCTGCCCTGTCGCAGATGCGCGATGAGCATCGGGTGCTGGTTGATGCAAGCGACCGGCTTGGTAACATCGAACAACTGAGCGCTCTGGCCTCGGATGGTTATGAGGGCGCGATCTCATTTGAACCGTTTTCACCGGCGATACATGATTGCGATGATCCGCAGCATGCGCTTTCAAGATCTTTCGAGTTTATCGAAGCGGGCTTAACAGGGCGCGCTGCGTGATGTGACGTTTCTATAGTAATGCCCAGATGGGCAGGACCTCCGGCTAAAAATGAGGTGTGCCGGACACCACAAAAGGGAGAAGAAGATGAGAAATCTTATTTTGGGCGTCGGTCTTTCCGCGCTTATGACAACAGGTGCGATGGCGCAGACAATCGGTGCAACAATCTCGCGCTTTGACGACAACTGGCTGACCGTAATGCGCAACGGTATGACCGAGCATGCGGCAAGCCTTGACGGTGTTGATCTTCAAATGGAAGACGCGACCGACGATCTGGCAAAGCAAATCGACCAAGTGCGTAACTTTGTGGCCTCCGGCGTTGACGCGATCATTGTGAACATCGTTGACACATCCGCAGGTGCAGCTGTGACCGAAGCGGCTGGCGACACGCCACTCGTGTTCGTTAACCGCGAGCCTGACAACGTGAACGAATTGCCCGCAACTCAGGCTTTCGTTGCTTCCAACGAGATCGAATCCGGCACACTCTCCGCATTCCAAATCTGTAACAACTTGCGCGCAGACGGCAAAGCCGGCGGCGCACGTGGCTACCTGATGAACGGTCAGCTCTCCAACCAAGCTGCGGTTCAGCGCTCCAAAGATGTCTACGACGTGATCGGCATGGACATGTGTAACTTCATGGAGATCATCGACGAGCAAACTGCCAACTGGTCCCGCGACGAAGCGCAGGATTTGATGACCAACTGGATGTCGTCGGGCGAGCCTTTCGACTTCGTTCTGGCCAACAACGACGAAATGGCAATCGGTGCGATCCAGGCAATGAAAGCAGCTGGCATGGATATGGCTGACGTTCAGGTCGGCGGTGTTGACGCGTCCCAGGACGCTCTGGTGGCAATGGCTGCTGGCGACTATGACGTGACGGTGTTCCAGGATGCCTTCGGTCAGGGTGCAGGTTCGGTGAACACAGCGCTTGCGCTGGTTGCCGGTGAGGACGTGGATCAGAAAGTCTACATCCCGTTTGTTCTGGTCACACCAGACAACATGGGCGATTTTCTCGACAAGAACTAAGCCACGTTTGGCATAGAAACTCCGGGCGGCGCTTTCTTGTAAGGTGCCGCCCAATCTGACTTACGCCAATTCCCGAGGACAGTCATGGCAGACAGCACCACCGGCACCGGCGGCCTTAAATTCGACAAATCGAAACGACGCTGGCCAAACGAGATGAACATCTTCATCGCCTTGGTCATTATCATCGTGATCTTTGAGCTGTTGGGACAGGTTTTGCCGTATATGAAGGGCCAAAGCTTCCTTTTCGACACAAATGACCGCTTCGATAGCATCTTCAACGAAGCACGTTTAAAAATTATTATTCTACAGGTCGCTATCATCGGAATTATCGCGCTTGGGGTGACGCAGGTCATCATATCGGGCGGCATTGACCTCAGTTCAGGGCCTTTGGTGGCGGCAACAGCGATGATTGCCATGTCTTTTGCGCAGACTGAGCTTGTGAACGGCAATCCCAATCCAAAAGCGCTGTTTGGACTTTGGGCGATGGACCTTCCGGTGATCGTCCCCATTGTCATTGGCCTCGCGTTTGGGGCATTTATCGGGGCGATAAACGGCACATTCATTGCGGTATTCCGCATCCCGCCATTTATCGCAACGCTCGGTATGTTCCTGATTTGCCGCGGTATTGCGCTCTGGTGGTCGTCCGGCCGACCGGTGTCCTTCCCCACGGAAACCTACAAGTTTCTGGGTGCTGGTATGATGCCGGTGGTTTGGTTTTTCCTGCTGGCGATCCTCTTTCACATCATCATGCGCTACACCGTCTACGGCAAGCACACCTATGCCATCGGTTCCAACGAAGAGGCCGCGCGGATGTCGGGGATCAACGTGCAAAAGCACAAAATTCTCGTCTATATGATCGCCTCGATGCTGGCCGCTTTTGCCGGGATCGTCTTGAGCGCAAAGGGCGCGACGGCGCAGGCGGGGATGGGCGAGTTCTACGAGCTTTTTGCCATCGCCATGGCGGTGATCGGCGGCATCTCTTTGCAAGGAGGACGTGGCTCGATTATCGGCACAGTGCTGGGCGCAATGGTGCTGGGCGTCATCCGCTCGGGCTTCACCTACGTAAAGCTTGATGGGTCGTATCAATTGATGGCCATGGGCGGAATTATCATTGCTGCGGTCATGCTTGACCAATGGCGGCAACGCAGTGGCACAAAGGTTTGAGAGGCGCGGGATATGAGTAACGATATTATTCTTCAAACCAAAGATCTCACCAAATACTACGGCGGCGTTCATGCGCTTGAAGGCGCGGACTTTACGATCCGCAAGGGCGAGCATGTGGCGATCATGGGCGACAATGGCGCGGGCAAATCAACCTTTGTGCGCCAGATCACAGGAGTGGAGCAACGCACGCGCGGCGACGTCATCTTCGACGGCAAGCCAGTGCATTTTGCCGGTCCTTTGGATGCACGCGAGGCTGGGATTGAGACGGTTTTTCAGACACTTGCGCTTGCAGACCATCTGGATGTTCCGGATAATCTCTTTCTGGGCCGCGAGAAAACCAAGTTCGATTTTCTGGGGCCTTTCCGTTTTCTCGACTACAAAGCCATGCGGCAGGACACGATAGACGGGCTCAACAAAACCGGCGTGAAAATTCCCAACATCCGCAACACGATCCAGAATATGTCGGGCGGTCAGCGGCAGTGTGTGGCGATTGCGCGCACGGCCACGTTTCATTCGAAAATGACCATCATGGATGAGCCGACAGCGGCGCTGGGTGTGCAAGAAACCGCGCAGGTCGAGAACATCATCAAGACCCTCAAAGACGAGGGTGAACCGCTGATCCTGATCTCGCACAACATGCGGCAGGTGATGGATCTGGTGGACCGGATCGTCGTGTTCCGACGCGGACGGATCGTGGCCAATCTGAACAAAAACGAGACCGACGGTCAGGACGTGGTTGCCTATATCACCGGCGCCAAAACCGGCGCGGAATATGAGGGTGCGGCATAGCATGAGTTTGCAATTTGGTGTTCTGGGCGCTGGTCGTATTGGTCAGGTCCATGCGCGTGCGATTTCGGCCGTGGATGGGGCACGTTTGGTTGCAGTTTCTGATCCGGTTGCGGCGGCGGCAAATGCGGTTCGGGATGCTTATCATTGCGATGTGCGGTCGATTGACGAGATCGCCGCATCAGACGATATCGATGCGGTTGTCATCTGCACTCCGACCGATATGCATGCGGCGCAAATCGAGCAGTTTGTGCGCGCTGGCAAGGCGGTTTTCTGCGAGAAACCGATCGATCTGGATTTGGCGCGCGTGAAAAACTGTCTGGAGGTTGTCGAGACTGAGGGCGGCGCGCTGATGGTTGGGTTCAACCGGCGTTTTGACCCTGATTTCAATGCGTTGAAGGCGGCCATTGACGCTGGAAAAATCGGCGATGTGGAGATGGTGACGATCACCAGCCGTGATCCGTCACCGCCGCCTGCGGAGTATATCAAACGCTCTGGCGGGATATTTCGTGACATGACTATTCATGATTTTGACATGGCCCGTTGGGTGCTCGGAGAAGAGATCGAGAGTGTGATGGCGGCGGCGAGTGTGTTGGTTGATCCGGCGATTGGGGTGCTGGGGGATTATGACAGTACGAATGTCATTTTGACCACGGCGAGCGGCAGGCAGGCGACGATTACCAACTCGCGGCGGGCCGCTTATGGGTATGATCAGCGCATTGAGGTCCATGGCTCAAAAGGGGCGGTGAGTGCGCAGAATACGCGGGAGGCGAATGTCGAGATTGCGGATGCGGATGGGTATCACGCGCCGCCGCTCCTGAATTTCTTCATGACCCGATATGCGCGGGCCTATGAGCTTGAAATTGCAGCGTTTATCGCGGCGATCCGGGATGATGCGCCGATGCCTGCGAGCGGGCATGACGGGATGATGGCGCTGGCTCTGGCAGAAGCAGCGCTGCGTTCGGTTAAGGAAAAGCGGGCGGTTCTGGTCAGTGAGATATTGGGATAATGCCCTGCGGCTTCCTATGATTTTGCGCCGGATATGCACAATTGTGTTAACGCGGATCGGCAAAACCGCAAAACCCTTTAAAATCAATCGTTAATGACGAAAAGCGCGATGCGCATCCTATGCACAATCTATGCACAACCTATGCACAGTCGGCTCAAATTCCGCCATTCGTTAACCGGAGCGCACGCATCAACGCGGTTTATCACTCCGGCCCTTCGCTGAGGATAATCAGGGCATGGCTTGTCGGACCAAGCGACAGTTGCACGTGATCGGCGCAAAGCAGCCCGGCGAGAGCTGCCGCGCCCGATGGTGTGGACGGCATGTCGTGAGCCTGGGCAAAATCCGCGCCCGCCTGCCCTTCCGCTTCGCTGATCAGCATGAAGGCATCCGCATCGCGCGACAGGCCCTTCAACGCTATCAATGACGGTTCTTTGCAATCGAGACGCCCCATAGCGGACACGCCGCCTTGGGAGACCACCGGGCGACTGGCCTCAATGGACGCAAAGAGCGCGGGTGCCTCATCCGGTTCGACCACCACGATCATCGGCGCATCGCCCCAATGGGCACGGGCGGCAGCAGCGGCGGCGCCTGCGAGACCGCCGACGCCAGCTTGCAGGAAGATATGTGTGGGCGGTGCGTCTATTTGCACGAATGTCTCTGCCATCATCACAAGGTAGCCTTCCATCAACCGATGCGGGCGCTCGGTGTAGCCATCCCATGAGCTATCCGACAAAAGCCGCCAGCCGTTTGTCTGAGCGGCGGACAGCGCGGCGGCCATGCTTTGCTCGTAGTCCTCGCCTGCGCGCACAACCTCCGCGCCCAGATCGCGCAGACGCTTCGCAAAGGCCTCTGGCACTGTTTGTGCGATATAGATCACCGCACTCGCGCCGAACGCTTGTGCGCCTGCTGCGACCGAGAGACCGTGGTTTCCGGCGCTGGCGGTGATGTAGGTCTCGCCTGAGATGTCGGCCTGAGCCGCATCGCTCGCGATAACATAGGCGGCGCCGAGCGCTTTGAAGCTGCCGAGATCCATGCGTCCGCGCTCGTCCTTGATGGAAAGTTGTCCGATGCCGAGCGCTTTGGCAGCCGCATCGGCGCGGACCAGCGGGGTTTGGCCTGCGCGTGGGCAACGCTCCAACATCTTTTGCGGGCGTGCGTGATCGATGCTTGGGATGGGGATGTCGTCAAGTCCTTGCATCGCCCATGTGTTCGATCTGTGCGGGTTCTCAGAGATTCTCATAGCCTAGCCTTGCGAAGGTGTGACGGAACGTGCCTTGCCGCGCTTGAGACCAAGCGCGCGCTCGCGCAGAATGATGAAGATGCCCGCGCCCACGACAACGGCGGCACCGATGAACACGGTCAGGGTCGGAACCTCGTCGAAGAGCCAGAACCCGACAATGATGGCGAAAATCATGGATGTGTAGTCGAAGGGTGCGATCACACCTGCGGGGGCATAGCGGTAGCTGTTGGTCAGGAATATCTGTGCGACCCCGCCCAAAAGGCCCGATGCGATAAGCAAAAGCGCGTCGGTCAGTGGCGGGACTGACCAGCCGAACGGAATGGTCATCAGGCCCGCGATGGAGGCGATGGTGGAGAAGTAGAAGACGATTGTCGCGGTGTTTTCCTTGACCACCAGTCGGCGTGTGAAAATCAGGGCGGTCGCGCGCAGGAAGGCGGAGCCGAGCGCGGCCAAGGCACCCAGGGTGGCAAGGCTTGTGGTCGTTTCGCTGACGCTTGCGCCGAAGCGGGGCGCGAGGATGATCAGGACGCCAATAAGCCCCAGCACGACGGCGGCCATGCGGAAGAGGCGAATGCGCTCGCCTAGGAATATCGCGGCGAGGATCACGGTGATGATGGGTGCTGCGAAACCGATGGCTGTGGCTTCGGGCAACGGCAGGTAGGCGAGCGAGGTAAAGCCGAGCAACATCGCCGCCGAGCCAATCCCGCCGCGCCACAGGTGGCCTTGGATGTTTTTGGTTTTGAGCCCTTCTTTAAGGTCATGTTGCCACAAGAGCCAGACGAGAATGACGGGGATGGCGAAAAAGGAGCGAAAGAAGACGGCCTCGCCGGGCGGGACAGCGTCAGAGGCGGCTTTGATGCAGGTGGCCATGCCGGTGAAGAGCACCACCGAAAAGACTTTGAGCGCGATGGCGCGCAGGGGATTGTCGGCGATGATCGGAGTGGTGGCCATGGGCGCACCTTAGGCGCGGGATTTGCGGGGTGCCATGGTGAAAATGCGCGCGTCAGATCTTTTCGCAGTAAAGCTCCAGGCGGTGGTGGATCACCTTATAGCCAAGCTGGGCGGCAATCTCGTTTTGCAGACGCTCGATTTGCGGAGAATTGAACTCGATCACCTGACCGGTTTGGAGATCGACGATATGGTCGTGGTGGTCCTGCTGAGTGGTCTCGAAGCGCGCCCCGCCGCCTTCGAAGCTGTGGCGCTGGATCACGCCCGCCTCTTCGAGCACCGATAGCGTGCGATAGACGGTTGCGAGCGAGACGGAGGGCGATATCTGGCGCACACGTTGGTGGACCTCTTCGGCATCGGGATGATCATCGGCGCGAGAGAGAACGGCGAGGATTGCGATGCGCTGGGGCGTCACCCGCACGTTAGCGCTGCGCAGGTTGGCCTCCATATTGGTGTGATCTTGCTCAGAAAGTTGCATTTTCTCCTTCCAATTCGCAACTACGGGTTATCTTTGAGAATGGTTATCAATCTTGTTTACAGTTGCGAATAATTCTCATACGCATTTGCCTGATTATGTGCCAATTGCAAAGGAAAACCTGATCCATGAGACCCGTTTTAGCGATTATTTGTGCTTTTCATGTGCTGCTTGCGTCTTCCGCAGCGGTTGCGCAGGACGATAAGTTCAAGGCGGTGACGACCTTCACCGTTATCGCGGATATGGCGCGCAATGTGGCGGGTGATGCGGCGACGGTGGAGAGCATCACCAAGGCGGGTGCGGAAATCCACGGTTATCAGCCCACGCCGCGCGATATTATCAAGGCGCAGGATGCGGATTTGATCTTGTGGAACGGGCTTAATCTGGAGCTGTGGTTCGAGCAGTTTTTCAGCAATCTGCGCGATGTACCGAGCGCGACGCTGTCGGATGGGATTGCGCCGATGAGCATCACGGAAGGCGAGTACGACGGCAAACCCAATCCGCACGCCTGGATGGCGCTGAGTAGTGCGCTGATTTATGTCGATAACATCCGCGATGCGTTTGTGACGCATGATCCTGACAATGCGGAGGTGTATCGGGCGAATGCGGAAGCCTATAAGGCGGAGATATCGGACGCGATTGGGCCTTTGAAAGAGCAAATTTTAGCGGTTCCGCAGGAGAAGCGCTGGCTGGTGTCCTGCGAGGGGGCGTTTAGTTATCTGGCGCGGGATTTTGAGATGAAAGAGCTTTATCTTTGGCCGATCAACGCCGATGCGCAAGGCACGCCGCAACAGGTGCGCAAGGTAATTGATACGGTGCGCGCGAATGATATTCCAACAGTATTTTGCGAAAGCACCGTCTCGCAAGCCCCAGCTGAACAGGTGGCGCGGGAGACAGACGCGGCGTATGGCGGGGTGCTTTACGTGGACAGTCTGACCGCTGCGGACGGGCCGGTGCCGACGTTCATTGATCTGTTGCGTGTGACAACCGAAACCATCGCGGCGGGTTTGACGAAGTGAGTGAGGCGACCGGTCTTGATGTGCGGGATGTGACGGTGACCTATCGCAATGGTCACACGGCTTTGCGCGATGCTCGTTTCGACATTCCGACCGGTACCATCACCGCGCTTGTGGGCGTGAACGGCGCGGGCAAATCCACGCTCTTCAAGGCGATTATGGGCTTTGTGCCGACGGCGCATGGCGAGATATCCGTGATGGGGCGTCCTGTGAAAGACGCGTTGCGGCAGAATATCGTTGCCTATGTTCCGCAAGCCGAAGAGGTCGATTGGAGCTTTCCGGTTCTCGTCGAAGACGTGGTGATGATGGGGCGCTACGGCCATATGGGCTTTTTTCGCCGCCCCTCTGCTGCCGATCATGAGGCGGTGGCGCACGCGCTCTTGCGTGTTGGTATGACTGACTATCGCACGCGGCAAATCGGGGAGCTTTCGGGCGGGCAGCGCAAGCGGGTGTTTCTGGCGCGTGCGATTGCCCAAGACGGGCAGGTCATTCTGCTCGATGAGCCATTTACAGGCGTGGATGTGCAGACCGAGGACGCGATTATCGCGCTTTTGAAAGAGTTGCGCGACGAAGGACGGGTGATGCTGGTCTCGACCCATAACCTTGGCTCAGTGCCGGAGTTTTGCGACAGGACGGTTCTGGTCAAAGAGACCATTCTCGCGTTTGGCCCCACCGAGACGACATTCACGCACAAGAATCTCGAACGTGCTTTTGGCGGTGTGCTGCGGCACTTCGTGCTGGGCGGCGATGATCTGCATGACGACGATGATGCCCGGAAAATCCGGGTCATCACAGATGACGAGCGCCCCTTTGTGGTCTACGGCCATGAGGAGCAGGAAAAGGTCGATAGTGAATGATCGAGACACTCTGGCAGCCTTTCACCTACGGCTACATGTTTAACGCCATGTGGGTGAGCGCGCTTGTCGGGGCGATCTGTGCGTTTTTATCGGCGTATCTGATGCTCAAGGGCTGGTCGCTGATCGGTGATGCGCTGAGCCATTCGATCGTGCCGGGCGTTGCGGGCGCCTACATGCTGGGACTGCCCTTCGCTTTGGGCGCGTTTGCTGCCGGCGGGCTGGCGGCGGGCACGATGCTGTTTCTCAATCAGCGGACGGGATTGAAGGAAGATACGATTATTGGGCTTATCTTCACCTCTTTTTTCGGCCTTGGACTTTTTATGGTATCGCTCTCACCGACCTCGGTGAGTATCGAGACGATTGTGATGGGCAATATTCTTGCGATCTCGCCATCCGACACCTTGCAACTTGCGATCATAGGATTTGTGACGCTGGCGATTTTGCTGGCGAAGTGGAAAGACCTGATGGTTGCGTTCTTTGACGAGAACCATGCGCGTTCCATTGGTTTGCGGCCTGAGTTGCTGCGGGTGGTGTTTTTCATGCTCTTGTCGGCCTCTTGCGTTGCGGCATTGCAAACGGTTGGCGCGTTTTTGGTGATTGCGATGGTCGTCACACCCGGCGCGACGGCCTATCTTCTGACCGACCGCTTCCCGCGCTTATTGGTCCTGAGCGTCATCATCGGCGCCGCAACGAGCTTTATCGGCGCGTATCTGAGCTTCTTTTTGGACGGCGCAACTGGCGGGCTGATCGTCTCGCTCCAGACACTCGTGTTCCTCGCGGCCTTCCTCTTCGCGCCCAAGCACGGCTATCTCGCGGCAAGGCGCAAAACATCGCGCGCGGTTGAGGGCGGCTGATGGAGACGCTGCTGCAACCCTTCCAATTCGCTTTCATGAACAATGCGTTTTTGATCATGGTCATCTTGTCTGTGCCGACGAGCCTTTTGTCCTGTTATCTTGTCATGAAGGGCTGGTCCCTGATGGGGGATGCGATCAGCCATGCGGTGCTGCCGGGGGTGGTTGTGGCCTATGTGCTCAACATCCCGCTGATCATCGGGGCGTTTTGTGCCGGAATGATCTGCGCGCTGGCCACTGGATTTCTGTCCGAGCATAGCCGCGTGAAGCAGGATACGATCATGGGGATAGTGTTTTCGGGGATGTTTGGGTTTGGGATCGTGCTCTACACAAAAATCCGCACGGATGTTCATCTCGATCATATTCTGTTCGGGAACATGCTGGGGATTGATGCGGCTGCGCTTTGGACAGCGGGGCTGATTGGAGTGGTTGTCAGTCTCGTGCTGATCGCAAAGCGGCGGGATCTGATGCTCTATTGCTTTGATCCGGTGCAAGCCAAAGCGGCGGGGCTGTATGTACGGGCGCTGCACTATGGCCTGCTGGCGCTGATCTCGCTGACGATTGTTGCGACGCTGTCTGCGGTGGGAATTATCCTATCAATCGGGTTGTTGATTGCGCCGGGGGCTATCGCGTTTTTGCTGACACGGCGGTTTGAGGTGATGCTGATTATTGCGGTTTTGATTACGGTTTCGGCGAGTATCTTTGGGATTTATCTCAGCTTTTTCATCGACAGCGCGCCTGCGCCGACGATCATTCTGGCGCTGACGGTGTTGTTCATTCTTGCGTTTATCCGCGCCTTGCGATTGGCGCATGTGGCGCGTTAGAGCGCGGCAACTTAGCCCTGTCAGACGCCGCGGGTCTAAACCGCGTTTAAGTGTCGTTTTGACTTCTCAAAAGAATCGCCCAATTATTTCTCCTAGGCCGTTGTGTGAATACGGCGGCATAATTTTCTGGGAGGACGATATGAAGAAATTGATAGCAAGCACTGCAATCGCACTTGTCACGATGACAGGCTCGGCTTTTGCGGCCAGTCATGCGGTATCAGCTTGCCTGATTACCAAGACCGACACCAATCCGTTTTTCGTTAAAATGCGCGAAGGTGCGCTGGCGAAGGCCGAAGAGTTGGGCGTATCGCTCAGCACCTATGCGGGTAAAGTTGACGGCGATCATGAGACGCAAGTGGCGGCGATTGAGACCTGTATTGCGGATGGCGCGAAGGGTATTCTGATCACCGCATCAGACACATCCTCTATTGTGCCGGCCGTGCAGCAGGCGCGCGATGCCGGGCTTTTGGTGATTGCGCTCGACACGCCGCTTGAGCCGATTGATGCGGCCGATATG
Source organism: uncultured Rhodobacterales bacterium (assembly GCA_964425135.1). GTDB lineage: Bacteria > Pseudomonadota > Alphaproteobacteria > Rhodobacterales > Rhodobacteraceae > CAYLLD01. The sequence continues at coordinate 55,154 of CAYRKW010000009.1, forward strand.
ACCTTTGCAACCGACAATTTCCTAGCCGGTGAGCTGATCGGCAAATGGGCTGCGGCCTCCTTGGGCGATGATGCTGCCAATGCGAAAATCGGCATGCTCGATCTGGCGGTGAGCCAGCCGACGGTTGGCGTTTTGCGCGATCAGGGCTTCTTGCAAGGCTTTGGTATTGATCTTGGCGATCCGAACAAATGGGGTGACGAGGATGATCCACGGATCATCGGCAATGACGTCACAGCCGGGAACGAAGAGGGTGGCCGCAAGGCGATGGAAAACCTTCTTGCCAAAGACCCTGAGATCAACGTCGTTTACACAATCAACGAGCCTGCAGCGGCGGGCGCATATGAAGCGCTCAAGTCAATCGGTCGCGAGAATGACGTGCTGATCGTGTCGGTGGACGGTGGTTGCCCTGGTGTTGCCAATGTCAAAGACGGTGTGATTGGCGCGACATCGCAGCAATACCCGCTGCTGATGGCCTCGCTCGGTATTGAGGCGATTGCTGCCTGGGCCGCCGATGGCACCAAGCCACAAGCGACCGAAGGTAAGGATTTCTTCGACACTGGTGTTGCGCTTGTGACCGATCAAGCGGTTGATGGTGTTGAGAGCATCGACACTGCCAAAGGTACGGAGCTTTGCTGGGGTTGATCTGAGCAATCACTTTAAGGCACTGTAAATCTGACAAGGGCGGGCTCCGGTCCGCCTTTGTTTTACCTTGAATACGAACGCGAGGATCGGGGATCATGGCGACAGAGCAAGACTACGAGGCTATCAGCGCCGAAGCGGCCAATGAGATCGCCCAGTTTGACGATCATGACAAAGGCCTGATCTCTAAGTTCCACCATGCGCTGCACACAACGCCTGCGCTGGTGCCGCTGATCGTTCTGGTTGTGGCGATTGTGGTGTTCGGGGTGCTCTTGGGCAGCAAGTTTTTCTCGCCGTTCGCGCTGACGCTGATTTTGCAGCAGGTGCAGATCGTGGGGATCGTGGCGGCGGCGCAATCGCTGGTGATCCTGACGGCGGGGATTGATCTGTCGGTTGGAGCGATCGCGGTGATCTCGTCGGTGGTAATGGGGCAGTTTACGTTTCGCTATGGCCTGCCTGTGGAGGTCGCGGTGGCGTGTGGCTTGCTGTTCGGGACATTGATCGGAACATTGAACGGGTGGCTGGTTGCGGTGATGAAACTACCGCCGTTTATCGTGACGTTAGGGATGTGGCAGATCGTTCTGGCGGCCAATTTCCTGTATTCGGCCAATGAGACGATCCGCAGTCAGGATATCGCAGAGCAGGCGCCGCTGCTGCAATTGCTCGGCACAAAATTCAACATCGGCGGGGCTGTTTTTACTGTCGGCGTGGTTCTGATGGTCGCGCTGGTTGTGATCCTTGCCTACGTCCTGCGCCAAACGGCCTGGGGGCGGCATGTTTATGCGGTTGGCGATGATCCTGAGGCGGCGGAACTTTCGGGCGTGAACGTCAAACGCACGCTCATCTCGGTCTATGCGCTGGCCGGGTTTATCTGCGCGCTGGCCGGATGGGCCTTGATCGGGCGCATTGGATCGGTCTCGCCCACATCGGGGCAGCTTTTGAACATTGAGAGCATAACGGCGGTTGTGATCGGGGGCATCTCGCTCTTTGGAGGGCGCGGCTCGATTGTCGGCGCGTTCTTCGGCGCGTTGATCGTCGGGGTCTTTGCCCTTGGCCTGCGACTGCTGGGCGCGGATGCGCAATGGACGTTTTTGCTGATTGGACTTCTCATAATCGGCGCGGTTGCGGTGGATCAGTGGATCAGAAAGGTGGCAGCGTGATGGAACCGATATTGCAGGCCACCGGGCTGACCAAACGCTATGGACGGGTGACGGCGCTCGACAATTGCGATTTTGAATTGATGCCAGGCGAGATTCTCGCGGTTATTGGCGATAATGGCGCAGGCAAGAGTACGCTGATCAAAGCCATGTCGGGCGCGGTTATACCGGATTCAGGAACCGTCAGGCTCGACGGGCAAGACGTGAATTTCCACTCCCCCAGCGATGCGCGCGAAGCGGGGATCGAGACGGTCTATCAGACTCTCGCCATGTCCCCTGCCCTGTCGATCTCCGACAATATGTTCATGGGGCGCGAGATACGAAAGCCCGGGTTTCGCGGTAAAATCCTGCGCCAACTGGATCGCAAGCAAATGGAGAAACTGGCCCGTGAGAAACTGTCCGAGCTTGGACTGATGACAATTCAGAACATCAATCAGGCAGTCGAAACGCTCTCGGGCGGTCAGCGGCAAGGCGTTGCGGTGGCACGAGCAGCCGCGTTTGGGTCGAAAGTCATCATTCTGGACGAGCCAACAGCGGCTTTGGGCGTGAAGGAAAGCCGCCGTGTTCTGGAGCTTATTCTCGACGTCAAAAGCCGTGGTATTCCGATCATCCTGATTTCACACAATATGCCGCATGTCTTCGAAGTTGCTGACCGCATCCATGTGCATCGGCTGGGGCGTCGTTTGTGCGTGATTGATCCCAAGGAACATTCGATGTCGGATGCGGTTGCTTTTATGACCGGTGCGAAACTTCCCGATGCGCCTGTCGCAGCCTGATACGAATGGATATTGATGCGATCTGCGGTGCTATTGAGGCCGCCCCCTTCTCGAACAGACGCCGCATGGTTGCAGTTTTCGGGCCGCCCGCAAGTGGCAAGTCCACTTTTGCGGAAAAAATCGCAGCACAACAGCCCAAAAGCTGCGTTGTGCCGATGGATGGGTTTCATCTTGATAACGCCATTCTCGATGAACGAGGGTTGTTGCAGCGCAAGGGCGCGCCGCAGACGTTTGATGCGGCTGGTTTTCAGTATCTCATTCGGCGACTTCGGCGGGAAGCGGAGGTTGTGTATCCGGTCTTTGACCGACGCTCTGACCAAGCGATTGCAGGGGCCAGGGTCGTGGATGAGCAGATCGAGACGGTGATCGTGGAGGGCAATTATCTGATGCTCGAAGATGCGGCGTGGCACGCGCTGCATGAATTATGGGATTTGAGTATTGAGTTGAAGGTGCCGATGGCTGTTTTGCAAAAGCGTTTGACCCAGCGCTGGCGCGATCACGGGTACAGCAATGAGCATGCGCTGGCCAAGGCGGAGATGAACGATTTGCCCAATGCGGCGCTGGTCGTGAAAAGCTCGGTTGCAGGCGATATTCAGATTTCAAATGAGTAACAAAAAAGGCGCAGCCCCTCGCGGTCTGCGCCTTTTCGGTGATTATGGTCTGAGGTAGCGGTTAGCCCGCGAGGCCTTCAAGTTTTTCGAACATCGTATCCACGACCGGTTGCAGGATCGAACCTGCGCCAGAGGCTTCGATCGCATTCTCGATCAGAGGTTTAATCGTCGACAGAGCCGTTCCAACGATGCCGCCAAAAGCGCCCTGGGCCGATTCTGGCAGCTGTCCTGCAAGATCGGTGATGCCATCAAGACGGGTGTTCACGTCTTCGAGTTGCGGCAGTGCGGCTGTAGCGCTGTCTGCATCGGTGATCGAGCCGACGGTGCCTTTGAGATCGTCCATGATACCGCCAAATTGCGCGCCCACATCGACGTCACCCACGGTGAACGACTGTTCGGTCAGGGCTGACGTATCGGGCATTTCGGGCTTGGAGCCGCTTAGGAAATACCAGGCAAGGCCAGCGAGCACGACAGCGCCGATGATCCATTTCATCATCCCGCCACCGCCGCTTGAGGCTTCTTCAACCTGTGAGCGGGCCGCTGCGACAGCATCGCCCGCCGCGTCGCTTGCGCCCGAAACCGCACTACTTGCTGCGCCCGTTATTCCGCCCGCGAATTCATCCATGTCGCCGAGCAACCCCGTGCCGGACAATTCGGAGGCAAAACCGGCGGGCATCGCTGTTGCGATGTTTTTCCGCTGACCTTTCATAAAGTCTGCAAGCTCGCCTGCGCCCATGTTGTTTTCGGCCACCTGACCGCCAAGCGATTGCATCGCAACCGGTGCCAACATGCCCAGAACGGTCTGGGATTGCGCATCATCGACGCCGCCAAACCGGCTGAGCGCGCCGCTCAAGGAGCTAAGACCTGCGTTTCCGAGCAGACCGCCGAGCATATCTGCGCCTGAGCTTGCCACGTTGCCCGCATTGGGGCCATTGAGCGCACCTTCAAGATCATTGTCCGATCCGAAACTGAAATCCTTGATCGCGCTCAGAAGCGATCCGGCACCAGAAGCGCTCGCCGCTTTGCCAGAGAGCGCCGCCAAAATCGCGGGCATCGCTGCTGAAATGAGTTTATTGGCCAGAGGGCCTTGGATCCCCATCATAGACGCAACTTTCGAGACGACCGATGGCCCCAAATAGTTCATCGCTATAGACATAATATTCATGATTTCCCCTTCCTGTTGATCTTGGTTCACTTAGTCACTCTTGGGGTTTTCACAATAGTAATTGGTTGTTTTGACGCGCTTTCGGCTATTTTCCCCCTTAGTTTAAATGCACGGAGCCGTTTGTATTGTGGGCGCTTCAAAAAGTGGGGGATGGTAGATCTTTAGGGCGCACTTTCGAACTGGTTAAAGGCGTCAATCGCGTTGGGATTGTCCAAGAGTGCGCGGGCAATATCGGGCGCGATCGTGGCTGCGGGGGTTCCAAGCGTTGCGATCTGCGCGAGTTGCTCCACTGTGCGGATCGAGGCGGCCATCACATCTGTTGGCGTACCATCACACATGACGTTCATGGTTTTGAGTGCCTGCATCGCATCAATGCCCAGTTCGGACATGCGCCCCAGATAAGGGGCGATGTAATGTGCGCCCAGCGCGGTTGCGATCAGCGCTTGTTCGGCGCTGTAGCAGGCGGTCATCAGGAATTTCTGACCGGTTTGGGCGATGTGCGGCGCAATAGCGATGGCCTTGCGTACCAGAGGGATTTTCACAACCGCATCAATGCCGTGTTGCGCGCCCAGATCGTGGATGGAGCTGGCGAAGGGCAGATAGTCATCTGGTGGTCCGTGAAGCTGGATGTGTAGCTCGGCATAGCCAAGATCTTTGGCCTGCGCGAGCCGCGACGCCCAGTCAATATTGGCGTAACTCACACCGATTTTTTGCGCCAAAAGCGGATTTGTCGTGATGCCTTGGAAAATACCGAACCTGGCAAATTCAACCCAATCGGCGGGATCGGCGCTATCGAGAAACAGGCGCATGAGGTGCGTGTCCTTTGATGGTATTGCGCTGATTGCCTAGTAGAGATGGAAACGCGGCACAATCCATCTTAGTTGCGCAGCGCCCAAAAGGGTCTAAAACCGGGGGCGAAAGTGACATTGAGAAGGTCGTGAGCGGTTGGCCAAACCAGTTGCAATCATACCCGCGCGGGGCGGATCGAAACGCATTCCGCGCAAGAATATCAAGCCGTTTCACGGTCGCCCCATGATCGGCTGGCCTATTCGCACGGCGCTGAGCAGTGGGCTCTTTGGTGAGGTGATTGTCAGCACTGATGATGAAGAGATTGCGCAGGTGGCGCGGGATGTCGGAGCAAGCGTGCCGTTCCTGCGCAATCCGGATTTGGCGGATGATTATGCGGGGACGACGGAGGTTATCGGCGATGCGGTCCAACATTTGGATCTCACGGATGAGACCCCTGTGTGCTGTCTTTATGCCACCGCAGTTTTTGCGCGGGCGCAGGCGTTGGAAGACGGGCTCGCGCGTCTGCACGCAGGCGCACGCTGGGTGTTGAGCATGTGCGAATATGCGACGCAAATACAGCGGGCCTATCGCCAAGATGAAGGCGGATTTGTACCTTTTTCGCTGGAGGATATCGCAAAGCGCTCGCAAGACCTTGAGCCTGCATACTTCGATGCGGGTCAGTTCTACTGGGCGCTTGCAAAAACCTGGCGCGATCCGAAGGCTAAGGTCTGGGATGGCGCATCGGCAGTGATCCTTGATGCAAATGATGTGTGCGATATCGACACGCCGGCGGATTGGGATCGGGCGCTGTCCCTGTTTGCGGCGAGGCGCGCGTGAAACTTCTGGTTCGGGTGGATGCGGGACCGGCCATCGGCGGTGGTCACATCATGCGCTGCCTGACACTTGCCCGCGCCGCGACTGAGCGCGGTTGGTCGGCTACATTCGTCACGCGCGGTCTCGATCCGGCGCTGTTGTCTGCGGTGAAGGGATATGGCGTTGATGTGATCGAGTTGCCCGGCAGCGATGTTACGCAAAATGCTGCAAGCTATGTCAGTTGGCTCGGCGCATCGCCCGATCAGGACGCGGCACAGACCCGGGAGATTTTGAGCGCCGAAGACCCAGATTGGTTGATCGTGGATCACTACGGGGTCGGGCAAGACTGGCTGTCGGCGATGCCCGCTGCGACCAAAATCGCCTATCTCGACGATTTAGATAGGTTTGATCTGCGATGCGATCTGATTGTCGATCAAACACGGCTTACACCCGCGCGCTACGGCAAAGGCGCGCGCGCTGTCCTGTCAGGTCCGAATTATGCCTTGTTGCGGCCTGAGTTTCAGGCTGATGCGCCGGTCAGGACGACGTTAAAACGTCTGCTGGTCATGCCCGGTGCAGGGGATGCCTATGGGCTGGCGACACTGGCGCTGGAGGCGAGTGAAGGGCTGGGGCTGGAGGCCATTGATGTGGTCGTTGGACCGCTTGCTGATACGCGAGGCGCGCTTGACACGCTGGCAGCACGCCTTCCGAATGTGGTGCTGCATTACAATGTGAAGGATGTTTCGGGTCTTTTTCTGGCGGCTGATTTGGCTGTTGGCGCGGGCGGCATGTCTGCTTGGGAGCGATGCGCGCTGGGGTTGCCGTGCGTCATGGTCGCGGTGGCACCGAACCAACAGCGGATTTGCAAAGACCTGAGCGATGCTGGAGCGGCTGTATTTGCCAAGGGCGATGTAGCGTCGATCCGGGCTGCAATAGAGGCGGCGGATATTCCAGCCATGTCCGCGCGAGCCAAGGAGATTTGCGACGGGCGCGGCGCTGAGCGCGTGTTGGATGTGTTAGCGGCGCGGCTTGATCCGCTGTCGGATGCGGACGCTGGGCAACTGCTTGCCTGGAGGAATGAGCCGCACATCAGGTCCGTGAGCCTGACGCAGCATGAGATTGATCCGGACGAGCATGCGGCATGGTTTGCAAAGGCGCGCGTGCGGGGCGACGGGATGTGGCGGATCTACAGCGAGGGCGGGCGGAAACTGGGGTTTATCAGCGCATCGGGTGATGGCGAGGTCTGGCGTTGGAATTTCTATATCGGCGCACCCGATGCGCCAAAAGGTGCAGGCGGGCGGATGCTCGCAGGGTTTTTGCGAGAGGCATTCAAGGTTGTTGATCGGATTGAGGCTGATGTGCTGGCAGACAACAAAGTGTCTATCCATTTGCATGAGCGGCTTGGATTTGTGCATATTGCACAACAGGCGGGGGGCGCGTATCGCTTCGCCCTAAACAAAGAGGATTGGCTTGCCTATGCACGCGTTTGAGATTGCCGGTCGCCCCGTCGGCGCAGATCACAGTCCCTACATCATTGCTGAGCTTTCGGGCAATCATAACGGCGATAAATCCCGTGCGTTGGAGCTGGTCGATGCAGCGGCGTCCACAGGCGCGGATGCGATTAAGCTACAAACGTATACGGCGGACACAATCACGATTGATGTGGACCGACCGGAGTTCCGCATCGAAGGCGGGTTGTGGGACGGTCGGTCGCTTTATGAATTGTATCAAGAAGCGAGCACGCCCTGGGAGTGGCATGAGGACTTGTTTAAGCGCGCGGCCAAGCATGGATTGGCTTGTTTTTCGTCGCCTTTTGATCACTCAGCGGTGGATCTTTTGGCCGGACTGAACGCGCCAGCGTATAAAATTGCCTCATTTGAGCTGGTGGATTTGCCGCTGATCCGCAAGGCTGCTTCGATGGGCAAGCCGCTCATCATGTCCACCGGTGTTGCGAATTACGCTGAGATTGAAGAGGCGTGCAAAGCGGCAGAGGCGGCGCCTGCGGTCACGCTGCTGCACTGCATCTCAGCCTATCCTGCTGCGCCCGAAGATATGCGGCTGGGCACCATTGCGGCGCTTGGGGCGGCGTTTGGTGTGCAGGTGGGATTGTCGGATCATACGCTTGGATCGGCGGTTTCGGTGGCCTCGATTGCAATGGGCGCGACAGTGATCGAGAAGCACATGACGCTCAAACGTGCGGATGGTGGGCCGGATGCAGCGTTTTCGCTTGAGCCGGATGAGTTTAAATCGCTTGTCGATGATTGCCGCATGGCGCATGCCGCCCTCGGCCCTGCGCAAACGGATCGGCAGGGTGTTGGCAGCGCAAACGCCAAGTTCCGCCGCTCGCTTTACGTGGTGGAGGACATCCCGAAGGGCGCGGCACTGTCGCAGGCGAACATTCGATCCATCCGGCCCGGCAATGGCTTGAAGCCAAAGCATCTTGATAGCGTTCTGGGCAAGGCGGCATTGCGCGATCTAAAACGCGGTGAGCCGCTGGATTGGGATATGATCGGTTAGGTTTATGGCTATTCGGCTTGCCTGCGTCTCAACCGCAAAAAACACCACGAAAATACTGCAGCAGATGATCGCTGACAATGAGGACATCGAGCTGGTGCTGCACCTTGGCGGCACGGATGCGCATTACAAGGCCAGCTCGCTGGCGCGCATGTCAAAGCGCGCTGGCGTTAACGGGCCATTGGTTCGGGGTGCGGCAGCGACCCATGCAAACATGGAGCTTATCGGCAGTGCCGAATTCAAACAAAGTGCAGCCGAATTTGTCGATCACATGCATCGCGATTCAGGCATGTTCAAATTCAAGGGACATCATGTTCGGGCCACACAGGATTTGCTCGACTATTATCACATTTTGACGGATGTTCTGGCGACGAAACTGCGCGAGAATGACGTCACCCATGTGCTGTTTTTCAACGTCCCGCATCTGAGCTACGATACCGCACTGTATCACATGGCGCGGGCGATGGGGCTTGAAACGCTGATCGTAACCCAATCGCTGTTTCCGGGAAAATTCTTCTCGATGCGCAGGCCACAAGCCTACGGGTCTTTGCGAGAAAGCGCGGATGACGCCCCGCCTATGACCATTGAACAGGGTAAGGAGCTTGATCTGTTTTACATGAGCGCTGTCGGGCAAGAGCGCGGTGAGACTGGTCGGATCACTTTGCGCGGACTGTTACAGCTTTTCGCCCATGTGTTGATGAAGCGTCCCTTCTCTGCGCTCAATCCGGTCTATTGGTGGAAGACCATCTCGCGGATGCGAAAAATCTATGGCGGATTACCCAAGTGGCGCGATCCTTTTGCGCAGTTTTTCCATGATAACAGTTTGGCCTATTTCGAGCATATCCTGCAATTCGAGGAGGCTGACGTCGATTTTGGAAAGCGCTTTGTCTATTTCGCCATGCAGATGCAGCCGGAGATGACGACATCATCCTTGGGCGGGAAATACGTCGATCAGGCGCTTGCAATCGAACATCTCGCCGCATTGCTACCCGAGGATGTGATGATTTACGTAAAAGACAATCCCAAGCAACGCGCAGCCATGCGCGGGCCGATGTTTTTTCACCGTCTTGCGCGTATCCCGAATGTTCAGATCGTCCCGTCCTTCACCAGTACCCACGCGCTGACGGACAATTCACTGTTTGTGGCGACCATCACAGGCACTGTGGGATGGGAGGCGGTGCGCAAGGGGAAGCGCGCATTGATCTTCGGCAATGCGTGGTATCGGGATTTTCCCGGTGTCGTGCGCATGAAAGAGGGGCTTACGTTTGATGAGATCGTGACAGCACCATTGATCCACGAGGATTTGGAGAAGGCTGCAGGACGGCTTTTGGGCGCGTTGCATGATGGCGTTGTTGACCGGCATTACACCAAACTGGTGGATCAATTTGATGAAGAGGACAACGCGAAAGCTGTGTCGCAAACACTCGCGAAATTGATCCGTAGAGAGCGTGATGTGGTGTTTGAGCGCGACTAGCTCAGTCGAAACACATCTTAAGTTTTGCAACGACCTCATCCACTTGTGCATCGCTTAAATCTGCGAACATCGGGATGCTGATGGCTTGTGCGTAATACGCCTCGGACGCCGGAAAATCACCATCGCCAAACCCAAGCGCCTGGTAATAGGGCTGGGTGTGGACCGGGATGTAATGCACTTGCACGCCGATCCCGGTGTCGCGCAATTGCTCGAACACTTCGCGCCGTGTTTTGTTGGTGCGGTTGCGATCTATCTGGATCGGGTAGAGGTGGAGCGATGAATGACAGTCTGCATTTTGCGCGGGCAGGATCAGCGGCAGTCCCTTGAGCGCTTCATCATAGCGTTTGCGGATATCATGTCGTCGGGCGATGAAGGCGTCCAACCGCTCAAGCTGCGAGAGCCCCAAAGCGGCCTGAATGTCTGTGATGCGGTAGTTCAAACCAAGGGTGTCTTGCGCGTAGTACCAAGGGCCATTTTGTTCAACCAGCGCGTCACTGCGCGTCACGCCATGAGAGCGAAGGCTCCTCATTTTGTCCGCAAGCGCGGCGTCCTGCGTCATCGCAGCGCCGCCTTCGGCGGTGGTAATGATTTTGACCGGATGGAAAGAAAACACGGCCACATCGGAATACTGGCACGACCCGATGGGTGATCCTTTGTATTGCGCACCGATGGCGTGGGAGGCGTCTTCGACTATCTTGAAGCCGTATGTTTTGCCAAGCTGCGCGATCCGTTCCATATCGCCGCACTGCCCTGCGAAATGCACGGGCATGACAATCTTTGGCGCAGGCCCGCGTTCAAGTTTCGCCTCTAGCGCATCAGCGGACATGCAGTAGGTGGCCGGATCAATATCTACAAAATCCACATCCGCACCACACAGTCGCCCTACGTTCGCAGAGGCAACAAATGTGTTGGGCGCGGTCCAGAGTGTATCGCCCGGCCCTAGATCAAGCGCAAGACACGCGATATGCAGCGCTGAAGTCGCCGAGTTTACTGCGATCGCATGGGCCGCATTGGTTTTTTCCGCCAGCGCGCCCTCGAACATGGGAACCGCCGGACCGGTGGTTAGAAAATCAGAGCGCAGCACATCGGTGACGGCATCAATATCTGTCTGCGTGATCTGCTGACGGCCATATGGGATCATCGGTCAGAAGGTTCCGATTTTATCGCTGTTGGCGTCAATCCACGCCTGAAGCGTGCCCACGTCCATCCAATGCTCATTGGTGTCGGAAGAATACACAAAGCCTTCGGGCACTTTCTTGCCGTCCTTGATCCGCTCCGGGTCGCTCGACCAGCTGTTGATTACCGGTAAGATTTTGTAATGCTTGGGATATTCGTAGGTATAATGCGCATCTTCGGCGCTGATCATCTGCTCATGCAGCTTCTCACCCGGCCTGATGCCAATCACCGTCTGCTTTGCGTCAGGATTTACCGCCTTGGCGATTTCGGTGATCGTCATGGACGGGATTTTCTGTACGTAAATTTCTCCGCCACGCATATCTTCGAAGGCGTGCAACACGAGCCCCACCGCCTCATCGAGCGTAATCATAAAGCGCGTCATCCGCGGATCCGTGATCGGGAACTCGCCCTTGTCCTTGATCGACACGAAAAACGGAATCACCGAGCCGCGTGAGCCCATCACATTGCCATAGCGCACCACCGAAAAGCGGCATCCGTCCGCGCCTGAGTAGGAATTGCCCGACACAAAGAGCTTATCCGAGGCCAGTTTGGTCGCGCCATAGAGATTAACCGGGCTGGAGGCCTTGTCCGTCGAAAGCGCAACGCAGCCTTTGACGCCCTTGTCGATGCAGGCATCTATCACATTCATAGCGCCGTTGATGTTGGTTTTGACACATTCGAACGGATTATATTCAGCCGTCGGCACAATTTTCGATGCCGCCGCATGAACAACGTAATCCACCCCATCAAGCGCCCGGTAAAGTCGGTCGCGATCGCGTACGTCGCCGATAAAAAACCGCACGCGGGGATCATTTTCAAAGCGCTTGGCCATATCCCACTGCTTCATCTCGTCGCGCGAGTAGATGATCAGTTTTTGCGGGTTGTATTTTTCGAGGATCATCGGGACAAAAACCGATCCGAAAGAGCCAGTACCGCCTGTCACCAGAACCGTTTGATCATTGAACATTTTATTTCCGTACATGAATACGGGTTTCATACCCTTTGCGCGGGGTAATGAAAAGTAAACCGCAACGCAATTTTGGTGCGAGGTGAAACAAATTGCTAAGACACTGCGTGCTATAAGAGGTCGCGTATGGGTTCAGGCGTTGGCATTTGTGGCGGCGTTTTTGCAGTAGGAGACGGGTGCAGTGCGTCATTTCGCATCGACACAAGACGGCGCGGCTGAGCGTGATGTACCGGCTTGGGACGGCGGATCTTTTCTGGAAAAGGTGCTAAATGTCGCGCCGAACATCATTTATGTCTTCAACCAGCAAACCCAGTCGAATGAGTACTCAAACCGTTCGCTCGGCGCGTCTTTGGGGTATACCGAGGCAGAATTGCAGGCGCTTGGCTCGGAGCTGCTTCCCCGCTTGTGTCATCCGGACGATCTGCCAAAGATCTACAGCTATTTCACCGCACTGCGTTTGATGCCGGACGGGGAAATCTCAACGCTCGAATACCGTATGCGCAACAAGGCTGGGGGTTGGTCGTGGCTGATGTCCTACGACACGATTTTCGAGCGGGATGAGGCAGGCGAGGTGTTGCGGCACATCGGCATGGCGACAGATATCACCGCGCGAAAGCAGGCCGAAGAACTGGTGCGTGTGGAAAAACAGTTCGCGAACAAAGCGTCGCAGGATTTGCGCACGTTTTCCCATTCGGTGTTGCATGACATCAAATCGCCGGTGCATGCGCTCAACCTGATGTTCAAGAGGTTGGCATCACTTCCGAGTGTCGCGCAAAACGAGGAGGCGTTGGAGCTTGTCGGGTTGAGCCTTGAGACGCTCACGCAGATGGAAGAAACGCTGCATGGCGTGCTGCAATTCACGCGCGTACTCAACACATCGAATAAGCACGAACGGACGTCGACAAACGATGCGATTAACGCGGCCTGCGATGATCTGAGTGACGATATTGCGGCCAGCGGGGCGCAGCTGCAGATCAACAGTTTTCCGGATGTGATTGGCGATGCGCTTCAGTTGCAGCTTCTGTTTCGCAACATTATCGAGAACGCAATAAAATTCACGAAGCCTGGCGAGAGACCCGTCATTACGATCGATCACGGCGCGCAATCGAATGATCTGTTCGTCTGTCTTACGGTCAGCGATAGTGGCATTGGCATCGCCGAGCAATATCACCAGCGCGTTTTTGGCATGTTCCAACGGCTTCATTTCAGCGATGACTACAAAGGCCGCGGCCTGGGTCTGGCGATTTGTGCCCGGATCATTCAGGATCACGCTGGCTCAATCAGCCTGACATCTGAGCTGGACAAAGGCACGTCCATCCTGATCGAACTGCCCCGCGCCTGACCGGCTGAACCTATGGTCTGTGTCGTTTGGGCAAGCGACGATAGTCCAACGAATTTCCGTCTAAATTCCCTCACGCATCACGGGCGTAAATTCCCATAGTCAATGATTGGCCCCGTCGTTATAACGCAACGAAAACTGGGAGGAATGATCCATGCAAGAGATACTGCATTATATCGGCGGCGCGTTGGAAAAGGGCAATTCGGATCGCTGGGGAGATGTTTACAATCCGGCAACCGGCGAAGTTCAGGCCAAGCTGGCGATGGCGGGAAAATCCGATCTTGATGCGGCTGTCGCGCGCGCGGCCAAAGCGCAACCGGCCTGGGCGGCGGTCAATCCGCAACGCCGGGCGCGGGTGATGATGGAGTTCGTCTCGCTTCTTAATCGCAACATGGACAAACTGGCCGAAGCGCTGTCGCGTGAGCATGGCAAGACCATTCCTGATGCCAAGGGTGATGTGATCCGGGGCCTTGAAGTCGCGGAATATTGCATCGGAGCGCCGCAGCTGTTGAAGGGTGAGTATACCGATAGCGCGGGTCCGGGCATTGATATGTATTCGATGCGGCAGCCCTTGGGTGTGACGGCAGGGATTACACCGTTCAACTTCCCGGCGATGATCCCGATGTGGATGTTCTGTCCGGCGCTTGTGTGCGGCAATGCGATGATCCTCAAACCCTCCGAACGCGATCCGTCGGTGCCAAATATGCTGGCCGAACTGATGGTTGAGGCGGGTCTGCCTGAGGACATTTTGCAGGTCGTACATGGCGACAAGGAAGTCGTGGATGCAATCCTCGACAATGACACGATCCAGTCGGTCGGCTTTGTTGGCTCGACCCCGATTGCGGAGTACATCTACGCGCGCTCGACGGCAAACGGGAAGCGCTGCCAGTGCTTTGGCGGAGCGAAAAACCATATGATCGTCATGCCGGATGCAGATATGGATCAGGCGGCAGATGCGCTGGTTGGTGCTGGATACGGCGCGGCGGGAGAGCGGTGCATGGCCATCTCGGTCGCGGTGCCGGTTACGGATGAGGCGGCGGATCGGTTGATCGAAAAGCTGGTGCCACGCATCGAGAAACTGAAAGTCGGTCCCTATACGGCTGGCGATGATATTGATTACGGTCCGGTGATCACGGCTGAGGCCAAGCAGAAGATCCTTGGGCTTGTTGAGAGCGGCGTAGATCAAGGGGCCAAACTGGTCGTTGATGGACGTGATTTCTCGATGCAGGGCTATGAGGATGGCAATTTCGTCGGCGCGCATCTGTTTGATAACGTCACGCCGGATATGGACATCTATAAGCAGGAAATTTTTGGGCCGGTCCTGTCGACTGTTCGGGCCAAGACCTACGAAGAGGCAATCGGCCTTGCTATGGATCATGAGTATGGCAATGGCACGGCGATTTTCACCCGCGATGGGGATACGGCACGCGATTTTGCCAATCGGATCAATATCGGGATGGTGGGTGTGAATGTGCCTATTCCGGTGCCGCTGGCCTATCACACCTTTGGCGGCTGGAAAAAATCGATGTTTGGGGATTTGAATCAACACGGGCCTGATGCGTTCAAGTTCTACACGCGCACCAAAACCGTAACTGCGCGCTGGCCGTCGGGCATCAAAGAGGGCGGCGAGTTTTCGATCCCCGTGATGGAGTGACCGAGCCCGATGCTTGAGGATAAGCAGGGGCTGATGGATGAGGTTCGCGCGCGGTTTGCGCATGTGGATTATTGCCCCGTGCAAGGCAAGCGCATTTTTTTCGAAAATGCCGGCGGCGCCCTGAGCCTGCGTTCGGTTGTTGACACCTCTGCCCGCTTTGCGGCGATCCCTGATAATCAGGGTCGCAGCAACCAGATGTCCCAAGGCTTGGGTGAGGTGATCTCGGCTGCCAAGACAGGGGCGATGACGTTGTTCGGCGCCACTCAGGGGCAGATTTTTGCGGGTGAAAGCGGCACGGAGTTATTGTTTCGGCTGATCTCAACGGCAATCATTGAATCTGATCCCGGCGGCGATGTTATCGGTTCCACGCTGGAGCATCCGGCATCGCGAAGTGCGGCTGTTCGCTGGGCAAAAATCGCACAAAAGCGTTATATCGCAGTCCCTCATGATGATGCGACCGGATCGGTAGAGGCAGGCGATTACGCCAAACACGTCACGCCCCAAACCCGGGTGGCGACCATTGTTCACACATCTCCGGTTACGGGTATGGCTGTGGATGTTGCGGCTGTGTCGGCGGCAATTCGCAAAGTCGCACCGGAGTGCTTTATCATCATCGACGGCATCCAGCATGCAGCGCACGGGCGACTTTCGATGTCGGATTATGGTGCGGATGGCTATGTTATTTCGCCCTATAAGATGTTTTCACGGCATGGCTATGGGCTGGCCTGGATATCGCCGCGATTCGAAGCGCTGCCGCATGATACGCTGATCGACGGGCCCCAGACCAACTGGGAATTGGGCACGCGCGACACTGGAGCCTATGCCACTTTTGCGGATGTCGTGGCCTATTTCGATTGGCTGGGCGGACATTTCTCGGATGGCGATTTGCGCAGGCGCATCGAGGCGGCGGGGGCGGCGATCCACGAACATGAAAAGAGCCTGACAGATGCCATGCTGAATGGCACTGGAAATCAGCCGGGGCTGGCGCGGTATGACAGTGTGCGGATTGTGGGCGGGGTTGATAATCCACGCCGTGAAGGGTTGGTGGCGTTTTGGGTTGACGGCCAGTCGAGCGCTGAGATTATCGAGGCGCTCAATGGGCGGGACATTCGGACCCATATTCGCAAGGCGGATCACTACTCGGGGAATATTCTGAAGCCTTTGGGGCGTGAAGATTGCATCCGCGTTTCCATGTGCCACTACAATACAACCGGCGAGGTTGCGGCGTTTTTGTCGGCTATGCGCGAGATTTTGACCGCTTAGCCAAGCGGCAATGCGCTGGCGCGCATTACGATTTTAGTTTGCGTTCAGGCCACGCGGGCCGTCCCTGCGCGGGACGGCGGGATATTTATCAACCAAAGAAGGGAGGCGACGTAGGCGTGGGTCAGTTTTGTTGGACTGCGCTTGTCTTATGACTTTGCCCGTCTCCATGCGAAGATGGAGCCTCTGCCAGCCA
>CAYRKW010000010.1:0-38125 GCA_964425135.1 uncultured Rhodobacterales bacterium
CGGTACGCGCGCGCCGTTTGGTTAGCGTTTTCGGCGTCCACCGGTGGTTTTGCTGTGAAATGCCGGGGGTTTTTTCGCAACCCATGCGATGAATTTCGCAAGACGTGGGTGGGTGCGTAAGGTTTGCAGGGTGTGATAGGCCTGTGCCAGTTCCGCTTCGGTCAGGCTGGCATGAATTTCATTGTGGCAAATCTGATGCAACAGGACGGTCGGCCCACCTTTCCCGCCTTTGAGTTTCGGGATCAGGTGATGCACAGACTGTTTGGCATCCGGCGGGATTGGACGCCCGCAAAGCGGGCAGTCAGGATAGTCCTCCACCTACTCCGCCGCTTCTTGATAGTCTTCGATTGGTGGGCAAGTGCACACCAGATTTCGGTCGCCATAGGCGTTGTCAATCCGGTTCACTGGTGCCCAGTATTTATCCACGCGAAACGCGCCCGGCGGAAAGCATCCCTGATCGCGGCTGTAGGGCCGGTCCCACGCGCCGACCAGATCCTCGACAGTATGAGGTGCGTTTTTCAACGGGTTATTCTCCGCGTCGATCTGCCCGTCCTCAATCGCTTGTGCTTCTGCGCGAATTGCCAGCATCGCATCGCAGAACCGGTCCAATTCGGCCTTTGTCTCAGACTCGGTCGGTTCGATCATCAGCGTGCCTGCCACCGGCCATGACATCGTCGGGGCATGAAAGCCGCAATCGATCAGACGCTTGGCTATGTCATCGACGCTCACCCCGGTGCTATCGGCCAAAGGGCGCGTGTCGAGAATGCACTCATGGGCGATGCGCCCTGCATCGTTGGTGTAGAGTATGTCATACGCGCCGCTCAGACGTTTGGCGATATAGTTGGCGCTCAGGATCGCAACCCGCGTCGCTTGCGTCAGACCTTCGCCGCCCATCATCAAAATATAGGCCCATGAGATTGGCAGGATCGAGGCCGAGCCAAAGGGGGCCGAAGCCACCGCGCCGCTTTCGTCGTGTTGCGGCAGGTTGGGCAGGAACGGCTCCAGATGCGCTTTGACGCCAATCGGGCCCACGCCCGGCCCGCCGCCGCCATGGGGGATGCAGAAAGTTTTATGCAGGTTCAGATGGCTCACATCGCCGCCGATATCGCCCGGGCGCACAAGACCGACCATGGCATTCATGTTCGCGCCGTCAATATAGACCTGACCGCCGTGCGCGTGGGTTATGTCGCAAATTTCGCGCACGGTCGTTTCGAACACGCCGTGGGTTGAGGGGTAGGTGATCATTGCGGCTGCCAGCTTGTCGCCAGCCGCCGCTGCTTTGGCCTTGAAATCCTCAACATCGATATCGCCGTTCTCCGCCGATTTGACAACAACGACTTTCATGCCGACCATTTGCGCCGAGGCCGGGTTGGTGCCATGCGCAGAGACCGGGATCAGGCAGATATCGCGTGCATCCTCGCCATTGGACGCATGATAGTCTGCGATTGCCAAGAGCCCGGCATATTCGCCCTGCGCGCCCGAATTGGGCTGCATGGACATTGCGTCATAGCCGGTGATCTCGCATAGTTTCGCGCTCAGATCGTCGATGAGATAGCGATAGCCTTTGGTCTGATCGCTGGGTGCAAACGGATGGATCATCGAAAACTCGCGCCAGCTCACCGGCATCATCTCCGCTGTCGCATTCAGCTTCATTGTGCAAGAGCCCAGCGGGATCATCGCGCGGTCCAGCGCCAGATCACGATCCGCAAGCCGCCGGATATAGCGCGTCATCTCGCTCTCTGCGCGATTCATGTGGAAGACCGGGTGGGTCAAATACTCGCTTTGTCGCAGTATCGCATCCGGCAGTTGGTAGTGCGGCGTCAGATCATCGTCCTTGCGGTCGATCCCAAAGGCGCGCCACAGGCGTTCCAGCGTTGCGGGCCGCGTGTATTCATCGAGCGATATGCCTATCCGGTCATCTTCGACTTTGCGCAAATTAATCCCTTCGGCCACTGCCGCTTTCAGGATCACCCCCTGCATGGCGCCAACGCGCACTGTGATCGTGTCAAAGTAAGCATCCGGCTCAATCGCAAAGCCCGCCGCGCTGAGGCCGCGCGCGAGCCGCACGGTTTTGCGGTGAATGCGCTGGGCGATGGCTTTGAGCCCCTCTGGCCCGTGGAACACCGCGTACATCGACGCCATGACCGCCAGCAGAGCTTGCGCAGTACAAACATTCGAGGTCGCTTTTTCTCGCCGAATATGCTGTTCGCGGGTTTGCAGGCTCAACCGATACGCTTTGTTGCCGCGCGCATCGATCGACACACCAACAAGCCGTCCCGGCATCGCCCGTTTGAAGCTGTCACGACAGGCCATATAGGCCGCATGCGGGCCGCCAAATCCAACCGGCACGCCAAAGCGCTGAGTGGTGCCAACCGCGATATCCGCGCCCATTGCGCCCGGACTTTTCAGGATCGTCAGCGCCAATGGATCGGCAATGACAATGCCGGCGGCCTGATGCGCGTGAAGCCGGGCGAT
This sequence comes from uncultured Rhodobacterales bacterium, assembly GCA_964425135.1. Lineage (GTDB taxonomy): Bacteria > Pseudomonadota > Alphaproteobacteria > Rhodobacterales > Rhodobacteraceae > CAYLLD01. The sequence continues at coordinate 2,476 of CAYRKW010000010.1, forward strand.
CACATCCGTGAAGTCGCGCACATAGCCATGGGTTCCGGGGTACTGGAAAATCGCCGCGAACACCGTCTGCGGATCAACGTCGTCGGGCGCGCCCGTGATCACCTCGATATCAAGTGGTTTGGCACGGGTCCGAATGACCGCGATGTTCTGCGGATGGCAGTTCTCATCCACGAAAATCGCTTTGGCCTTCGATTTCACAACCCGCTGCGCCATGGTCATCGCCTCTGCTGCCGCGGAGGCTTCATCCAACAAGGATGCATTGGCGATTTCCAGTTCGGTCAAATCAGCAATCATTGTCTGGTAATTCAACAACGCTTCCAGACGCCCCTGCGAAATTTCCGGCTGATACGGTGTATAGGCTGTGTACCACGCTGGATTTTCCAGAATGTTGCGTTGGATCACTGGCGGCGTCACTGTGCCGTAAAATCCTTGCCCGATGAGCGAGGTCAACACCTCATTCTTCGCCGCCACCTTGCGCATCTTAAAGAGCATCTCGCGCTCGGAAGCCGCCTTGCCAAAATCGAGCGGTTCTGCCTGACGCAAATCCGTCGGCACTGCCTCGTCAATCAGCGCATCGAGCGACGGCGCACCGGTCACCGCCAGCATCTCCTCCATCTCGGAGGGGGAGGGGCCGATGTGGCGGCGGTTGGCAAAATCATAGGGCAGATAGTCGGTTGGTTTGAACGACATGGGCTGGGTCTCCGTCTAATCGGGCGTATGTGTCAAAACGTTGATAATGTTGCCAAAAGGATCGGGCAGATAGGCGCGGCGCACGCCCCATGGCTCGTCCACGGGGCCGTAAGTTGGGGTGATGCCATGGGCGGCAGCGCGTGCCAGAACCGCATCGAAATCATCGACCTCGACGCTCAGATGCGGGACGTCCTGCCCCGATCCACCCTCAGCGGTGACGCTCAACTGCGGCGCGGCTTGGGACGCGGCGGCATGGGTTTTCACAAACCCCATATCCATCACCGTCTCCAGCCCCAGAACCTCGCAATAAAACACATCGCCATCACTGGTCTGATCCGCTTTGATATGAGGAACGATCCGAAGAACGGTCATGGCCTGTGCCCCTATCCGATGAGCTTTTGATAGGCGTCGGCATCCATATACTCGCCCATCTGATTGGGGTCGGACGGCTTGATTTTGAAAAACCAGCCATCGCCTTCGGGATCATCCGACACTTTGCCTGGCTCATCGACAATCGCAGCATTCACCTCAACGATCTCGCCATCAAGCGGGGCGATGATGTCGGATGCGGCCTTCACGCTTTCGATCACCACAATCTCATCACCCTTGGCCACCGTCGCGCCAACCTCTGGCAATTCGACAAAGACCAGATCGCCTAGCTCTTCGGTCGCGTGTTTGGTGATGCCCACCGTGATCGTGCCATCGTTATCGGCAAGCCACTCGTGCTCTTCTGTAAATTTCATGTCGGTCTCCCTCTCTTTTGTTTATCGTTTGAAGTTATGCGGCACGAACGGCATGTCCGTGATGCGTGCAGGCAACCGTTTGCCGCGCACGTCGCCGAAAATGATTGCACCCGATTTCGCTGCATCGCGGTGGACATAGGCCATCGAGACAGGCGCGCCGACGCTCGGGCCAAAGCCGCCTGATGTGATAACGCCAATAATTTTGTCAGAGCTTACATCCGCATAGAGCGGCGTATCGGCCCGCATGGGCGCGCGCCCCTCGGGCAGCAAACCCACCCGCTTGCGCGGCGCACCGTCTTTCAAGTCGCGAAAAATCTCATCTGCGCCTGCAAATCCGCCTTCGCGCGCGCCGCCGGGGCGTCGCGATTTTTGGATGGCCCAGACCAAGCCCGCCTCAATCGGCGAGCTATGGGCGTCAATATCCGATCCATAGAGGCAAAGCCCAGCTTCAAGCCGCAACGAATCGCGCGCGCCCAAACCGATCAGCGCGACCGCATCCATATCTAAAAGCGCAGCGGCAACCGGCTCAAGCCCGTCGCTTGGCATGGAGATCTCGAACCCGTCCTCGCCGGTGTAACCAGAGCGCGAAATGATGCAATCGACGCCCAAAACATGCGCCTCGATCACGTCCATGAAGGCCATATCAGCAACCTGCGGCGTAAACTCTGCCAAAACCGCTTCGGCGCTTGGGCCTTGCAAGGCCAGCAACCCGCGATCCTCCAGCATCTCGATCTCGCACCCGTCGATACCGTCTCGCAAAAGGCCAAGATCGTGCTCCTTGCGCGCGGCATTGACGACCAGCAAGAAATGATCGCCGCGATTGGCGATCATCAGATCATCCTCGATCCCGCCCGCGCTGTTTGTGAACATCGCATAGCGCTGCCGACCTTCCGCCAGACCGACCACATCCACAGGCACCAAAGCCTCAAGCGCTTCAGCTGCATTTTCGCCCGAAATCCTGATCTGCCCCATGTGGCTGACATCAAAAAGACCAGCGGCTTTGCGGCAATGCAGATGCTCCTCCAGCACCCCCAAGGGATATTGGACAGGCATCTCATACCCCGCAAAGGGTACCATTTTGGCACCATGCTTGACGTGAAAATCGTAAAGGGCAGTGCGTTTTGTGCTCGTCATCAGGCGTCATCCAAACATGGCCGAATTATTCGGTCAATGACGCCCCATCTGTCCTTCTGCCTGAGATCGCTATCCCTTCGGCGGGCGCATGTGGCGCCTCTCTCCAGATGTTCTCAAAGATCTTCAGTGGTCCTTTTGCCTGAGAGTTTCCGGGGCGCGGTTGCTCCTTCGGCCCGGGCGCAATGCCCGTGTCTCCCACAAGATCTTCTTAGCCTCCCTAGTCAATAATCTGCCATCGGTCAATATAGCAATGCTGGACGATTGCGGGCGCGCTCGTTACCGTCGCCGCGTATGACTGAGACCGCCGCGCAAACTGCCCTGCTTGATCTGGACCCGCTGAGTGTGCCTGAGACGATTGTGCGCGACGCAATTGCCAAAGGCCTGCGCGCCAATCTTGCGCCTGATGGCACCGATACAGACCGAACCATCCGCGCTGCCTTTGTGCGCGCCATGGCAATCGGCGCGTCAGGCACTCAGCGCGGGGTGCGGATCGAAAATGCGATCATTGATGGACCGCTCGATCTGGATTTTTCCACCCTCGACGGTCGGCTTGTCCTGTCGCATTGCCAGATCGCCGAAGGTCTGAGCGCGCGCGAGGCGCGGCTGACATCGCTCGATCTTTCGGGAAGCAAAATCACCTCGCTTGATCTGAGCGGGATGACTTGCACGGGGGATGTTCTTCTGACCGAGGGCTTCCGCGCATCGGAGGGCGCACGCCTTCAGGGTGCCTCGATCGGTGGTGATCTAAGCTGTATTCGCGGCAGTTTCGCCAATGAAGGCGATCCCTCCTTTGATGCGCATAACCTGCGGGTGGCGGATGTGTTTTACTGGCGCGATGTCAGCGTGGACAAAGGCGCTGTGGTGCTCACAGGCGCGCAAGTTGGCGCGCTTGCCGATAATTTGAAAAGCTGGCCCGATAACGGCCAGCTTATGATTGACGGGTTCACCTATGGCCGCATTGTCTATGGCGATACATCTGCCGCGCGGCGGCTTAAATGGCTGGAAAAACACGCATCTAACGACTTTCAACCGCAACCCTATCAGCAGCTTGCCAAGGTCATCGGCGAGATGGGCCATCGCCACGACCGCAGCCGCGTGATGATGGTGATGGAACGCAAATTTCGCGCCCAACAAGCCAGGGATATCCTCAGCGGTGGCGATTTTGTCTGGGCTCCCTTGCGCCAACCTTACAACTACCTGCGCGCAGGATTGCACAGCGGTTGGGACAAAGTTTTGCGCTATCTGGTCGGCTACGGCTACCGCCCATGGTGGGCGCTCTGGTGGGCCTTGCCGCTCATCTTCGCTATGGCGGTTTTTGCGCAAAAAGTCTGGGATGAGGGTGATTTTGCCCCCAATGCACCGCCCGCCCTGATGAGCGCGTCCTGGCAGAGCCTTGCAACCGACAGCAGCGTTGCGAATCCGGCGGCAGTCTGGTCCTGCACCCCGCCCAACGGTGCAGATGATGAAGATTATCCCTGCCAGATGCAGGCTGGGCGCGACTATGAGACGTTCAAATCCCATCTTTATGCGATTGATCTGTTTGTTCCGCTGATCAATCTGGGTCAGGAAGATGCCTGGGCACCGTCAACGTCGCGTGGCGACTGGGGCAGGGCGGCGCATCAAATTCAATGGCTCGTTAAAATCATCGGTTGGGTCATAACCGCGCTTGTCGCAGGCGCCGTCGCCGGCATCATCCGCAACGATTGACAGGCCCATCAAAAGGTGAGCCGCGATGCGGCTCGCATCGTTGTTTTGCGCTTGCGCGCGCAGCGGGATATTTTTGAACCAAAGAAATGTGTTGGTTTTGGTAGGGCGCGGTTTTGGTGCTGCTCAGTCTTCCCGCCAGCGTCCGGCTTTTTTCTCCAGCATGGTGCGTTTGACCCGTTTTCCGAATTGTTTGTCGGCGCTGCGCCGCTCCGAGAGTGTCGCTGAGTTGAACGCTTCTTCGGCGATGAGCTTGCGCCATCGGTTGAGGCGCGGTTCGTCGATCTCGCCTGCCGCAAGCGCGGCCAGCACGGCGCATCCCGGCTCGCTTTCATGGCGGCAATCGTTGAAGCGGCAATCGGCGGCAAGCGCGCTGAGATCTGCAAAGACGTTTTCAATCCCCAAGGCCGCATCAGCAAGTTGCAACTCGCGCATCCCGGGCGTGTCCAGCACCAGACAGCCGCCCTCAACCAGATGCAATTGCCGCCGCGTTGTTGTATGCCGCCCCTTGGCATCATGTTCGCGAATGGCTTGTGTCTCAATAGAAGATGTTCCCGAAAGCGCATTGCTCAGCGTCGACTTTCCAACGCCTGACGAGCCCAGAAACGCCACCGTTTGCCCCGCTTTGCACCACGGCGCGAGCTGCTCTTTTGGCGCGTCTCCACGCGCATCGAGTGCAAGCGCTGGTACCGCGTCTGATATGCGTGCAGCTTGCGCCACATATGTCGAAGGATCGTCCACCAGATCGGATTTTGTGATCACGATAACAGGCGCAATCTCCGCCTCAAACGCCAGCGCTACGAAGCGCTCGAGCCGTGCGATGTTGAAATCCTGATTGCAGGAGGTGACGATAAAGCCTGTATCGATATTGGCCGCAATAAGTTGGAAGCGCACATCCGTGCCAGGTGCGCGGCGTTTCATGAGGCTCTTGCGCTCCAGAACCTTGCTGTGGGCGGGCAAATCCTGATTGAGGAGCAGCCAGTCACCCACTGTCACATCGCTGCGTGGCGGGATCATCAGGTCGATCTTGTTGCCGATGACATGCAGCCCGCTGCGATGTACTTCGACAATGCGCACAGGCGGCGTTTGCATCAGAGCGTCGGCGCTCAGCTGTTGCGCGAAATAAGGCTGCCAGCCGTATTGGAGAAGCGTGGAGGGTGCGACGGACGTGCTGGCAGCAGATGTGCCGCCAAGGGTGAATTTCGAATAGTCTTTGGTCATGTATCAGGCTTTCACGGGGGTGCCGCGTCGATCTGGCGGCACTATGTCAGGTGCGCATTGCGCGGGGCGCGCTGACAGCGCGGCCTTGCAGTGCATTTATCGTCCATGGAACGGCGCGCCGTTCGTGCCTGACTAGGCCATGAAACCTCCGTGTGACGTATCCGATCAGCCTACCGCGCAAAAACGCCGCGCTCAAGGAGCATGTTGCGCTTCCTGCGATCTTGCAGGTATCACCGCGGGGATGAACGCAGATGAAGCTGAGTTTTTTACCGAAGATGAGTTGGTTGCGGTTTTGACGACGCAACCCCTGGGCCGTTTGCTCGACTATAAAGCGCCCGATGGTGGGTTGCGGATCGGTGCGTTTGTTATGGTTCCTTTGGGTCCGCGGACCACCTTGGGCGTTGTCTGGGGGCCGGGGGCTGGTGATTTTGACCGCGCCAAAATCCGGCGCGTGAAAGACGTGATCGATCTGCCGCCGATGACGCGGTCGATGCGCCAGTTTATGGAGCGGATGGCCGATTACACGCTTTGCCCGCTCGAAACCGTGCTGCGCCTTGCCACACGCATGCCGGGGATCGCCGATGGTCCCAAGGTGCGCAAGATCATCACCGCTGGCGATCGGGAGCCAGACCGAATGACCCGCGCCCGCGAGCAGGTGCTTGCGGTGATGGAGGATCACGAGGGGATGAATTTTGCTGCTGGCGAGTTGGCGGGTCTGGCGGGGGTGAGTGCTTCGGTCGTCAACGGGTTGGTTGCGCAAGGGGTGCTTGTCGAGAAAACCGCCCCGCGCGATGCGCCCTTCCTGCCGCTTGATCCAGACAGAGCAGGCAAGACGCTTTCGGTGGAGCAGAAAAGCGCAGCGAAGTCGTTGCAGGACGCGCTAGGGTCGAAAAAATTTGGCGTCACGCTTCTCAAAGGTGTGACCGGATCGGGGAAGACGGAAGTCTATCTTGAAGCGGTCGCAGATGCCTTGCGCGGTGGGCGACAAGCGCTTGTTCTGCTGCCGGAGATCGCGCTCACGGTCGAGTTTCTCTCTCGCGTGGAAGCGCGTTTTGGCTCGCGCCCCGCCGAATGGCACTCGGGCATCACGATGTCAGAACGCCGCCGCAGTTTTCGCGCGGTGGCCACCGGTGAGGCGCGTTTGGTGGTCGGCGCGCGCTCTGCGCTGTTCCTGCCGTTCTCCCAGCTTGGTCTGGTGATCGTGGATGAGGAACACGACGGGTCCTACAAGCAGGAAGATGGCGCGATTTATAACGCCCGTGATATGGCTGTTTTGCGCGCCTCGCTTGTGGGGGCGCATGTGGTGCTGGCCACGGCAACGCCCTCGCTCGAAAGCTGGGCCAACGCCAAGGCGGGCAAATATGGCCGGATTGATCTGCATGAGCGTTACGGCGATGCGGTGCTGCCGGAAATGGCCGCGATTGACCTGCGCGCCAGCAAGCCCGAGCGCAACAAGTGGATATCGCCAGCGCTGTTCGGCGAGATCAACGCGCGGCTGAGTGATGGCGAGCAATCGCTCCTCTTTCTCAACCGCCGCGGCTTTGCGCCCATTACCGTCTGCCGATCCTGTGGGGAGCAAATCGGCTGCGATCATTGCGATGCGCGGATGGTGGAGCACCGGTTTCTTGCGCGGCTGATGTGCCATCAATGCGGCGAGAGCAAACCGGTGCCGACTGCCTGTCCGTCCTGCCAAGCCGAAGAGACGCTCTGTGCCCTTGGACCAGGGGTTGAGCGGCTTGCAGAAGAGGCCGAAGCGCTTTTTCCAAATGCGCGTATCGCGATCCTGAGTTCAGATTTGGCCGATAGCGCCCGCAAGCTCAAAGCCCGCATTGACGAAATAGCGGGCGGCGGCGCTGATATCATCATAGGCACGCAAATGGTCGCCAAAGGTCACAACTTTCCGCTTCTGACACTCGTGGGTGTGATCGATGCGGATCTGGGGCTTCAGGGCGGGGATATGCGGGCGGCGGAGAAGTCGTTCCAACTGATCCGGCAGGTCGCTGGCCGGGCAGGGCGGGCGGATAAGCCGGGCCTTGCGCTCTTGCAGACCCATCAGCCCGATCACCCGGTCATCAAGGCAATACTGTCGGGTGAGGATGAGGCGTTCTGGGAGGCCGAAGCGGGTGAGAGACACGCTGCCGGATCGCCGCCCTATGGCAAAATGGCGGGGATTATCCTCTCTGGCCCGGACGAGCGCGTGCTCTACGATTTTGCCGGATATATGGCCCGCAAATCGGGTGTTCTGACCGCATCAGGCGCGCAGCTTTTCGGTCCTGCCACAGCGCCGGTTGCACGCATTCGTGGGCGGCACAGAGCGCGGATGTTGATTAAAGCACCCAAAGGCGCAGCGCTTCAAGCGCCCATCCGTGCGTGGCTCGCGCAGTTCACACCGCCGGCCAACCTTCGCGTCGTCGTCGATATCGATCCACAGACATTCTATTGATCCGCGTTGATGCGGCACGCTCTTGTGGCTAGAACGGTCCTGTAGTCCAGTTCAAACGCGAGACAGTCCCATGCCCGATTTCGCCCGCTATCCCAGCCTGAAAGACAAAGCGATCCTGATCACAGGCGGCGCGTCTGGCATCGGTGCGCTTACGGTTGAGGCGTTTGCTGAGCAGGGCGCACGCGTTGCGTTTTTGGACCGGGACGCTGAGGCGAGCAAGGCGGTATCCGAACGTACAGGTGCGGCCCATGCCATCTGCGATCTGCGCGATATCGAGGCTATGCAGTCCGCTATCACGAGCCTTGCTGAGGAACTTGGCTCCTTTGCTGTTCTGGTCAATAACGCGGCCCGCGATGACCGGCATGACTGGAAAGACGTCACGGCCGAGTATTGGGATGAGCGCATGCACACCAACCTGCGCCATATGTTCTTTGCGATCCAATCCGTAGCGCCGGGCATGATCGAAGGGGGCGGCGGGTCGATCATCAATCTTGGCTCGAACAGCTGGTGGGAAGCGGGCGGCGGATTTCCCGCATATGCAACTGCCAAAGCCGCCGTACACGGTCTGACCCGTACCATGGCCCGCGATCTTGGGGGGCACCGCATTCGGGTGAACACGGTTGTGCCGGGGTGGATCATGACCGAGCGGCAAAAAGAGCTTTGGTCCACGCCTGAGGCGTTGGAGGCGCATCGCGCGAGCCAATGCCTGCCCGATCTGATTGATCCTGTTTATGTTGCCCGCATGGTTTTGTTTTTGGCATCCGATGATGCGGCGATGTGTACGGCAAATAACTACATGGTCGAAGCCGGCTCGATCTGATCAAATTGCGAGCCGACCCGTCGGGTCGTCTCACGACTATAGTTTTCGTTCAAGCCACGAAGGCTGTCGCTGCCCGCGACGGGGGAGTATTTGTGCAAATGCGAAAGGTAATCAGTAACCGGGGATCAGTTCCTGCAACAGAAGGGTTCCGGTCGCGATATCGGGCGAGAACAGATCGTATTTTCCGGTTAGTGCATTCATCATTGCGATCACTGTTGGTGAGGTCAAAAGCACCGCGTGATCGCCGCCATCGCCGGTTGCGAAGGCTGTGAGCGGCACTTCGGTCACGCCCAGCTCTGCCAGTGATCCCGGTTTGCGCAGCGATCCCAGACGGCCAGCCTTTCCGGTGAGAAAAGCGGAGAACTTGAGCGCGCTGTCTTGCGGTGTTCCGGCGATCACAAACGGGCGCGGCAGGCCATTGATCGTGCGTGCCTGTGCGCGAAACACATCATTGTCGAGATCGGGCGAGATCAACAGGACGGCTGCGATCCGGTCTTTCACACGATTGTCTGCGCGCAGGCTGAGCGTGCGCAGCGCCTCCATGATCAGTTGCGAGCCCATGGAGTGACCGACGAGGGCAACGCGCCGGTTTGACGTTGTCAGCGACGCAATCAGATCCGCCAGTTGGTCGCGGGCGATCAGGACGCTGTCGCGATCATGCACATAGGCCGAGACCTTGCCTGCCGAGGGCCAGCTAAACAAAACGCCGGGTCCGGGTGTGTCGAAATCCGCCTCCAGTTGCGCGGCGCGATAGACCGCTTCGGGGTGGGTGGTGTTGAAGCCATGGACGAAGATGAACGTCTCATTACCTGTTTTTGAGCGCGCAACCGCGTTCAGAAAATCACGCTCTGCGCCAAATTTCTGGCGCGCGATCAGCCCAAAATCGCTTGCCGGATTGGCTTGACCCTTCGGCCAAACCACGGTGCCCTTTTCGCGATTTGCAGGGACCCAGACGTCATAGGCAGCATATTGCGCAGCAGAACGTGCAACGTCGTAGCGCCCGCCATCGTTGTTTTCGCCGCGCACGGAAACGGAAAAGACCCGCTCGATTTGCGCATCATCGGTTTGGTTCACGGTTTGAAAGTGGTGGGTATCGGTGCAAGAAAGCAGCGTGATGAGCGCGGCAATACCGAAGGTCTTCGCAAGCAGATTATGAGCGTGCCTTCGCATCATCGCCTTCCCCCGTTTCACTCGTCGTGATGGTCTCTGACGGAGAGTATGGCAAATTGCAGTGCTGATTGTCACGCGCGGTGTAAAATTCGCCTCAGCCAACCCCGACATATCGTGCAAATTCGCGGGACCCAGCCGTCAGCTCGCTCACCTGATGGGTGGCAGCGTCGCGGCCATGATCGATAAAGGTGACGCGCGTACCAATCGAGAGGACCGCATCCACCCGCTGCTCGACAAGCATCACCGCTGTGCCTTCAGCGGCCAGCGAGAGCAGCAGCTCATGAATGAGCGCAATCACCGACGGTTGCAACCCTTCGCTCGGCTCATCAAGGATCAGCACCTCCGGCTCCAGACAGAGTGCCCGCGCAGTTGCCAGCATCTGTTGCTCGCCGCCCGAGAGTGTACCTGCCCGCTGGCGCAAACGCTCGCGCAGCTTGGGGAAATGCTCCAGCACACGCTCAACCGTATCCAGCGGCTTTTTGCGCACCAGAAGTCCAATCTCAAGGTTTTCGGCCACGCTCAAATCCGCGAACAACCGGCGGCCCTGCGGCACATAGCCGATCCCGCGTTGCGGCCGCTTCTGGGCGGCAAGCCGGTCGATGCGCGCATCGTTCAGGTGAATGGACCCAACGTGCGTGCGCACCAGCCCCATGATCGCTTTGCACAGCGTGGTTTTGCCCGCGCCATTGCGACCCATCAGGCAGTGAATTTCGCCCTTCTCCAGCCCGAAACTCAGACCGCCCAGAACCTTGACGGGGCCGTAACCGGCATGAATATCCTTAACGCTCAGTATCATGTGCCTAGGTAAGCCTCGCGCACTGCGTCGTTTCGCCGGATGTCGTCAGGATGGCCCTCGGCGATGATCCGGCCCTGATCCATCACCGTGACAATATCGGCCAGCGCCATGACCACATCCATATTGTGCTCGATCAACAAAACCGTGGTGTCATGGGAAATCTCGCCTATCAAATGCACGAAATCGGATATCTCGCCCGCCGACAGACCTTGTGTCGGCTCGTCCAGAATGAGCAGGTTTGGCTGCTGGATCAGCCCCATTGCCATCTCCAAAAGACGCTTGTGCCCATAAGACATATCGCCCGCCCGCTGGTGGCGCATATTATCGATGCCCACAAGCTCCAGCATCCGTTTGGCCTCGGTTCGCAGGGACAGCCCACGCGCCTTTGAGAACCGCTGCGCTGCGATCAGCACGTTCTCATAGACCGGCAGATCCTCGAAGATCGTCGTGATCTGGAAGGTATAGGCCATTCCAAGCCCGATGCGTTTGTGCGGTGGCATGCGGGTTATGTCGGTTTCGCGAAAATAGATGCGGCCCGAGGTTGGTGCGAGGCGCCCGACGATCAGCGAGGTCAGGGTGGTCTTGCCTGCACCATTGGGGCCGATCAGCGCGCGGATACGGCCTTGGTCTAACGTGAAATCCACCTCATCGACGGCTTTTATCCCGCCAAAGTGGCACGATAGCTTATCTGTGCGGATCAGGCTCATGGCAGCCACGGCAGGGCATAGCGCCGCACCAGTCCCATAAAGCCGCGGCGCGCAAAAAGGACCATGAAGATCAGCACAACGCCGACGACCAGCATATAGGCGTCTGTCAGGCCGGAGGCATAATCAATCAGATAGACCATGAAGGCGGTGCCGACGAGCGGTCCCAAGAGCGTGCCAACCCCGCCGACCAGCACCCATAGAAGCGGGAAGATCGAATAGGCGACGGCTGCAAAACTCGCGCCAACATAGCCAAAGAGTACGCCATAGGCCGCTCCGGCTGCGCCCGAATAGACGCCCGACAGGACAAGCGCGGTGTATTTATAGCGCCAGACATTGTAGCCCAGCAATTGCGCCCGTGCCTCATTCTCGCGCACGGCTATCAGAGCGCGCCCGAAGCTGGAGCGCACCAGAATATAGTTCACCAAAAGCGCCAGTACGAAAAGCCCGAAGGCTGCGTAGAACCGCATATCCGCCTGGCTGAAATCGAACTGCATGAATTGCCGCGCCGCCTGCGGGGTGTTGAACCCTTCATCCGCGCGCGTCCAGTCGCCAAAATAGAGAATGAGCAGATAGCCCGCTTGCGCAAACATCAGCGTCACGATCATAAAAGCCACACCGATTGTGCGCAGCGCCAGCAGGCCGACCACAAAAGCCAGCGCGAGCGCGGCGAGCAGGCCCGCGCCATAGGCGGGGAGCAGCTCGAAATTCAGATGTTGCGCCGTCAGCCCCATGCCGTACATGCCAGCGGCGAAAAACATTGCATGGCCAAGGCTCAAAAGGCCGGTGTAGCCAAAGAGGATATTGTATCCCATCGCATAGACCGCCAGCACCAGAATGCGCGAGAGCTGTCCGAAATGATAGGTTGGCAGGATCAGCGACAGGCCAAAGATCGCCGCCAGAATGAGCGCGTGAAACCAGAAAGCCCTGCTCATCATGCGCGTCTTATCCCGAAAAGCCCTTGTGGGCGGTACACCAGCACCAGCGCGACCAAGAGCGTTGCGAGGATTTTTGCAAGCGTTGGCGAGAAAAAGACCGAGATGATCCCGTCCGACAGCCCGATAATGAGCGCCGCCACCACGGTGCCTTTGAGCGAGCCAAGCCCGCCGATAATCACCACGATGAACGACAACAGCAGCGGCTCGCCCCCCATCAGGTAATGCGCCTGTTGAATTGGCACGATCAGCACTGCGGCCAGCGCGGCCAACCCTGCGCCAATCCCAAAGACAATCGCGTAAATCTTGTCGACCGATATGCCGAAGTTCTGCGCTGTCTCGCGATCCATCTGCGTGGCCCGCAAATAAAGCCCCAGCTTTGTCCGCGTCATCATCACATAGATCATCAAGAGCAAGACAGCAGCGGCGGCAATGACAAACAGCTTATAGCTCGTCGTCGAAAGCCCCCATGGGAAGTAAACCGACCAGGCCCCATCCACTTTTTCAAGCCACGGCAAGGCAATCCGCTGATCAAACGGGGCGGCGACCGGGCGGGCGTCCGGCCCGAATGTCATCAGCGTCGATTGCTGGATGATGTAGAGTATCCCGATCGTCGCCACGATCGTCGCCTCAGGATCGTAGTTCACCCGCTTGAGGATCAGCCAATCGGCGAAAATCGCGAGAATTCCCGCTGCCAAAGGCGCAAGCAAAAGCGCCGTAACAAAGCCCAGCATCGGGTCATGAGACAGCGCATTGGTGATATACCACGCCAGCACAGCGCCGATCATGAAAAACTCGCCATGCGCAACGTTCACCACGCGCATCACGCCGAAAACAATGCTCAGCCCCATCGCCATCAGCGCAAGCACAGCGGCTTGCACCAACCCCTCGATAGAGGCGAGCATCAGATGTGGGCCAAATTCCATATTCCCCGTCGCAATAGTCTGCCATCAGCCATCTATCCGCTGTGCTAGGCTGAGTAAACGCGCGGTTCCGTCAAATTGGCGGTTTGTGGCCGCTTATGCGCTGCAAAAGCCACATCCGCAGACTGTCTGAGCGGTACTAGGCCACCCCGATGATCCGCGCTGGACCACCGGTTCCGCCCTTGTGCTTGGGCGCGCCGATGAAAATCGTGGCACCAGAGGCGGGCATTTCGTCGAGATTTGCCAGATTTTCGATCCCGAACCGCCCGGCAGGCAACCATAGGTAATGCGTTGCAAAATCAGGCGATGGCCCGTGATCGAGCGACAGCGTATCGACCGCAATCGAACTGGCGTTTGTGTTTTCCAACAGCATCTGCGCTGCATCCACATGGAAGCCGGGATAATGCTGCGCCGTGCCGTCAAAGCCCCGGAACGCCTCCGTCTCGACCTTCGCACTCCAGCCCGAATTCATCGCAACGCAGGCATTGTCCGGTATATCGCCGTTGGCCGCAATCCACGCGCTCAGATCCTCCGGGGTCACTTGCGCATCAGCATTATCCGCCGCCTTGGCGCGAATATCGACGACACACAGCGGCGCAACGAGCGTGTCCACCGGTATTTCATCCACTGAAGTCCCATCGGCCGAAAAATGCAGCGGCGCATCAATATGCGTGCCGGTATGCTCTTCGATGGTCAGGTTGAGCAGATTGTACCCATCCGCCTCGAACTTGGCCAGTTGCTCCATCGCAATGCCCGGCGACCCGCCCCATGTCGGAAACTCGGGGCTGAGCGTGTGGGTCATATCCACCACGCTGCCATGCCCCGCTGCCAGTGCGGGCGGCACTTTAGCAACCGTGGCCGCCGCCGCAGCAACTGCAGCCCCCGCGAAAAAGCCGCGGCGCGACAGCATCTTGTCCTTCACCGCATTCATCACACAGATATCGCACATCAGTTTGGTCTCCTTGATCGATTATGGGGATCAGAAGGACATGGTCGTGTAGTCCACCTCATCTGGATAAAAGGTATCTTCAATCGAGGTGGTATGAACCACGTCCATACGCCCGCCACTGACCTTCGAGATATATTGTTGCCCGAATGTCTGGTGGGTCTTGCCGTTGAACTGCTTGGGCCCTTGCGGATGCTCAATCGAATGGGGCATGTCGCTCATCGCCTCAATCGCTTCAATTAGTGCGGCGCGGTCAGACGCTCCCTGATAATTCGCCGCTTCCATACCCGCCTTGATGATATGCAACGTCTCCCAGCAGCCGAACATATGGGCATACGTCGAAACATCCTTGGGATCGGAAACCGACGCACCATTGGCATCAACGCCAACCTTCTCGCGGAAGAATTTGTCATACTCAGACTGATCGGCCTGCGCGTAGCGCGGATTGCCTTCCCAGAAGTAGCTGCCATCAAGAAACTCCAGACCAGCGCTGTTGATATCAACCGCTTCCAGACTGTCGATAAACCCGAATATCTCCGGCCCCTGACCGCCAAAGAAGTTACCCATCTCTTTAACAAATGTCAGAACCGCAGGCCCGACCAGAACGTGATAGAGCACCTCTGTCTCTCGCGGAATTTTCGGGAAGTACTTAACAAATGACGTCTCTGTCGGCGGCACAGGGATCAGTTCCAAAATTTCGCCACCGGCACGCGTGAAGGCTTCCGAGAAATTATCCCGGTGATCATGGCCGAAGGCAAAATCGGCAAACATCATCGTGACTTTCTTGCCCAGGTTGTCATTCACAAACGGCGCCATCGCCTGCACCTGAGACTTCACATCAGTAATGCCCGGTTGCAGCGTGTACCGGTTGAGCATGCCCGACGCGACATGATGACCTTCCGAGACCACGAAATACGGCATTTTCAACTCACCCGCGCGCGGCGCAGAGCCGATCACAACATGGCTGAACAACGTGCCGAAAGCGACATCGCATTTGTGCTGCGCATCGAACTTCTCGATAACCTCAGCCCCGCGCTTGGGGTCGGTCCCGTCATCCTCTGCGATGATCTCCACGGGTCGTCCGTTAATCCCGCCCATCTCGTTGATATAAGCGGCCGCCGCCGTCGTCGTCCGGTCATACCAGCGCCCGTAAGCCGCGCCGATGCCCGTGCGGTGAACCTGAAACCCGATCCTGATCGGCTCAGAGCTTTGCGCCTGCACATAAGGGACAAAGCCCGGCATTGCCGCAACAGCGCCTGTCGCCGCCGCGCCCTTAAGGAGACCGCGCCGCGTCGGTTTGATCAGTGATTTTGTCTGCTTTGCCATGACCATCTTCCCAGTAACTTGCGTTGATAAGGCAAAGCGTGGCGCGGTTTGTGGTGATTGTCCAGCCACAAGCTGTGGATCATGCCCCGGTCGGTGTTGCCAGAAGCCACAGACCCAGCAGCGTATATCCCACCATGAACACCCCCAGCGGCACATGCGCCAGCACCACCTGCCTGCGAGTGTCCAAGAGCGACGAGAAGGTGCGATGCGACATCCAGATCGCCGCAACATGCCCGATCACAATCGCCCCCGCCTGGCTCAGCCAGATCGCGCGAACCGTCCCGGTCGTGTTCAGAAATCCGGTCGTCACATAGTATTGCCCCAGCCCCAGCAAGTCCCATCCCAACGCAAACGGATCAGAAATCGCTGCCAGCAGATATTGCGAGCCCACCAGAAACGAAATCAGGTAATGCGCAAAATGATACCCCGCAATAATCGGCAAGAGCGCAATCGCGCTGTGCGCAAACACGCGCGCAAATCCCACCTGCGCCCGCGCCAAATAGAGCCCCGCCCAAATCGTGCCAGCAAAGACCGCGATCAGCAGTACAATGGACCCGAGCAGTCCGATGGTGTTTGGCACCACCACAGCAGAGCGTCCCGGAAACGCCAGCGGATTAATTCCGATCTGCGCCAGCCACCAGAACGTCTCATTGAGCCCGTCAAAACTCCCCACCCCAAGCGCGATCAAAAGAAAGATCGCCAGCCAAAACGACGGCTCTGCACGCTGAGCCCTGAAAGGTGAAAGCACCGCCAAATAGCGCAAAAACACGCTGGACGGCTCCGCATAGCGCAGCCAACGCGCGCCATAAAACACAACCCCAACCACCTGAGCGGCCCAATAAAACAGCACAAACCGCGCCAATCGATCCGGGTCATCCGGCGCAATATCCACCGTCGCAAATAGCGCCACCGCGATAAACTGCGCGCAAGCAATCTGCGTCCCAATCTTCTCAGACAGAACCAATCGCGCCGCCGCGCTACCGCGCAACCACAAAATCGCACGCCACGGGTTCACCCGCTCCCAGATATCGCCAAACACCACCTGAAGCACCGGCAGGATGATCCAGAATGCCGTCCACACCGTCAGCGAGAGCGGGTTTGACAGCGGATCGCGCGTGCCGAGCATTCCTGCCAGAACAAGCGCAAAAAACACAAAGAGCCAAACCAGCGAAAGAGGCCCCGCCACATCCGTCCGCGCAGCTGATTTCTTAGTAGCATTTGCGGGCCGATGGGGCAGGAAAAACAGTAGCAACAGCGTCGCCCCCACCACGCTAACACCTGCGCGAATGTAGATATCGGTCGGCAGCAACAGAACCAACCCGCGCTCCGCCACATGCGCCATCGCGTCATGGGCTGAGACGAAAAACCACAGGATTGCCAGTGGCAAAGCCTTGCGTTTTAGCAACCAATCTCCAACACTTGCGAAAATGACGTCTTCCTCTCGCCTTGCCCTGACAGCTTTGGTCGCGATCGGCGCTCTTGCGCTTTTTGTGGTGGCTTTTGCTCCGGAACGCAAGACACGCCCGACAGTGACCGATGCCATCGCATTCGCGGATCCGATGCAAGGCTCTGCGCTCCTGATCTCGATGAATATCGCCAATGACAGCACAACGCCCGACCGCCTCTTGGACGTGCGCGCACCAACGGGCGAGCTTACGCTCGACGGTGCGGAGCCGGGGCCGGATATCCCCGTGCCCAACGGTATGCCGGTGTCTTTAACGCCCGAGGCTGCCCATTTGCGGTATGAGAGCTTTGACGGAGCGCTCGAAGACGGTCTGCTGATCCCGCTCACCTTACAATTTGAGCAGGCAGGTGAGGTCAACGTCAAAGCCCGCTACAAAGCCGATCCCGATCCGATGGCCCTGCATATGGCCATGGGCCACGGGATGAGTGCCAGCGCAGACGAGCCAGTTCCGGAAATTTCCATCAGCGCCACACCCCAGGGCGATCTATGGCAAATCGATGTGGAAACCCAAAAATTTCAATTTTCCCAGGAGATGGCAGACGGCCCGCATGAGCCGGGCTTCGGCCATGGGCATCTCTACATTGGCGGCGCCAAAATAGGACGGCTCTACACTCCGCGCGCCGTGCTCCAAGGCTTGCCAAAAGGCAGCCATCTGGTGCGCGTGACGCTCAACACCAACAACCACCAAACCTATCTCAGCAATGGCGAGCCGGTCAGCGCCGTGACAACCATCGAGGTGCAATAATACAGCCCGTTCGCTGTCTGCCGATTGCGCTAGTTGCCAAACGCCTTGGATGGCGCTCTAGGAAACGCTCCGATTTCCAGCCAAACGGAGCGGCCCTTGCGGGCCGCACGACATGTCGTTCCGCGCTGGCGCGCGAAACCGTTTTGAGTATTTACTGGAAAGATGAAGGTGGGGCGTGCGTCATTGGGCCGATGCGCGCGCGCTGCGGTTAAGACTTCGCCGATGTGCATGCCACTGTGTATGGGTTGTGCATAGATTGTGCATAGGATGTGCATGCAGTTTTGCGCCGTTAACCCATGCAAATAAGGGCTCGGGCCTGCTGTTAACCTTTCGGCCCGAATTCAGCGTCCGCGCAGACCAATTCCACCGTATTTCCTTCAGGATCCAAGAGGAAAACCCCGCGCCAGCCAATCCAATCGAAGATCTCAGTGCGGTAGGGAATGGCCTGTGCATCGAAATGCGCCAAGGCCTTTTCCTGTTCCGCGCGTGGCAGCGATAGTGCGATATGATGCAGTGAAGATTGCGCGCCCGTGACCGGCGGCGCCTCGCTTTGCGGGTGCAGGTCCCTTCGTCCGGCATCATGCGCAAAGAGCGCCAGGACGCTGGTATGACCGTGCATTCCGCTTTCAAGTGCGAAGAACAGAATACCCGACTGTTTGCGCGCATCGCTCAGCACGGACAGCCCCAGCGTATCGCGGTAGAACCGGGCCATCCGGTCGATTTCCCCACAGCGTATCGCGATCTCTCCCAGACCGGATATTTTAAAGGGGTGAGAAGCGCTCATGCGCGCTTGAAATCGACGATATAGGCGCGATCATCATCATGTTTATCGCCAGTTGGAATGGTGTAAATCGCGACGTTGGATTTATGTAGATTTTTGATTCTATTGCCTAAATCGCGAAAGACTTCTGTAAATCCCGCAGCTTCATAATGCGCAGCATTGATCGACAGAACGGCCCGACCGCCAGGAGCGAGCAGATCAACGAGCGGATGGAGATATGTTGCTCCCAGATGTCCGTGGGTGAAGGTTCCAGCGCTCAGCACTGCGTCGTATCGGGCGGGCGCGTCTGCGGCAAATGCCTCCAATCCAGCGCAATGATAGGCGGTGTATAGATCGCGCGCACGCGCCACCGCCAGCATTTCTGCCGATGGATCAAGTGCCTCGATATTTACATCACCGAGCGCTTTTGCGATCAGGCCGGTGCCCGCGCCAATATCCAAAACACGGTCGTTGCTACCCTCGTTAAGTGCCTGATATCGCGACGCAACCTCATCGGGCAATGTATAGCCGCGCAAGGTTGCGAAATCGTTGTCATAGGTGTCTGCCCAATCGCGATAGAGCGCGGTGCGCGCATCATCATCGTGCAGATCATAGGCGGTACTTAGGCCCGGTTTGTCGCTCATCAGAACAGTCCGAAGACGATGCCCATGATGGTGCAGCCGATGGTCGCGTAGCCTGTATCAATCAGGGTCAGTTTGCGCGGACGCAACGAAAACGCATAGTTGGTCGCAATCCACGGTGAGGCGAGGAACAGTCCGATGCCAAACCCGGTCAACCCGGATTTATAGACCCCGTCCACGCTGGACATCACCAGCACATGTCGCATCATGCCAGCGACAATGATCGCACAGACAAAACTGATAACATATGGCATCGGGCTGGGCTTTGGCCCGTCCGGCGTGCCTTGAACCTGCTCTTTGGTCAGCCCCGCTGCGGCCATCCAAGGTGTGGCCAGCGACATGTACCAGATCGCGCCAAATGCATAGCTCGCAATCGCAGCGGCCAGAACCGAAATAATCCCCATCGACTCCATCCCCTCTTTTGGTTTTGTCCTGCGCCAAAGGTTACTGCGAGTGAGAGGCGGAAATCAATTTTTATGCGGGATACCCGCCCATTTCGCAAATGATCTTCCATTCTTCCGCGCTCACCGGCTGCACCGACAGGCGGGTGTTGTTAACCAATACCATGTCTTTGAGGCGCGGCTCAGCCTTGCAATCGGCCAGCGTGATCGGGGTCGGAAACGGCCCTACCGCTTTGACATCCACACACTCCCAACGTTCGTCATCGGTGGTGCTGTCGGGGTGGATCAGCGCACAAACCTCGACCACACCCATCACCCGTTTTTCGTCAATCGAATGATAGAAAAAGCCCAGATCGCCCAGTTCCATCTCGCGCATGTTGTTGCGTGCCTGATAGTTGCGGATGCCGTCCCATTCTTCGCCAGCATCCCCCTTAGCGACCTGATCCTCCCAACTCCATGTGTTCGGTTCGGATTTGAACAACCAGTATCTCATTTCGCTCTCCTCAGATTTGCCCCATGCCTAGCAGATGGTTCAGGCCTTGGCACCCTTTTTACCCGACCCCAACATGGCCGCTGCTGTCTGATCGAGCGGCCAGCGCGGGCGGGCCGAGACGTGCAAATCATGCTGGGTGCCATGGGCGAACATCTCCAGCCCGGCATAGGCGATCATAGCGCCATTGTCGGTGCATAAAGACAGGGGCGGGGCGAGAAACTGCAGGCCTGCATCATCGCAGAGCGCTCGCAGCCCTGCACCAATCGCAGCATTCGCAGCAACCCCGCCTGCAACCGCGAATGCGCCACCAGACGCGCCTGTTTTGTGCTGAAACAGATCGATCGCACGGCGGGATTTTTCGATCAGCACATCCACAATTGCAGCTTGAAATGACGCGCAGAGATCACGCCGGTCACTGACCTTGATCCGGTTATCCTCCACAATGCCGTCACGCGCCCGGCGCGCGGCGGTTTTCAGCCCGGAAAACGACATATCACAGCCCTCACGGTCCAGAAGCGGACGGGGCAGGGCGAACCGCGCCGCATCACCGCCTTTCGCGGCCCGCTCCAACGCCGGACCGCCAGGATACCCGAGCGACAGGAGCCGCGCGATTTTGTCAAACGCCTCTCCGGGCGCGTCGTCGATTGTGCCGCCAAGCCGCTCGAACCGATCATGCGCATGGACGATCAGAAACTGGCAATGCCCCCCGGATACCAGCAGCATCAGGTAGGGATACGAAATGCCATCGGTCAGTCGCGGGGTAAGCGCGTGACCGGCCAGATGGTTGATCGCCACAAGCGGCTTTCCGGTTGCCAGCGCCAGCCCTTTTGCAAACGTCAGACCCGACAAAACACCGCCGATCAGCCCCGGCCCGGCGGTTGCGGCGATGGCATCAATATCGGCCAAACCAACGCATGCCGTGTCCAGTGCCTCTTGCGTGATCAGATCGAGCTTTTCCACATGCGCGCGCGCTGCCAGTTCCGGGACAACACCACCAAAATCGCCGTGCAATTCGTATTGCGAACTGACGCAATTGGACAAAAGCACCGCTGCACCAACACCGCCGCGCACAAGGCCCGCCGCCGTATCATCGCAACTGCTTTCAATCCCCAGAACTGTGAAGCTCTTGGCCATATCGCCCCGCATCATCTCACCCAAGCCGCTATCACCTGACATCTCGCCTTGCAAACCCCCGGCAAAATCCGGCACGTAGGGGCAACGACCTCACAGCCTTTGAGACACAATATGCCGCTCGATGTTCTCCTGACACGCCCGCTTGCTGATGCGCAAATATTTGCGCATGCGGTGAAGCTCAAGCACAGAGATAGTTTTGCGTTTACGATGGCCCCGCTCCTGGAAATACGTGACGAGCCGTGTTCAGTAGATCTGGGCGGTGTGCAAGCGGTGATGTTCACCTCCAAAAACGCCGTCGAGCGTTTCGCAGCCCGCAGCCCCGAACGCCACGTCCCAGCCCTTTGCGTTGGCCCCGCGACCGAGCGGGCGGCAGCGCAAGCAGGCTTTTCAACCATGTCCGCAGATGGCGATGTGATTGCGCTCGCGACACTGGCCGCGCAATCCTACCAGCCGGGCGCAGGTACAATGCTGCATTTTCGCGGCGGCACCACGGCGGGCGATCTGGCCGGAACGCTGCTCGGCGAAGGGATAGAGGCCGAAGATCGCATCATCTACGAACAAGCGCCGCAAGATATCTCCCAAGAGGCACTTGCACTGCTTCAAACCGCTAAACCCGTGCTTGCGCCGGTCTTCTCCCCCCGAACAGCACGCCTTTTGGCAAGCGAGTTGCATCGACATCCCACACGGGCAAATCTTGTCCTGATCGGACTGTCACACGCGGTCTCTGCCGAGTTTTCAGATCTTTCCTTTAAAGTCGTGACCGCACCCCAGCCGAACGCGGCATCAATACTCTCAATCCTGCTGAAATTAACGAAAAATATGAGCAAATAACCGGACAGTATGGGAATTTGCATAGCATTCTCCCCTTAAATCCAGTGGGGGAATCATTGCTGAGTGTCGGGGCGTGCACTATGTTTGGTGCAAGTTTTTAATCGATACGATTCCGTTGTATCGCAAAGTGGGGCTGGCAAATGGTCGATAAACCAAATGAAGACACGTCATCTGGGGATGAAGCTGCCAGGCTTGACGATCAGACCGATAATCTGAACGACGGGGCGCGCGATACAATGGGCGAAGAGCCTGCGCGCGATACCCATCAGGAATCTGTGGAAGAAGTCTATCACGAGGCCTATGACGAGCATGAGGAACAACGTGGCACGAGCATGTCTGCCCGCATTTTGCGCACGCTCGCGGTGTTGGTCGTCGGGGCCGGTGTCGCGCTCTGGGGCGCACCGAAACTTGCACCCATGCTGCCGCAATGGGCAGCGCCGATCGTGCCGTATCTCACTCCAGGTGGTGATGCGGCCGTTGAAACGGCGCGCAATGAAGTCGAAGCGTTGCGCACCGAGTTGAATGACAAAATCGCCGGCCTGAATACCGAGATTGACAGCGATGCTGTGCGCGAGATCGCAGGCGCGGTCGTTGAGGAAAGCGTAACCGCGCTTGAGAACTCCACCCAAGAGCAGCTTACCGTTATGAGCGATACGATCGCAGCAGCCGACAGCGGCGAGATCGAAGCCCGTCTGGCGCAGCTTGAAGTGAAAATCGAAGGGCTGAGCGAGCAACTCGAAAGCCAGACGACCGCATTGCAAAGCGTCTCGCAATCTGGCGGAGAACTCTCCGAAGATGCGCTTGCGCAGCTGACCACAAATGCCGGGTTGATCAACGGTCTCAAAGCCGAGATCGAACAGGTGAGCGCCATGACCGGCAGCCTCTCGCAACGGATTGACGAAGTTGAAGTCACCGCCGAGCGCAAGGTTGCCGAGGCCAATGACAAGGTGGCCGAAGCCAATGAAGAGATGGAGCGCGTTGCTGCATCCGCCTCAAGTGCAGAAGCTGCCGCAAGTTTTAAGCTGGGTCTCGAAGGCGCACGCCGCGCCGTCGCCCGTGGCGCGCCGCTCGCCGATCATCTGGACAAACTGCAAGCGGTCTCGGATGCACCTTTGCCGGACGTGCTGTTAGCGTCGGCTGAAACGGGTGTGGCCTCGATAGACGCGCTCGTTGACCGTTTCGGCCCGCTCGCCC
Organism: uncultured Rhodobacterales bacterium; assembly: GCA_964425135.1. Taxonomy (GTDB): domain Bacteria; phylum Pseudomonadota; class Alphaproteobacteria; order Rhodobacterales; family Rhodobacteraceae; genus CAYLLD01. Next base: position 25,695 of record CAYRKW010000010.1, read on the forward strand.
ATGAAGCGATCCAAAGTGATATTCGGGCCAACAACGAGGGCGGCGCTCTCTCCAAACTCGGTGCCTTTGTCCAAAGCCAGCTTGCGACCCGCTCGCTCGAACCGGTGGAAGGGGATGGCACAGATGCTATCCTGTCGCGCATCGGCGCTGCGATTGAAGATGGCAATCTCCAAGCCGTGCTCAGCGAGAGCGAGGGGCTCAATGAGGCCGCCAAAAGCGTGCTGGGCGGCTGGATCGAAGATGTGAACACGCGCGCGCAAGTGATCGACGCACTTGATGCCGTCTCCGCAAACGCGTCGTAAGCCCACAGTTAAGGAATTCCTATCGTGATTTGGTCATTCATAAAGATTGCAGTTTTTTTCGGGCTTATCGCCGCGCTGGCTTACGGCTCGGGTTTTGTGATGGACACCGGTGGCTATGTCACGGTCGCCTTTGGCGGCTATGAAATCCGCAAAACGCCGATCGAAGCGCTTATCATTCTGGTGCTGCTCTTTGCGGCTGTTTTCATCCTCTTCAAACTCGCCGGGTTTGTGATCTCTATCCTGAAATTTGTGAATGGCGATGAAACCGCCCTCTCACGTTATTTCGACCGCAATCGCGAGAAGAAAGGCTATGAAGCACTGGGCGACAGCGTGATTGCGCTCGCCGCAGGTGATGGTCGAACCGCCATCGCCAAAGCCGCCAAAGCCGAGAAACTGATCTCGCGCCCGGAAATCACAACACTTGTTAACGCGCAGGCGGCACAGCTGAACGGCGACAAGGCACTGGCCGAGACCCACTTCAAAACCCTGCTCAGCGACGAGCGCACCCGCTTTGTCGGCGTGCAAGGCCTCCTGCGCCAAAAGCTCGATTCAGGCGATACTGAAACCGCACTGCGCCTTGCCGAAAAAGCCTTCGCGATCAATCCGCGTCACGATCAGACGCTCCAGACTCTGTTTGAATTGCAGTCTGGAAACAACGATTGGGGCGGCGCGCGCGAGACCTTGCAGGCGCGCGTCAAAGCCAAGGCGCTGCCCAAAGATGTTGGCAAACGCCGCGATGCGGTCCTGTCGCTCGCGGATGCCTTTGCGCAGATGGAAGCAGGGCAAACCGAAGCGGCCCGCACCTCCGCCGCCAAAGCAAACAAAATCGCGCCCGGTCTGATCCCCGCTGCTGCGCTTCACGCGCAACTACTGATCGAAGACGGGTCGCGCCGCAAAGCAGGGAGCATTCTGAAAAAGGCGTGGGAGACAACACCCCATCCCGATCTGGCTGCAACCTTCGCTGCCATCGCGCCCGATGAAACTCATGAAGCACGCCTCAAGCGCTTCAAATCCTTCCTGAAGCTGCGCCCGAACCACGTGGAGACCCAGCTCCTCGAAGCCGAGTTGCACCTCGCGAATGAGGATTTCCCAGCCGCGCGCAAAGCAATCAGCGATCTGGCCGAAACCGACCCAACCGCACGCTCCCTGTCGATCATGGCAGCGATTGAACGTGGCATGGGCGCAGAAGAAGCCGTCGTCTCGGGCTGGCTCGCCAAAGCGCTCAGCGCCCCGCGCGGCGATGCCTGGATTTGCGAAAGCTGCAACCACATCCATGGCGCATGGGAGCCGATCTGCGAAAACTGCGCGCATTTCGATACCCTCTCATGGAAACGCGTCCCGCCATCCGAAGACGCAAAAACCATGGCTGCCGCCATGCTGCCGCTCATCGTTGGTCAACTCGAAAAAGAGCAGGGCGAAGACGTCGCATCGCCACAAGATGACCTGATCGACGCAACGCCCGAAGACGCTGATACGCAGGCTAACGACGCCATAGACGACACGAAGCCCATCGTCGTCGATGCGGTGGACGCGGTCGAGGAAACTGTCAAATAACCGCGCAGATCACGTCATCTTTCCAGAAAATACTCAAACAGTTTCGCGCGCCAGCGCGAAACGACATATCGTGCGGGCCGATAAGGCCCGCTCCGTTTGATCAGAAATCGAGGTTCTCGACGCTCAGCGCGTTTTCCTGAATGAACTCACGACGGGGCTCAACCACATCGCCCATCAGCTTGGTGAAGATCTCATCCGCCTGACTGGCCTGCTCAATCTTCACCTGCAAGAACGTGCGCGCCTCGGGATCCAGCGTCGTCTCCCACAGCTGATCCGGGTTCATCTCCCCCAGACCCTTGTACCGCTGAAGCGACAGACCCTTCTCGCCCTCGCCCAGCACCGCACTCAAAAGCGTCACAGGCCCGTGGATATCCGTCTGCTTGTCCTTACGTACCAGCGTCACCCGTCCGCCATAGGTATCCTGCAGCGACTCTGTCATGCTACCCAGCGTCCGCGCCTCTCCAGAGCGCAACACGCGGCCATCGAGCACACGGCTCTCTTCCACGCCACGCAGCAAGCGGATGAAGCGTAGGCCCTTATCCTGCGTCGGGCGCCCCTGCCAGCCGCGCTCGTATTCCTCTGACACCATATCAAGCCGCTCAGCGACCCTGTCAGCCGCCCCTTGCGCATCCGCATCGATCACCCCTGGAACCATCGCTCCGGCAATCGCTGTCTGCTCAAGGATATTGCGCGGATAGAGGGTCGGGAAGGCCGCCAGAACCCGCGCCACATTGCGCGCCTCATTGACCACCCGCGCCAAATCAGCGCCGGTGATCACCTCGCCGTTTTCCAGATTAAGCGAAGACTCGCTCAGCCCCTGCTCAATGAGATAATCATCCAGCGCATTTTGATCCTTCAGATACACCTCCGACTTTCCGCGTGCGACCTTATACAGCGGCGGTTGCGCGATATAGAGATGCCCCTGGCTGATAAGCTGCGGCATGTGCCGGTAGAAAAATGTCAGAAGCAGCGTGCGAATATGCGCCCCATCCACATCCGCATCTGTCATAATCACGACCTTGTGGTAACGCAGCTTGCTGATATCGAACTCATCACCAATACCGGTGCCAAGCGCCATTAACAGATTGCCGATCTCCTGACTGGACAGCACGCGATCAAGCCGTGCCCGTTCGACATTCAGGATTTTCCCGCGCAGTGGCAGCACCGCCTGGTTCTTCCGATCGCGCCCCGTCTGGGTCGAACCGCCGGCGCTATCGCCCTCCACGAGAAAAATTTCGGTCTTGGACGGGTCTTTCTCGGAACAATCCTTCAGTTTGGCCGCATTGAAATTCACGTCCATCGCCGTTTTCCGGCGAGTCAATTCCCGCGCTTTGCGGGCCGCCTCGCGGGCAAGCGCTGCCTCGACGATCTTGCCGACAACCTCCCTGGCCTCTGAGGGGTGCTCCTCAAACCACTCGGTCAGCTTTTCGTTCATCAAGCTCTCGACCGCAGGCCGCACCTCTGAGGAGACCAGCTTGTCTTTCGTCTGTGAGGAGAACTTCGGGTCCGGCACCTTTACCGACAGCACGCAGGTCAGCCCTTCACGGCTGTCATCGCCCGAGAGCGACACTTTTTCTTTCTTCGCAATCCCCGAGGAGGCTGCATAGTGGTTGATCGTCCGCGTCAGCGCGCCCCGAAAGCCCGCCATATGCGTTCCACCATCGCGCTGCGGGATGTTGTTGGTGAAGGCCAGCACATTTTCATGATAGCTATCATTCCACCACATCGCCACTTCCACACCGATATCGTCCTTCTCGCCTGTAACGAATATTGGATCGGGAATGAGTGCGGTTTTGGACCGGTCGAGATAGCGGACAAATTCGCGCACACCGCCCTCGTAGTAGAGCTCTGTCGTGCGATCTTCCGCAGGCCGCTCGTCGGTCAGCGAGATGCGTACGCCGGAGTTAAGAAATGCTAACTCTCTGAGGCGATGTTCGAGCGTATCGAATTTGAAATCAACGTTCGAAAACGTAGATGTCGCCGCCATGAACGTAACTTTCGTCCCCTTTTGCCCGTTCGCATCGCCAACAACTTCCAGATGCTTGACCGTCTCACCATGTTCAAACCGCGCGTGATGCTCCTTGCCGTCGCGCCAGATTGTGAGCTCCAGATAATCAGACAGCGCGTTAACCACCGACACACCAACCCCGTGCAGACCGCCTGAAACCTTGTAGGAGTTACTGTCAAACTTACCGCCGGCATGAAGCTGGGTCATGATAACTTCGGCGGCAGAAACGCCCTCTTCCTCGTGGATGCCAACCGGAATACCGCGCCCGTTATCGGACACAGACACCGAATTATCAGCATGAATAACCACCGAGACAATGTCCGCATGACCGGCCAGCGCCTCGTCAATGCCGTTGTCAACGACCTCATACACCATATGGTGCAGACCAGAGCCATCATCGGTATCCCCGATATACATTCCCGGACGCTTGCGGACCGCCTCTAAGCCTTTGAGAACTTTAATGGAATCGGCGCCGTATTCTGCTGGGTTTTCAGCTGGTTCTGCCATTTGCTCTGCCCTATATTTTGTGCCTTCGAGTATAGCTCAATTCGGCGGGATTGTCACGGAATAGTCGCAATCTTCCATTTTCGGCAAGGCTTTGAAATACATAGATAAAATATGGACGCGCGCGGCATAGAAACCAAAAGCTACTGCGACGTCAGATATTCTGCTCCAGCGCTACATCCGGCAGGTACAACATACGCCGCCAGCGCATGCTTGTAATACGCGCCGCCGCGCGTATCAAAGCGCGCAACAGGTGTCAGATCAGCACCATCGCAAGCGTAGCCCCCCTCACGCGCGACAAACAAAACATCGCTGCCATCCGGCTCAAACGGGAATTTCTGCTCATAAAAATGTCGTGTTGGCCCATCGATCACGTTAGACCGGAACGCAAACGGCTCATCGCGCCCTGCGTGGAACAAATCGGCCAGAATATCCCGCTCCGCCGCAACAATGGTCGTAACCCCTTGTGCCCGCGCCACCTCGAAAATTTCACCGCTCAGCTTGGTCCGCCCCAGATACCGCGACATCAGCGGTGCGCCGTCTCCCATCGTGATCAACGTCGGTGCCAGCGTCAGAACCGGCACAACAACGCACAAAGCAGCATTGAGCGCGATCCCGACCATCATCAGCCGCGTGCGACCGCGCATGATCAGCCATCCAATCACCAGCGGTGTCGCCGTCAAATAAGCCGTTGCGGCCCAGTTCGCATAGGCTTTCGATAGAAACGCCTGCAAGGTGACGATCAGAAGGATCGGCAGCGAGAATGCCAGTAAAGCGCGCGTTTCTCGGCTATGCGCGAATAGCGCGACGATCCATGTTGCCATGAATATCGGCCCAAAAACAATGAATTGGCTCGCGACAAATTCCGCCATCCCCGCCAGATCATACTGCGCCCCGCCATCGTCGGGTTTGACCCAGTCTATATTGTCCATCGTGTGCCGCACAGTCGTCAGGTCATTCACCGCGTTCCAAATCAGGTTCGGCATGATGACGATAAGAAAGGCGATCAAGAGCGATAAAATCTGTTGAAATCCCGGCCGCATCTCGCGCAGCACAAGCGCCGAAAGCGCCGCGCCAACAAAGAAGTAAACGGCCGCATATTTCGCCATAAATGCACAACCGATCATCGTACCGCAGACAAACGCAGCGCCCCGTCCACCATCCTTCAACGCCCGCCAATAGAAGATCAGCCCGGCGACAAAAAATGGAAACATCACAGTATCGGTCGAGATCAGCGCCGATCCCACCGCCACCAATGGAAGCGTGATATAGGCAAGCGAAGACCAAAACGCGATACGCGCATCCTGCAGTCCTGAAACCCAGCGGAACATCAAAAGTGCAGTGATACCATGGAGGAGCGGGGCAGGGAGCCGCACCCAGAATGCCTCCGAGCTTCCCACAAGATCAGTCACCGCCCGCAACAACCAACCGATGAGCGGGGGTTTGGAATAGTAACCAAAATCCAGATGCTGACCCCAAAGCCAATACTGGCTTTCGTCCACGAATAGGTCTGTTTTGTTGAACCAGAGCGCAATCACCCGCGCCGCTGTAATGATTACCACGACACAAAACGCCAGACGCGTCCAAGGTGTTGTTTCAGGGGCAGCGGATGCCAAAACGTCAGCCTTGCCGCTTTTCGCGATGGATCAGCCAAAGATTGCGCGTGTAAATGAACACGCCCAGCGATTGTCCGAGAATGAATACCGGGTCACCGCGATAGATCGCATAGGACAGCAGGATCACACCGCCCGCGATCGAGAAATACCAGAACGCCACCGGCACGATCGATCGCCCCTCACGTTCGGAGGCGATCCATTGAACGATGAAGCGCGCGGAGAACATCAGCTGCCCACCAAGGCCAATGACGACCCACCAGAACTCCAGCCAGCTCTCGACATTGAGAAAGGAAAAGATGCTATCCATCGGTGTGTTCAACCGCCTTTGCGCGCTTTTTGCGGCGGATCAACCACGACACGCCCATCAGGTCAACAATGCCGACCAGCCCGCGCTGCCAGTTGGTGTAATTTGATGTGCCAGCGCCACGGGGGGCGTGGGCGACATCGACATGCCCCACCTCCCATCCAGCGGCCTTGAAAAGCGCAGGCAAGTAGCGGTGCATGTGGTTGAAAAAAGGTAGGTCCAAAAACGCCTTGCGTCGAAAGGCCTTGAGCCCGCAGCCCGTGTCGCGCGTATCGTCTTTTAAGATAAACTGTCTGATATTATTGGCAAATTTAGAGGCTGCTTTCTTCGACCACGTATCCTGACGCTTGACCCTTTGCCCTGCAATCAGCGCGAGGTTTTTGGGCGCATTTGGATCGAGAAGCGGCGCAACCAATTTGGGCAATTCAGACGGCGGGTTCTGCCCGTCGCCATCAAGCGTTGCGACGATCTCGCCCCTCGCATGGGTGACACCATTATGCACCGATGCACTTTGCCCAGCGTTTTGCAGGTTGTTCAACAGCCGTAAATGCGCAAGGCGCGGCATAAGCGCCTCGATCTCAGCTTGCGTGCCATCGGTCGAGCCATCGTTCACGATAATGATCTCAAAAGGCACGCCGCCCGCAAGAGCCGTGTCGATGCCTTCGATCAATGTGCCGATATTGCCAGCCTCATTTAGGGCCGGAACGACGATGGAAAGTTTCACTGCCCGCACCTCTCTTATGGCGGTGTTTTAGCGCTGATTGCGGTGACGGTCGATAGTCAAAGCGTCAGATGGCGCGGATCAGGACTGGGCCGTGCTGTTCCTTGCGACCGAGCGCGCGCGTCAATGGATCGTTAAGTCATGATCACCTGCAATCGCGACCGTCTCATACGGCGCAGAGGGTGTCGCGACATGGTGGCCGGAGGTTTTGCGACATTTGCGGCAATGGCATGCGATCACTGGGCGCATCGGCCCTGTCACGTCATAAGTGATGGCACCGCACAAACACCCGCCTGCATGCCTCATCGGTTGTCACTCGTGAACATGGCCCCAAGCTCTTTCATCAGCGGCATGAAGTTTGGAAAGGACGTGGAGACAGGACCGGCATCATCAATCGACATCGGTTTTTGGCTCGCAAAGCCAAGGCAAAGAAAAGACATCGAAATGCGGTGATCGAGATGTGTCTCGGCGCGCGCGCCGCCAATCACGCCATCCGCGCCGCGCCCGTGGATCGTCAAGCTATCCTCGGTTTCGTCGGTCTCGACACCCGCCGCATTCAACCCGCGCGCCATCGCATCGATCCGGTCGCTTTCCTTGACGCGAAGCTCTTTGACCCCTGTCATCGTCGTCGTGCCCTCTGCGAAAGAGGCAACGACCGATAGGATCGGATATTCGTCAATCATGGAAGCTGCGCGCTCCGGCGGAACGTCGATACCTTTTAAGGCGCTATGACGCACGCGCAGGTCGGCCGTCGGCTCCCCACCTTCCTGGCGCTCATTCTCATATGTAATGTCAGCGCCCATTTCGATCAGCGTCTGATAGAGCCCAGCGCGGGTCGGGTTCAGTCCGATATTGGGAACCAAAATCTCTGATCCGGGCGTGATCAGCGCCGCGCAGACCGGGAAAGCGGCCGACGATGGGTCACAGGGCACATGAATGGTTTGTGGACGCAACTCTGGTTGCCCTTGAAGCGTAATGACCCGTCCGTCCCGCGTGATTTCCGTCTCAACCTGAGCGCCAAAGCCGCGCAGCATCCGCTCCGAATGATCGCGGGTTGCTTCCTGTTCAACCAACACCGTCTCACCGACCGCGTTCAAGCCGGCAAGAAGCACTGCCGATTTCACCTGCGCCGAAGGGACAGGGCTTTCATACCGCGCCCCCGGCGTATCATGCGCGCCGATGATCGTCAGCGGCAACCGCCCACCGGAGCGGCCATAGGATTGCGCGCCAAAAAGCGCCAGCGGGTCGGTAATCCGCGACATTGGCCGCGAGCGCAAAGACGCATCGCCCGTGAATGTAACCGTGATCGGCGATGTCGCCATCGCCCCCATAATAAGACGCACGCCAGTTCCAGCATTGCCGCAATCGATTACGTCCTCAGGCTCATGAAACCCGCCAACGCCAAGCCCGTGCACCGACCAATTGCCATCGCCATGATTAACCACATCCGCACCAAATGCCGCCATTGCGCGACCAGTGTCGAGCACATCTTGTCCTTCCAGCAGACCGGAAATTTTGGTCTCCCCAATCGTGAGCGCCCCTAAGATTAGCGAGCGATGAGAGATTGATTTATCGCCCGGAATAGGCGCCGTTCCCTTCAGCGGTCCCGAACGTCGCGAGGTCATGGGTTGGGCGGGGCCGTGGCTGGACATGGGTGTGATTTCTCTGGTTTGACGCGTTTAATCTGCCCATATCGAATGCTGCGCAAAGGGTCCAGCGCGAGTGCATCTTAGGTGATGTGATAGAATTCTCGCGCGGTTTCGCCAAATATGCGATCACGGTCGCTTTGGGATAAATGCGCGCATAAGTCATGGGCAGCAGCGAGCCAAACGTCATACTCACACCGCAATCTGGCAACCGGCCAATCTGATCCCCACATCACGCGTTTAGGCCCAAAAGCTTCGATGATGTGCAGTGCTGCGGGCTTGAGGTCTTCCATCGTCCACTGCTCTTGCGCTTCGGTCACAAGTCCAGAGAGTTTCACATAAGCACGTGTTTCAGCAGCGATTTTGGACAAACCGGTTTTCCAATTCAAAAACCCACCACCGGCATATTGCGCTGCAAGATGCGGTTTCATCCCGTGGTCAATAACGGCGCGCATATCTGGATACCGTTTGAAGAGGGTCAGGAAGTTGTCGAGGTGGCGCGGATAGCCCAACCCATCAAACGTCAGATCATGCGCTGCGATTGCGTCGAATGCCCAAGCCAGATCTTCGCGCAGCATCCAATCAGGATCGTCGATATCCTGTATCATCGGACGGACGCCCTTGAACTTCGGATGTGCTGCAAAACGTTTGAGATGAGCAGTGTGGCCCGGCGTCTCAAAATCGATCCAACCGACAACGGCTTTCACAAAGTCAGTCGCATCCGCGATGCCCAAGAGAAATTCGGTTTCCTCAATCGAAGGTGCAGCCTGCACCAAGACAGTGCCGTCAATGTGTTGGGCTTTGAGCAACGGCGCAAGATCGGCTGGAGTATAAGCGCGATTGAGGATTTTGTTGTCCTTTGGCATCCAGCCATAGTCCCCGCGCGCCGGGTTCCAGAAATGCTGATGCGCATCTATCCGCATCACGTGGGCGCATCTTCGCGCAACAATCCCTTTGCTTTCAGGTCGTCCCAAAGTTCTGAAGAGATGGTGGTGTTTGCCGCTTGCACATTACGCGCCATCTCCGAAATACTTTTTCCGCCTGGGATAACCGACAGATGCGTTGGATGCAGAAGCGGAAATTGAAATGCTGCATCAATGAGCGCAACGCTATGGTCTTTGCAAACCGCTTCGATCTGGCGGACCTTCTTCAGAATATCGGGCGGCGCAGGGTCATAGTTATAGAACGCACCCTCAACCGGACCGGTGGCAAGGATACCCGAATTGTAAGCGCCGCCGGAGATAATCCCGATCCCGCGCGTCTCGCAAAGCGGCAGCAACGTATCGAGCGCTTGTTGCTCCAGCAGCGTGTAGCGGCCAGCAAGCAAAAACAGATCAAAATCCCCACGCTCCGCAAGTGTCTGACACACCTCCCATTCGTTTGTGCCGCTGCCGATCGCTTTCACAACGCCTTGCTCGCGCAGTGAGAGCATCGCGTCATAGCCCTTTTGGTCGAAGAACTCGGCTATGCGGGCGTCTGAGGCAGCGCGCGAGCCATGGGTGAAACCGCATAGGTCGTGGACATAAAGAATGTCGATACGGGCGACGCCTAAACGCTCGAAAGAACATTCGAATGAGCGCATTACGCCGTCATAACTGTAGTCGAATACCTCGCGCCGCGACGGGACATCGAACCATTTGCCAATCCCCGAGCGGTCTTTGGGCGGGCATACTTCCATGAGTCGTCCAACTTTTGTGGAGAGAACAAAGGCGTTGCGCGGTTTGGTTTTGAGAAACGGGTTCAGGCGGGTTTCCGATTGTCCCAGACCATAAAGCGGGGCGGTGTCGTAGTACCTGACACCCGCGTCCCAAGCCGCCTCCATCGTCGCCCATGCTGCAGCATCCGAGATTGCCTGATAGAGGTTGCCAAGTGGGGCGGTGCCCAAACCCAATTCAGTAAACGTCAGCCCACCATTGCCATGCCGATCCCAATGCCGCGTTTTAAGGCTCATATCACGAAGTTTCGACCGGTCCGCCCGCCTCTTTCCAGCCTTTATATCCGCTGTCTATATGCGCTGCTTTGTCAAATCCCATCTTGCCCAGTGTCTCCACCGTCAAGGCCGAGCGCCAGCCAGACGCGCAATGGAAGACGAACGTTTTTTCTTCGGCAAATATCTCTTTGAAATAGGGGCTTTGGGGGTCGACCCAAAACTCTGCCATGCCGCGCGGGCAGTGAAATGCACCCGCGATCTTGCCTTCGCGCTCGCGTTCGCGCGGGTCACGCAGATCGACGATGACAACATCATCGCGCTGCGCCATCTCAATCGCGTCTTGCGCGCTCACTTCACGGATATTCTTGCGGGCATTGGCGACCATATCGGCGGCGCTGGTCTTGAGTTCCATGCTAAGTCTCGTTTTTGCTGATGCTCAGCCGAGGTTAGCGTCAATTTGGGGCAGGGGCAAAGCAACAACGCTTGCAAAACGTGAAAAACCGCTGGCGCACAGGGGTGGCTTGGCCCATTTGCTCAGCGGTTTTTGGCAATCAGCTTGCCCGCAACGACTTTCGCGCCACCAAGCGCGCATTGCGTTTCAATCTATCGGGTACAGCTATCCGAGCTATCGGTCATCTGTAGCGTGATCGGTCCGACGACGCTGACACGGCGACCACATTTTCGCACAAAGACTTCCTCTTGTACGGTTGTTCCTTGGTCGGAGACAACAACTGGTCTGGTTTCAAGGACGGTTGCGCCGAACAGGATCAGCGATCCGGTTACAGCCCACACTTCCATCGGCACTGCGCCGGATTCATCTTTGGCGAAACGGCCAACACATTTCATTACAGTTTTAAAAGCCACAATCTTGATCCACTCAAGTACTAGGTTACACACACTTTACTCACTCACACATCACAAGAAGAAACCCTCCTGCGACATGAACAGTTCTGACCGTGTATCATGGCAAGCGAAAGGCGTGTGTGTGTCTAAATCCAGCATTTCTGCATTTTAGTGCAGCGTGTCGATCCCGCCACAGTTTCAGATACAACACCCAAGATTGGGTAATTTCGTTATTCGGTTCTCAAATCGCTTAGTGCTTTGAAATTACGTGATTTTTGATGATCGTCTCGCCCGACAGATCGCAAGTTTTTGTCCTGCATTTGGGTCGTATTTTAGAGAAATAACAGAATTTAAACGGATGATTAACCACACAAAAACAAGGGTTTAACAACATAATTCGCAGCGTTTTGGCGCGATCTGTTTCAGTTTAGATCAAATTGTCCAAAAAGTGATTCTTCTAAATCGTGTGCAATCACATGGTTGATCAATGTCCACGGATCAATGCCTCCACGTCTTGTTTGCTGGGCATTGAAGCGGCAGCGCCGGCGCGGGTGACGGATATGCCTGCGGTGGCACAGCCAAATTTAACGGCCTCAACCGGATCAGCGCCGCGCGACAGTGCAGCAGCAAAGCCGCCGTTGAAGGCGTCGCCTGCACCTGTCGTCTCAACAACCGGTCCTGCGCTCACCGCAGGAATGAGCCCGTGCCCATCAAGATAAGCCCCGCGCGCGCCAAGCGTGATGATCGGGGTTCCGACGCCTTTATCGCGCAACGCGGCTGCGGCGATTTTCGCTTCGTCCAGAGTTTCAACCGGTAGCCCTGTCAGTTCGGTTGTTTCTGTCTCATTTGGCGTGATGTAGTCACACAGTGTCAGCACATCATCGGTCAACGGCGCTGCCGGGGCGGGGTTCAGGATGGTCGTTGTTTTTGCGGCCCGCGCAATTTCCAGACCGCGCCTTGCGGCCTCCAAAGGTTGTTCAAGCTGGGTGATGAATACATCCGC
>CAYRKW010000010.1:38225-67670 GCA_964425135.1 uncultured Rhodobacterales bacterium
GCGCCAAGACGTGCGCAAGCGACTGCCTGATTGGATCCTTTGCCTCCTGGTCCCAAAGCGAATGATTTTCCCAGAACCGTTTCCCCCATGCGCGGCGCGCGGTCGGCGCGGAAGGAGGTGTCTGCGACGAATACGCCTAGGATGACGACTGAACCCATGTTCCCTGACCCTGCTTTGATACGCTTGAGCGGATGCTAGACAACAGTGCTGCGGCTGTCCACGGGTCTCAGGCGGCGGGATATCTTTCATTCATAATGTCATAGCCGCGCTTGATAATCGTATCGAGCACGTCCTTATCCACCTTTTCCAGATCGGTGAGGTAAAGACAGCTTTTGCTCGATTTGTGCTGTCCCAGTTTTGACAAATCGTCTTGCATGTCTGCAAAGCCCGGCATGATGTAAACGACCAGATTGGCCTTGCGCGGCGAAAAGCCCGCCTTCATAGATTGCTGCGGCTTCCCATTCGCGTGTTTGTAGTGATAGGTATCAAAGCCGATGATCGACGTGCCCCACATGCGGGGTTCGTGGCCTGTAATCTCCGTCATCCGCCCCAGTATATAGCGCGCTTGATCTTGCCTTTTGGGATTGTCGAGCGCGCTTAGGAACACTTCGACGTCATCGCCAGTTGGGACGGTTTTGTTTTGCGCCATCCTTCGCCTCCATGATTATCCATCATAGGGCCGAAGCACCTCGTTCTCCTCAACCCTGCGAAAAAGTACCACAGATTTCTTTGAATGTCGGGGATCATAGGCGAACCCGAGTCCGGCCAGTGCGCCGAAGACGTTTTGAACGCCCTTAAGGCCAGTAATGTGATCGTGCAGTTCGAGATAAACCCGATCAACCCCCGTCAGATCCGCATCGTCGAAAATAAAACTTTCTGCGCCTTCGACATCGCACACAATAATCGAGATTCTTTCATCGCTGATCAGCGCATTGAAATTTGCTGTTGGGACTTCGACCGTGCTGACATACGGATTGGGACCGGAGGCGAGACTGCCCATCCAGAAATCTTCGCGAAGATAAAAAGTTTTTGCAGCACAGGTTTCATTGGTAAGTACGACGTTCTTGCGTGTCACCTTTGTGACACCGTTTGCTTGGTGCAGAGTCTCCATATACGGCAAAAGCGCCGGATTGGCTTCCACCGCAATGATGCGCTCGACGTTTTGTTCGCGGTCGAGCAGCGTTGAAATAAATCCAATACCAGCGCCAATTTCCAGAACCCGATCTCCGGTTTTGACAATGGTTGGAATTTCCGCCGCTTCTTCCGCTTCGAATCGCCCGGTTTCGATAGCTTGTGCGATATTTGGTGTGATGACGCTCGGTTCAAAAGGAACGGAGACCCCCGATATACTTAAAGATTGCATTACTAATCTCCTCTACAACCTGAACGTGTATATCAGGGAAAAATGAAAAAAAGTCCACAAGAAAACACGCGTGGGTTGAAAATTGGGCGTGTTAATGATGATTCCGTCGCGCGACCACCACAATTCGCGCTGCCAAATGACACCGTTTCGCGAATTGTTCTCCACATGTTCTTGCGATCGCAAAAGCGGGGATTCGATTTCTGATGTGGCTGCGTGTGATTATCTGGGGCTTCTCTTGGCCAAAATACGTTGCAATGTGCGCCTGTGCATGTTCAGGCGTCGCGCTGTTTCTGATACGTTGCGGTCGCACAGCTCATAGACCCGCTGAATATGCTCCCAACGCACGCGATCTGCTGACATCGGGTTTTCAGGCGGCGGCGGGCGCTCTTCTTCACTGACCAAGAGCGCGTTGGTAATATCGTTCGCATCAGCGGGTTTTGCGAGATAATCCGTCGCGCCCATCTTCACAGCGGCCACCGCAGTTGCAATCGCGCCGTAACCTGTCAAAACAACAATCCGTGCCTCCGGCCGGCTCTCACGCAGTGCTTCGACGACATCAAGACCATTGCCATCTTCCAAACGCAGGTCGATCACCGCATAGGCAGGCGGGTGGGCGGCAACCACGCCTTTTCCCTGCGCGATGGATTCGGCGAGGATGGGCTCAAAGCCGCGCTTGGCCATTGCACGCTCCAGACGGCGTACAAATGCCTGGTCGTCGTCGAGCAACAACAGGCTTTTGTCTTCACCAATTCGTACCGCAATGTCAGACGACATAGCTTTACCCTCGCGTTATCTTACTCGTTCCTGTTCTTAGGTAGGATGGTTGGGGTGCAGGGTCAAATGACCAGAGTGCTATGACATAAGACCGATATGACAGCCTACGCTTTCGGCCAGTTGTTCTGTGGGAATATCGCGACGAAAAATCTCTGCAACGTCGCCATTGGTGTCCACGAGATAGGTCAGGGATAAGTGATCCATAAGGTAATCTTCGCCCTCGCCATTTTTCGCGAAATAGACGCGATAGGCTTTTGCGGCGTCGATGATTTGTTGCTCTGTACCGGTCAAACCCAGCATGGTTTCATCAAAATAGCTGGTGTATTCGGCCAGCACCTCTGGCGTATCCCGCATAGGATCGATGGTGATAAAAACATGCCGCAGATCGTAGCCCTGTTCGAGCAATCTCTCGACCACATCTGAATTGCGCGCGGTATCGAGCGGGCAGACATCGGGGCAATAGGTGTACCCGAAGTAGACCAGCGCCGGTTTGTCGAAAATCTCCGCTTCCGTGACTTGGGCCCCAGTTTCTGACACAAGTGATATCGGGCCGCCGAGCACTGATGATCCTGCCGCCAGTGGCGTGCCGCCGCAGGTCCGGGGTGTGTTGAGGTAGATTACTGCGCCCGCACCTGCAAATACACTGAAGCCTGCGAAAATCGTCGCCAAAATCGCTGTTCGTTGGTTCATAGGAGCGCTGTCCTTAGACTTGGAAGTCGCGTTGACATCTATGCTGGCGAGCGGGCAGTTACCACTCAACAAGCTGTGACAAATCGTCAAAGGAGCGCGACAAGAAGCATGTCCGACATTGCAAGCGATCTTGTACCGGGAAGCGTCCGAGGCAATTGGATCCGCTTGCGCACGCTCATATTGCTGCGCTGGCTAGCCATATTCGGACAAATCGCGTCGGTCTTGTTCGCAGTCTTCTGGCTTGAAATCGACCTGCCGCTTCCATGGGTTGTGGCTGCAATATTGGCATCCTTTGCGTTCAACGTCATCGCAAGCATGACCAACCCGCGGTCTACACGGGTGCGAGAGAGAACAGCGGCGGTCGCTCTTTTGTTTGACGTCACGCAGCTCAATGTCTTGCTGTTTCTAACAGGTGGGCTCAGCAATCCTTTCTGTTTTCTGATCCTCGCGCCGATTACGATCTCTGCAACGGCGTTGTCGTTGCCGATCACTATCATGCTCGTACTGATCACACTCACCATGGTCTCTGCGCTGGGATTTTATAACCTCCCCTTGACCCTCACGACCGGCGAAATACTCGCGCCTCCCGCGATTTTCATCTTCGGCACATGGGTGTCGCTTGTGGTGGGCTGTGTGTTCGTGGCCGCCTATGCGCGGCGGGTGACGGTCGAGATTTACTCGATGTCCCAAGGTCTCGCGGCTACACAACTTGCTTTGTCCCGCGAGCAAAAGCTGACCGATTTGGGCGGTGTCGTCGCCGCCGCGGCCCATGAATTGGGCACGCCTCTTGCGACAATCAAGCTGGTAAGTTCCGAGTTGGAAGAAGAGCTGTCCGGCGATCCAGAACTTGTAGAGGACGTCCGCCTTATCAATGCGCAAGCCGAGCGTTGCCGCGATATTTTGCACAATATGGGGCGTGCCGGGCGCGATGATCTGCTGCTCAGATTTGCTCCGGTTCTGGCTGTCATTGAGGAGGCAGCCGAGCCGCATATGGATCGCGGCAAAGCCGTGTCAATGAGCATCAATGGGCAAAGCGTTCATGCCGTAACTCAGCGCCAGCCTCAAGTGCAGCGAAAGCCGGAGATTATCCATGGTCTGCGCAATCTGGTTCAAAATGCTGTGGATTTTGCGACCAAAGAGGTTTGGATCGACGTCAGTTGGGATGATGAAAACCTGACAATCTTGCTGGGCGATGACGGCATTGGGTTTCCCGCAGAACTGATGGACCGCATCGGAGAGCCCTTCGTCAAGGAACGCAGCACCTTGGGCGTCGAGCGCATGCAGCGTCCGGGATACGAAGGTATGGGACTGGGGCTGTTCATCGCAAAAACGCTTTTGGAGCGCTCAGGCGCGACAATCACATTTCTTAATGCCGAGCACCCGGGCACGGAACGCTCGATGCCGGTTTTTGGCGACGGTAGCACGCAGCCGACAGGTGCGATTGTGATTTTGCGCTGGCGTCGCAGCGATCTGGAGATATCCGAGGAAGAGACGCGGCGGGCGTTGGGGCCGAATGCGCTCAACATACCCTGACGAAATTAACCCATTGTTAACCAGATAGCGTCTATTCACACGGGTTGCGCTTTTTACAACCATGGTGAGCATGGACAATCTAGGCCTGCAAATATCTATGCCTTCGGCCATTGTCGCATTCCTCGCAAGCCTGCTTGGGGGGCTGATCGCGGTGTTTCTGCTGCAAAGGTTGCTGATTGAGCGGCAAGCGCCGCAAAAATCGGAACCGCGCCATCTCGATAGTATTGGAGAGCGGTATCTTTTCGCAGGACGCAAACTTCGGTTCGCAACGCTGAGTGCGCGCGCACAATTTGAAGTCGCGACTGACGATGATCTGGCGTTTAAACAGCTTGTCGCGCGTTTCGGACAGGATGGTGACAAGATCACGGGGCCTTTGGCAGCACTGCTCGATTCTGGAATAGCGTTTGATGGCGTGTTTTCGCCATGCGAGGATCAGAAGCTCTTCGTAACAGGTGCCGTCCAGGGTGGTTTGGCGTCGATCACGGTGACCGACATCAGTCATGTGACTGAGCTTGCAAAGCCTGTGGACAACGCAGATTCTGAGGCACGGATCGCAGCCGATTTGCTGGAGCATATGCCAGATCCTGCATGGCAATGCGGCCCGGATTTCAAGCTCGAATGGACCAATGCCGCTTATCGGCGCACATTTGGAGACGATGATATCCTCGCCAATCCGATTGTGCTGGGCCTTGAGGCGCAGCAATCGGGCGGCGCGATTGAGGTGACGGCAAATATTCGTGGTGACGATACCCACAGCAGCGCCTGTTATGCGATTGAGGAAGTCGAAATTGGCCTTCAAACGATCGGCTTTGCCAAAGATATCTCGGGACAGAAGAAGTCAGAAGCCAGCCTTGCCCGTTTCGTTGCTACCCTCACCGAAACCTTCGCACATCTGCCCACGGCGCTCGCAATATTTGGGGCGGATAACCGGCTCAATCTCTTTAACCCATCGCTCTGCTCTCTCACGCGCCTTGATCCTGCATGGCTCGCCGCGCAGCCGACATTGCGTGAGTTTTTTGATGCGTTGCGTGCGGCGCGGTTGATGCCGGAGCAACGCACGGCGGAGGATTGGCGCATCACGCTCGATGGTATTGAAGCGGAGGCACGGCGCGATAGTTGGTGCGAGGAATGGGCGCAGCCTGACGGGCAAACAATCCGCGCCCGCGGTCGCCCGCATCCAAACAGCGCTGTTGCGTTCCTATTCGAAGACATCACCATCCGTGCCACACTGGAGCGGGAGTACAAGCGAGAGATAGAGCGCTCGCAAGCGACGCTTGATCGTTTAGGTGAGGCCGTTGCTGTGTTCAACCCGGCCGGCGATCTTGAGATGGCCAATCAGGCCTTTCGGAAACTCTGGCCGGTTTTTGAGCCAAACGGATCGGATGTTACAACCATCCAGAGCTTCACCTCCGATTGTGCCGCTATGAGCGAGGCGTCCGATGTTTGGAGCAATCTGCGCAGTTTTGTCACCAGCCGCGCTGACCGCGCTGTGTGGAACGCAAATGTCATCCGAAACGATGGACGGCATCTGATGGGACGGTTTGCACCGCTTCCTGATGGGACGACATTGATCCTGTTCACGCCGTTGGCGGATACGCAGATGGTCGAAGACATGACCCAGCTTCTCGAAGATGCTGGAGCGATACGTGCCCAGAGGTTGTTGAACGTGCAAAATGACAGAAGCGACGAAGAGCAGTCCTTTGATCTTGACGCTTTGCCATCCCTGGTACGCCGGATTGCGGCGATGATGTCGATCAGCCCGGATGCGCATAAATCAAGTGGTCGAATTTTTGTCGAAACGCATGATGCGGCGTATTCTGTGACGATGGAACTGGTGGCCGATGCGCCGCGCGAGTTGAACGCGTTGCTGCTTCAATCCTTGACCGCACGGGTTCTGCAACGGGTTACGCAAAGCGCGGGCGGGTCTATGACACTGATGGTCAAAGCCGAATCCGTTCACCTGAGTTGCCAGGTTCCCAGACAAATGGCCAAAGCCAGCTAGTCGCACGGACTTGACACCGCAACGCGCATGCCGTGAAACCAAAAAGAAATCACGGCAGCGGATATGAGCGCGACGGGAACATCAATCAGGCTAACAAACGAGGGCGACACCCGAGCGTTGTCCGCCTATTTTGCTGCTCATCTCCAACCAGGCGACACGATATTGCTGGCCGGACCGGTGGGCGCGGGCAAAAGTTTGCTGTGTCGATCTGCGATCCAAACACTGATGTCCGAAGGCGGTGCGATCGAGGATGTGCCCTCTCCGACATTCTCGCTGATCCAGATCTATGATGTGGCGCGCGGCGAGGTTTGGCATGCTGATCTTTACCGGCTGTCGCATCCGGACGAACTTGAAGAGCTTGGTATTGCGGATGCGTTGGAGCGTCAGATCGTATTTGTGGAATGGGCCGAAAGGCTTGGGTCGCTCAAACCCGTACGGCATATCGCCATAACACTCGATATTGATGAAGCAGACCCCGACGCGCGCCGCGCTGAAATCACGTTCAATGGCCCAGATTGGGATTGGCCACAGGTGCGTTTGTGAGCGAACGGCAGCGGCACAAGATTGCATTTTTGAAACGCGCGGGCGTTGATCCCAACGACGCAATGCCGCTTGTTCAGGATGCATCAGCGCGAAAGTACGAGCGTATCCGTGGCGGAGCGCACGTCCTGATGGACCTTAATCCGGCAACCGGTTTCACAATCGACAGCTTCTTGCGTATGACCGACTGGTTGGCGTCAGCAGGATTGCACGTTCCAAAAATCGCTGACTCCGATCCTGAACGTGGGTTCGTTTTGCTCGAAGATTTCGGGGATGATCTGGTGGCGCGCAGGTTAGAGCGTAAGATGTCATCAGAGCGTGAGATTTACGATCTGGCGTTTGATGTGCTCGCAAAGGTTCAAGAGGCGCCGGTGCCAGACGGATTGCCGCCCTATGATGTGGCATTTACACTCTTTGAAGCGGATCTTCTGCACCAATGGTATTGCGACCTCCCAACGTCGCGAGTGGAGGACTATCGCAGCCTCATCGAAGACGCGATGGCACGTTTGCCGACTTATCAGCTCTGCGTTGTTCTACGCGATTTCCATGCCGAGAACCTCTTTTGGTTGCCGGATGAAATAGGCATGTGCCGCCTTGGACTGATTGACTATCAGGACGCGCGTGCAGGACACTCGGCCTATGATCTGGCGTCGCTTCTGGGTGATGCGCGTCGCGATGTCAGCGAAGACGTCAAAGCGCATCTGAACGCGCGCGGGCTGGACGAATGGGGCCCAGAAATGCCCTATGCAACGTCCTTTTGGGGTGCGCAGCGAAATCTGAAGATCTTGGGTATTTTCATGCGGCTCGCGATACGGGACGGACGCAGAAACTATATTGATCTACTTCCGCGCGTCTGGCGCAATCTGCAATCCGATTTGCAGCATGATGGTCTGTCAGCCCTTGCGAAATTTGTGACCGAACATATCCCGCCGCCGCAGAGCAATCCAAAGGTGCAGGCTCTTGGATAATCCGTGCGAAGCGATGGTGTTTGCGGCGGGGCTCGGCACACGTATGGGAGCATTGGTGGAGGACAAACCAAAGCCGATGTTGCCCATCAACAATCGTCCGCTCATCGACCGAACGCTTGATATGGTCCAAAATGCCGGATGCACGCGGGCTGTGGTGAACCTGCACTATAAAGCGGGCGTTCTGGAGTCGCATCTGCGCCACCGGACAATCCCACAAATCGTTTTCAGCGATGAACGTGCGGAACTTTTGGAAACCGGTGGCGGTTTGCGTGAGGCGGCACGGTTCTTCGAGCAAACGGTGGTGTTCACTGTTAATTCGGATGTCATCTGGGGTCGAACCAATCCGCTGAGCGAACTTTCTGCGAGCTGGCGCACTGAGATGAGCGCTTTGCTACTGCTGGGGCCGCGCTCGCGTGTCCGTCCCAAAGCGGCACGCGCCGATTTCACGCTGGACAACTCCGGTCGTATCTCGCGCGCCAAAGGTGCATCAGGCTACACCTATCTCGGCGCGCAGATCATCGACGCAAAGGCCTGCGACGCTGGCCCTGATGGCCCGTTTTCGCTCAATCTCATTTGGGATGAACTGATTGTGCAGGGCCGCGCCTTTGGGCTGGTGTATCACGATGAATGGACCGATATTGGCAGCGCGGAAGCCTATGCAGCGGCGCAGGCGAACTTCGGGAATGATGCATGACAAAGCGGTTCAAGGGTGTTTTTGGTGTCGCGCCCGGCTTTGATTTTGCGACTGCTCTCAAGGACGGGATTGACGCGCGACTGGGCGCAGATGCTGCTCAAACGCTTGCGCGCGCAACGATAATCACCAACACAAGGCGTGCGGCGCGGCGCTTTGAGGAGGTGTTTGCGCAAGACGGCAATCTCCTTCTTCCACGCATTCAAGTCGTTACCGATTTGGTCGAGGCACCGGGCGCGCCCGTTATTGCGCAAGACAATATGTCGATGCTCGCGCGCAATCTGCGGGTCATGCGGCTTGTGCGCAAGCTGTTGAAAACACGGCCCGATCTAGCGCCTTTGTCTGCCAGCTATGATCTGTCTGAAAGCCTGTGCGAATTGGTGGATGAGTTGCAGGGCGAGGGCGTGCCACTTGACGCGCTGGCGTCGCTCACTGCGGATGCGCTTGCCGGGCATTGGCAAACAACTCTGGACTTTCTGAAGATTATTCAGCCGCTGTGGACCGCGGATGGCGCGCGCGCACCTGTGGGCAGTGAAGCATTTCAAGCGGCGGTCGTAGACGCGATGGCGGCGCAGTGGCGCACCAATCCGCCCAGGGGCCCGGTTATCGTCGCAGGTTCAACAGGGTCGCGCGGTGGCATGCGCCGATTGATGCAAGCTGTCCTGACGCTTGATGAAGGTTGTGTTGTGCTCCCGGGTTTCGATTTTTATCTGAACGAACGCTCGATTGAGGCGCTATCTCAGGATCACGCAAGCGCCAGTGATCATCCACAGGTCGGGTTTGTCAATCTGGCCCGCGCGCTCGAAACCGACATCCGAGAGATTACGTCTTGGCACGATGGGGCGCAACAAACGTCAAAACGCAATGAAATCATCTCGCTTGCGCTGCAACCTGCACCGGTCACCGATGAGTGGTTGGCGGCGCGTGATGAGGTTGCGGCGTCGGCGCAGGACGCTATGCAGCATGTGTCCTTGATGGTGTCGCGTACGCCGCATGAAGAAGTTCAGTCGATTGCGATTGCGTTGCGTGATGCTGCAGAACAAGGAAGGCGTGCCGTTTTGATCACCGCAGATGGCACCCTGACACGGCGGGTGCGCACGGCACTGTCGCGGTGGTCGATCATTCCGGACGAGTCCGCCGGTCGCCCGCTTCGTCTTGCGCCACCTGCATTGTTTCTAGACCTTGTTCTTCAGTTTTCCAAAGATGAAGATGTGCTCAGTTTTTCATCGCTTTTAAAAAGCCCCATTTGTGCAAGTGGCTCTGATCGCGGAGCACATATGGCGCTGGTGCGAAAACTGGATCGCGATTTTTTGCGTTCTATCGGACCAAAGCTGAATTGGGACCGGTTTTCCGCTTGGTGCGCGCGCGAGGAATGCGCGGATTGGGGGGCATGGTTGCATCGATGTTTTGCAAAGCGCCCCTTCGAAAACGCATTGCTAGCGGGTCATTTGGGTCGGCATGTGGAGAGTGCCGAAGCGCTCGCTAACGGACCGAAGAAAAATCAGCCATCAGAGCTTTGGCAGAAGGCTGCCGGGGAAGCCCTGTCGAATTTGGTCGAACGGATTGGCGAGACCTCCGAAGATGCAGGTGAGATCGCATTTGATGATTATGCCATGGTTTTACGAAATCTGCTGGGAACCGAGCAGGTGCGCGATGAAGGGTATCTGGCCGGAAAAGGCATTGCGATCTGGGGTACGCTTGAGGCGCGGGTGCAAAGCGCGGATTTGGTGATCCTAGGCGGGCTCAATGAGGGGAGCTGGCCAAAAAGCCCCGCGCCTGATCCGTGGTTGTCGCGTGAGTTGCGCAGCGAACTTGGCCTTGCCTCGCGCGATCATTTCATCGCGCTTTCCGCGCATGACTTTCAGCAAGCGGCGAGCAATGCGGAGGTGATTTTCTCACGGTCAGCGCGAGACGGATCAGCGCCCACGGTCGCAGCACGCTGGCTGACGCGGTTGGAGAACCTTTTTTTAGGATCCGGCGAGCGGTCAAGTTCGGTATGGGTGCAGATGCAGGCGCGTGGCGATCACTGGCTCGATCTTACGCGGCGCATTAATCTGCCCGATGCGCGCGTTGCACCGGAGCGTCGCCCTTCGCCTTCGCCGCCACTCAAGCTGCGTCCCAAAAGTCTTGGCGTGACCGACGTCGAAAAACTCGTACGCGATCCTTACGCAATTTATGCACGCAAGATGCTCAACCTCTCGCCGCTTGAGATTCTGGGCCGCGCACCTGATCCGCGTGATCGTGGCATCGCGGTGCATAAAGTCATGGAAAAATACATCCGGGAGACGCTGCAAAATGGCGATTTTTCGGATCGGGCGCATTTCATGCGCGTGGCCCGCGACGTGATGGATGAGCAGGTGCATTGGCCAAGCATTCGGACGCTTTGGCTATCGCGACTTGAACGTGCGCTTGATGCTTTTTTGACGAATGAAGTCGCCCGTCGCGCAATAGGTACACCGCGCGAAGACTGGCTGGAGATCAAAGGGCACATCGAGATTGCGACCTCCGCCGGTCCGTTCCAGTTGGTCGCAAAAGCGGATCGGATCGATGAGACTGCGGATGGCGGTGCGGCGCTTTACGACTATAAATTCTCTCCGCCGACGCAACGGCAAAGCGAGATATTTTCCAAACAACTACCTCTCGAAGCGGAAATGATCCGGCGCGGTGGATTTCAGGCGCTGGGCGCACGGGCTTGCGTGCATGCGCAGCACGTCGTTGTGGGCGCGCCTGACAACAATGATCAAGAAAAGTGGCGACCGTTTACTGAAATTTGGGACGAGTTTATCGATCTACTCGAAAAATTTAACCTTGCAGATCAAGGCTACACCGCGCGACTGTTTCCCTTTCGCGAGGACAGCCAAGGCGAGTACGATCACTTGGCCCGCTTTGGCGAGTGGCGTGATCTTGATCCGGCGGATGCGGAGCAAATCTCATGACCGCCGTCGAGCGCGCCGCCGCCGAGCAGAATAAAGCATCGCGCCCCGACCGTTCAACCTGGGTGATTGCGAATGCCGGATCGGGCAAAACGCGGGTGCTGACCGACCGGGTTGCTCGATTGCTGCTTGCTGGCGTTGCCCCGCAGCAAATACTGTGCCTGACCTACACCAAGGCCGCAGCTTCCGAAATGCAGACCCGGCTTTACCAGCGGCTTGGCGAATGGGCGATGATGGATGAGCCGGAGCTGCGCGCCGCTTTGGGCAAAATCGGCGAGGATGCAAATGCGCTCGATAGTGAGCGACTGCGTCACGCCCGTACGCTCTTTGCCCGCGCATTGGAGACGCCCGGTGGCTTGAAAATCCGAACCATCCACGCGTTTTGCGCCTATGTCCTGCGCCGCTTCCCGCTGGAGGCTGGTGTTTCCCCGCAGTTTCGCGAGATCGAAGAGCGAGACGCGGAGGAACTGGCGCAGAGCGTTCTTGAAGAACTGTCAACCGGCACAGAACGTGCTGCGTTTGAGGCCATTGCCGCGTCTGTGAATGATGAAGCCGGGCTGAGCGGTTTGGTGCGACAGGTGCTCGATAACAAGTCGCGCCTTGTTGATTTCGATAGAAACGCAGCGGCGCGCGCGCTCGGCATATCGCCCAATCTGACGGAAGCTGGTGTGATCGAAGAGACCATGGGCGAGGTTGGACGAGAGATGGCTGCGCTGCTGCTCCAGTTCATCGATGAGCAAGGGTCTGATACAGAAAAGCTAAAGCGAACTTTTAACCTCAAGCAGATTGCGCGCACCAGTAACGAAGAAACCGCCATCCGGCACTATGAAGCCTTCGTTTACACCGCAGATTTCGCTGCCGAGCGTAAGTCCATTCTCAACAAGTCAACGTTGGAAAAAGACCCTGAATTTCAGGCCCGTGTCGAGGAATTCAAGCGCATTATCGTTGAAGGCCGCAACCGTCGTCTTGCGGTTCAAACCCTGAACCGGACCGAAGCGCTCTATGACTTCGCGGCAGCATTTCTGCCCGCCTATGAGGCGAAAAAGAAGTCTGTCGGCGCGCTCGATTTTCAGGATTTGATCGAGATTACAAACCGGCTCATATCAGACAGTGAAGCCGCGCAATGGGTGCGTTATCGCATTGATGGCGGTGTCGATCATATTCTGGTCGATGAAAGTCAGGACACATCTCCCCTCCAATGGAAGATCATCAGCACGCTGGAGAGCGAGTTTACAGATGGCACCGATGATGGGCGCGAGGGGCGGACGTTGTTCGTGGTTGGCGATCAGAAGCAGTCGATCTTCGGATTTCAAGGCGCGGACCCGAACGCGTTTCAGGAGATGTACCAGCATTTTGCCGCGAGATTGGAGACGGCAAGCCGCCCGCTCCAAGACGTGGCTATGCCGACATCGTTTCGCAGCGCCGCGCCGATTTTGGAACTCGTTGATCGTGTCTTCGCCGACGATGCGAGCGAGGTGCTGGGGCAGACATCCGAACATCTGGCGCTCGATTGGAAACCCGGGCGCGTTGATCTGTGGGAGTTTCTGGAAAATCCGCCGAAAGAGAAAGAGCCGCCTTGGTTTCATCCGGTGGACCGGATCAGCCCTGAAAACGCGATTTATGATCTGGCACGCAAAGTCGCGTCGTTTCTAAAAGCCGAACTCGACAAAGGCCGTCTCATCCCGGGCAAGTCCGAAGATGACGCATGGCGGGTGCTTGAGCCGCGCGATGTGCGCATCCTGCTGCGATCGCGCGGTGCGTTTTTCGAGGCGGTGATCGCAGCGCTCATGGCCGAAGGTGTCCCCGTCGCGGGTGCAGATCGCTTGCGTCTGACTTCCGTTTTGGCTGTTCGCGATATCATGTCGCTCTTAGCTTTTCTTGACAATGATCTAGATGATCTGGCGTTGGCCGAAGCGCTGCGGTCCCCGCTGTGCGGGATCAGCGAGGCAGATTTGTTCCACATTGCCCACGGCCGGGACGGATCGCTTTGGGCGTCGCTTCGTTTTTCTCAGGATCACGCGGAGGTTGTGACGATGCTTCGGACATTGCGCGATCTGACCGATTTTGAACGCCCCTATGAACTGATCGAAACGATACTCACCCAATTCAACGGACGCCATAACCTCGTCGCCCGCCTTGGGGCTGAAACGTCAGATGCCATTGATGCATTGCTCATGCAAGCGCTCGATTTTGAGCAACGCCACACGCCAAGTCTGACCCAGTTTATCACATGGATGAACACCGGGGATGTCACCCTCAAACGCGAGATGGACGCCAGCGCGAACGAAGTGCGGGTGACAACCGTGCATGGCGCAAAGGGGTTGGAAGCGCCACTGGTGATTGTGCCTGATGTTGCTAAGGGACGCGCTGAGACGGGGTCTACAATCTATAACGAGGGGGAGAGCCCTTATTTAAGTGCGCTGAAATCAGCGAACAATCCCGACTTCATTTCCGAACTGCGTGATGAAAAGGCGCAGAAGGATGCGAATGAGGCGCAACGCTTGCTCTATGTTGCGCTTACGCGCGCTGAAAACTGGCTGATTGTCTGTGGTGCGGGCAGCGTCACCAACAAGGGAACCTACAGCGGACGATATTGGTATCCGCGCGTCGAGGACGCTATGAATGGTCAATCCACGCAAACGCATGAGTTTGATGGCGTGCCTGTTCGTTCGCGTACGAATGCGCATTGGAAAGATGCGTTTGGCGAGGCGACACCTCAGCCGCCTCGGACGCAGCAAATGCCGGATTGGATCAGAAGTCTCGCGCCCGTATATCCGGAACCAGAAAAGCCATTGTCGCCCTCAAATCTGGGTGGTCCCCATGCGCTGCCGTCTGAGCTTGGTCAAGATCCTGAGGCGGCACTGCAGCGTGGACGTATCTTGCATGACCTGCTTGAAGTCCTGCCAGCCACGCCGCCAGAACAACAAGCGATCCGCGCCGCAGCAGTCTACCGCGATGCGCCTGATGGGCCGGCGTTGTTGG
Source organism: uncultured Rhodobacterales bacterium (assembly GCA_964425135.1). GTDB lineage: Bacteria > Pseudomonadota > Alphaproteobacteria > Rhodobacterales > Rhodobacteraceae > CAYLLD01. The sequence continues at coordinate 52,702 of CAYRKW010000010.1, forward strand.
CCAAAGCGCAATCGCTACTCGCCGATCCGGGTTTACGTTCGGTCTTCACGGATGATTGGCTCAGCGAGGTGCCTGTTGCAGCTTATATCCCGCAATTGGGTCAGCGTATCCTTGGCCGTATCGACCGGCTGCGCATCACCGATCAGGCGATTTATGTGGTCGATTACAAATCCAACGCCGAAGTCCCGACGAAGCCCGAAGATATTCCGCTAGGGATTCTTCAACAAATGGGTGCCTATGTTTCAGCACTGAAATCTATTTGGCCCGATCGCAACGTGCATATTTCAATTCTATGGACACAAACCGGCGAATTGATGGAATTGTCACACGCCTTCGTGATTGGCGCTCTTGATACCGTGCAGAAGGCTTGACCGGGATGAACGCCATACTTAGGTTCGCCGGTGAATGTAACACCTATATTTTGATCTCAAGGAGAGTAGTGAGATGGCGACAGTTGCAGTAACGGACGAGACTTTTGACGCTGAAGTCAAAAACTCATCAATCCCCGTCGTTGTAGATTTTTGGGCGGAATGGTGCGGTCCGTGTAAGCAAATTGGCCCGGCGCTTGAAGAATTGTCCGACGAGTATGACGGACGGGTCAAGATCGTCAAAGTCAATGTGGACGAGAACCCGAACTCACCATCTCAGATGGGCGTGCGCGGTATTCCGGCGTTGTTCCTGTTCAAAGATGGCGAGGTTGCGTCGAATAAAACAGGTGCGGCTCCAAAAGCAGCGTTGCAGGGGTGGATTGAGGAAAACATTTAAGGCCTCAATCATCAGATTGGATTGAAGGAGCCGGGCCTGATTGGGCCTGGCTTTTTTATCGCCCGAATGCCAGCCGATAGCCGACAGCCTCTGCAATATGCTGGCGGTTGACCTGGGTACAATTGTCCAAATCAGCGATGGTACGTGCGACGCGCAATATGCGGTGATATCCGCGCGCGCTCATCTGGTGCTTTTCGCAAATCATAGTCAGAAGGTCCGCGCCATCTGCATCGGGTGTCGCAACATCTTCCAAAAGCTCCCCCTCCGCATCACAATTCGCCCAAACATCCGGTGTGTCGATGTAGCGTTCCGCCTGAATTTCACGTGCCGCTGCAACGCGCTGGGCAACCTGTTCTGTGCTGTCGCCACTGGCCTCGCGCGACAGATCATCGACGCTCACGGGTGGCACTTCAATACGTATGTCGAAGCGGTCGAGCAACGGGCCGGAGACACGCCCCAAATACTCTTCGCCGCAAACCGGAACGCGGGCGCAGGCGCGGGATGCATCCGCCAAATAGCCGCAACGGCAGGGATTGGCAGCCGCCACCAGCATAAAGCGGCAGGGATAACGGATGTGGGCATTGGCGCGCGAGACAACGACTTCGCCAGTTTCGAGCGGCTGACGCAGTGTTTCCAGCACTGCGCGAGGGAATTCGGGCAATTCGTCGAGAAACAGCACGCCGTGATGGGCCAGTGAAATCTCACCCGGTTTCGCGCCGCGCCCGCCACCGACGATTGCGGCAACCGAGGCCGTGTGATGCGGTGATATCATCGGGCGCTCGTAGGAAATTCCGTTGTCATCAAGCAGCCCCGCAATTGAGTGGATCATCGAAGTTTCCAGCGCTTCCATTGCAGTGAGCGGCGGTAACAACCCTGCCAAGCGGCGCGCCAACATTGATTTTCCCGATCCGGGCGCGCCGACCATCAGCAAGTGATGGCGACCCGATGCAGCGACTTCCAGCGCGCGTTTTGCGCGTTCTTGTCCTTTCACATCACGCAAATCGCGGCTGCTCGGATTTGGATCAACCCGTTTCGGCTCAGCGGAAGGCAAAACGCTGCGCCCCGCAAAGTGATTGATCGCCGCCAGCAGATTATCCGGCGCGATCACATTTACGTCGCCTACCCAAGCGGCCTCATTGCCGCAGGCCTTTGGGCAGATCAAATCGCGATCTGCCTGCGCAGCTGCGATTGCCGCGGGCAGAGCGCCGGTGACAGGCACCAAGTCACCGCTGAGCGACAATTCCCCCATCGCAACAATGCGCGCGACATCTTCTTTGGGGATGGCATCCATTGCCGCGAGAAGCGCCAGCGCAATCGGCAGATCAAAATGCGAGCCTTCTTTGGGAAGATCAGCTGGAGAGAGATTGATGGTGATCCGCCGTGGCGGGAGCGCCAAGGTTAGGGCGGAAATCGCCGCGCGAACCCTCTCTTTCGCTTCGGAAACAGCCTTATCCGGCAGGCCAACAAGCGAGATGCCGGGCAGACCGGGTGAAATCGCGCATTGAACCTCGACAAGCCGCGCCTCCACCCCTTCGAAGGCCACAGTATAGGCAAGCGCAACCATAAAGCTCGGACCCTCTGGAAATCGACCCCGTACTTTCGTCGTGATTTGGTTTAAGTTTGGTTAACGCCCCAGCAGCGCCATCAGCTTGGGCCATGCCTCAGGGTCGACAACCGATTTGTCGCGGCAGAAGGGTTTGCAAAAGCCGACGATGGTGCCGTCTATGTCGGCCAGACTATCTTCGCGCACCAGATCGCCAGAATAGGGACAGGCTGTGTTAATCGGCTCGCCCGTCGCGACAGCTTTGGCAGCAAGGGGCTTTGGTCCGGGCCAGGGCGCTTTATCATAATCGAGTTCATAAACCTCCTGCCGATAGTCGCCGGCAAAAGCGCGAGCCCGCCACTGACGGAAGATGGTGTGATTGAGATGGGCTTCGGCATAGGCGCGCGCCGTTGCGCTGACCTTCAGCTTGTATGTCGCAATGCGCGTGGCAACCGGCGCGTAAAAGGCATCTGCAATCGAATATTGCCCAAAAAGCCACGGTCCATCCACGCCGAATGTCTCTCGCGCATTCTCCCACAGTTGCTCCAACCGCGCCAAATCCGCCTTCACGCCGTCCGATACAGGGAAGTTCGAATAGCTGTGGCGCAGGTTCATCGTGCACTCATCCCGCAGCACGGTAAAGCCGGAGTGCATTTCTGCGGTAAGCGTTCTGGCAAGCGCACGGGCAGCGTCATCTTCGGGCCAAAGCGTCTTATCAGGATGCCGCTCTGCCAACATTTCTGCGATTGCTAATGTATCCCAAAGTGCGAAATCGCCATCCGTGACCCTCAGCGCAGGGACCGTGCGTGCATTTCCGTATTTTTTCAGCGCTTCGCCAAACTCCTTGGAATACATGTGTAGTACTTCGATATCGGCGGGAATATCGAACGCTGCAAAGAGCAGCCAGCCACGCAGAGACCAGCTCGAATACATGCGATCGCCGATTGCGAGTTGATAGGTCACATCTTCCCTCCGAATTTGTGTGTAAACTGCGGTGGCGCACAGGTGAGATCAATCGCCATTATTGTGTAGGTCACAAAATGCACCGATCAGATATGCGTGTTCACTCCCATAATCCTGAAACTGTCATTTTCGGGGAAATGATCGATGCGTGTCAAAGTGAGATTATCGATCTCGAAGGCGATGGTCGACTTAGCGCTCATATTATTCGCCATCTGCAACGCGCACAGGATGACGCCGAAATGAACTGCGAGGATGATATCCTGACCTTCATGCGTTCGAAGGAGCTCTGAAATCGCATCGCGTATGCGCGCAGAAAACGCATTCCAGCTTTCCCCGCCCTCAGGCGCCAGATCGCCCGGGTTGTCCCAATAGGCGCGCGCCAGATCGGGATCTTGGGCCTCGATTTCAGGGAATGTCAGTCGCTCCCACGCTCCAAAATTCACTTCGCGCAGGTCTTCGCGATGCGGGTGGCGGGTTTGGGTTGAGCCTATAGCATCGGCGGTTTTGACGGCTCGCTGCAGGTCCGACGAGATGAGATGCGCATCTTTTGGTAGATGGTTTCGCAGTCGCGCAATCTTTGCCGTATCGCTCAGATCAACGTCCACATCCGTCCAGCCGATTGCTGCCTTTTGATGGGTAGGGCCGTGCCGCACAAGCCACAGACGTGTGATCATGGCAACGTGCCTTTCAAAACCATCGGCAATCCCGACACAACAAAAGCCGCCGCATCCGCACGCGCCGCTATACTCTGATTGATCGCCCCATGCGCATCCCGAAATCCGCGCGACATGGCATTCTCTGGCACCAAGCCCATGCCCAACTCGTTTGAAACAACCACAACCGGATTTGGCAACGCTTCAAACTGCGTCAACAATGTTTCCACCTCGCTGGTTGCGTCAAAATCGTCACCATAACGAAAGCCCAGCCAAAGTGTCATACAATCGAACAGAATTGCCGCATCTTCCCTGATGCCGGACCAGTCAATCTCGCCTATCTCATCCATCTCGCGCGTGACCCAACCCTTTGCACGTCGCGCTTGATGGGCGGCGATCCTGCGCGACATCTCATCATCTGCCGGATGCGCGGTGGCGATATAAACGCGCAATGACGCCATGCCCTCGACCAGCGCTTCGGCAAACGCACTCTTGCCCGAACGCGCGCCGCCGGTGATCAGGGTCAGTTTCGGATTGTTTGTACGCGCCATAAGATTTTTTCCAATCGAGTGATCCGATTGGTTAGGCCGCCCGTAAAATAAGTCAACAAGATAGCACGAGTATAATGGGTGGAAGGAGTAACCAGATGGCACTTGACCATGATGGCGAACGCGAAATGCGCAAAGTAGCGATAAACGCGGAATATCTTGATTTGGAAACCGAGCAGACACTGGCACGCAAATGGCGTGACGAACAATGCGAAGTTTCGCTCCACCGTCTGATCAAAGCCTACATGCGTCTGGCCGTTTCCATGGCCAATCGGTATCGTCGCTATGGTGTCTCGCAAACAGACCTCGTTCAGGAGGCCTCTCTGGGCCTGATGCGTGCCGCTGAAAAATTCGATCCCGACCGGGGCGTGCGGTTTTCGACCTACGCTGTTTGGTGGATCAAAGCATCTATTCAGGATTTCGTGATGCGCAACTGGTCCTTGGTACGTACCGGGTCTACCTCGACACAAAAGAGCCTGTTTTTCAATCTGCGCCGGGTGCGCGCGAATATCGAGCGTGAAGCGAATAAATCCAACGAAGTGATTGATCGCGAGCGTCTGCATCAGGAGATTGCTGAGCAAATTGGCGTTCCTATTCGTGATGTGAAGATGATGGACGGGCGTATGTCCGGGTCCGACTATTCGCTTAATGCCGTGCAGGCCAGCGATGAGGACGGCCGCGAATGGATCGACACGATTGCCGATGATAGCGATTTGGTCGAGGATCAGGTCGCGACCTCGCATGACAATGCAAAACTGAGCGATTGGCTCCTCCAGGCTATGTCTGCGCTGAGCGACCGGGAAAAAATGATCCTGACCGAACGCAAATTGCGTGATGAGCCAAAGACACTTGAGACCATCGGCACAGAGCTTGGTTTGAGCAAGGAGCGGGTGCGTCAGCTTGAAGTTGCTGCGCTCAAAAAGATGCGTGCCTATCTAACCACGAATGTCGGCGGTGAGGTGAGGCAGCTTGTGAACTCATAGGCGCATTTCCCCCCATGAGATGCGCGATTTGCTTAAATCGTTGAAAAATTTGCGTTTACCAAAGGTGCAGAGATCAAACTCTGCACCTTTTTTGCCTTCAATTGGTCGAAGATCGCGATTAACACACCTGACTTGTAACATCGTTTGTTACTATCTACGTAAGTTTTGCAGAGCCTAACGCTCGCAAAAGAGAGGTGTGAATGCTGAACGGGCGTAAAATCTTGCTCGCCATCGGGGGCGGGATTGCGGCCTTCAAATCGTTGGATCTGATCCGTCGTTTGCGCGAGCAGGGGGCTCAGGTCACACCTGTTCTTACAAAATCCGCTGAAGAGTTCGTCACGCCATTGTCAGTGTCTGCGCTGGCAGGGCAAAAGGTTTACCGCGATCTGTTTGATCTGACTGATGAGGCCGAGATGGGCCATATCGAATTGTCCCGCTCTGCCGATCTGATCGTTGTTGCGCCTGCGACGGCCGATCTTATGGCGAAAATGGCGGGAGGGCACGCGAATGATCTTGTCTCTACTGTCTTGATGGCAACCGACAAGCCGGTGTTGATCGCACCATCGATGAATGTGCGCATGTGGGAGCATCCTGCCACCCAGAGAAATCTTAAGACGCTGCAAGCGGATGGAATTTATGTCGCGGGCCCGAATGAGGGCGATATGGCGTGCGGCGAGTTTGGGCCGGGTCGCATGGCAGAAGTGCCTGAGATCATAGATGCGATTTCTTCGGCTTTGCAGGGCGGCCCGCTTTCGGGAAAGCATGTTCTGATCACTTCCGGTCCGACCCATGAGCCGATTGATCCGGTGCGATATATTGCCAATCGCTCATCCGGAGCGCAGGGCAGCGCAATTGCGGCAGCCTTTGCCCAATTGGGGGCAAATGTTACCTTTGTGACCGGCCCGGCAGATGCGCAAGAGCCACAGCGATGCAAAATTGTCTCGGTAAATACCGCATCAGAAATGTCAAATGCAGTTAAGGAAGCCTTGCCAGCGGATGTTGCAATCTTTGCCGCGGCCGTCGCCGATTGGCGTGTGAAAGGCAATAAAACTTCGAAAATAAAGAAGGTGGAGGGGCAAACCGGACCGTCGCTTTCGTTCGAAGAGAATGAAGACATTCTTAAATCCATCTCGAACCTGTCAAAAAATCGCCCTGATCTGGTGGTTGGTTTTGCAGCAGAAACAGATGACGTGCTTGCCAATGGGAGAGCCAAACGTAAGCGCAAAGGCTGTGACTGGATCGTCGTCAACGACGTCAGCCCCGAGACTGAAATCATGGGCGGGACGGAAAACGATGTGACACTGATAACGGCAGATGGGTCCGAGGATTGGCCCAGAATGTCGAAGCAAGATGTAGGTCGCCGATTGGCCGAGCGGGTCAAGAACGCGATTGTGAGTAACGAGTGATGTCGAAAGAGAAGACGAAGATGTTCGATGTGAGTATGACCAAACCGAGTGTTCGGGTGAATTTGTCACGGACAAAGTTCTGTGATGTGCGCGTGCCACTTCCTGCTTATGAGACCGAAGGCGCGGCAGGCATGGACGTTCGGGCCAATCTGTCGCTCGACCACCGCAAGTCTGGCATGACCATCGAGCCAGGTGCGCGATTGCTAATTCCCACTGGCATTCTTCTCGAAATTCCAACCGGTTACGAGATGCAGGTGCGCCCACGATCGGGCATCGCACTCAAGGCAGGCGTGACGGTTTTGAACTCACCTGGAACGATCGACAGCGACTATCGCGGCGAGATCGGGGTGATATTGATTAATCTGGGCAATGGCCCGTTCCTTGTCGGGCACGGTGATCGCATAGCGCAGTTGGTATTGGCACCGGTCTCCCGGTGCGAATGGAGTGAAACCGATCTTCCGACCGGAACGCTCAGAGGTAGTGAGGGATTTGGCTCTACAGGCGTCTGATCCCTTTTTGAGAATGTGACTAAGAAGTGTATGTGTAAACGGAGTTAGAGTATGCTCAAATTGTCAAGAAAATCGGTGCTGGCCATCGAAGCAGTGCTGGATGTTGCTTACAACGCAACGAATTGTCCGGTTCAATCCCGCGAAATTACAGATCGCCAAGGTATCCCGCAGCGGTATCTGGAGCAGGTCATGCAGCGTCTGGTGCGCGATGGTATCCTGCGCGGTGTGCGCGGCCCACGCGGCGGTTACATGCTGGCCAAACAAGGTCATGCGATCACATTGGGTGATGTTATCCGCATCGTGAATGACGTTGATGTTGATGACGATGACAGTGTTTCGGCATCCGAGTTGGGCACCAAGGTTGTGAGTCCGCTCTGGTCCGAGATTGAGGGCAATATCCTCAGTTGGTTTGACGATATCACCATATCCGATCTGTGCGATATGGCGGAGCGTCGCGGTGTTATGCCCGCCAGTGTCCTGCGCAAAATCGCTGTTTAATCGCTCAGGCGTTCTGATAGGATAGGCCGGTATCTGGGCCTAACCCTATGGAATGTCGTGAGTTTTTCTGACGAAGAATTAGAACGCTATGCCCGCCATATCGTGTTGCGCGAAATTGGTGGGGCGGGACAGGTGCGGCTTTCGGATGCGCGTGTTCTGGTCATTGGCGCCGGGGGGCTTGGCTCGCCGGCGCTGATGTATTTGGCGGCGGCGGGTGTTGGCACGCTGGGCATTGTTGATGATGATGTGGTGTCGCTGTCGAATTTGCAGCGGCAGATTGTCCATGACAGTGACGCGGTTGAGAAGCTGAAAACAGACAGTGCTGCGGCCAGTTTGAAGCGGATAAATCCACATGTGATGGTGGTTTCACATACCACGCGATTGAACGAGCAGAACAGCGCCGAGATCCTTGATGGATACGATCTGGTGCTCGATGGCTCGGACAATTTCACCACGCGATATACGGTGAACGCGGCCTGTGTCAAAGCGTCTATCCCACTGATATCAGGCGCTATTTCGCAGTGGGAAGGGCAAATAAGCTTGTTTGATCCGGCCTCTGGTGCGCCGTGTTACGCGTGCATCTTCCCCACCGAACCGGCCTCTGGTCAAGCACCCAGCTGCGCTGAGGCGGGCGTGATGGGAGCGCTTGCGGGGACCATCGGTGCGATGATGGCGGGGGAGGCTATCAAGCATATCACGGGCGCTGGGCAAACCCTGTCGGGGGCGCTTTTTATCTTCGATGCGCTTTGGGGCGAGAGCCGGAAAATCGCGCTCACACGACGGACAGATTGCGCGGTCTGCGGCGGCAACTCCAAGGCCTGAAATCGCTGAAAATCACGATGCACAACCTATGCACAGTCGATGCACAAACGATGCACAGTCGGATGCACGGTTTGGGTTAACACATCGTTAATCCGGTCAATCCTCAGCGGCGCACAACCCATAAAAATAGGCGAAAATCCCGATGTGCAACCTATGCACAGGTGATGCACAATCTATGCACAGTCGATGCGCAGTTTCGCTTAACAAACGGTTAATCCGGTCAATTCGTTAACGGCGAGTTAATTTAGCGAAGGGTAAACTTCGGTGATCGCAATAATGTTGACAAAACAACATAATTATTGTAGTAGCATGACTATGCTTGAAGCCATCAAAACCGACCACGAAGACAGATTGCACGGAATATCGCAGTTGCAATCGCAACTGACGTTCCGCTTTTCGGTGCTGTCCAAGCTGCTCGATCAGCAGATGACGGCGATCGCGGCGCGGCATGGGCTCAGCCTGATCGAATATCGCCTGCTCGCAACGTTGGAGGCGTTCGGAACGCTGAGCTCAGCGGATCTGGCGCGTTACACCGGCTATGACAAAGCCGCTGTTAGCCGCGCGACCAAAACCATCATCGAAGAAGGCCTGATGGATGTGCGCGATGATCCCGATCACGGACGTCGGCGCATCTTAAGTCTGACGGATGCAGGAACCGCGCGTCTTGAGGCGGCAAAGCCCGAAGTGGCGGCGCGCCGCGATGGGCTGTCGGCTCAGCTTGATGCGGGGGAGGAAGAGATTTTTCTGCGGGTTATCGACAAGCTCGCAGAACATACTGACGCGTCATTGCGCGCTCTGAAATAGCACATAGGAGTTCACGATATGGGACCATTTCCACATGATGCCCCCAAGGCCAAAATAGACGACGTGAATGTTGCGGGAACCGACGGGTTCGAGTTTGTCGAGTTTGCCCATCCTGATCCTGCGCAGCTTGAGATATTGTTTGAGACGATGGGGTACACGCCTGTTGCGCAACACAAGACCAAGGACATCACGCTCTACCGGCAAGGCGGGATTAATTACATTCTGAACCGCGAACCTCGCTCGCACGCTGCGCAGTTTGTGTCTGACCACGGACCATGCGCGCCTGCGATGGCATGGCGTGTTGTGGATGCGCAGCACGCGCTGCATCGGGCGCTGGACTATGGCGCAAAGGAGTATACCGGACCGGGTAAGACGCTGGATGTTCCGGCGGTGATCGGCATTGGTGGCTCGCTGTTGTATTTTGTCGAGACCTATGGCGCGGCCGGGTCGTGTTATATGGCTGAGTTCGATTGGCTGGGGGAGGTTGATCCGACGCCAGAGGGGGCGGGGTTCTACTATATCGACCATCTGACCCACAACGTTGTGCGCGGCAATATGGACACCTGGTACAAGTTCTATGCGGAGGTGTTCAATTTCAAGGAAATCCGGTTTTTTGATATTGCTGGAAAATTGACCGGACTGACCAGCCGCGCGCTGACGTCGCCCGATGGCAAAATCCGCATTCCGATCAATGAAAGCGCCGACGACAAGAGCCAGATTGAGGAATATCTGCGCGAGTATAAGGGTGAGGGCATCCAGCATATCGCAGTGGCGAGCGAGGATATTTATGGCTCGACAGATGTGATTGCCGACAAGGGTATGGAGTTTATGCCCGGGCCGCCACCGGTCTATTACGCTAAGTCGCGCGAGCGGGTGAAAGGTCATGAGGAGCCATTGGACCGCATGCAAGCGCGCGGAATTTTGATTGACGGGGAAGGCGTGGTCGATGGTGGGATGACGCGGGTTTTGTTGCAGATATTCTCCAAAACCGTGATCGGGCCGATCTTCTTTGAGTTCATCCAGCGCAAGGGCGATGACGGCTTTGGCGAAGGGAATTTCAAGGCGCTCTTTGAGTCTATCGAAGAAGACCAAATTCAGCGGGGCGTTCTTAGAGAGGCGTCATGAGCGCGGCTTGGGAGAGCTATCCCGGCGCGCCTGATGCTGGCGCGGATGTCTGTGCGGTGTCTGACATTCCTGAGCGCGGAGCGTTGGGTGTTTCGGTTGGGGACTTCCCGATGCTTGTGATGCGTCGGGATGCGGAAGTCTGGGCGTTTGTGAACGCCTGTCCGCATCAGTATTTGCCGCTGAATTACAAGGGCGGCGGTTTGGTTTCTGCCGATGGTGCGAAGCTGATGTGCAGCAATCACGGGGCGATGTTCGATATCGAAACAGGCGTAGGGACGGGTGGTCTGGTTGACGGGTGCAATCTTGATCCGGTGCCGGTGCATGCGCGCGATGGGCGGCTTTTTATCGGCGCAGGTTAGCTGCGCGGTTTCAACTTCTGCAAATATTGCGTAACGAAGGTGGCAATATTGTCGATGCGGAGATACCCGGGATGAACCAGATGCGTAACCTGCCCAGCGGTGTGCAGATATTCAAGCATGCGTTTCAGATGGTGACGCAGAATATTGTGCAAGCGGCGCAGATCACCGGCCCTTGGTATCTGGCGGTGGTGATGCTGGCGTTCGTGTTGCCGTCGATGTTCGGGATCGACGGCATTCTTATGCAGGACCTGAGCCAAGGGGCGCAGGTGGAGGGCAATGTACTGCTATATCTGCTGGTCTCCAGTCTGTTTATTCTGGTGCTGTTTTCGGTGATTGCTGTGGTTTGGCACCGCTATGTGTTGCTTGATAGTGATGACAAACGGGCGGCCTCCCCCAGTGCAGGGGAGCCGGTGGTGAAATACACCCAGCGTGCCTTGATGGTAGGCGTTGCGGTGTTTGTGGTGCTTGTTCTGCTGTCGCTGCTGACGTTGGGGTTGGGCAGCGGGGGAGCTGTTCTCGGGCAACTGTTGTCGCTCTTTATTGCGACCTACGTGGCGATGCGGATCAGTCTTGGGTTGCCAGCGGCGTCGATCGGGCGGAGCATCGGGCTGTTTGAGAGCTGGGAGAAGACGAAGCCTTTGTCGAACGAGTTGTGGATCGTTGTTGCGATCCAGGTGGCGCTGTTTGCGTTGCTGAGCTTCATTCCGTTTATCGGTATTCTGGTGACCTGGTTTATGATCGTGATCGGGGCGAGCATTCTGACGACGATTTACGGCGTTTTGATCGAAGGACGAACTTTGGCGCGCGGCTGAAGCGGGCGTTTGTTTCCGAATTTTGTGACAATTATCACAGCGCGCCTGTCTGCGTGGCGGCAGGTTTGCATCTGAACTTCTGATGAGACAGGCGGATGCAAATTATGGTGATGATAACCTACACCGGACTTGATGATCCGATGCCGCGCGGGCCGCGGTCACGTCGTTTTTCGCGGCTTGGAAGGATCGGCGGAGTGATCCTTGGATTCAGGAGTATCTGGATTGCTGTTCTGAAAAGCCGCGTCATTTCGCATCGGTATGATTGCGCGGATACGGCGGGGCGTGCGGCGATTTTGGACGAATTGCGCGCCACGCCTGCGCGCAGCTTTCTTTAGTGACAATTGTCACATCGCGGCGCGTGGCTGTGGGTTAAGCACTCCCCATTACACTCATGATATTCATTGAAAGGATACGACTATGGCCCAGTCGACAGGACACGGCAAAACTGCTCTGCAAGGTCAGCACGCTTTTTGCAAGCGGGACCATCACCATCACACAGGCGACCGTTTTGGCCGGCTTTTCAGCGATCTTCCAGCGCTTTTCACCGATCCGCGTGTGCTTGAAGATATTGGCGCATCGGAAGGACCGATGGATGGTGGGTCCAACCCTGCGGAGACCACGTCTGTGGCTGTCGGACATGTGTTTTTCGGGCAGTTTGTCGATCATGATATCACCCTTGACGTTGCCTCCAGCTTTGATCGGGTGAACCAGCCGGATGAGATCAACAACACGCGCACGCCGACGCTTGATCTGGATTGCATTTACGGATCGGGACCTGAAGCGACGCCGCATCTTTACCATGCGGATGGGGCCTTCAAGGGAGTAAAACTTGTGACGGGTGCGGAGGTTGGCAGCGGCAGTTTTACCAATGACGATCTGCCGCGTGCAGGCACGGTTGCGCTTATCGGCGATCCTCGCAACGATGAGAACCGGATTGTCAGTCAAATCCAGCTCAATATGCTGCGGTTTCACAACAAAATGTGTGACGAGCTGTCGGGTGAATATTCCGGCGGGGCGTTGTTCGAGCATGCCCGCGAGGCGGTCACATGGCACTATCAGTGGTGCGTTGTGCATGATTTCCTGACGAAGATTTGCGGTGAAGGCGCGGTCAATCGGGTGCTATCGGAAGGGCGCAAATGTTACCTGCCCAAAGAGCCGTTCATTCCGGTCGAATTTTCGGTGGCCGCTTATCGCTTCGGCCATTCGATGGTGCCGATGAAGGTACAGGCGCAAAAGAACAAGCCGCGATTTGAGCTTTTCGGCACAAAATTCGGCAAGGGTTTTTCGCCTGTGACCAGCGCTGATGCGGTGTGCGATATGCATGAGCTTTTCAACACGTATGACAACCGGATTGTGCAAACGGCTGTGCAGTTGAACGGGAAAATGGCCGAGGATTTGCTCAAACTACCAACGAATATTGTCGGCGGTGGAGAGGCATCGCTGGCGACGCGCAATCTGATCCGGGGGCAAAGCTTCCTGTTGCCATCGGGTGAGAATATCGCGCGGCAACTGGAGCGCGATCAGGCCGAGATTGATCAGGTGTCAGCCGCTGCGCAGACCGATGCGCCCGATTTGAAAACCGGGACACCGCTGTGGTTTTATCTGCTCAAGGAAGCGGAAGTGATTGGCCGCGAGGCTGCGGATGGCACATTCGAGCCGGGTGAAGGTCTGGGGCCGGTGGGTGCGCAGATCGTGGCGGAAGTTGTGATCGGTCTGATTGAGCTTGATCCGCGGTCCTGGCTTGGGTCGAACCGGAACTGGCGTCCCATGACCGCGAGCGACAATGGCACGGATTACGAGGTGTCAAGTGTTGGGAATATGCTGGTCTTTCATGCCTCGTAAGCTGCGCTAGGCCGCTCTGGTTCGGAATTAGCCAAATAGTGAGCCGCTATCGCGGCTCGCTTCATTTGATTTGCGCTTGCGCGCGCAGCGGGATATTTTTGAACCAAAGAACCCTGGTTTTGATGTGAGATGAGCTTGGGGTTGGGTGCGCCCGGGCGATCGGTGGACTGGCCCCTGCAGGTTTTGGGCGCTGTGTTCACCATATATTCATCTCACATCTCTAGATACCGCCGCCTTATGGCCCCAATCGCCTGGTATGTGCGATTTGTTAATAGTGTGAGGTGGCAGAAATGCTTCATGGGAACGTCACGCCGCAATTGCCGGCGAATGATATTATTGCATCGCGCATTGCGCAGCTTTCAGCGGAATATATCGATGCGGATCGGGACCGGCGGAGTGCGATCAGTGCGGAGTTGCGGGCCTTGGTTGATGGGTCAGTGCTGCCCTTGCATCGCAGCGCTTGAGGTCAGGCTTTCCAGATTTTGCGGACCTTACCGGCGAGGGCGTTGCCCAGCGCGATGTGGTTGTCCGCATCGAAGTGGATGCCCTCTTGAGGGTCAACATTCACGAGTGTGCCTGCATCGAAAAATTCTGTGCCACATCGTTTGGCAGTGGTTTCAAACTGGCGTGCGAGTTCGCGGGATTTGTCTGCGCCGCCGCGATACATATCGGCGAGAAATCCTGTTTCGATGATGGGTGGCGGTGCAACGATGAGGACGTGCGGCGCTGATCCGTCGGGACCGCACGCGCTGGTTTGGATTGTCTGGGTGAGCTTACCGATGCTCAGGCCGATTTCAAATGGGCTGACGTTAAACATGCCTTTGAGGTCATTGGTACCGAGCATCAGAATCACCGCATCAAGCGGGCGGTGGCTTTCGAGGATTGCGGGCAGGATCATCGCGCCGCTGCGATGTGCGCCGTCATAGGGGTCGGGATGGACGGTTGTGCGCCCGCCGTGGCCTTCTTCGATCACCTCAAAGGCGTCGCCCAGTTTGGTAGCCATGGCGCCGGGCCAGCGTATGTGGCGGGGATGGCGGCGTGTGTCGTCGATATCGCGCATGGGCGGGGTGCCATGGGTGTTGCTATCGCCGTAGCAAAGGATGGTGCGGGTCATATGTGGCTCTCAAGATGTTTGATGTGCGGGGATGATAGCGAAGGATTTTCTGGGCAGTCAATTACTGTACTCACCGACGGCGAGCCGGGCGTTGCGAACCACATTCGTCGGGCGGTGGAGGAAAGGGTCACACACATCCTGGATTGGTGGCACATCTCCATGCGGATGAAACATGTTGAGAATGCAGTTCACGGGCTTGCGCGGGTTAGTCGTCAAGGCGCCT
>CAYRKW010000011.1:0-24413 GCA_964425135.1 uncultured Rhodobacterales bacterium
CCCATAATAACCCTGCGTTCGGGCTGCAAAATCGCTGTGATAACAATTTGCCATCTTGGTGAATTATGCTAAAGCGCCGCTCATTGCGTAGAACGCACCTGTTTCACAATGGAGCAGGAACGTGAAATTATTGCTCTCGCGGGCCCTAAATCAAGAGACGCGAGGCCAGTTTGGGCAAGGACGTGTTACCACGTTCAAACAAAGTGAGGACATGAACATGAGCGACATATCAGATCGCGTGAAGAAAATTGTGGTCGAGCATTTGAGCGTTGACGAAGCGAAGGTTTCGGACGGTGCATCTTTTATCGACGACCTTGGTGCGGATAGTTTGGACACCGTCGAACTTGTCATGGCTTTCGAAGAAGAATTCGGGATTGAAATTCCAGACGACGCTGCTGAAAACATCCAGACATTTGGCGATGCGGTCGGATACATCAACAAGGCAACTGCCTAATCAACTGGTATTGCCTTCGATTTTGAGACGGCGCCCCAAGCGGCGCCGTTTTTCGTTTATCAACGCTTTGCCAGCGCTTTTCCTTACTTGGCGAGTGCGGTATGAAGCGAAAACAAAAGCACAAAAGAGGTTTGTAGATGCGCAGAGTGGTTGTGACGGGAGTGGGAATGCTGACGCCGCTTGGGTGTGGAGCGGAACACACGTGGTCTAAGATCCTCGAAGGCGCATCCGGGGCTGCAACCATCAAGAAATTTGACGCAGACCATCTTGTGACGAATTACGCCTGCGAAATTCCTGTTGGTGATGGGACCAACGGAACATTCAATGCTGAAGATTGGCTGTCGTCGAAAGAAATCCGGAAGATCGATCCGTTTATTCTTTACGCGATGTGTGCTGCAGATCAGGCGATTGTTGACGCCGGGTGGACGCCCAATGCTGAAGAAGATTTGTTGCGCACAGGCGTGATGATCGGATCCGGGATCGGGGGACTCAATGCTATCGCTGAAACTGCGATTTTGATGAAAGAGCGTGGGCCTCGGCGTGTGTCACCATTTTTCATTCCGAGCGCATTGATCAATCTGGCGTCTGGGCAGGTTTCGATCAAATACGGATTTAAAGGGCCAAATCATTCTGTGGTGACCGCCTGCTCAACTGGTGCGCATGCTATTGGAGATGCTGCGCGTCTGATTATGTTCGGCGACGCGGATGTCATGGTTGCGGGCGGCGCCGAAGCACCTGTCACCGAATTGGGGATAGCCGGTTTTAACGCATGCAAAGCTCTTTCAAGCAAACATCGTGATGATCCCGCGCATGCGTCGCGTCCTTATGATCGGGACCGCGACGGATTTGTCATGGGGGAAGGCGCAGGCGTTGTTGTTGTCGAAGAGTACGAGCACGCGAAAAAGCGTGGTGCCAAAATATATGCAGAGATATTGGGGTATGGCCTTTCCGGCGATGCCTATCACATCACTGCACCCGCGTCGGATGGAGATGGTGGGTATCGCTCGATGAGTGCGGCTCTTAATCGCGCGCAGAAAACGCCTGATGCGCTCGACTACATAAACGCTCATGGCACATCGACGATGGCGGATACGATTGAGCTGGGCGCTGTGGGTCGACTGATGGGAGATGCTGCTAAAAACGCGGTTATGTCCTCGACCAAGTCGTCTATCGGCCATTTGCTTGGTGCGGCCGGATCGGTTGAAGCAATCTTCTCGATGCTGGCAATGCGCGATAGTGTTGCGCCGCCGACGATCAATCTGGACAATCCTGAAGTCGATACATTGCTTGATCTTGCACCCAATGCACCTAGGGAGCGCGAAATCAATGTGGCGCTTTCAAATTCGTTCGGATTTGGTGGAACGAATGCGTCGCTGGTGATGGGGAAAGTTTGACCTGATGGCGAAGCATTTCGCGGCAAATATTCTGTCTATCTTGGTCGTCACCTTGCTTATCGCAGGCGCAGGCGTTTTGTGGGGCAAGCAAGAGTATTCTGATCCTGGACCCCTGACCCAATCGGTGTGTTTCAAAGTTGAGAGCGGGTCGAACATGCAGAAGGTTTCGAAAAACCTTGCGCAGATTGATGCGATATCGAGCGATTTTGTCTTCGGGACAGGAGCGAAATACGAGGGTAAATCGGATCGCCTCAAGGCTGGGTCGTTCATTATTCCTGCCAATTCTTCGATGGCGGATATCGTTGAGATTGTTACGCGCGATGGTGCGAGTACCTGTGGCTCGGGTGTTTCTTTGGTGGCCGGTATCAGTGCTGTGCGCATGCGAGTGCGCGGGTTGAATGCGGAAACAGGTACACTTGAGGAATTGGCGCGGTTTGATCCGACTGAAGCGGAGGTGGCGTTTCCGGCGGCGTATTCTGACGCTGAAAGCGATTCCGATACCCGCTACACCGTCAATCTGATTGAAGGCGCGACCAATTGGCAATTACAACAGGCGTTGTTGGCGGCACCCTTTTTGGAAGGTGATATCGAGGACATGCCGCAAGAAGGCGCGCTGGCACCCAATAGCTATGAAGTTGCCAAGGGTGACACGCGGCAGAGCGTGATTGAAACGATGAAAGCGGCGCAAGATGCGATTCTCGAAGAAGCCTGGCTGGTTCGAGATCCTGAAACTCCGTTAGAATCGCGCAATGATGCGTTGATCCTTGCGTCAATTGTCGAAAAAGAGACGGGCCTCGCTGAGGAAAGACCGTTGGTTGCGAGTGTATTCGTCAATCGACTGAACAAAGGAATTCGTCTGCAAACTGATCCGACTGTGATATATGGAATTACCAAAGGAGAAGGCAGTCTGGGACGAGGGTTGCGCCGCAGCGAGCTAGACAGAGCAACGCCTTTCAACACATATCAGATTGACGGCCTGCCGCCGACGCCGATTGCGAATCCGAGCAAGGCGGCGATCGAAGCTGTTCTTAATCCGGCGGAGAGCGAGTTTATTTTCTTTGTGGCCGATGGGACCGGCGGGCATGCGTTTGCAAAAACGTTGGATGAGCATAATCGTAACGTGGCCGTTTGGCGGAAAATTGAAGCGGAACGAGCTGAGGAAGCGAATTCATCTCAAAACAATTAATCGGAGCGCGCGGTGCATCGAAAACAACCTAAGATTTAGTTGTTGACAATGCGAACTCCCTCAGGTAGAACTTGTGACATGCTGGGATAACTGGCTGAAGCGGCGTCGAGCAATCGAGGCCGTTTTTTCGTTCCTATGAGGCGGGGCGGACAGGTGGCATCTTTGACTGATACTTCTTCAGATCCACCCGATGAAGATCAGGTGGATGAACCGCTAGACTATCTACTACACGAACTTTCTCGACAATATGAGCGCGCCAAGGATCAGCTTGAGGTGCATCAGGCGCACACCATTGAGGACACAAAGCGCAACAACGCTTTGCGAGCCAACACAAGTGCATACGAAAAGCTAAAGGAATTGGAGGTAAGGCGCGATGGCCTCAAGCAATCAGACGGCGACGGCGCAGGGCTTGCACTCGACTTGGACGACGCCCGACAGGAAATACGTTACCGGATTGCGAGAATTAATAAGGGCAAAAAAAGTTGATGCATTGTTGTCGGATTTGAGCGCGAACGCGACGATGTCGTTGCAGTGGCTGTTTGAGCATTGGGCGCACGATCATCAGTTGCCACCCGAAGGGATGTGGAAAACCTGGGTTGTTATGGGCGGACGGGGCGCGGGAAAAACGCGTGCTGGTGCGGAGTGGATCAGATCGCAGGCTGAAGGATCGACAGCCAAAGCAAAGGGCAGGGCGCGGCGTATTGCGCTGGTCGCTGAGACGCTTGATCAAGCGCGCGATATCATGGTGTTGGGAGAGAGCGGGATTGTTGCCTGCTCTCCGCCTGATCGGCGCCCGTTGTGGCAGGCATCCCGCCGTCGTTTGGTCTGGCCAAATGGCGCGGAGGCACAAGTGTTTTCTGCATCCGATCCGGATAGCCTTCGAGGACCACAGTTTGATTGTGCGTGGGTGGACGAGCTGGCGAAATGGAAAAACGGGCGTGCGGCCTGGAATATGCTGCAATTTGGTTTGAGGCTGGGGGATAATCCGAGGCAGGTTGTTACAACGACACCGCGGTCCAATCAGTTGCTCAAAGATGTTCTGTCACATGACACGACGGTGACAACGTCTGCTCCGTCATCGGCCAATCGCGCTTATCTTGCGCCAGGATTTCTGGAGCATATCGAAGCGATGTATGGCGGCACGCGATTGGGGCGCGAAGAAATTGATGGTACCTTGATCGACGATGTTGAAGGTGCGCTTTGGCGACTTGATGCGATTGATCGCAGTCGTGTCGATATCAAACCAGATCTCGACAGGATTGTGGTGGCGGTTGATCCGCCGGTGACATCTGGGTCGAAAGCTGATGCGTGTGGGATTGTTGTGGTCGGCGCCACACTCAAGGGCGGGCCACAAGATTGGGCGGCTTATGTTCTCGAAGATGGGTCGGTCGAAGGTCACACCCCGGCCCAATGGGCACAACACGCTGTGCGGCTCTACCACCGATACGGTGCTGACCGGATCGTCGCTGAAGTCAATCAAGGCGGTGATCTGGTGGAGACGGTGTGTCGGATGATTGATCCGCATATCAGCTACAAAGCAGTGCGTGCGAGCCGAGGTAAGGTCGCAAGGGCGGAACCGGCGGCGGCGCTTTACGAGCAGGGCAGGGTGCATCACTGCGTGCCTTGTACGGAACTTGAAGATCAGATGTGTCAGGTGACACATTCGGGATATGTCGGACCGGGCAGCCCTGACCGCGTTGATGCGCTGGTTTGGGCACTCACTGACTTGATAATCGAGCGATCTGCGCGCCAATCGACCCCGCAGATCCGCTTCTTTTAGGTAAACGCGAGCCGTTCTAATTTTGCAGGACGTTGCTTTGACTGCGATTGAACAAATTTGAATGAAGAAAAGGAACCAGATTGTATGGTTTTCCAACTATTTCAGACAAACACTCAACAACCAGAAAACACCAAGTCAGCAAGCACAGCACCGCTATTTGCGCTGCATAGCAGCGGTCGCGTGGCCTGGTCTCCGCGTGATGTGGGCAGCCTTGTACGCAATGGCTTCACGTCCAATCCGATTGGCTTTCGCTGCGTGCGTATGATCTGCGAGGCGGCGGCGTCTGTTCCTCTGGTGCTTCAGGATGCTGAGCGCCGGTATGATGTGCATCCGCTGCTTTCTTTGTGCGCGAACCCCAATGAGACCCAAACGACGTCCGGGTTTTTGGAGAGCCTGATCGGTCAACTGCTCCTCACCGGCAACGGCTATGTTGAGTCAGCGGGAGAGAATGCTGTCGATGGGGGCCCGTCGTTTTTGTATGTGCTGCGATCAGATCGCATGCGTGTTGTGCCCGGCGCGGATGGATGGCCGATTGCTTATGAATATGTGGTCGGAGCAAAGAAGCACAGATTTGATTTGCGGCAGGAAAACCCTCCGGTTCTGCATATCAAATCGTTTCACCCGCAAGACGATCATTATGGTCTATCGCCCCTTCAAGCGGCGGCGTCTTCGATTGACGTGCACAATTCGGCCAGCAGATGGTCCAAAGCACTTTTGGATAATGCCGCGAGACCTTCGGGCGCAATTGTTTACAAGGGCACAGGCGATGGCAGTGCGTTGGCAAATGATCAGTACTCGCGGTTGGTGGATGAGCTTGAAAGCAATCACCAGGGTGCCGCAAACGCCGGGCGTCCAATGCTATTGGAGGGTGGTCTGGATTGGAAGCCGATGGGCTTTTCGCCATCGGATATGGAGTTTCACAAAACCAAAGAGACCGCCGCGCGCGAGATTGCTCTGTCATTTGGTTTGCCGCCGATGCTGCTCGGCATTCCCGGTGACAACACCTACTCGAACTATCAGGAAGCCAATCGCGCATTTTACAGGCTGACTGTCTTGCCGCTCGTGACGAAAGTGGCTGCCTCGCTTTCGGGGTGGCTTACGAAACATTACACTCAAACGCTGGTTCTGAAACCCGATCTGGATAACATCCCCGCGCTCGCCAGCGAGCGAGACACGCAATGGAAGCGTGTCGCGGGTGCAGACTTCCTGACCAATACAGAAAAGCGTGCGCTTCTTGGATTGCCCGCTCTTACGGAAAATGAATGACCGAAAATGGACAGAGAAAAGCAGGTGGATCCAGGTATTTGTACGAGCCGTTTAACGCAACAGCCGCACGCGTTGAGACCTTCGAGCGTGTCAATGAAGAGCGCTGGAAGGCGTTGGAACGTAGATTGATGACGATTGAAGCGATGTTGGAGCGTTTGGAAAAGCGTCTCTGGCTGGCCGTCTATGGCGTTGTGGCCCTGATTATTACGCAGGCCGTTTACTCGCTGATCCAGTCATCCCCTATTTGAGGAAATCTAAATGACAAATTTGAAGCCCGTCTTCGGTGCGCCGGAGACGAAGTATGTGCAATTGGGGAAGCAGATCGGACTGCGTGACGAGAACCGGATCGTTGGGTATGCCTCACTGTTTGAGGCTACGGACCAAGGCGGGGATTGCGTCAAGGCAGGTGCTTACGGGGCATCCCTCAAGCGCACTGAAACTGCTGGTAGGTCAATAAAGATGCTTTGGCAGCATGATCCCGCACAGCCGATTGGTGTTTGGGACCAGATATTCGAGGACAAGACGGGGTTATACGTCTCCGGTCGAATTTTACCGGATGTTCGCGCTGGTGCAGAAGCTCTTGCGCTATTGAAAGCTGGCGCGATTGACGGTCTGTCGATCGGCTATCGCACGATCAAGTCTCAGAACACCAAAGGCAGTGGTCGTGCATTGACTGAAATTGATCTTTGGGAGGTATCATTGGTGACGTTTCCAATGCTTCCCGAAGCGCGTGTGCAAAAGTCGTCGGAACTTGATGACGACGCACTCGCGCGGGCGCTGGCGGACGTATTTTCATCCGCCAGCAACATGCTGACGCGCGAGTAACGTCAGTTTATTTCTCACCGACCCTTTAACAACAAGGAAATTTTGATGGGAACTCCCAAGACCAAGTCCCGCGATATCGCTCTGGAGCCGGCCGAAGCACTCAAATCGGCAATGACAGGATTTCTGGGTGATTTCGATGTTTTTCAAACCGAACTGAAATCCCGATTGAACGAACAGGAAAAACGATTGACTATGCTGGATCGCAAATCACAAAGCTACGACCGCCCTGCACTCAGCCGAGGCGCAGAACTCGATGTTCCACATAAAAAGGCCTTCGGTGCGTATCTGCGCTCGGGCGACGATGATGCTCTGCGCGGGCTCGAAGTTGAAGAAAAGGCACTCAACACCGCTGTCGCGGCAGAGGGCGGTTATCTCGTCGATCCGCAGACGGCGGAACAGATTGGATCAGTCCTTTTTTCGAGCGCCTCCCTTCGCGCGGTATCGAATGTTGTTCAGGTGGAAGCGACCGCCTTTGATGTTCTGATCGATCAAAGTGATATCGGATTTGGTTGGGCAAGCGAGACGGCGGATACGTCCGAGACGGGAACACCCATTGTCGATCGTATTACCATTCCGCTGCATGAGTTGTCGGCATTGCCAAAAGCATCGCAACGGTTACTCGACGATAGTGCGTTTGATGTGGAAGGATGGCTTGCATCGCGGATCGCCGACCGGTTTGCGCGGGCTGAAGCGCTGTCGTTTATCAGCGGCGATGGAACCGACAAGCCAACCGGGTTTCTGACCTATCCGCATATCGCGGATGATGTTTGGGAATGGGGCAACCTGGGCTATGTGCCAACCGGAAGCGATGGTGATTTCAACGCGACCGATCCGGCAGACGCTATCGTCGATCTAGTCTATGCGCTGGGCGCTCGCTACCGGGCGAATGCGACGTTCGTCATGAACTCCAAAACCGCAGGCGCCGTGCGCAAGATGAAGGATGCGGATGGCCGGTTCCTTTGGGCAGACGGGCTGGCTGCAGGAGAGCCAGCGCGTCTGATGGGATATCCGGTGCTGATTGCAGAAGATATGCCGGATATCGCGAGCGATGCTGCAGCAGTCGCCTTCGGTGATTTCCAAGCGGGCTATACCATTGCGGAACGTCCGGATCTGCGTATTCTGCGCGATCCTTTCTCGGCCAAACCTCACGTTCTGTTCTATGCGACCAAACGCATTGGTGGCGATGTGAGCGACTTTTCTGCGATCAAGTTGCTGAAATTCTCTGCCAGCTAAGCAAGGGTTTGAACGGCGCAGCCGCGCTTTTCCGTTCTTGTTACTGATCTTGCGCGATATGCGCGAGCTGCCTTCGCCCGCTGCCTCCGGTGGCGGGTTGAGGACCGACCCCCGCATTGTTGCTTACGCTGCTCCGCCCTTCCCAGTGGCAGTGCGGGGGCGGTTTGTCGAAACCACGCCTGAGAAAGGTGAGTATTTGACCGATATTGTTATCAAACCTGCTGATCAGAAGCTCACGCATCGGGTGCTTTTTGGTCCACCGCTGTTGCAAGCCGGCGAAACTGTGCGGCGCGCGCAAGATTGGTTGGTCCAACCGCTTGGACCTTTACCGAGCGGTGTGACCGTGACGTCAGTTGTTGCAGGGCCCTCCTGGAGCGCGGGAGATATTGTCGGTGGCGTAAGTGGTGAAACCTATTTGGTTTCTGTGCCGGTTGAAACCTCACAGCAGCGCGTTGTCAGTCATAGTTTCGTGCTTCGTATCACGAATATATCCACAAGGAATTAGCATGATTTTGAATGAGCTGGACTCGGTTCCATCCGAACTTTTGCCGGTACAGGCGTTTTCGGACCATTTGCGACTTGGGAGTGGATTTTCAGACGACGGCAGCGAGAATTCTGTTCTGGAGACATATCTGCGCGCGTCTCTGAGTGCGATCGAAGCGCGCACGGGAAAAGCGATTTACGCGCGACGATTTGCGTGGACCATTCACCGTTGGCGAGACGATTGCTCGCAAGGATTGCCTATTGCACCTGTCACGGCCATCGAGAGCGTGACGGTGAAACACAAGAATACTGCGCCGCAGGTTGTGTCGGCAGAGAGCTATAATTTGGTAGAAGACGCGCATCGTCCAGCGATTTCAACCTCTGGATCATCTTTGCCGGCGCTTGGCGATGGCGACAGTGCGGAGATTGTGCTGATTGCGGGTCTTGGGTCGAACTGGGCGGAGATCGCGGCTGATATGCGTCAAGCTGTTATGATGCTTGCTGCAACATATTTCGATCATCGGCATGGGACGATGGATCGCAAAGATGTAATTCCGCTTGGCGTTCAGGCATTGCTTGAGCCTTATCGATGCATTCGCATCGGAGGCTTGAACGCGTGAGTTATCCTCCGATCCTCAACCGAAAACTTGAGTTGCAAAATCGCGTTCTGAATGCTGATGGCGGCGGCGGGTTTGATATATCCTGGGAGCCGGTTGGGACGCTTTGGGGTGCGATAGACGCGCGTCGCGGATCCGAGCGCGCGCATGGAAATCGGCTTATTCCGACAATCGATTACAAGATTACCGTTCGTGCGGCACCTTATGGCGCGCCATCGCGGCCTAAACCGGATCAGCGGTTGGTCGAAAACGAACGTATCTATTCGATTCTTGCAGTTTCAGAGCAGGACCCATCGGGTTTGTATTTGGAAGTATGGGCACAAGAAGGAGCTGACGACCAATGACCTATGCACTCGCGGAACCCTTGCAACGCGCAATATATGGAAAGCTGACGGCTGACCCAAATCTATCAGCGCTTGTCGGTGCGGATATCTTTGATGCGCCGCTTCCGTTTGATGGCGATGCGACGCCTGACGAATACATCACCATAGGTCCGGAAAGCGTCACTGATGGTGCGACTATGACCACTCAGGGTGCGTTGCACGACTTTGCGGTCACGGTTCATTCCAACTCGCAAGGTTTTATGAAGTCCAAGCAGGTTGCCGGTGCTGTTTGCGATGTACTGTTGGATGCCGAAATGGAATTGGATCGTGGGGAGCTGATTTACCTGCGCTTTCTGCGGGCCAAAGCGGACACGGGAACGTCCCCGGAAAAACGCAAAATTTTGCTTAAATTTCGGGCCTTTATCGAAGATGTTTAACTCAAAGGAATTGTGAATTCATGGTAGCACAAAAGGGTAAGGACATGTTGATCAAGATTGACATGGATGGCACCGGAACGTTTGAAACTTTCGCCGGTTTGCGCGCGACACGGATCAGCTTCAATGCGCAAAGTATCGATGTTACGAACATGGAGAGCGCGGAAGGTTGGCGCGAACTGCTTGGCGGCGCGGGCGTGCGCTCTGCGGCAGTTTCCGGTTCAGGTGTGTTTCGCGATGGCGCATCTGACGAGCGGGCGCGCAGCGTCTTTTTTGGTGGTGAGATTCCTGATTTGCAGGTCATTGTGCCTGATTTTGGAAATATTCAAGGTCCGTTTCAGATCACCAGCCTGGAGTATTCTGGCGATCACGATGGGGAAGCGAGTTATGAAATATCGCTAGCCTCGGCGGGCGCGCTGAACTTCTCGGCAATTTGATGATCAACCCGCATCGCGGAGACGTGGGTTTAACGCTCGACGGCGAAGAGCGGACCATGCGTTTGACCTTAGGGGCTCTTGCATCATTGGAAGCTGAACTGAATGCGCAATCGCTTGTTGATCTGATTGCGCATTTTGAATCCGGTGAGTTCTCTTCGCAGGAGTTGATGATGCTTCTTTGGGCAGGGCTGAATGGGGGTGGGATGAAAATCTCGCTTGCTGAAATTGGCATTGCCCACATTGATGGCGGCCCGATAGTTGCGGCCAAAGCAGCAGCGCGTTTGCTGCATGCAACCTTCGCGCAGGAAAACGCTTGAGCGCTTCGATCGATTGGCGCGAGTTGATGCGTCTTGGGTTGGCGGAAATGCGGTTAACACCGGATGCTTTCTGGGCGCTGACACCTGCCGAATTTCTGCTTTTGCTTGGTCAACCGCGCTCGGCGAGCATTTTGAACCGTCAAGACATGAATGAACTGATGAACCGGTTTCCGGATGAGGAAGCCTCAAAGGAAAAGTGATGGCTGACTATGAGCAAAAGATTGAACGGCTTGAAGATGCGCTGGGTGAAATTGAAAACAGCCTTGCGGGAACGGAAGAAATCTCTCGTGCGTTTCGTGGAGAAATGGAAGACATGGGCCGGTCAATGGCGCGCGCGACTTCGCAAGCTCAGGGATTGACGCGAACGGTTGGATCGTCGTTGAAAACGGCCTTTGACGATCTGATATTCGATGGGCGCGCCTTGTCGGATGTTTTGTCTGGCTTAGGACGAAATATCGCAAGTCGAACTTTCTCCAAAGCGATTACGCCGGTGTCGAACGCATTAGGCGGCGCGGTTGAGACTGGCGTGCAAAGCCTGATCTCCGGGTTGCTCCCGTTCGCGAATGGGGGCGTTTTATCGCGCGGGCAAGTGAGCAAATTTGCGTCCGGCGGCGTCGTGAACGGAGCGACCGCTTTTGGAATGCGCGGCGGTCTAGGCGTAATGGGTGAGGCCGGTCCAGAGGCGATTATGCCGCTTGCGCGGGGCGCAGATGGCAAGCTGGGTGTTCGTGGCGGAGGGGGCGCCGTCAATGTGACGATCAACATCACCACACCTGATATCGACAGTTTTCAAAAATCGCGCGGGCAAATTGCCTCGCAACTCTCGCGTGCTGTTGCGCGTGGGAACAAGAATTTGTGATAGGAGTTTCGTAGATGAGTTTTCACGAAGTGCAATTTCCACCTGCGATTTCGTTCGGAGCATCTGGTGGGCCAGAGCGACGGACTGAGATTGTCACGCTGGCAAGTGGATTTGAAGAACGAAATACGCCTTGGGCAGATTCACGGCGACGGTATGATGCGGGGTTTGGCGCGCGCTCGCTCGACGACCTGGAAGAAATTGTTGCGTTTTTCGAGGCGCGGCGGGCCCAACTCCATGGATTCCGATGGAAAGACTGGACAGATTTCAAGTCTTGCCCGGCAAGTGCTGATCCGGACGCGAGCGATCAGAATATTGGATCGGGCAACGGTGTCGAAGTCGCGTTTCAACTGACGAAAACCTACGAATCCGGTGGCGTGTCTTACGTTCGATCGATCACAAAACCGGTTGCCGGGCGTGTTTTGGTGGCCGTTGATGGTGCTGAAATCATCAATTTTGCCTGTGATTATGAAACTGGTTTGGTCACGCTGAATGATGCGCCGGCATCAGGTGCGATGGTCACTGCTGGTTTTGAGTTTGATGTGCCGGTCCGATTTGACAGTGATCGGATCGAAACAAGTGTCGCGAGCTTCAACGTGGGTGAAATCCCTTCGGTCCCTGTGGTCGAGGTGCGCGTCTGATGCGAGAGATACACCCAGAGTTACAGGCGAAGCTCGACAGCGGTGCAACAACGCTTTGCCGCGCTTGGTTGTTGCAGCGCCAAGATGGTTTGGAGATCGGCTTTACGGATCATGACCGAAACCTGAGCTTTGACGGAAAGACGTTCGAAGCTGGTAGCGGTTTGAATGCCGCAGCCATCGAAAGCGGGATTGGGTTGGCCGTTGATAACACCCAAGCGATCGGAGCTTTGAGCGCCGCTGGACTGAGTGAAGAGGATGTTCTGGCCGGAAAATACGATCGAGCATCGGTTTGGCAGTGGATCGTTGATTGGAGCAACACGGATTTGCGGGTTTTGATGTTCCGCGGGTACATCGGTGAGATTTCACGCGGAAGCGGAGCGTTTGAGGCTGAGCTTCGTGGGCTCGCAGATGACTTGAATCAGACTGTTGGGCAATCCTATTTGAACGACTGTCCACGCCAACTTGGGGACAGCAAGTGTAATTTTGATGTTTCCGCGTTTGGTTATTCAGTTTTGGCAACAGTCGTTGAGGTGGAAAGCAAACGTCGGGTGGTGCTCGCCGGAGTGGGTTCCATCGCCTCTGGTTGGTTTGAGCATGGGCGAGGCGTTTGGAAATCCGGGGGGAACCTCGACTTGGCCAGCCGCGTGAAATTTGACGAGATCAAAAACAACACGCGGTGCATCGAGTTTTGGCTCGAAGCGCCGTTCGCAGTGCAGATTGGCGATACGCTCTTGCTGGAGGCAGGCTGCGATAAACGGCCCGAGACCTGCAAATTGAAGTTCAATAACTTAGTCAACTATCGCGGGTTCCCACATATGCCTGGTGAAGATTGGGTGGCGTCCTATCCTTCGGGAAATGATATCCATGACGGCACCAGCCGCTATCGGTAGCAATCATGCGAGTGTG
Organism: uncultured Rhodobacterales bacterium; assembly: GCA_964425135.1. Taxonomy (GTDB): domain Bacteria; phylum Pseudomonadota; class Alphaproteobacteria; order Rhodobacterales; family Rhodobacteraceae; genus CAYLLD01. The sequence continues at coordinate 13,153 of CAYRKW010000011.1, forward strand.
ATTGAGAAAATAGCGCGCAGGTGGATTGGTACACCTTATCGCCACCGTGCGAGTATCGAAGGCGTTGGAGCTGATTGTCTAGGGCTTATCCGTGGCATCTGGCGGGAAGTTGTTGGCAGTGAGACCTACACTGTTCCCGTATACTCACCCGATTGGATCAGTTTGGGTGACGCCGATGTAATGGTCGCTGAATTCAGTCGACATCTTACTCCGGTTAACCCAACGCACGTCACGATAGGTGATATTGCCGTATTCCGCTTTTCTCGAAGTTCGCCAGCGAAGCATGCCGGTATCGTCGTCAGCGGGATCAACGCTGACCTTCATTTCATTCATTCTTACTCACGCTTTGGCGTCGTCGAAAATGCGTTTGATCAACGCTGGCGCGCGCGCGTTGTGGCCTGTTTTAGATTTCCAGTTCGGAGCAATTGATGGCAACACTAATTTTATCAGCGGCTGGCTCGGCGATTGGCGGGGCGTTTGGTGGTGGATTTCTGGGCTTGTCCGGCGCAGTTATTGGCAAGGCAGTCGGCGCGGCAATTGGGTCAAGTATAGACCAACGTTTGTTGGGCGCAGGCTCTTCGACTGTTGAGGCTGGCCGCGTCGAAACCCTTCGTATCCAATCCTCTGCCGAGGGCGCGCCGGTGGCGCGAGTTTTCGGTAAGATGCGTGTTGGTGGGCAGGTCATCTGGGCGAGCCGATTTCGCGAGACGAAATCACAAAGCGGCGGCGGCAAAAACGCTCCCAAAGTGATCAATTATTCCTATTCGGTCTCCCTCGCCGTTGCGCTTTGCGAAGGAGAAGTGCTCCGCGTTGGACGAATTTGGGCTGATGGCAATGAGATCGCCTTGGACGATATCAACTGGCGCTTGCATCGTGGCACGCAGGATCAAATGCCTGATGCGTTGATGGAGGCGATTGAAGGTGGCGGTGAGGTTCCAGCGTATCGCGGGATTGCGTATGTGGTTTTTGAGGACCTGCCGCTTGGCCCTTTCGGGAACAGAGTGCCGCAATTTAACATCGAAGTTATCCGGCGCGTTCATGAGCGAGGTGAGGATGCGCCAATTGACCCGTTTGCGCAGATCAAATCTATCGCGCTGATGCCTGGAACTGGCGAGTACTCTCTTGCAACCCGTAAAGTTCATCTGGACCGAGGCTTGGGATCAAACACGCTTGTTAACGTGAACAATGCGAGTGGGGGCGTCGATTTTGATGTCTCGATGGAGCATCTTGCGATTGAAATGCCTCAGGTCGAATCCGTTGGATTGGTTGTGAGCTGGTTTGGCGACGATTTGCGGTGTGGGCATTGTTCAATTCGCCCTAAAGTCGAGCAAAACCAAGTGGACGGATCTGAGATGCCCTGGGAGGTTTCCAGCGTCACGCGCCAGAGTGCCGATCTGACCTCTCAAGTGGACGGGCGGCCCAATTTCGGTGGAACGCCAGCAGACAGGTCGGTGATCGAGGCCATTCAGCGCATTCACGAAAATGGGCAAAAGGTCATGTTTTATCCATTCATTTTGATGGATATTCCGGCCGGTAACATCTTGCCTGACCCATGGACTGGCGGAACAGGACAGGCAGTGTTTCCGTGGCGCGGGCGGATTACGCTCGATCTTGCGCCCGGACTGGCAGGAACGACAGATAAAACGCCGCAGGTCGCGAATGATGTGTCTTCGTTCTTTGGGCTGGCGCAGATCAGCGATTTTTCGATCAATGGCGATGCTGTGTCCTACAGTGGGCCAAGCGAATTTTCACTCCGTCGTTTCATATTGCACTACGCACATCTTTGCGTGGCTGCGGGGGGGGTCGATACATTTTGCATCAGCTCAGAGATGCGCAGCCTGACGCAGTTGCGCGATGGCACTGATAGCTTTCCTGCTGTTGCGGCTTTGGTGGCGTTGGCTGCGGACGTGCGCGCAATTGTTGGACCGGGCACAAAGATTACATATGCGGCTGATTGGTCGGAGTATTTTGGGTATCATCCAAACGATGGATCGGGCGATATTTTCTTCCATCTCGATGCTCTTTGGGCCTCAGATGATATCGATGCGATTGGTATCGACAACTATATGCCGCTTTCAGATTGGCGAGACGGCTCGCAACACCTCGATGCGGATCACGGCAGCATTTATGATCTTGACTATTTGGCTGGAAATGTTGCCGGAGGCGAAGGCTATGACTGGTATTACCTGAACCAGGATGATCGAGATGCACAGATCCGAGTGCCGATTGAAGATACGGCCGAGGGCGAAGACTGGCTGTTTCGGTACAAGGATATCAAAAGCTGGTGGAGCGAGACGCACTACAATCGACTGGGTGGTGTCAAGGCGAGCCAACCGACAGATTGGGTGCCTACTTCGAAGCCTGTTTGGTTCACCGAGCTCGGGTGTGCTGCGATTGATAAGGGCACCAACCAACCAAATGTTTTTCTAGACGAAAAATCATCAGAATCGTCTTTGCCCTACTATTCGTCCGGCGCGCGCGATGACTATATGCAGTATCGATATCTGCAGGCGCATTGGACACATTGGAGCGACCTGCAGAATAATCCTGTATCGCCGATCTATGGCGGCCTTATGGTCGATATGGATCGTGCGCATATCTGGGCTTGGGATGCGCGACCCTGGCCGGATTTTCCAGAGAGATTGAACGTCTGGAGTGATGGCGAAAACTACGCGCGTGGGCATTGGATCACGGGACGGATCGGGAATGCGAGTTTATCGGCAATCGTTGGCGAAGTCGCGGAGCGATCGGAGTTTCTGGACTACGATGTGAGCGCACTCCATGGTTCGGTCGAGGGTTATATCCTTCAAGATGCGCAGTCTGCGCGACAGGCTTTGCAGCCGTTGATGCTGACACACGCCTTTGACGCGACCGAGCGTGATGGCAAAGTGGTCTTTGAAAATCGAAGCAGTCGAGCGGCTGCAACGGTGACTATGGAAACGCTGGTGGTGGAAAGAGATACTGCACCGCTGCGTACTGAGCGAGCGGTTGCGTCGGAAGCTCCCACGTTTGTTCAGGTGAACTACTATCGCGCAGAAGAAAACTATCTGATTGGCGCGGCGACCGCGGGTGTGCCACTTGAGTCGGACGTCGGTCTGACCAAGGCGGATATTCCGGTTGCCTTGTCTGCTGGAGACGCCGGAGTGGTTGCAACCCGCTGGTTGACTGAGGTTCAGGTGGCGCAAGACAGCGCTGAAGTTATGCTACCACCTTCCCAATTATCGCTGACAGCAGGGGACGTTGTCGAGTTGCCAACCGGCGCAGACAGTTCGCGATATAGAATTGATGAAATTGAAGATAGGGGATACCGACGAGCAAATTGCGTTCGTATTGAAGATGGCGTTTACAAACGTGGGCCGGTTGTCGAGCGTGTGGCGGCGCGGCCAAATTTTGCTTTCCCTACCGCCGCTCAGGTCACATTTCTCGACCTGCCGATCATCCGAGGCGACGAAACGGGAACATCCCCGCTGGTCGCAGTACAGTCGGTTCCCTGGCGTGGCCGGCATTCTGTCTACGCGGGGCTGAATGACAATGCCTACGCGTTGAACAGCGAGGTTTATGAGAGCGCAACCATGGGGATCGCGCTAGATCCACTGCCTCGTCAGATTCCGGGTCTTTGGGGCTATGGAGCGCCGCTTCGGGTGCTTTTGGGCGCAGGCGAGTTGATCTCACAAACGCGCGAAGATGTTGAGAATGGAGCCAACCTTGCCGCAATCCGCGCGCCCGGAGGGGCTGATTGGGAAATATTCCAGTTTGAGACTTCCGACTTGATCGGACCAAATGAATACAGAATAAACGGCTTCTTGCGGGGGCAATTTGGTACAGACGCAATTATGCCGGATCTCTATCCGGTCGGGTCTGAGATTGTGCTTCTTGACGGTGCGCTTGAAACAATCGATTTGCCGCCAAACCTTGTGGGCGTGAACCGTCACTACCGCATCGGGCCTTCGTCTCGACCCTACGATGATGATAGTTATGTGCACAGTGAACTTGCTTTCTACGGCATTGGATTGAGGCCGCATTCACCAGCTAACTTGCGCTTTGGTTATACGGCTGAGGGTGATGCGCAAATAAACTGGATACGCAGAACCCGGATCGGCGGTGATAATTGGCAAGGACCGGATGTGCCGCTGGCGGAAGCCGAAGAGTCCTACACCGTGAAAATCATCAAAGATGAGATTGTTCGCGGAGAGCATGTGGTTGGTGTGCAGTCATTTGTTTACACAAACGCGATGCAAACGGCGGATGGTGTCAGCGTCCCCTTCGATGTTTCGGTGGCTCAGAATTCAATGCAATACGGGGCTGGTCCCGCATCAAGGATAACAGTTTATGGTTGAGACTAATCAGTTTGAAATTTCGCTATTGTCTGGGACACAGTCGCAAAAGCATGTCAGTGTAAACGAAGCCCTCGCGCTCCTTGATGCCGTCGCGCAGTTGCGTGTGGAGAGTGCGACGCAAGGCACGCCGCCGGAAATCGCGCCCGAAGGAGCATGTTACATTGTTGGACCCAATCCAACCGGAGAGTGGTCAGGGCAGGCGCATCAACTAGCGGTCTGTGTAAATGGAGGGTGGCGGTTTGTAACGCCCAAACAGGGGTGGCAGGCTTACAACATTGAGGTGGGAGAACATCAGCTTTTCGACGGCAATGAGTGGCTTGGATCAACCTTGATTGCGACGTCGAACGGGAGTGCGACAACATTTCAAATCATTGAATTTGACTATGACCTGAGCGCTGGAGCGACGTTTCTGACAAATCCGGTCATACCTGCACAATCAACGGTAACCGGTATTACGGGTCGTGTTATCAGCGAAATCACAGGCACGCTGACGAGTTGGCGTGTGGGCGTATCCGGCTCAGATGATAGATATGGTAGCGGTCTTGGGGTGGGAAATGCGAGCTATCTGGTTGGATTAACTGGGGCGCCGGTAACTTATTACAGCGATACGCCCTTGTTGCTATCGGCAGAAGGCGGAGATTTCGCTACGGGGCAGATACGGTTCGCAATCCACTTGATGTCGATCAAACCGCCACGCGTAGTCTAGCCATTCGAACATTCGCTGCAAAATCGGGTGTCTGGAAACAACTATCATCTGGCAACGGCAATGGGTTAGTTGCGGTCTTTGCAATAACCCGACTCTGGATTAGATTTGTTGGGCGGCGCACGAATACTGCATTAAGTTCAACTTGTCTGCGCGGATCGTTGGCTTTCGCCGTAGCTTTTTGCGCAAGAACCTCTTTGCGTGACAACCGACCCGCGCTTTGCTGATCGAGAACGACCACTTTGAAGGACTTCAACGCTTGCCTGAGACATTTTCGAGCAAAATTTTGCGCTCGACCAATTCTTCTCAAAGTCTGAGCTTTGCGTCACGATCCATTGTATCAACCGCAATTGACTATCGACGTATCGGAATTGCATCCATATAAGCTCCGTGTATGTAAAACCGTGAACGGGAAGACGTCATGGCACAACCCAAAATGAACATTGCGAGCGTCGATCCTGTCTGGGAGCAGATTTGCCGCGAAGCAGAGCAAATCGTGCGCGATGAGCCATTGATGGGGAGTTTGGTTCATGCGGGCGTTCTGCATCACAAAAGCCTTGAAAAAGCATTGTCTTACCGGATGGCGTTAAAGTTATCGTCAAATGAAATGTCTGAGAGCATCTTGGGTGATTTGGCGGATCAGGCTTATGCGGCGGACAAAGCACTGGGTGTTTCAGCACGCGCTGATATTCTTGCTGTCTATGAACGTGACCCCGCGTGCCACCGGATGGTTACTCCCTTGCTCTACTTCAAAGGATATCAGGCCCTTCAGTCCTATCGGATGGCGCATTGGTTGTGGAATGAGGGTCGCAAAGACCTTGCTTACTTTCTTCAAATGCGCACTTCAGAAGAGTTTGGTGTGGATATTCATCCTGCGGCAAAAATTGGCCGTGGTTTGATGATTGATCATGCACATTCGATTGTCATTGGCGAGACCGCAGTCGTTGGCGACAATGTGTCGATGCTTCATTCAGTGACGCTGGGTGGTACTGGCAAAGAAGATGACGTGCGCCATCCGCAAATTGGCGATGGTGTTCTCATCGGAGCTGGTGCCAAAATTCTTGGCGCTTTTGAAGTTGGTCATTGCAGTCGCGTTGCTGCGGGATCGGTTGTGCTTGAAGCTGTCCCGCCTTGCAAAACCGTCGCTGGCGTTCCCGCGAAAATCGTGGGTGAGGCAGGGTGTACTGAGCCGTCAAAATCGATGCATCAACTGTTGAGCACGTCTTAGGCTTTAGGCAAGCATTGCCATCGGATTTTCCATCAGCGATTTAAAACTGGCGAGAAACTCAGCGCCCAATGCGCCGTCGATGGCTCGGTGGTCGACCGAGAGAGTTACTGACATCATCGTCGCGATCCCTACAGCATCATCGCGGACGACAGGCTTTTTCAGACCGGCGCCCACAGCCAGAATCGAACCATGCGGCGGATTGATGACCGCATCGAAGTTCTCAATCCCCATCATCCCCAAATTGGAAATCGCGAATGAGCCGCCGGTGTAGTCCGCTGGGCTGAGTTTTCGCGACTTTGCACGTGCTGCCAGATCCTTCATCTCCAACGACAATGCGGACAGAGTTTTGGTATCCGCATCGCGCAAAACTGGCGTGAATAACCCTCCTTCAATTGCAACAGCGACGGCCACATCCGCGGCTTTAAATCGAAGTAGTCTATCACCAGCCCACACAACGTTGCAATCCGGAACCGATTTGAGCGCCAGAGCGCTGGCTTTGATGATGAAATCGTTGATTGAGAGTTTAATGCTCCGATCTTCCAGCGTTTTGTTCAGATCAGCCCGAAACGCGAGCAGCGGGTCGAGTTCAATTTCTCGGCGCAGATAAAAGTGCGGGATTGTTTGTTTGGCTTCTGAGAGGCGTTGCGCGATTGTTCTGCGCATCCCGTCAAGTTCAACCGTTTCAAACTCTCGCCCATCATAAAGCCCTGCGACATCATTCTGATTTGCTTGCGTGAGAGCGGGTGATTGACCTGCTATTTCGGTTTTCACATTTGATGTGGCGTTTTGCGGCGAGGACGATGCGCTTTCGACATCAGCCTTTACGATCCGCCCGCGCGGTCCCGACCCTTTGATTGTGGAGAGATCGATATTCCTGTCAGCGGCGATACGCTTTGCCAGAGGTGACGCGAAAATGCGGTTGCCCACGGGTGCTTGTTCTGTTTGGGCCTGCGCAGGAGCCGGAACTGGCACTGGCGCCTGATCCGCATTTTCATTTTTCACGGCGTCATCTTTTGAAACCGAAGGCGCGCTTTGGGATGTCGCATCATCCGAAGCCATCACAGCAATGGGGGTGTTCACCTTGATGCTGGACGTGCCTTCTGCGACCAAAATTTCCGAAATCTCACCATCATCTACCGCTTCAAACTCCATGGTCGCCTTGTCGGTTTCGATCTCAGCGAGAATGTCGCCCGATTCCACGAGATCTCCGGCTTTGACATGCCATTTTGCCAGAGTGCCTTCCTTCATCGTCGGGGAAAGAGCGGGCATGAGAATGTCGATTGGCATGGCAGTTGATCCTTCAGCGATATGTCACTGACTTGACGGCTTCGATGACTTCTTTGGTGCTCGTCAACGCAAGCGCTTCGAGATTGGCGGCATACGGCATCGGCACATCTTTGCCACTGCAGTTGATGACGGGTGCGTCGAGATAGTCAAAGGCTTGCTGCATCAGCACTGAGGAGATGTAGTTGCCTATTGAGCAAACCGGGAAACCTTCTTCCACCGTAACACATCGATTTGTCTTTTTTACGCTTTCGACGACCGTTTCAGTGTCCAAGGGGCGGAGCGATCTCAGATCAATCACTTCAGCTTCGATGCCCTCACTGGCGAGCCGCTCGGCGGCTTCCATCGCGTATTGCATTCCAATCCCAAACGAAACGAGCGTAACATCTGAGCCGGATCGCGAGATTTTGGCCTTTCCAATTGGAACCGTGTGATCTTCCACGTCTGGAACATCAAATGTCCGTCCGTAAAGAATTTCGTTTTCCAACACGATCACCGGATTGGGATCTCTGATCGCTGATTTTATCAGACCTTTCGCATCTGCAGCAGAGTAGGGCTGGACGACTTTCAATCCTGGGATATGCGCGTACCAAGCCGCATAATCCTGGCTATGCTGCGCCCCAACACGAGCCGCTGCGCCATTGGGGCCGCGGAATACGATGGGACAGCCCATTTGACCGCCGGACATATACAAGGTTTTGGCTGCTGAATTGACAATTTGATCAATTGCTTGCATGGCAAAATTAAACGTCATGAATTCAACGATTGGCCGCAAACCTGCAAACGCTGCACCCACTCCGATCCCCGTGAAGCCATGTTCTGTAATGGGGGTGTCGATGACACGTTTTGGACCGAATTCGTCGAGCATGCCTTGAGAGATTTTATAGGCACCTTCGTATTCGGCGACCTCTTCCCCCATCAAAAATACATCCTCATCGCGACGCATTTCTTCTGACATGCCTGCGCGCAAGGCCTCGCGCACAGTCATTTTGGTGAAGGTCGTCCCTTTCGGCAAACCGGCTTCCTCAACGCGGGGAGCGCTCGCTGGCATCGCAGTGGCTTGGGCTGCGGGTTTTGGCTTTTCGGTCTTGGTCGTTTCGACAGGTTTCGACGCTACGTCCACCGCATCTTCACCATCCTCCACGACAACAGCAATCGGCGTGTTCACGGCCACATTTTGTGTGCCTTCGGACACGAGAATTTTGCCGATCTTACCGTCTTCGATGGCTTCAAACTCCATCGTTGCCTTATCGGTTTCGATCTCGGCAATCACCATGCCCGATGTAATCTCATCGCCCTCTGCTACCATCCATTTAGCAAGCGTACCTTCTTCCATAGTGGGAGATAAAGCAGGCATGAGTATTTCTGTGGCCATGCTCAAACTCCCTTACGCGTAAATATCTGTATAAAGCTCGGCCAGATCTGGCTCGGGGCTCGTTTGTGCGAAATCAGCCGCCTCATTCACAACCGATTTGATTTCTTTGTCCATCGATTTGAGGTCATCTTCGCTTGCATGCTTTCCTGAAATCAGCAGGTCGCGAACATGCGAAATCGGGTCTCGCTCCTCGCGCATTTTCTGGACTTCCTCGCGCGTTCGGTATTTGGCTGGGTCGGACATAGAATGTCCGCGATAGCGGTATGTGTTCATTTCCAGAATATACGGCCCTTTTCCAGCGCGACAGTGTTTCACAGCACCCTCAGCAGCGGCGCGGACGGCCAATACATCCATGCCGTCCACAGCTTCGCCTGGGATCGCGAAAGCTGCGCCGCGTGTGTAGAGCGCAGGAGAAGACGAGGCGCGTTGTAGGCTCGTTCCCATGGCGTATTGGTTGTTTTCGATGATGAAGATACATGGCAGTTTCCATAGGCTTGCCATATTGAATGTCTCGTAGATTTGCCCTTGATTGGCGGCTCCGTCACCGAAGTAGGTGAAGGATACACTATCGTTTTCACGGTACTGATTGGCAAATGCGAGACCTGCGCCGATGGGAACTTGCGCAGCGACTATCCCGTGCCCGCCATAGAACTCCTTCTCTTTGGAGAACATATGCATCGAGCCGCCTTTGCCCTTGGAATAACCTCCAGAGCGGCCTGTAAGTTCGGCCATGACGCCCTTCGGGTCCATGCCGCAGGCGAGCATATGGCCATGATCGCGGTATGATGTGAGCCGTTGATCTCCGTCCTTGGCAGCGGCTTCAACGCCAACCACAACCGCTTCCTGGCCGATGTAGAGATGGCAAAAACCGCCGATCAGTCCCATCCCATAAAGTTGACCGGCCTTTTCCTCGAAACGCCTGATCAGCAGCATTTCCCGATAGTAATCTAGCAAGTCGTCCTTGCTTACGTTCGACTTCTTTTTGGAAGGGCGTTTTGCGGCTGCCATACGTGCGGGTCCGGGATTAGGTCTAATGTTAAACTATATGAAAGTATGACACGAGGATAAGTCCACCGCAACTCCGCGAACTCATTACTTATCGACCAAAAGTCGTTTAACGTACAATTATCTCGTCAGTGCGCGCATATCCGAGGACTTTGCGCGCCTGTTCATCGAGCAGATCGAGGTCCAAAAACGTATCTGACAAACGTTTGGTGCGATTTTCCGCCTCAATGCGTTTGGCGACGAGGATATCATGGCGGGCTTTCAGCATGATTTCATCTGCTTCGACACGGCCTTTTTCATAGAGACCAAAAGGACCTTGCGTGGCGGCATAGATAAAATAAGCGCAGCCAAGCACGGTGAATGCGCTGAAGCAAATCACTTTGATGAGCTCACCATAAAGACTGATCGTCTTCATCTACCCGCCTGTTTTTTCTTGTTATTCAGAAACTATCGCAAATGTAGGCAAGTTTGTGAATCCCCCAATTGAAATTGCCGGGTGAATTATCGGTATTGGGGCGGTGATCCAGACCAACCACAAGATGTGGTGGCGACGATCTGAAATAGACGCGGGACGCGTTGCGCGCGAACAACAACTCTGACGCGGGGAAATAAAAGAGGCCGGAGTAAATCCGGCCCTTTGTGGGGTTGCGTCTGTTGTTTGCTCAAAGCTAAAAAATTAGGCTTTCCCGCGATAGATATCCATCAGATCGCCAAGCATCTTGAGCGCATCTTCGCGCGAGCGTTGGAACGTGTTGCGACCGATGATCGAACCGTTGCCGCCACCGTCACGAATGGCACGCGCGTCGTCGTAAACGCTGTTGGTTCCTTTTTTCGATCCGCCCGAGAAAATCACAATGCGTCGGCCGTTGAATGCCGATTGCATGACATGCGCCACGCGTTTGGCTTGTGTTTCGATATCGATATTTTCGTCTTCATAGACCTTTTTTGCCGCGGGCAGCGACAGATGATCGGTGGAGAGCTTAACTTTGATGATATGCGCGCCCAAAAGCGCGGCAATTTGGGCCGCGTAGGCGGAGATATCAACGGCTGTTTCACCTGCGCTATCGAGCGCTTCACCGCGTGGATAAGACCAAACGACCGAGGCCAGACCTTTGGAGGCGGCCTCTTCGCGCATCGCCGAGATTTCTTCGAACATGTCCAAACCCAGCGAAGAGCCTGGATAGATGGTAAATCCAATGGCAGATGCGCCAATGCGCAGGGCGTCATCGACGCTCGCAGTGATTGCTTGATCGTTCGGGGCCTCCGACGGGATCAGCGAGTTGGCCGAATTGACCTTCAAGATTGTTGGAATTTGACCCGCGAACGTAT
>CAYRKW010000011.1:24513-44959 GCA_964425135.1 uncultured Rhodobacterales bacterium
AGCGAGTTGGCCGAATTGACCTTCAAGATTGTTGGAATTTGACCCGCGAACGTATCCGCGCCCGCTTCGAGCATCCCAAGAGGGGCCGCATAGGCGTTCAAGCCCGCATCAATCGCCAACTGATAGTGGTAATGTGGATCATAGCCGGGTGCGTTCGGCGCAAATGAGCGCGCGGGCCCGTGCTCGAACCCCTGATCGACGGGCAGAATAATCATCTTGCCAGTTCCGCCGAGTTTACCGTTCATCAACATACGGCAGAGATTTCCCTTAACACCGGGATTATCAGCTTCGTAGTTTGACAATATTTTCTGGACGACGCGCGTGGCTTTCATGAAAGATCCCTCATTAACTCTTGAAAAACTGTAGATATGGGTAGCGGTTTCGGGATTCCGAAACAACAGCACGCAATCCGGTTTTTGAGGGCTGTTACTTCCTCTCTACACTTCAAAAGCCTTTAGATTTCCAAAGCAGCAATTGCCGGGAGGGTTTTCCCCTCGAGCCATTCGAGAAACGCGCCACCAGCTGTTGAGATATACGTAAAATCCGACGAGGCGCCGCTGTTATTCAGGGCGGCGACGGTATCCCCGCCGCCAGCGACCGAAAGGAGCTGCGCGTTGCGTGTCAATTCGGCTGCGCGCATCGCGGCGGCGTCGGTTGCTGCGTTGAAAGGTGGAATTTCGAAAGCGCCTAGCGGGCCGTTCCAAACCAGCGTTGCTGAGTTGCCGAAAACTTCCCAGATTTCCTGAACCGAGTTCGGACCAGCGTCGAGGATCATCTGATCGGCAGGGCAATTGTCTGCGTCCACGGTTGTGGACGGCGCGCCCGCTTCGAAGCGGCTGGCGATAACGACATCGCTCGGCAAGACAATATTGGTGTCTTTAGCGACCGCAGTTTTCATGATGTGCTTTGCGGTGTCGACCATGTCTCGCTCGCACAAAGATGTGCCGATTTCCTGACCCTTCGCCAGCATGAAGGTGTTAGCCATACCGCCGCCAACAATAATGTTGTCGACATTGTCGATCAGATTGGACAGCAGATCCAGCTTTGTTGAAATTTTCGCACCACCGACGATGGCCGTGACCGGGCGTTTGGGCGATCCCAAAGCGGTTTCCAGCGCGTTCAGCTCCAGCTCCATCAGGCGGCCAGCGCAGTTGGGCAAGAGTTTTGCAATGCCAACGGTTGATGCATGGGCGCGATGGGCCGCGGAAAAGGCGTCATTGCAAAATACGTCACCTAAATCTGCGATCTTGCGGGCAAATGCAGGGTCGTTCTTCTCCTCCCCCGCATAAAACCGCACGTTTTCGAGCAGCAAGATGTCACCGTCGTTCATTTCGGCAATCCACTCACGCGCGGATTTTTCACCCGTATCGGCTCCGAATGTAACCTTCCGCCGAAGCGCGGCTTCAAGCGCGGGTATTGTGACTTCAAGCGACATTTCTGGCACATATTCGCCCTTGGGACGGCCAAAGTGGGCGAGCAAAACAGGTTTGCCGCCAAGATCGATGATATCGTTGATGGTGGGAACAATCCGTTCAATCCGGGTCGCATCAGTGACGGTACCATTCTCGACCGGAACGTTGATATCCACACGTGTCAAAACCGTTTTTCCGCGCAGTTCAATGTCGTCGAGCGTTTTCCATGTCATATGTATCGATCCTCATCTCCAAATGGCGAGCCACTCAGAAATAGAGGCCACCAGCTTTCCCACATAGGTGACAAGCCCCCACTCGAACACCCAAATATCCGCAATCGCAATTGCAACTAAGAAACTGGCTAACGCAAGTGCGGTCTTGTTGTCCAATCGATGTTCCGTCAGTTGAGAAGTTTGCCCATATGCGCGGCAGTATCGAGCATGCGGTAGGAAAAGCCCCACTCATTGTCATACCACGACATTATGCGAACAAGGTTTCCATTCATCAAATCGGTTTGCTCGGCTGCAAATATGGATGAGTGGCTGTCGTGGACGTAGTCGACAGAGACGAGCGGTTCGTCATTGTAGCCAAGAATGCCTTTGAGTTCACCTTCGCTCGCTTCCTTCATTGCCGCATTGATCGTTTCGACGTTGGTTTTTGTTTTAATGATGGCCTTCAGATCGACAAGGCTGACATTGGGGGTCGGGACACGCACGGCGGAGCCATCAAGTTTGCCTTTGAGTTGCGGCAGCACGATGCCAACGGCGCGCGCGGCACCAGTTGTCGTTGGGATCATGGATGCTGCGGCAGCGCGGGCGCGGAAGAGGTCTTTGTGCATCCGGTCAAGCGTTGGCTGATCGCCGGTATAGGCGTGGATAGTCGTCATAAATCCGCGCTCAATGCCAAATTCCCGGTCGAGGATATAGGCCACAGGGGCGAGGCAGTTGGTTGTGCAAGAGGCGTTTGAGACGATGATATCGTCTTTGGTCAATTCATTGTGGTTCACACCATAAACGATTGTCTTGTCGGCGTTTTTACCCGGAGCCGAAAGCAAAACCGATTTTGCACCTTGCTCAATATGGGCCATGCTGGCCTCTTTGGAGTTAAACTTGCCGGTACATTCGAGCAGCACGTCGATGCCGGACCAATCCAACTCTTTGGGATCACGCGAGGACTGAATTTCGATTTTACCGCGGCCAATATTGATCGATTTGCTGTCAAATTTCACATTGCCTTTGAAGCGGCCATGCACGGTGTCGTATTTGAACAGATGGACATTGCTTTCGATAGGGCCGGTGCAGTTGAGTTTAACAACTTCAACGTCTTTGCGTCCGCTTTCCGACAATGCTCGCAGAGTACTGCGGCCAATACGGCCGAAGCCGTTGATCCCAAGTTTGATGGTCATTTTACACTCCTGATACGCACGTTTCTGCCGGCACGAACCGTGCCAAGCAGAGCCTGTCTGCGCTTAAAGGCGCAGCGCGGAGTGGAGCAAGAAAAAACGCAATGAATCGCCCGAATTGCGCGATTTAGAGCAGCGACTTTGCCGTTTTTACCACATTTTCAGCGGTTATTCCGAAATGCTCGAAAAGTTCGGGCGCTGGCGCTGAGCCGCCAAAGCCGTCCATTCCGACAAATCCTGCCTTCTCGCGCTTGCCGCGTTCCCCGCATAGCCATTGGTCCCACCCAAAGCGGACAGCGGCTTCGATGCCAATGCGGACAGAGCCGCCTGGCAGCACTTTTTTACGGTAGGCTTCGTCCTGTTCGGCGAATTTTTCCCAACACGGCATGGATACAACGCGCGTTCCGATGCCTTCGGCTTCAAGCATTTTTTTCGCATCGAGTGCGAGCGAAACTTCTGATCCCGTGGCCATCAGTATGACTTGTCGTTTGGCGTCTGCATCTGCAACGACGTATGCGCCTTGCGAGACGAGGTTCTTGTTGGTGTGCTTGGTGCGGAAGGCGGGCAGACCCTGGCGGGTCAGAACCAGAACCGAGGGTGTTTTGGTTTCATTCAGCGCCAATTCCCAACATTCCGCGACTTCGATCGCATCAGCAGGGCGGTACACGTTGCAATTGGGCGTCGCGCGGCAGATGGCCAGATGCTCAACCGGTTGATGGGTTGGGCCATCTTCGCCAAGTCCGATGCTGTCGTGTGTCATCACATAAGTGACGGGCAATCCCATCAGGGACGAAAGACGCATGGCGCCGCGCGCGTAATCGGTAAAGCAGAAAAATGTGCCGCCATAGGGTTTAACGCCACCATGAAGAGCCAAGCCGTTCATTGCTGCGGCCATACCATGCTCGCGAATGCCGTAGTAGACGTAGCGGCCCTTGCGGTTTTCCGCATCGAATGTGCCGAGACCTTCGGTCAGCGTGTTGTTCGATCCGGTCAGATCAGCAGATCCGCCGATGGTTTCCGGTGTGACCGGATTGATCACCTCCAGCGCCATCTCCGATGACTTGCGGGTTGCCACTTTTGGCATGTCGGCCACAAGTTGCTTTTTCAGATTGCGGATGGCTCCCGCGAGCTTTTTGGGCGCTTCCCCCGCGATGATCCGTGAGAATTCAGACTGTCGGTTGCTGCTGACACCTGCTAGACGCGCTTCCCATTCCTGACGGTCGGACACACCGCGAAGCCCGGTTTTGGCCCACGCGTCGCGCACCTCTTTGGGGATATCAAACGGCTCATGCGGCCAGTTGTAAACCTCGCGGGTCGCCGCAATCTCTTCATCACCAAGCGGGGAGCCGTGGGCTTTGTTCGTGCCCTGCTTTGCCGGAGAGCCGTATCCGATATGGGTTTTGCAGGCGATCATCGAAGGTTTGTTGCTCTTTTTGGCAGACTGGAGCGCTTGATCGATGGCATCTGGATCGTGGCCGTCGCATTCAAACACAGACCAGCCGGATGCCTCAAAACGTTTGCGCTGGTTGGTGACGTCCGACAACTCAACCGCACCGTCGATGGAAATGCCATTATCGTCCCACAAAACAATGAGTTTGTTGAGCTTTTGTTTGCCTGCCAGTCCGATGGCTTCTTGGCTGACGCCTTCCATCAGGCACCCGTCTCCAGCAATCACGTAGGTATGGTGATCGACAAGTTTTTTCGAGAACCGGCCCTCAAGCGATGCTTCGGCCATTGCCATGCCGACGGCAGTCGCCAAGCCCTGACCAAGTGGCCCGGTTGTTGTCTCAATCCCTGAGGCGTGACCATATTCCGGGTGGCCAGCGGTAATGGCCCCAAGCTGCCGAAAATTTTTGATCTGCTCGATGGTCATGTCGGCATATCCCGACAAATGCAGTAGACCATAAAGCAACATGGAGCCATGACCCGCGGACAGCACGAAACGATCGCGATCCGGCCAATTGGGCGCGCTGGCATCGAATTTGAGGTGCTTTTCAAAGAGCACTGTCGCCACATCCGCCATGCCCATGGGCATCCCCGGATGGCCGGACTTCGCCGCTTGCACTGCATCCATAGCTAACACGCGTAGGGCGGTTGCCCGTTCCCAGTGACCGGGATGATTTGATTGCAAAGTCGCGATATCCATGGGTGCCTCGCTGGTTTTGGGCTGCATGGTTTGGGTGATATCAGCCATGGGTGCGCCGTCAAGATGCATCTGGAAACGACCGGCGATACTTGCCCAAATTACAAACTATGGCTGTCATATACTGGAAACGAGACCAGAATCTCCGTAAGTCAATTGATGAATGAGGATCGGTTGATTCGAGACCGCGAACAGGTTGCACATAGGGACACGATCATGGACGAACGGGCAGAGCTTATTGCGCGCATCGAAGCCGCCATCGGGCGCTTGCAAAAACTGGCTGAGGGTAGCGCTGAGGTGATGCAAGGGGACTTGCAGGTTCCGCTCTTTCAGAAGGTCAATCGATTGACCAGCGATAATGATGCCCTGCGTGAAGAGGTTGCGACGCTCAAAGACAAACGCGCGGCAGATGTGAAAGAACTCGACACGTTGCTGGCTGAGTTGAAACCTTTGATCGAAGGAGCGGCCTGATGCCCGAGGTGGATATCGAAGTTGGTGGCCGAAACTACACGATTGCCTGTCAGGACGGGGAAGAGAAGCATCTGAAAAAAGCAGCGAACCTTCTTGATACTGAAGCCGGGCATGTGGCGGGGAGCGCAGGGCGTTTGCCCGAAAGCCGCGTTCTGCTCATGGCAGGGCTGATGCTCGCGGACAGGATGACAAGTTCGGGTGAGACGGAAAAGTCTGCCGAAGAGCGTATTTCGCAACTTGAAGAACGGCTGCGGGCGTCCGAGACCAAGGTTGGCAATCTGAGCGCTGAGTTGGAAGCTGCCTCCCAGGGTTCAAACGCGCTGGATGATAAGGTGTCCAATGAAGCGCTCGCAAAGCTCGCGAGCGATCTTGAGGCTGTGGCTGATGCGATGGAAAGCAGCGCGAACGCCTGATTTGCAGGTCGTCTTTTGGACGGTCCGGAACGCCACGTGGTGAACACGTTGCACATCACCAATGGCGACGGTGCAGCAGATCTGATACGCGCGAGCGGAGTTGCCGGTGATGTGCTGCCGTGGCGTGATCCGATGCATCACGGATCCTTTCCGGCAAATTCGAGCATTGAAGATTTGCAAAAAATCCGAGCGGCGCATTTGGCCGGTTATGGCTTGGATGCATCTGTCATCGAGCGCGACTTTAAGGTTCGGGACAAAATGTTGGCCTTATCCTCGCGCTATGACCGGGTTCTGTTGTGGTTCGAACATGATTTGCTCGATCAGTTGCAAATGCTGCAAATTCTGGATCGCATGTCTGGTATGGATTTTGGCGATACTGCACTTGAACTCATCTGTATCGGCAGCTTTCCCGAGATCGAATTGTTTCGCGGGCTTGGTGAATTAAACCCTGCCCAAATCGCCTCACTATTTGACCAGCGCATCGTCATCTCGCCCGACATGCTCACACTCGCCGAGCAAGGCTGGCGCGCGTTTTGCTCGGATACCCCTCTCGAATTGGCGGCCTTTATTGAAACTGATCTGAGCGCGTTACCGTTTCTACGTGATGCTCTGCTGCGTCATTTTGAAGAATATCCGCAACTCCATACGGGTCTGACGCGTACGGAAGCGCAATTGCTGACGTTGATTTCGCGCGGTGTTCAGGCCCCGAACCAGCTGTTTTTGCAAAATATGGATATGGAGACTGCGTTATTTATCGGGAATTGGCACACGTATTGGGTTCTTGATATGCTGCAAATTGCTGATCTGATCGAGACCGGCGGGCCGAAGCGCGCGGTCAATCCGACTGATCGGGCTGCGCCGGAGGCGTTTTTGGGTCAATCTTTCGCGCTGACCGACAAGGGGATGCGGGTGCTCTCAGGGGAGATCGAGCCATCAGGGGCTATGCAACGCGACCAATGGCTTGGAGGTGTTCACATCAAGTCCGGCGCGCCGCTTTGGTTCTGGGATGCGAAAAAGCGGCGGCCTGTTTTGGTGTGAGCGAATGGGCGGTTGTTATCCGTTTGCTTCGCGAATTTTGTCCGCTGCGGCTTTGTCGAAGGCGATCTCGTTGTCTTCGAGCAATTGATCCAACTCGCCAGACAGTGTCATTTCGGTGATGATGTCGCAGCCGCCCACAAATTCGCCTTTGACGTAAAGCTGCGGGATGGTCGGCCAGTCGGAATAGTCCTTGATGCCCTGCCGGATTTCCTCGTCTGCCAAAACGTTAACGTCCGAATACGGTACGCCCATAAAGTTCAAAACGCCTGCGACGCGCGAAGAGAAGCCGCATTGGGGCATCTCTTTGGTGCCCTTCATATAGAGTACGACGTCATTGCTTTTCACGGTTTCGTCGATCTTTGATTTTGCGTCACTCATTGGGTCGCTCCTTATATCCTGCGGGATGCTGCAGTGCGTTCATTTATCGGAGTAATTATGCGGGGTTTGATCAATCGACAAGCCATAAGGCTGCCGCAGGTCGCGGGCAAAGCCCGTTTACGCATCGTCGCTACCGTCGTTATCATCAGATTTTTTGCCGCGTGAGAACCACCACAGGATGCCAAATCCAGCAATGCCGAAAAGCAGGCCTTCAAGCCAACCCATCAATCGGGCGCTTTTGTCGTTAGCGCCAGCGCGTGCAATTCACCGTGCGAGCCGTCCATTTTGCCTTTCAGCGCCTTGTAGACCATCTGATGCTGTTTGACGCGATTAAGCCCGCGAAATTCTTCGGCAATCACCTGTGCTGCCATATGCACACCATCGTCGCCCGATACGGTTATATCAGCGTTCGGGAAGCTCTCTTTGAGCAGGTTTTCGATTTCTGAGGCTTGCATGGGCATGATCGCAGCGTTCCTTTGTCGTCTGAGGCTTGATCTAGGGTGCAGGGCGGGTCGGATCAAGCATGCGGGTCAGTCGAAGAGGGTTGAAAACGTGCTTTGATGCGCCTCTTTGAGGTCTTTCAGCGCGATTTTTGCGATACGATCACCGGATTTGAGGACCTCAAGTGCATCCCCTCCCGATTCGCCAAGGAATGTGATCGCAACGCCAGCGGATGTGGCGGCGTCTTGCATCGCGGTGGCATTTTCGGGGGTAACAGCAACCAAATATCGCGCCTGATCCTCGCCGAAGGCCCAAGCAAGGTCGTCGCTTTTGTCTGGTATCGATATTTGCGCGCCGATGACGTTGGGCAGGCACATTTCCGTCAGCGCCAGTGCGATACCGCCGTCGGAGACATCGTGGACGGCTGTGACAAGACCCGATGCGATAGCGGCGCGGATCATCTCGCCTGTGTTTCGCTCTGTTTCGAGATTTGTGTCCGGAGCGGTGCCGTTCTCGATGCCAAACACATCAGAAGCAAGCGCAGACTGGCCAAGATGACCGGTTGTTTCACCAACGACGAAAATATGCAGATCGGATGACGTCAGCGCCATGCCCATGGGCTTTTTTCCGCGTTCGATCAGACCAACCGCGCCGATGGTGGGCGTCGGCAGGATCGGTTCGCCATCGGTTTCATTATAGAGCGACACATTGCCCGAAACGATCGGCATATCGAGGGCGGCACACGCCTCGCCGATGCCCCGAATGCACTCAACCAATTGGCCCATAATTCGCGGCTTTTCTGGGTTCCCGAAGTTGAGATTGTCGGTTGTAGCAAGTGGTTTGGCATTTGTCGCGATCAGGTTGCGGTAGGCTTCCGCCACCGCCTGCTTGCCCCCCTTGTAAGGCTCTGCCTTGCAATAGCGCGGGTTCACATCCGAGGTGAACGCGAGCGATTTGTCGGTGCCATGGACCCGCACGACGCCTGCATCGGAGCCCGGGCGCACGATTGTGTCGGCCATGACCATCGTGTCGTATTGCTCCCAAACCCAGGCGCGCGATGCGTGATTGGGGGAGGCAATGAGTTTGAGCAGTGCATCTTCGAGCGATATTTCCGGGAGCGCACCCAGTGGCGAAGGGGCAGGGGTCGGCACCCACGGACGGTCGTACTCTGGCGCGGTGCCGGAGAGCGCCTGGAGCGGCAGATCCGCTTTGACCTCACCGTGATGCATGATCAAGAAGCGATCCTCGGCTATTGTCTCGCCAACAATCGCGAAATCTAGATCCCATTTGTCAAAAACGGCCTTCGCAGCGTCCTCTTTTTCAGGGCGCAAGACCATAAGCATGCGTTCCTGACTTTCGGAGAGCATCATCTCATAGGCGGTCATATTGTCTTCGCGAACCGGTACATTCTCCAGATCGAGCCGCACACCAAGATTTCCCTTATCGCCCATCTCCACGGCAGAGCATGTGAGACCGGCTGCGCCCATGTCCTGAATGGAGATCACAGCGCCGGTCGCCATAAGCTCCAGCGTTGCTTCCATCAGGCGCTTTTCTGTGAACGGATCGCCAACCTGAACCGTGGGGCGCTTTTCTTCGATACTGTCATCAAATTCAGCCGATGCCATGGTTGCGCCGCCGACGCCATCGCGGCCGGTTTTTGCGCCGAGATAGACGACAGGCATGCCGATGCCGGACGCGGCGGAATAGAAAATCTTGTTGGTGTCCGCGAGACCGGCTGCAAATGCGTTGACGAGGCAATTGCCGTTATATGCAGCATGAAACCGCACTTCGCCGCCCACGGTGGGGACGCCAAAACAGTTTCCATAGCCACCAATGCCTGCCACCACGCCATTGATCAGGGATTTGGTTTTGGGATGCTCGACAGATCCAAACGACAGCGCGTTCATCGCCGCGATGGGCCGCGCGCCCATGGTGAAAACATCGCGGAGAATCCCGCCGACACCTGTGGCCGCGCCTTGATAGGGCTCGATATAGGACGGGTGGTTGTGGCTTTCCATTTTGAACACAACCGCCTGCCCATCTCCGATATCAACGATGCCCGCGTTCTCTCCGGGGCCGCAAATCACTTGCGGTCCTTCGGTTGGCAGCGTGCGGAGCCATTTTTTCGAAGATTTATAGGAGCAATGCTCGTTCCACATGGCAGAAAAGATACCAAGTTCGGTGAAGCTCGGCTCGCGACCGATCAGATCGAGAATTTTGGCATATTCATCTGGGGCGAGCCCGTGGCTTTCGATCAGGTCTTGAGTGATCTTGGGTTCGTCCATCATGCCCTCCGCGTGTTGGCGCTGGTCATAAGGTAGGCGCGGCTTGGAGAAAAGGGGCAATTGATGATGAGGCGCGAAGGGAGTAGTCACAAGATATGCGCAGCTTTGACAAAGTCTTTGGTATCGGCCTCAATAAGACGGGCACCAAGTCATTGCGGCGCGCTTTTCTGGAGTTTGGATTTGCGCATATGGATCGCAAACCGCGCTTGATGAAGCTGTGGCGTCGCGGGGATGTTGCGGCGATTTTTGATGCGATTGAGCAGTATGAGAGTTTCGAGGATTGGCCTTGGCCGTTGATGGTGGAGCCGCTTCTGGCGCATTATGGCGAGCGGGCGCGATTTGTACTGACCCGACGCAAGTCTGCGGAGATTTGGGTGGAAAGCCTGAAGGGTCAGTCAGAGCGCACCAATCCTGATATGCACCCGCGACGGTTCATTTACGGGTATGATTATCCGCACGGGCTGGAGGCGGCGCATATCGCGTATTATGAGCGACATTTGGACGACGTGCGCAAGCTGTTTGCCGGATGCGAGCACTTGCTTATCGATTTGTGCTGGGAAGATGGGGACGGCTGGGATCAGCTTTGTCCGTTTTTGGAGCAAGTGCCGCGACGCGGGGCGTTTCCGCGTGCGAATAAGGGAAGCAATGCGCAGGCCGATCCGGAGTTTTTGGCGGAGAATAGAAAACGAATTGCCGCACAGGTTGCGGCGTTACGTGGCTAGTTTGCGCCTGCGGTCACGGCGCTGATCGGAACGAGCATTGTGGCGGAGCGCTTTCAAGCCGAAAAAACAAGAGAAGTTTTCGCGTCTGTGACCGTCACACGCTCGCGGCTTGCTGAAACACTCCAAGACGCTAGGTATGATCAGATACATTGCGATCATTGAGGGCAGTATGGCAGCAGGGACAGATAAATTTTCGGGCGATGATCCATTCAAAATCGCGCAACGGTGGATGGCGGAAGCGCAGGATAGTGAGTTGAATGACCCCAATGCAATCGCGCTCTCGACCGTTGATGCGGATGGGATGCCCAATGCGCGTATGGTTCTGCTCAAAGACATCGAAGAGAACGCCTTTGTGTTTTACACCAATTACGGGAGCGTGAAGGCGCAGGAGATTGAAAGCGCAGGCAAGGCGGCGTTTGTGCTGCATTGGAAGTCTTTGCGCAGACAAATCCGCGTGCGCGGCGTAACCGAGCGCGAAGACGGGCCAAAGGCGGATGCATATTACGCCTCCCGCTCTCTTCCAAGCCGTCTTGGGGCCTGGGCTTCGGATCAATCTCAACCGCTTAAGAGCCGCAGTTCCCTGTTGGCGAAAGTTGCCAAGATCACGTTGATTAAAGGCAGCAATCCCGAGCGCCCGCCTTTTTGGGGTGGGATCCGGATCAGGCCAGTTGAAATCGAGTTTTGGGCCGATGGCGAGCACCGTCTGCATGACCGGTTTCGCTGGAGCAGAGATGCACTAGATGACCCATGGTCAGTTCAGCGACTCAATCCCTAAGCAAAAACACGCGTAAATATTGTGAGAAATTTATAGTTTTTAGTGTGTTGCTCTTGCCACATTCACATTATTACGAAATAGGTGGAGAAGATCACGAATCTTTGACTATGGGACTTTGGGTGAGGGGTGCCGTTTGTTTTAACGGTTAGAATGGAAAAAGCATGATAAAGGGTAGGGTCAAGTGGTTTGATACCACGAAAGGTTATGGATTTGTCACGACCGAAGATGATGATGGCGATGTATTGTTGCACGCCAATGTCCTTCGCAACTTCGGACGCTCCTCAATTGCTGAAGGTGCTGAGATTGTGGTCGATGTGCAGGCAACCGATCGTGGTCGGCAGGCGGTCAATATTCTCGAAATCAATATGCCAGAGATGGTGGACGACGAAGATGAGGATGCTGCCGACCGGCCAACCGATCTTCTGAACGGCCAAGAGCCAGACACGCCTCTCCTTCCGGCGCGGGTGAAATGGTTCGATAAATCCAAAGGTTTTGGATTTGTAAATATCTTCGGTGATCCGAGCGATATTTTTGTGCATATGGAGGTTTTGCGGCTCTACGGGCTTGCAGACTTGCAACCGGGCGAAGCGGTGGGCGTGCGTATTGTCGGCGGGCCGCGTGGCCAGATGGCGGCGGAGATCCGAAATTGGGATTTCGCCTCTGGAACAGACGAAGACACCGTCTGATTTGAGAAAAATAGCAGCTATACTGGTAACACTGGTGCTAACGAGCGCAGGAGCTTTTGCGCAAAGCTGCACCGATGATGTCGTCGACATCCGCACTGACAAAGCCCGCGCGCAATTCAAGATCGAGATTGCCGATACGCCTGCGGAACAAGCGCAAGGGCTGATGCACCGCGAAAGCATGCCACGTTTTTCGGGAATGCTGTTCGTCTATCCCAAACCGACACGCGCAACCTTCTGGATGCGCAACACGCTTTTGCCGCTGGATATGCTGTTTGTCGATGAAGCTGGCGTTGTTCAGCACATCCACGAAAACGCAACGCCCCTGAGCGAAGACGTCATTGATGGCGGCAGCGGCGTAAAAGCAGTGCTGGAGATCAACGGCGGTTTGTCAAAAATGCTGGGTTTGGGCGTCGGATCGCAGATGCGCCACCCAAGTTTTGACATAACACGGGCCGCCTGGCCTTGCATTGAGTAATTTCCGCTTCCCAAAGCCAAAAATGCGGTGTATCAGGTCGCCTCAATCGGGGCGTGGCGCAGCCTGGTAGCGCGTCTGTTTTGGGTACAGAAGGTCGTGAGTTCGAATCTCGCCGCCCCGACCATTTTCCAGAAATTTTAACGTTTTCGGCGCAGATTTTAGTGCGCCTTAAAATGTGATTTACGTTCAGTGCTTTACGCGGCGTTCTTCCTCAAATTGATTTTCGGAAAAACGTCGGACTTTTATCGGGTTTTCATCGGGCTTGGTTTCGGGATGTCTGCAAATAGCGGACTCGCACGGGCAAATGAGTCGCTCCCGTCAGGTCGAGTTCGAAGTCGAACTTGTGTCGAAACTGGTGCCCAGCAGGGCTTAAAGTGCCGCGCCCTGCGCCAATGCTTCGAGTTTTGCGTAGGCAATATCAGGATCGACAGCACCAAAGCCTGCAAACGTTCCAAAGCCGCAATCTGAGCCGCCGATGACCCTGTCTGCGCCGGCGATATCAACGAAACGGGAGAGGCGTTGGGCGACGAGTTCGGGGTGTTCGACGAAATTGGTGGTTGTATCGACCACGCCGGGCACCAGCACTTTGTCGTCCGGTATCTCCGATTTGCGATCCCTGAAAACGGTCCATTCATGGGCGTGGCGCGGGTTCGACGTCTCGAACAGGACATAGCGCGATTTGGTGGACATTAGGGTTTCAAAGACTGTGTCCATCGGAATGTCGCAGCAATGGGGGCCTTCGTAATTGCCCCAGCAGATATGCACGCGCACTTTGGATTGATCGACATTTGCGAGCGCGTGGTTGAGTGCTTCGACGTGGGAAGCGGCAATTTTGAGAAACTCGGCATCGCTCAGATCGGCAAAGAGCATGTGACGCGAGAGCGCCAGATCCGGGCAATCGAGTTGCAGGTCGAGACCGGCGGCGACAATTGTTTCGTATTCTTCGCGCATCGCATCGGCCAGCGCGGCCAGATATGCTTCACGGGTTTTGTAGTGATCATTTTGCAGAAAGAGCGAGATCACCCCTGGGCTGGCGGCGTTCATAAAGCCGCGCTTTGCGCCATGTTTGGTCATCGCGGCCTTGAGGTTGTCGATATCCTTTTGCAACTCGCCCTGACCCTTGGACTTCACGTCTCCGGTGCACATGGGGCGGGCGTATTGCGGGGTGCCCCCTTCATCGGCCAAACGCTTGAGAAAGCCGGGGAACATCTTCAGATCAGCGGGTGCATTGCGCGGGCTGTCGCCGGAAAAGCCAGTGTAGCGGTCTTTGACGTAGGTTGCGTAGGAGATTTTTGATGTCTCGCCGTCTGACACAATATCAATTCCGGCATCAACCTGACGTTTGACCGTCGCATCGACATTGGCCGTCATGCAGGCATCAAAAGCGTCCTGATCAAACGGTTTGTCATTCTCGCGGGCAAAGATGAAATCCACCACTTCTTGTGTTCGAGGGAGCGATCCTGTGTGGGTTGTTGTGATCTTTGCCATGCTCTGTCCAACTCAATTTGTTCCGTCAAATGGGGTATCGCGCTCCTGCGCACAATACAAGTCGCGTCCTCAATTTGGAAAGTACTATTCAACGCGATCAATTTTGGTAGAATACACGTAAAAGTAGATGGTCTCGCCCCCCAATTTTTGCATATTGATTGGATTAGGTTGCACCGAATTAGGATTGATGAACCCAATGGATCTCAGTGATATTTCGCGCGAAAATGATCGGATCACATTTCTTCTGGACCATATCTCGGTGCCAATTGCGCTGGTCAGCCCGTCAAAGACGTTTTCATTTGCCAATACTGAGTATTGCGAGATCTTTGGGCTTAAACTCAAGGACATTCAGCACAGACCGGTTAAAGACGTGTTGGGATCGGTTTACACGGTGGCTGAACCGCATCTTGATGCAGCGCTATCGGGCGAGCAGGTTACATTTTTGCTGGATCTGCCGCTTGACCCTGAGACACGTCACATGCGGGTCAGATACGTGCCTGAGTACAGCAGTCCGGGCGTGGTCAGAAATATCATCGTCACAGTGGTTGATATCACCCGAGAGAAGGATGCGTTGACGAGCGCAAATCGAAACATGAGCCTTGTCAACATTGCGATGCGGGCGGGTGGACTTGGGTTGGTCGAGTACTATCCCAAAGAGGATCGGGTGGTATGGGACGATAGTACCTATATTCTTTATGGTGTGGATCGGGCGGAGGGACCGGCGAAAAGGGACCGGCTGCGCCAGCTGATACATGAGGCTGATTTGGAGATGTGGGACGCCAGATTTAACCGCGCGATGAGCGATCCGAGTCTTAGTGCGTATAACTCTCGGTATCGTATCCGGCACGCGCCAAGCTCAAGCGTTCGATGGATTGATATGCAGGGGAAGGTTACGTTCGAGGATGGTTCGCCTGTCCACATGGTCGGGGTGGCCCATGATGTGACGGACCTTATCGAAGAGACCAAGCACCGCGATATGCTGATCCTTGAGTTGGATCATCGGGTGAAGAACATGTTCTCGGTGATTTCGGGGCTGGTTTCGATGATTGCAAGAGAGGTGGATGACCCGCGCGAGGTTGCAAAATCCCTGCGCAAGCGGATCAACGCGCTGGCCAAGGCGCATGAGTTGGTGCGTCCGTCGCTGATGCGCTCGTCGAGTGAGAATTACGCGGTTTCGCTGGAGGTTTTGGTCAAAAGCCTGCTCAAGCAATCCATTTTAGCTGGCAAATCGATCGATCTCGAGATGGAGGAGGCCTATCTGAAAACCTATGCAGCAAGCGCGCTTGCACTGTTTTTTCAAGAGCTTGTGAGCAATGCGGAGAGACATGGTGCATTGGCTCATAAGGACGGTGCTTTGGTGCTAAAGAGCGCCAAATGCGACGACGGAATAGCGATTGAGTGGGTGGAGACTGGGCTCGCGCAGTCGTTTGAGGGGTCGCAGCCCGGTTTTGGTATGACGATGATGAACCTCAATCTAGTTCAGCAGCTTGATGGCACGCTTGAGATTGACGGCGATGCTGACAGTCTGACAGTCAACGCGTTTATTCCGCTGTAAGCGAATTAGCCATTGGCAAGACTGCGCAGGATGAGGCGGGTGGCCTCTGTTATTGGGGTTTGCGTGGCTTTGAGGATCGAAATTCGGTCAAATTCGTTTGGATTGTCGCTCAGGGTCTGGCGCAGGGCCGTACCGAAAGCCGCGCGCAATTCGGTGCCGATGTTGAATTTGCAGATGTTGGTTTGGCGAGCCAGATCGGCGCGAACCAGAGGCGGGATGCCAGAGCCGCCGTGGAGGACGAGCGGCGTGTCGGTTTTGGCCTGAATGGCGCGTACTGCCTCTAAATCGATCTGCGCGGCTTTGGTTTGTTGCAGGTGGACGTTGCCGACAGAGATGGCCATGGCATCGACGTTTGTGTGGGCTGCAAATTTGGCCGCATCATCGGGATCGGTCCGCGCGGAGGCCTCGCCTTGCGCATAGCCGACAAAGCCAATCTCACCCTCGCAGGAGACGCCTGCCGCATGGGCCATCTGGGAAATCTCGGCAGTTTTTTCGATGTTTTCGGACAGATCAAGGCGGGAGCCGTCGAACATGACGGAGGTGAAGCCTGCGTCGATGGCAGCGCGGCAGTCTTCGAGTTCATAACCGTGGTCGAGATGGGCGACGATGGGGATGCTGGCGCGCTCTGCCAGTAGCTCGAACATCTTGCCCAGGATCGGCAGCGGGGTGTGTGCACGGCAGCCGGGTCCGGCTTGAAGGATCAGCGGCAGGCGCTCCACTTCGGCTGCCTCAACATAAGCCTGCGCATCTTCCCAGCCTAAAACGACAAGGCCCGCGACCGCGTAGCCGTTATCTCGGGCCGGTATCAGGACATCAGCGAGGGTCGCACGGGTCATTTGAACTTGGCGACCATGTCCATGATGCCGGGGATGGTGTGCAATTGCTCGGCGTGGGTGTCTTGAAAGTACTGCTTTAGCGAGCGCTGGGACAGGCCACCGAGGATGGTGAAATAGTACATTTCATAGCCCGGTAGAACGGCGCAGGGGTGGTAGCCCTTGTCGATGCAAATCGTGGAGCCGTTGACGATGTGATAGGCGTCCCCTGGCTCGTTATCGACCCGCTGGAGCATTTGGACGCCGGAGCCGTAGTCGGGCTTGAAGCGGAAGTTGTACGTCTCGTCATGGCGGGTCTCATCGGGCAAACGGTCGGTGTCGTGCTTGTGCGACGGGAAGCCGGACCAGCCGCCCTGACCGACGGTGAAGAGTTCGGAGACCAGCAGGCGGCCAACTTTATCGGCCTGGTTCTGGCCCAGAATATGCTTGATCTTGCGATGGGTTTTGGTCTCATCCGAGCCATATTGCACTTTGTCCAGCTCATCGGAGCGGACGGCAAAGGGTGCGAGCGATTTGTCGTATTTTGCGCCTGCCACGAAGACCTCAGCTGTGTCGGACTGACAGAGCATCGTCGCAGCGGCATCGGTGGGGACATAGACGCCCTCTGGTTCACCGCCCCAGACATCGTCGACGCGGTTGCCGATCCCGTGGAACGTCTCGCTGCCGCAGTCGACATCGACCGTGCCTGTGGCGGGGACGATGCAGGTCTCGTAGCCTTCAGTGCGATACGTGAAGCTCTCGCCTTTCTTGAGGTTGACTATGTTGAAATAGTTGAGCGGCACCAGCCCGTCATTCACATCGACGATGGCTTTGTTTTTGTTGTCAAAGGGGGGGATATGCATGTCGGTGTCCTTATCAGGTGGCGCTTGGGCCGGGATGGTCTGCAATGAAGGCGTCTAGCTCGGCAGGAGTTGGCATGGCCGGTGCGCAGCCAACGCGGGCCACCACCATGGCAGCGGCGGCTGAGCCGCGCAAGACGGCCTCTTTGAGCGATTTGCCCGCGGCGAGCGCTGCGATGAAGCTGCCCATGAAGCTGTCGCCCGCGCCAGTGGGTTTGAGCGCTTGGGTTTTATAGATGCCGGTTCTGATTTCGTCGTCTTGGGTCAGAGTGATCGCGCCGTCTGGGCCCATTTTATAGACCACGATCGCGGCTGAGGTGGCGGCAAGCTCGCGGGCTTTGGCAAGGCCCTTGTCGTAATCGCCTGCCATGAAGCCGAACTCTTCGTCATTGCCGATGATGATGTCGCAGTGAGCTGCTGCGCGGGAATAGGTGTCGGCAGCGTCTTGCGGTGAGGCCCAGGAATAGGGGCGGTAGTCTACATCGAAGATCAGCGGCACGCCTGCGGCTTTGGCGTCTGCGAAGGCCTTGAAGGTGGCGCTGCGTGAGGGCTCGGCAGCGAGCACTGTGCCGGTGGTGATGAGCGCGCCGAAGGGGGTGTAGTCGATGGCAGCGACATCGGCCTCATTCATCGCAAAATCGGCGGCATTGTTGCGGTAAATGACGGTTTGGCAATTCTCAAGACGGCTCTCGGTCACGGCCAGTGAATTGCGCGCCTCGCCTTTGACAGGGCGCACATGGGTGGCGTCTATGCCGTAGGCGGCAAGCTGGTTCAGGCAGTAGCGCCCGACGGCGTCGTCGGACACGCAAGTGACGAGACTAGCCGCGCCGCCCTGGCGGGTGATGGCAGCGGCTATATTGGCTGAAGAGCCGCCGAGTGCGGTCGTAAACTGCGTGGCGTCCTCGAACTTTGTGCCCGGAGGGTCGGCGTAAAAATCCATGCCTGCGCGCCCGATAATCACGAAGTTATTCTTTGCCAGTCGCGCCAGATCGGCCATGCCATCGCCCCTTTCGCCAGTGGGAGCGAAAATACGAGTTATGCGGCGGGGCACAACGGTAATGATTGGATTTGTACCAACAGTGCATCAGGGCAGCGCATATCGGATGCAGGCTTGATACAAAATGCGTTTGGGAGATTGGTTTTTCATCGCGTTCATGCGATCCGGCCTGAAACGAGTGATATGCGAGAGGCTTTGGCTATGGCGAAACTGGCTTGGGGAATGATTGGCGGCGGGCAAGGATCTCAGATCGGGCCAGCGCATCGCTTGGGTGCAGGGCTTGATGGGGCGTTTGAATTTGTCGCAGGGGCGCTTGATCACAGGCCCGAGGAAGGGCGTTCCTATGCGCAGAGTTTGGGCGTTTCGGCGGATCGCGCTTACGGCGATTGGCAGGACATGCTGGCGGGGGAAAAGGGTCGTGCGGACCGGGTTGACCTGGTGACGGTGGCGACGCCCAATGCGACGCACTTCGAAATTTCCAAGGCGTTTTTGGAGGAAGGGTTCAACGTGCTTTGTGAGAAGCCGATGACCATGACCGTGGAAGAGGGCGAGGAACTGGTCAGCGTGGCCAAGGCTGCCGGGCGCATTTGTGCTGTGAATTATGGCTATTCGGGCTATTCGCTGGTGCGGCACATGAAGGCGATGGTGGCGCGCGGTGATCTGGGAGATGTGCGCGTTGTTGTTGCCGAATTCTCGCACGGGCATCATGCGGATGCGGCAGATGCGGACAATCCGCGCGTGCGGTGGCGTTATGATCCGGCACAGGCGGGCGTGTCAGCACAGATGGCCGATTGCGGCATTCACGCGCTGCATATGGCGTCTTTTGTGACCGGGCAGGAGGTGGCGACGCTGTCGGCGGATTTTGCATCGACCATCTCCAGCCGCGTGCTTGAAGATGATGCGATGGTCAATTTTCGGATGGACGGTGGCACTGTGGGGCGGCTTTGGACGTCGTCGGTCGCGGTGGGGCGTCAACACGGTCTGACCATACAAGTCTTTGGAGAGAAGGGCGGATTGCGCTGGGCGCAAGAGCAGCCGAACCAGCTTCACTGGATGCCGCTGGGAGAGCGGTTGCAGATCATCGAGCGCGGGGAGGGTGGTTTGTCGCCGGAGGCGGATCGGACGTCACGGGTGACGGTGGGACATGCGGAGGGCATGCCGCTGGCGTTTGCGAATATCTATAGCGATCTGGCGGAGGCGATTTCGGCGCAAAAAGAGGGTCGCGAGATGGATGCGGCGGCGGATCTTTATCCACGTGCGGAGGATGGACTGCGGTCGATGGCGGCGGTTCATGCAGCGGTGGCCTCTGCTGCGCAGGATGGCGCGTGGGTCGATGCGCGGCCGCCGAGCATGCGGTGATTTCGGGCGGGCATTGAGGTGTGGATACCATGAAAGCGCATGGATCTGCTGTATGCACAGTCGAATTTGGTTAACGATACGTTCGGGCCCTTGTTTTTAAGGGTTAACGGCCCGATGCGGCATGCACATCCTATGCACAAGTTATGCACAATCCATGCACAGTCGCATACACAGTGGGCAAAAGTTAACCGCAGCGCGCGGCGTATCTCGCGGCTTGGCAACAGTCCGGTCGATGTTGGAAAGCGGTCGAGGACAGACGAAAACTTGAGTTGGGCATCTGTTGCCGACGGCGGGTTGCAGATCGTGGCGTTCGATTGGTTAACCCTACGTTAACCAACATGTGGGAAAATTTCGGTCATGACACGTATTATTGACCTCGCCGCGCTAGGCTACATTGTTGTTCTGCTGATGATCGTCGCGATCTGGGAGCCAAATATCATCCAAAACTCCTCCAAGACGGATGTGCCGTTTGGATCATATAGTCTCGCGCTCAAACCCTGAGGCGGCTTTGTCTGGGCGCATAATTGCGGCGTGTGGCCCTGTGGCGGGGGCGTAAATCTATCCCCGTTGGGTGACGTTTCGATTGACCCAGCAAGGGTCGCAGTGAGCAAATTTCCTTGCTTTTTGTCAACCCAGATGAACTTGCGTCGATTTGGTTCAAATGTGCTTTCAGCACACGCGCCCAAATCACCTATCCAGCATTCTCCACCGTATCGGTGAAACAGGCTGATCGG
>CAYRKW010000011.1:45059-63501 GCA_964425135.1 uncultured Rhodobacterales bacterium
CGCCCAAATCACCTATCCAGCATTCTCCACCGTATCGGTGAAACAGGCTGATCGGCGATCGTTTGTGATGTAGCGCGCGCCGTCATCGATGTTGCGTACGCGGATCGTTTGACCTTCTGTCAGATCGCGGGCGGAGCGCACGCGGGGGAGCGGTAGGACGCTGGCGAGGCGGGCGGCTTTTTGCGGCGTTATGCTTGAAATGCCATGGCCAAAATAGCTCTGACTGCCGGCCTCGACACCGAATGTCGCGGTGTCGAACTCGGCGACGTTGAGATAGAGCTCCAGTATCCGGCGCTTGCCCCAGACAATCTCAACGACCGGCACGAACACCAACTCTAAGCCTTTGCGGACCCACGAGCGGTTTGGCCAGAGCAGCACGTTCTTCACGGTTTGCTGGGTGATGGTCGAGGCACCGCCACGCTGCTGGCCGTCGATTACGCGCATAATGGCGTTCAGGTCGATCCCCCAATGGGTACAGAAATTCACGTCTTCGGCCGCAACAGCAGCAAGGCGCATTTCCTGCGGGATGTCTTCGAGATCGACCCAGTCGCGCGCGAGCGTGCCGTGGGTGATCCATTCGCGCGCTTGAAGATATGTGATCGGGGGATTCACCCAGCGACAGGAGATGATGATCAGCGCGATGACTGCGATAATCCGCAGCGTCCAGCGCACCGCTGTTCGGATGATCCGGCGCGGCAGTGAGACGTCTTTAGTCTGGTCTGAGGTGCGGGTGACCTGTGCGATGGGATGATTGCTTTCGGCGCGGTTGTCGTGGCCCTGATGCTATCATCCATGCGCGCGCAGCACCATCGGGCTGCGTGGGCTCATTAAGCGGCGCTCGCTATTGAGCAAAGCACCGCTTGTTCGTGTGGACTTACTTGGTTGGGCGCAATGCGGGCAGGGCAGCTATTGGTGCGACTGTTTCGGCTTTTTGCGCGTCAATCAGACCGTTTTGCAGATCCCATGCTGGCGGGTGGCGCGCTGCATTGGCAGCAGTTGCGAGCGTTGCGATGAGCAGCAGTGTCAGAGTAG
The DNA here is from genome assembly GCA_964425135.1 of uncultured Rhodobacterales bacterium. Taxonomy (GTDB): domain Bacteria; phylum Pseudomonadota; class Alphaproteobacteria; order Rhodobacterales; family Rhodobacteraceae; genus CAYLLD01. Next base: position 46,092 of record CAYRKW010000011.1, read on the forward strand.
CAATGTGTTTCATTTTCTCGGTTCCTTAATCATTGTGCCGGGTCGCACCGGACGGGGTATGACACGAGGGGACGTGCGACCCGGCATTGTTGCGCGAGTAATGGGGTCAACCGCGCTTCAATTCGTTTTCTTGTGAATAAGACGCGCCCGGACGCAGAAAATTCCTTCACAGTCAGGAACGAGCTCGTGAGCTTTGTTTCAAAAAGCCCCTGAAGCGCTGTTTCAATAAGTAATTTAAAAACAGACGCTTACGTAACCCTCTACATTAAAGGCCTTATTTTTAGGGCTCAAACGTGAATTGTTACAGAATAGCGCAAGCCTGTGATCAGCGGTGTGTGCAACGTGAATTTTCAACTCGGGAGATTGGAATATGTTTACTCCAAGAGACAGCACAAATGAACATAAGGGATGAGAAAAAAATGACACAGACACTGGATTTCGAACCACACATCGATGCTCTTCGGAGATTTGCAATCAGCCTGACGCGCAATAGCGATCAGGCGAATGATCTGGTTCAGGAGACGATCCTGAAGGTCTTGTCCAAGATGGATGAGGACACTCAGATCGAGAACCCCAAGGCTTATTTGATGTCGATGCTGCACAATCTTTTCATCGACAGCACGCGGCGGACGAAGAGACGCGGCGAAGCTGTTTCCATTGATGACTATGATGCGCCATCTGGCGAGGCGTCACAGGAATTGAAGCAAGAGACGGCGAAGATTTTGACGTTGATGGAGGCGCTTCCGGACGAGATGTCGGATGTTCTGCACCGTCACGTGACGCAAGAGCAGAGCTATCAGGAAATTGCGGATGATCTGCATGTTCCGGTGGGGACAGTGATGTCGCGGATCAGCCGTGCGCGCGATGCGCTCAAGAAAAAGCTGTGCGGCGGCGACAAGAATTGCCCGGAGTTGCAGGGCGCGATTGCCAGCGGGCTTTGATTTGAGCGTTATGTTAAGCGCCCTCTGATCTCATGTGAGACGGGGGCGTTTTTTTGTTCAGCTTTAGAGTTTGGCAGCTTGAACGTGCATCCAGTCGAAATTCCGCATCCGGCCCAGGGATAACCAGCCCTCAGCCTCCCAAGCGGCCCACCAGTCGTCATACTCGCTTGCGGACATGCTGGCCTCTTCGTGGTTGGCTTTGAGCTTGTTGCGCGCAGGATCCCAGTCGATGGCAATGGCCCAGGAGTGCATGGACCAGCGCGAGCCACCGCGCATTTTTCGCGGCGCATAAGAGCCGCCGTAGTGGTCAAGGCGCAGGTCCGAGAGCGCTTTGTCGCCGTAGGTTTCATGGACTTTGGTGAGCACGCGTTCGAGGCTTTGGGCGCATTTCTTGTGGATCGAGATTTTGCTCGTGGTCTGGTTCAAGTTCCAGGCGATCTTCAACTGCCACGGGCAGCGGACCCTGACCATCTCCGGCGAGCGCCCGCCGCGGATGCCGTGCGGGCCATAGAAGTCGGGCACGTCGTTTTGGCGCGGCCAGTTGTTCGGATTTTCGTTGCTCGGTTCAATATCGCGCCAGTTGCGCGGCAGATTGCCGGTTTCGCGCTTGGTGCGCAGGCTGTCATAAGCAAATTCGGTCTGGGGTCCCCACCATCCGTCAATCGAGCCTGTTTCGATCCCTTCGGCTTTGGCGGCGAGTTGCAGCACGGCGATGGCGCGTCGCTTTGACGACCAGTTTTGCCAATCTGACGGCAATTCAGGATCAGAACTGGCTTTTAGAGCAGCGGTCGCGGCCTTGTTGGTTTTCGGGCCGCGATCGCCGTCTATTTTGCCGGAGTAGTGCCCGGCGCGTTTGAGTTCCTCTTGTATAAACTTCTCAATAGAAACAAGCATTTAATCCCCCCGGAAATTTGTTTCATATCAGTTGTCCGCGTAGCGTGTCAGCGACTCCTTGAAGCTTTTGTAGTGACTGGCGTATTCCGACAGAACCTCGGAATTTTGGTATTTGATCCCAACGATTTGGCGCGATGTGCCGTCGAGTGTGACGATCTCATGGTATGAGCGCGCGTAGGAGCCGTCGTTGGCGGTGATGGTCCACCAACGGTTGACCGTGCCATCCGCGGCAACGGTTTCACGCTCGTCGATGATGGTTTCGAAGTTTGCGTTTAACTCGATATCATCGGGGTTTCCTGTCCATTGGGGGGCATAGACATAGAACGAAACACTGCCGTCGGGTGAGACAAACTCTGTGCTGTCGAACCCATCAGAGGTCGTGCTGTTCAGTGATGGGGTCGGTGTGAAATTCGAAGGCACAGCAACGTCGAACCATGCGCCTTTGAATGTGTTGGTTTCTGCCGCCGTCGCTAGGGTCGCAAACGAGGCAAGAAAGAGGGCGGGTATAAGTCGTATGTGGGGCATGATTTCTTCTACACTCAAAGTATGGAAATTGCAAAATGCAAATTTATGGGATTCCTTACCCTTTTTTAAGGATAATCTGCTTCCAGATCATCGGTTCATCGTACAGGGCGTATTCTCGTCGCAAACCCCATGGGCCAAACTCGGCGTGTGACATCCCCATGATATAGACATCTGCGCCTGTTGGAGCACCAAATACGCCCCATCCGTCGTGTTTGCCGGTGAGGCTCCAACGGACAGCGGCGCGGGGGGGCATGTTCGCATCCTCGCGGCCAATCTGGTGATCAATCTGGAAGGTTGCGGAGGGGAAACTGGAGCGTAATCCGAGCCAGAATTTGTCGATTGCATCATGGCTGTGGGCGGTGACACCGCCGGCATATTCGAGATGCGCAGCGCGGTCGTATTCGGCCGGAATAACCGAGAAATCTGCGCCCATAATGCGGGTGAGAATGCTGGCGTATTTCTCGCCCCATTCATTGTCGTTTCCGCGCCCGGTATACGGGCCTTTCACATCGTTTTCCGGCGTGAAGGGTTGAACGCAGTTTTCAGGGCCGCCCTCGCGTTCGATCAGATCGCGGGCGTAGTCTTGCGGGTCCCAGCCCATTTGCCGCACGACCGCGCCCTGATCGCGCACCATCCATTCGTCATTGATCTGGTCGTTGATGGCGTGACAGTCCGCTATGATGCGGTAAACGAGCTTTTTGCCGGAGGCTTTGCCATACATCCCATCGCCCAGATGCGTGGCGGTGGACAGGAGCCGGTGCGAGGAGAGCATGCCGGTCTCGGGTGTGCCGGACCAGATAACGTCTTCGCCCAAGAGCGTTCGGTCGGGAAACTCTGCAAGGGTCGCCATGGTGGCGGCGATGACGTCTTTGTTGCCGACAACGACCGAGCCAGGGGAGCGGACGGGGATGTCTTCGGTATAGTAGTGGTGCAAGGTCGCGAGCCCGCGATCTTCCCAGATTTCTTTGGTGATGCCGATGATGTAGTCGGGGAAGTCTTTCCAGCGATTTGAGAAGCCTTTCATGGGCTTTTTCCTTATTTGGTGCGATCTATTCGTCTGGCCGGTGTTTCCTTGATCGCCACGTTGGCGAGCATTGCGGCAGAAATGGGGCTGTCTGTGGCGACGAGCGTAATATTGCCGGTTTGAACGTCATGTGCGCGTATGTCGAAGCGACGGGGTGTGACACCGTGCGCGTGCTTCTTTTGGGCTTGATGTGCAGATCGTCGAGGGCGGGCCTATTGGGCGCGCAGGAGACGGTTGTGTCGGTGGCGTCATTCATGAGGATCAGTCGTATCGCTATTCAGTCTGCTGTCCAACCACCGTCAATAAGAAGAGCGGTACCTGTGATCATCTGAGCAGCATCTGAGGCAAGGAACACGACCGCGCCCATGATGTCTTCGATCTCACCGATGCGCGGGAGTTTGATCTTCTCGCGTATCCATGCGGAGCGTTCGGGGCTGTCGAAGGTGGCTTGTGTGAGCGGTGTTTTGATGAAGGTCGGGCAGATCGTATTGACGCGGATGGAATGCGGGCCCCATTCGATGGCCATGCCTTTGGTGAAACCTTCGACGGCGAATTTGGTGGTCGAATAGGCGGCGCGGTCGATGCCCGAGACATGGGCCATTTGGCTGGAGATATTGATCAGTGAGCCGGGAAGGTTGTTCTTTATCAGGGATTTGCCGACGGCCTGGGTCAGGAAATATGCGCCGCGAATGTTGATATTGGCCACGGCGTCGAAGTCATTGGGCGTGGTGTCGATGGCGGGGCTGTGGCGGGCGAGACCTGCGGAGTTCACGAGGATTTGGTAGGGGGCCTGGGCGCTGATGAAAGCGCGGGTGGCTTCGATATCGGTCACATCGATGGTTGCTGCGTCTGCGGACCAGCTGTTTGATTTGATCTTTTCGACGGCCTCGTCGAGCTTATCGGTGCGGCGGGCGGCAAGGGTGACATGCGCGCCTGCCTCTGCGAGTGCGACGGCGCAGCCCAGACCTATGCCGGAGGAGGCACCTGCGACGAGGGCGCGTTTGCCGTCGAGACGGAAGGACGGGGTTTTGGGTAGATCGCTCATGGGCGCCTCATCACAGATCAAGGGTGCCGCCCGGTCGGGCTTTGTTGAATTCGCGCATTCGGGCCAGCACGTCAACGCCAAGCTGGTCGTAGACGTGGAGCAGGTCCACGAGCACCCAGTTTTCGCGGATCTTGTCGCCTTCCACGCGCCAGAAATCCAGACTGCGCATGGTGATTTTCTTGTCCATGGGCGGGATGCCGAGCCAGCCTGCGCCGCTGAGGGTTTGAGCCATGTCGGGCCATCCGGTGACGCCGCAATAGGGGCCGTCGGCGAAGAAATGGTGTTTAATCTCATCGGGGTATTGGCCGCGGTCGGGCATGGCGGCGAGGAATGGGATTTGGTGCCAGTTGCGAAAGCCTGCGATGCCGCGCGCTGTGCCGATGCCTGCGGGGCCGTACCAGTTCATGCGCGGGTGCCAGAACCGCTCCATCTCCATTGCTTCGGGCGGCTCGTTTGGGTGGCGGGTCATGGCGGTGAGCATGTCGATGATGATCTGGCGGGTCTGGGCGGAGCGTGTTGAATCGCGCGGGCCTGTGATCAGGCCGTCTTGCGTTGCCGGGGCAGGCGGACACCACTCGCGGCCAAGGGCGGGGGACATGGGCCATGCGTGTGCCTGCATCATCAGCTCCGGGATGTCCCAGATGGCCTGCATTTCGGTGATCTGGCCGTTTTCCATGCGATAAAACTCGTGGAAGCGCATGTGGGCGAGGTGGCCGGTGGGGGGGATGTCGAGGAAGGGGTGTTGATGCGTGCCGCAATAAAACCCGCCGCAGCCGACCCATGCTGCGCCATCCTCGTCGGGGCCAGCGATGGTGATGTAGTCGCGGCGCTCCAGGTCAGGCATGGCTTGCGCAAGGGGGGCATAGGCTTTGTCCCAGAGGGCGGCGGGGCCTTGGAAGGTGCCGATGGGGTGACATAGGTGGACGGTGGCATCGGGTGCAAAGGCGGCGTCCAGCTCATGGCGCAGGGTTTTTGGATCGAAGTTGTATTGTGCGGCGCGCAGGGCGTTGAGGGCGCTGCGGTTTTGGGCGTGGATATCGGTCATGTTGGTTCTTTGTAGGGGGGGAAATCGGCGTAGCGCTTTTGGCGCTCAGGGAGGGGTTCGGGTGGCTCTTGTCCGGCCCTTACCAGCGTGCCTTTGGGGGCGATGTAGCTGGAGATTTTGCGCAACGGGCGCTCGTGCCATTCGATGTTGAAGGCGGCGAGTTTAGGGAAGAACCAGAGGGTTGAGTAGGGGAGGTGATCGTGGATCCAATAGGCCAGATCGCGCCAGTCGCGCCCTTGGTCGTATTGGTCGGCAAACCATGGGATCGCGATGGATGTGGTTGCCCCGTAGCAGCCGTTCGCGTCTGGATAGTCCCAGATGTGCCGTCCGTGGTTGGCTTTGTTGGAGGCGCAGTTGAGATTGTTTTTGTTGCCAAACTCATTGAGCGCCGGGGCGCGGTAGGCGGAGCGGATGGCGACCGGGCCGAAGGTTTCAAACAGGGGATCGAGGAGCGTTTGGGCGAGAACCTTGCCGGTTTTGATCGCGACGTCGGGGTGGTCTGGAATGTTGGGGATGCCATAGAGATTGCCGATTTCGGAATAGAGGCAATCGCGCATGTAGACGTGTTTGGACAGGCGCACGCGGCCTAAGTTCTCCAGCCCGCGCATGGATTTGGGTTTGCGCTTCATTGGTTTTGCCCGCGCTTGACGCGCGGGCTGGGCAAGGGGGAGGACCAGCCCTCCCCCTTGCCCAGCTCGGAGTATTTATGGAAAGATGAATGGCTCATCGGGGTTTTGATCCGCGCAGCATGGCGACCGATGCGAGGAATATCCCTAAACCCACGGCGGCGATCATCAGGGTTGCGAGCGCGTTGATCTCGGGGGTGACGCCAAGACGGACTTTGGAAAAGACTACCATCGGCAGGGTAGAGGCGCCCGGGCCGGAGACGAAGCTGGCGATCACCAGATCGTCGAGGGATAGGGTGAACGCAAGGAGCCATCCGGCCAACAGTGCGGGCATGATGGTGGGCATGGTGACATCAAAAAAGACGCGCATGGGCTTGGCGCCGAGATCGGCGGCGGCCTCTTCGATGGATTGGTCCATATCGACAAGGCGCGACTGGATGACCACGGCAACAAAGGCCATGCCGAAGGTGGTGTGGGCGATGATAATGGTCATCATGCCGCGCCCAGAGGGCCAGCCTATGGCGACTTCAAGGCCAACGAACAACAGGAGGAGCGACAGGCCAGTGATCACCTCGGGCATAACCAGTGGCGCAGTAATCATGGCGCTGAAGAGGGAGCGGGAGCGAAAGCGGGGGATGCGCACGAGGACGAGGGCGGCGAGCGTGCCCAGGATCGTGGCGAGGGTCGCGGAGGCGAAGGCGATTTTGAGGCTGACCCAAGCGGCACCGAGTATCTGCGGGTCTTTGAGCAGCTCGCCATACCATTTGGTTGAGAACCCGCCCCAGACGGTGACGAGTTTGGACGCATTGAAGCTGTAGACGACGAGGCCGATGATGGGGGTGTAGAGGAAGAGGAACCCAAGGATTGCCATGATGCGCAGCGCCATATCAGCGGGCCTCCGACGTATCGAAATTGCGGAACCACATGATCGGCAGGACGACCAGGAGCAGCATCGCTATGGCGACGGCGGAGGCGACGGGCCAATCGCGATTGTTGAAGAACTCTGTCCAGAGCACCTTGCCGATCATCAGCGTATCGGGACCGCCAAGGAGGGCTGGGATCACGAACTCGCCGATGGCCGGGATGAACACCAGAAGCGCGCCTGCGATGATGCCCGGAAGCGACAATGGCAGGGTGATCGACCAGAAGGTCGTCACGGCCGATGCGCCAAGATCGGTGGAGGCTTCAAGGAGCGCATCATCGAGTTTCGACAGATTGGCATAAAGCGGCAGGATCATGAACGGCAGATACGTGTAGACGATACCGATATAGACCGCGATATCGGTTTGCAGGATGATCAGCGGCTCGTTGATCAGGCCAAGTTTGAGCAAGGTGTTGTTGACGATGCCATTGCCTTTGAGCAGCCCGATCCACGCGTAGACACGCAGCAAAAACGACGTCCAGAACGGCAGGATCACCAGCATCAGCAGGATATTTCGCCACGGATCGCGGGCGCGGGCGATGGCGTAGGCCATAGGATAGCCGACGATCAGGGCCAGAAGTGTCGAGATTGCGGCGATCTTGATCGAGGAGAGATAAGCGACGACGTAGAGGCTGTCTTCCCAGATGTAGGCGTAATTATCGATGGTGGCCTGGATCGCGAGGCGTCCCTCGTCCCAATTGAAGAGCGGGGTGTAGGGGGGACGGGCACGGGCGATCTCGGCCAGCGAGATTTTGAAGACGACGAAGAAGGGTGCGAGAAAGAAGATCAGCAGCCAAATCATCGGGATGGCGATAAGAAGCGTGCGCCGTGTCATTGCGCGAGCACGACCGAAGAGGGCGCGGGCCAGCCGATATGCACGGGATCGTCCCATGTGATCGGCGCTTCGAGCCCGCGTTCGCGATTGGTGCGGATGACCCGGATGTGCTTGCCGCCATCGATTTCAACCACATAGACCGATTGGTTGCCCAGATACGCGATATCCTCGACGCGGCCCTGAAACTCGTTCTCCAGCCCGGTGCTCTGGCGGGAGATGCTGATTTTCTCAGGCCTGATCGCGTAGTATTTGGCGGCGTCTGGATGGGTTGCGGGTAAGGTCAGACGGGCGGTGCCTGAGACGAAGTGAGTGCCGTCTATGCCGCCTTCGAAGATGTTGATGGAGCCGATGAAATCGGCGACGAACTTGGTTTGGGGAGCCTCATAAATCGCATGCGGCTCTCCGACCTGTACGATGCGGCCTGCGTCCATGACGCCGATGCGGGTGGCCAGCGTCATCGCCTCTTCCTGATCGTGGGTGACGACGACGAAGGTGATGCCGAGCTTTTCCTGGATATTCACCAACTCAAACTGGGTTCTTTCGCGCAATTTCTTGTCGAGCGCGCCGAGCGGTTCATCGAGGAGCAGGAGTTTGGGGCGTTTGATCAGCGCGCGGGCAAGGGCGACGCGCTGGCGCTGGCCGCCGGAGAGCTGATGGGGTTTTCGCTTGGCCATCTGTTCAAGCTGCACCAGCGCGAGCGCTTCCTCGACCCGCCGGGTAATCTCGACCTTGGGGGTTTTGTCCTGTTTGAGCCCATAGCCGATGTTCTTCTCAACGCTCATATGCGGGAAGAGGGCGTAGGACTGGAACATCATGTTGGTGGGGCGCTGGTGGGGCGGTGTTTGCGACATGTCGAGGCCGTCGATCTCGATGGTGCCGGACGTTGGCGTCTCAAACCCTGCGAGCATGCGCAACAGTGTGGTTTTGCCACATCCCGAGCCGCCCAGAAGGCAAAAGAGTTCGCCGCGGAAGATGTCGAGGCTTACGTTATCAACTGCCGTTACATCGCTGAAATTCTTGGTAATTTGAGATATGCGGATGAAGGGATCGGCGCCGGGCTGTTGCCATAGGGGCCGCGTGGTGTCGCTGCTGCTCATTCATCCCTCAACGTCGTGTCGTTTGAGCGACGATATTGGGAAAGTTTCGGGGGAACAAGTGTTCCGTGGCGTTTGCGTTTGGAGATCGGACGCAGGCCGCGATGGAGCTATCTGGCGTCAATAGATGTGGGGGTATTTGTCTTTCAATCGGCGTTTGAGCCGTTCGATGCGTTTTTGGAAGCGATCATAGCGTCTTTCGAGACGTTTATAGCGGTTCTTGTACTTACCAAAATTGAAATGGGCTTCGTCGTAGGTGAAGGTTTCGGGTTCAAAGGTCAAATCGCTTTGCGCGGATCGCAAGGATTGCGCCAGAGCGGTGTCGCCTTCGGTCAAAATGGGGTGTTTTCCCAGATAATCGTGCAGCGCGCGGATGTCATTGGCATCGACGATCTGCTCCAGCGTATCAAATGCGTCATTCGGAGCGGGATGCGGGGCAGCGCCGGACAGTCTGGCGGAGACGAGTGCAACGGAGACTGCTAGAAAGATGCGCTTTGACATGGCAATTACTTTCACAAGGAATACTGTGAAATATATCAACTTTGAGTAGTATTGTCAAATATTCGGATCGCGCGCAGGTTTAATCGGCCTTGGGCGTGTTTATCGCAGCAGGCACTTTTCTTGTTTGAGTAAGCGCGGTGGAGCGATCAGTTTTCCACTGGTGCGTTGTCCGGAGACATCGGGCGCGCGGGCGTTTCTTCGGGCACTTCTGTCTCGCCGCCTGCGTTGCTCGGACCGCCCGGAACGGGTTGATCTGCCTGTGCTGTCTGTGTGCCTGCGCGGTTGTCTTCGTACCTTTGCACCTCATCTTTGGACAAGCGTCCGTCACCATCCCGGTCACGGGTCATCAGCGCATCAACCGATGGCTGGGGAAAGAACAGGGAGAGTTCAGCTGGGGTGAGAAGACCGTCGCCATCGGCGTCGATATCGGCGAATTTGGTTGCTTGCGCCAAAGCCTCAAGCGCGCCGAACATTGCAGTGCTCATCGCAACGATGATGATGACGCGGATCAGTCCCATGTTTTGTCCTTAGTCCGTCTTTATACTGTGCAATACTGGTATGGGCAAAGATGTTGGCCAGAATTCGACTGGAAATTGGCGTGATCTTGGCCTACTGCCTATCCCGACGAGAGCAATACGAGCGGGGTATTTTCCATGGCGAGCACCTATCACGAGACCTATGCAGCATGGCAACGCGATCCGGATGCCTTCTGGGGGGAGGCTGCGAAGGATATCGACTGGTTCACCGCACCCGCGACGGTGTTTGACGCGAGCGAGGGTATCTACGGGCGGTGGTTCCCGGATGGGGTTTGCAACACCTGTTTTAATTGCGTGGATCGCCATGTTGCGGCCGGTCGTGGCGCTCAGAATGCGTTGATCTATGACAGCGCGATGACCGAGACGGTCGGGCATTTCACCTATGATGATCTGTTGGCGCAAACGAGCGCTTTGGCGGCGGCGATGCTGGATCGCGGCGTTGGCAAGGGTGATCGGGTGGTCATTTACATGCCAATGATCCCGCAATCGGTGATCGCGATGCTGGCGTGCGCGCGGATCGGGGCCATTCACTCGGTGGTGTTTGGCGGGTTTGCGGCGGCTGAACTTGCGACGCGGATTGATGATGCCAAGCCCAAGATGATCCTGACCGCTTCCTGCGGGTTGGAGCCGGGGCGGGTGATTGCCTATAAGCCGCTTTTGGACGAGGCAATCTCGCTGGCAACCCATAAGCCCGAAGCGACGATCCTCTATCAACGCCCGCAAGAGCGCGCGGCTATGAGCGAGATTGACCATGATTGGGAGGGGGCTGTTGCGCAGACGATGGGGCGCGAAGTGCCGTGCGTGCCGGTCAAGGCGACAGACCCGCTTTATATTCTCTATACCTCTGGCACGACGGGTCAGCCCAAGGGTGTGATCCGCGACAATGGCGGGCATATGGTGGCGCTCAAATGGTCGATGCGCGCGATGTACAATATCGAGCCGGGCGAGGTGTTCTGGGCGGCCTCTGATGTCGGCTGGGTCGTTGGGCATTCCTATATCTGCTATGCGCCGCTGTTGCATGGTGCCACCTCGGTGGTGTTTGAGGGTAAACCGGTTGGCACGCCGGATGCGGGCACCTTCTGGCGGGTAATCCGCGACCATAATGTTGTCTCGCTTTTCACCGCGCCGACAGCGTTTCGTGCCATTCGCGGCGCGGACCCTGAGGCGCGTGAGCTGAAGAAATACGATATCCCAAATTTCCGGGCTCTGTTTCTGGCGGGCGAGCGGGCCGATCCTGATACGATCAAATGGGCGCAGGATGTTTTGGGAGCACCTGTGATCGACCATTGGTGGCAGACAGAGACAGGCTGGACAATTGCGGGCAATCCGGTGGGGCTGGGGGCGCTTGAGGTGAAGCTTGGCTCCCCTGCTGTGCCTATGCCTGGCTATGACATTCGCATCCTGACCGACGAAGGCGATGAGGTGTCAGCGGGCGAGATGGGGAATGTCTGCGTGAAACTTCCCTTGCCGCCGTCGTGTTTTCCGACGCTTTGGAACGCGGATGCGCGGTTCAAGTCGGCGTATCTGGAGAATTTCCCCGGATACTATGAGACCGGCGATGCGGGATATGTCGATGGGGACGGCTATCTCTACATCATGTCGCGCACCGACGATATCATCAATGTCGCCGGGCACAGGTTGAGCACGGGGCAGATGGAAGAGATTGTCGCTGAGCACAAGGATATCGCCGAATGCGCTGTGCTTGGGATAGCAGACGAGATGAAGGGGCAAATCCCTGCGGGCTTTATCGTACTCAGCCACGGGACGAACCGGGATATTGATGAAATACAAGGCGAACTGGTGAAGATGGTGCGCGAGCGGATTGGGCCGGTGGCCGCGTTCAAGACCGTGGTTCAGGTCAAGCGGTTGCCCAAGACGCGCTCGGGCAAGATATTGCGCGCAACCGTGCAGAAGCTTGCAGACGGGCAAGAGTTCAAGGTGCCAGCGACGATTGATGATCCGGCGATTTTGGATGAGTTGCGTGAGGCGTTGGAGGCGCGGGGGATTTTGTGAACCGGAGAAAGTCCGGCCTCGTTTTTGCCGAGTTTTCAGCTAGGCAAATCAGGCGAAGGCGATAGTTTGATCTCGATCTTTGTATCGGTCGCGTTTCGCATGACCTTCCTCTTTCGACAGCCTACTGCTTGACCAGAACAATGCAAACTGAGTTGACAAAAACAAGACGATTGGCTCGCGGGGAAAACGGAAACCTTTAAGGCGTGGTATGGTAATCGGAACATTCGTGCGGGCTTACGTGGTCTAAAATCACGTCATTCATCTGGCAATCCTCTTTGTTGGACGGCGCACTTGGATAGTGAGTTTCATTTCGTGATCGCCGGAGGGGGTGTTGCTCCCGCTGCGCCGAGTTTGAGCGCTGCGTCACGCCCCCCCACACGCTCGATCAGCTCTGCTTGATCCTCGAATGCCAAAGCATCGACCCTTTCGGGATCGCAAATCTTGCGAAGTTCGATGTGCAGGTCCTCTAGGAGCGTGGCGCAGGCCGGATCGTCAGCGCGGTTCGTCATTTCTTCTGGATCGGTCTCAAGATCAAAAAGCTCATCTTCGTAACCAACGTAGTGAATCAGTTTCCAACGCCCTTTGCGCAACATGAAAGCGCCCGAAACCGCTCCCGCGGCGTGATATTCTGAGAAGATGATCCGGTCCGTGTCCACCGTCCCCTGAAGGATTGAGTTCAAATCAGTCACGCCGTCGGCGGCGTCGATCGGGGCATCGAAATGCGCTGCGATCGTTGCCGACAGGTCCAACAGGCTTACCGCAGTTTCGCACGAACTTACTGGCACGTCCGGCCCTGCCATGATCATCGGGATCGCGGCACTTTCCTCGTACATGTTCGATTTTCCCCAAAGCCCACGTGCCCCGACGTTGTCGCCATGATCGGACGTATAAACCACCGTTGTTTTGTCCGTTAGTCCCGCAGTGTTCAACGCGCCAAGAATCTCACCCACATTATGATCGAGCCAGCTGCAAAGCCCGTAATAGGCCGACATTGCCGCCAAGCGTTCGTTAGCATCTGCAAACATTGCTTCGCTATCCATGAACGCATTCTGTTTTTCGATCCACGGGTGGCGCGGGTGTCCATCTGACGGGTGCAGTTTGACCTTCGGCATTTGGTCCGCCGGATACAGATCAAAATAGTCTTGCGGCACGACGAGCGGAAAATGCGGCGCGACCAGACCGACGTAGAGACACCACGGAAGATCATCTGACGCGTGTTCCGCGATCCAGTCCTTGGTGCGTGCAACAACCGCCCCATCGTAGTCGGTGTATTTGCTGTCACCTGGCCCTATGTAGTCACCCAGCATACGCTTGGGACCCAAGATGCGCTCGTCTTCCTTTCGGATACTGGCCCAAACCATCCCAACGCCGCCCGCGACCATCATTGGAATGTGTTCGACATCAAACCCTGCAGGGTCTTCTTCTGACCGGTAGTGCAGCTTGCCGATGCTTTCGACGGGCACGCCTTTATCCTGAAGCGCATGGCCCCACCCCCGGATCGCACCTGTGTAGGGCATGGCATTGTCCCAAAGACGGGTCTGGTGCGGATAAAGCCCGGTCGCAAAACTTGCGCGAGCCGGAACGCAAATCGGACTGGGTGTATAGGCATTGGTGAACCGTGTCCCACGGGCGGCCAATGCGTCGAGGTTCGGTGTCTGGACAAACGCATGGCCAGCGCATCCCATCGCCCGCGCTTGATGTTCGTCGGACATGATCACCAGAAGGTTCGAGCGGCTCATGCGTCGCTTCGAATTTTGGAGGCCGCCTCAATCTTGTCGATGACGCCATAAAACACCTCAAGATCTTCTGCAGACACATCAGCCAGCAATCGCCGTTGCCGGGTTTCCATGATGGGCATCATCTGCGCGCTGAGCTGTTCGGCCTTTGAGGTGAGCGTGAGATGCTGGATGCGTTGATCCCGCTTGTCTGTTTTAGTCCTCAAAAGACCATTCTCCACCATCGCTTTGATTTTTCGGCTCAATTGCCCTTTGTCCATCTGCACATGGTCTGCAATCTCGGTTAGGGACGCGTTTTTGATCATCCGCAGCGTCTGAATCAAACGCCATTCCACAAGCGACAGACCTGATTTGGACTTCAAAAGTGCCGTTCCTTGCGCATTGAGACCGCATTGCAGTCGCGCAAGGCGGAACGTCACAAAGGACGATGGCGTCTGAAAACTGGGTATGTCGTGCGGTTTCATGGCACGCAGATTTGCCGAAACCATTTGATAGGTCAAATAGTTTGTGGATTTCTATCTTCCAAGAAACTTTGGGAGGAGTTCATATGTAAAAGACATTGAAAGCAGCGGCGGCTGCCGCGCTGCTGTCCATCACCACCGCGACATCAGCTTTGGCCGATGGCCATGCCTGGGCACCGGAAGGCCCCATCAAGATGATGATCGCATTCGCTGCTGGCGGTGGCGCTGATACGCAGGCCCGACTGATCGCAGAAGACATCGAAGCAGCGACCGGCTGGGAATTGATCCCCGAGCAAGTCACCGGCAAAGGTGGCGTCAACGCTCTGGTGGCATTGAAGGACATGCCAGCGGACGGTTCGGCGATTGCAATGGTGGTGACTGAATCGCTCGGCTACAACGCCGCCGCCGCAAAAGACTCAGGCATATCACCAGGAGATTTTACCGGCCTGACAACAACAGCCGGGTTTCAGATGGCGGTTGTCGCGAAAGCTGACAAGGGCTGGACCTCTTTCGAAGACATGATCGCGGCCGCAAAGGAAGGTGAACTTCGTTTTGGCACAATGTCCCCGAAGCTGTCGGATCTCGCGTTCTTGTTGGGTGACGCAAGCGGTGTCGAGTTTAACATCGTGCAGGTGCGCGGTGGTCGTGCTGTGATGGACGGCGTGCAGGCTGGTGACATGGATCTTGGCTTCATGGCCGGTATTCAGGGCAAAGGGGTTGCCTCGGGTGATCTCGTCAATCTCGCTTCAGCCCTGTCCGAGCCGCTGAAACAGACGCCGGACGCGCCGACGTTCGCAGACCTCGGCGTTCCGTTCTCTGCTGACGGGTACTTCGTCTTTGTGGCGCCCGCGGGGATGGATGCCTCAGCGCGCGATGCCCTCACGGCAGCAATCACACAGGCAACGAGCTCTGGCAAAGCGTCCGGCATGATCAACAAGGCGTTTGGTGGCGCTGTGAACATCCAAGGCGACGCGCTTGATGCGCTTGTGCAGTCCGATTTCGACAAGGCCGGTCAGCTGATGGAAGCCGTTCAGTAAGCCGCTTAAACCCCGGGGCCAGTCCATGAAATCCGGTTTTTCCGCTGACAGATGGCTGGCCCTTTTCTTTTTGGCATTCGCCCTTCTTGTGATCTTCGTTTGGGCCCCGTTGGATACCGGCACCGGGCTCGTGGAAAAGGTTCGCCGAAAATTCGTGATTGGCGATGCATTGGGGCCAACAGTTGCCGGCGCAGTCGTTGTCATCGGAGCTCTGCTGTTGCTGCTTCGTCCTGGCACGGACAAAATGATCTCCCGAGCAAACGTGACCTGGATTGCCGCGCTCCTCAGTCTTTTTACCATCTCAATGCTCCTCATGCGATATGCGGGACCAGTTGCCTTGGCGTGGTCGGAAAGCGGTTATCGCCCCTTAAGAGCAACCGCGCCATGGCATTACATCGGTTTTCTGATCGGCGGGGCAGTGCTCGTTGGGGGCTTGACAGGGCTGGCAAAACGGCGGCTGTCGATCCGGGATTTTGCCATTGGGTTTGTTGCCTCTCTTGTCATCGCACTTTTGTACGATTTGCCCTTTGACGATCTCATCCTGCCACCAAACGGAGACGTTTGATGGGCGTTTGGGACCATGTGATCGCAGGGGTTCTCGTGGTCTTCCAATCCGATCCTGTGTTGGGCGTCCCAATCACGATTCTGATGGTGCTTGGTGGGTTCCTGCTCGGCATTACTGTCGGCGCGACGCCTGGTCTGGCGGGACCAATGGCCATGGCGATCTCGCTTCCGATCCTGATCTCGGTCTTTGGCTATTCAAACGACGCATTGTTGCCCGTGCTTGGCTTTCTCATTGGCATTATGAAAGGCGCGACCATCGGAGGAGCGGTTCCTGCAATTCTGTTCAACACACCGGGCACACCAGACGCTTATATGACCACTTTGGACGGCTATCCGATGGCGCAAAGAGGCGAAGCCAAACGCGCTTTGCGGATCGCACATTTCTCGTCCGCGTCTGGCGATACGTTCTCCGACATCGTCCTTGTCCTTTGTGCACCGTTCCTGGCAATCCTCGTCGAAAGCTACCTCGATTTACCGGAGAAGACCGCGCTCTTAATCCTGTCGCTGGCCTTTATCGCGTCGGTCATTGGCAATTCGGTCGGTAAAGGCCTTATCTCGATGGGGTTAGGCCTTCTCGCGGCAATGATCGCCACGGGAGAGGATTTTTAACCGCGTCTGACGATGGGGCAGCCCGCGCTGGCAGAAGGCATTCCGATTGCGGCGGCGATCCTTGGCGTGTTGATCCTGGGCGAGGTCTTCAAATCGCTGGAGGACATCTACCGGGAAGGGGCATCATCGGCCTCGCAAACAGCGCGACGGGCTGACAAAGGAGGCTCTCTGGGTCTTCGCAAATTGCTCCCGTACATTGGCCGGTCTGCCGTCATCGGCACCTCGATCGGCGCACTGCCCGGCGTGGGATCAACGCTGGCGGCGACCTTGGGCTACACCTCCGCAAAGCGGCGCTACACCAAGGGCAAAGAGCTCAACGCACCTCAATTTGGAGAGGGCGCGCCTGAAGGCATCGCGGCGACAGAAGCTGCCAATTCTTCAGTATCCGGTGCAAACCTGATCCCGGTCCTGTCTCTTGGTATCCCCGGCAACGCCGCCGCGGTCTTCCTCATCCTCGCCATGGAGTCGATTGGCGGCTTTAACCCCGGTCCATCGGTCTTCCAATTGGGGGGCGGCATCAATGAGGGGGCGCTGAACCCGGAAATGGTCATGGCATTTGGCATCTTTACAACGATGTTCGTGGCGAACGGTCTGAACTGGACCATCGGTGGTGTGTTCATGCGATCCGTTGGCGTGATGGCCCGCATCCCGAAGGAGCGTTTGCTTCCGATTGTCCTTCTGCTGACACTGACCGCAATTTATGTCCAGGAAACCTCGATGGTTGCCGTTTGGATTACAGTGTTTTTCGGTTTTGTCGGATACGTCATGCGCCGCATCGACATGTCGCCGCTCCCTTTCGTGATCGCCTTCATCCTTGGCGGTAACCTTGAAGCAACAGCGCGACAGGCTTTCGCTGTCACCGGGGCCGACCCTTTCTTTATTTTCAACAATCCAATTGCCCTTGCATTCATTGCATTGGCGGTCGTTGTCGTCATCTTCAGCCTGAGAAAGCCCGCAAAATGAGCAGACCCAACATTCTATTGATTTCAGGCGATCAGCACC
>CAYRKW010000012.1:0-62744 GCA_964425135.1 uncultured Rhodobacterales bacterium
CGGATGGACAGCCCGAATTTTGGCGCGCGGATCGGTTGCGATGCGCCCGATATGGTGGTGTTGCATTACACGGCGATGGAAAGCTGCGCCGCGGCGATTGAGCGGCTGCGCGCGCCCGCGCATGAGGTGTCGGCACATTATGTCATTGGACGGGATGGGCGCGTTGTGCAGCTTGTGGATGAGGAGATGCGGGCGTGGCATGCGGGGGTGTCTGCTTGGGGAGATGTACGCGATATCAATTCGCGGTCCATTGGGATTGAGCTTGATAACGCGGGGTCGCTGGCGGCGTTTGTGCCGTTTTCGGATGTTCAGATGGGGGCGCTGGAGGCGTTGCTGCGTTCTGTGATGGTGCGCTGGTCTATCGCGCCGCGTCATGTTTTGGGACATTCGGATGTTGCGGTTGGGCGCAAGAGCGATCCAGGGGCGAAGTTTGATTGGGGGCGCTTGGCGGCGTTGGGGCTGGCGCATTCTGTAGAGCCGGTGCCAGATGTTGACGTGAATGTTGCTGCGTTTGAGGCTGGGTTGCATGGCTTTGGCTATCGCGGAGAGGGGGCGGCGCTGCTGGAGGCGTTTCGTCTGCGCTGGCGTCAGGGGGTGCAGGGGCCCCTTGATGAACGCGATATGGGGATTGCAGCGGCGCTTGCGATGTCCTAGGCCATGGCTGCGGATGGCTGGACGGCCGCACTTTGCGAAAGGTGAGGAAAGTCCGGACTTCACGAAGGCACGGCGCCGGGTAACGCCCGGCCGGAGCAATCCGAGGGATAGCGCCACAGAGAACAGACTGCCTTGCATGCAAGGTGATGGTGAAACGGTGGGGTAAGGGCCCACCGCAGCTCTGGTAACAGAGCTGGCACGGCAAGCCCCGCCGGAAGCAAGGCCAAATAGGGATCGCATGAGGCGTCAGCCTCTAGGGCCGCTCTTCGCCCGACGGTGATCCGGGTTGGCTGCACGAGCATATCGGTAACGATGTGCCCAGATGAATGGTCGTCACGCGCAAGCGTACAGAATCCGGCTTACAGGCCATCCGCACTTATCAAGCTCCGCGCGGCACGCGGGAGTTGCTAAAATTGTCCGAAAATAAGCGCCACAAAACCGGTTGTTGCGCCGCGTTGATGGAGCAAACGTTAAGCCATTTATGCGATTTAGCAGGCTGGCTATAGTCGTGTGCGGATCCGTCTGAATGGTGCTTCGGTCTGAGATTAATTTGAAGCAAGGTGAAATCCTCTATCGGGAGGGAAGTGCCAACGAATGCGCCTTTATTATTGAATCCGGCGAGGTCGTGCTGTTTTCAGATGCCGAGGGACGGCGAGTGGATGTGGAGCGGCGCGGGCCTGGTGCGATCATCGGGGAATTGTCGATCCTGACGGGCTTGCCGCGCGCGGTTACGGTTGAGGCAACTTGTGCGTGCCGGATGTTTCGCATCTCTGCTGAGCAGATACTGGCGCTTTATGAGAAGCTTGATCCGGTGTTGCGTGCGTGCGTTGAGACGTCAATTTCATTTTCTTCCAGTTTCACCAAACGGTTGAACAGCCCGTCGGCTCATGTGCCACTGGTGCCATCGACCCTTCGAAATGCGGATCAATTGATCGAAGGGTTCCAGTTTGAGCAGGACATTCTGACCGGCATTGACGAAGATCAGTTCTTTTTGATGTACCAACCGATTGTTCGCATACATGACCAGCGGGTGGTGGGATTTGAATCGCTGATGCGCTGGTCGCACCCAAAGAAGGGCATAATCCCGACCGATTTGTTTATTGATGTTGCAGAAACCTGCGGATCAATCTCGCGGCTGACGGATTTTGCGATGTTCGAGGCCTGTGCGGCGCTGGGGCGATTGCGTCAGACCAGATGGGCGAGCGATGATATTTATACATCCGTGAATGTGTCCGGCTCTGATATCGGGAGGGTCGGGCTGGTCGAATTTGTGTCGCATCTGATTGACATGAATGGTTTGAGCCCGCGTAACATTCGGCTTGAAGTGACAGAAACCGCGATGATCCCCGATTTTGAGATGGCTGATCGGAACTACAAACGACTTCAGGAGCTTGGGTTCGGGGTATCAATCGATGATTTTGGCACAGGGTATTCGAACCTTGCCTATCTCAAAAAAATGCCGCTGACAGCGTTGAAAATTGACCGCAGCTTTGCGGGTGATGCGCGATTGAGCGATGTGTCGAGCAGTATTGTGCGCTTTATGGTTGGGCTTGGGCGTGAGTTGGGGGTCGATGTGATCGCTGAGGGCGTGGAGACCATGGAGGATGTGGTGCAGCTTCAGCGGCTGGGATGCACATTTGCGCAAGGGTATTATTTCCACCGGCCTTTGGCTGAGAATGAACTGGTCGATATTTTCACCGACACGCAGGCCACCAAACGCGGCATTGCTTAAGCTGCGCTCTAGAAATTGATTTCGACGTCCGGCAGATCAAGCGTTTTCATCAACTCGCGCACTTCTTGTTTGGCGGCAAGGTTGGACATATTCAAGCGTTGGCCGTCGTCTTCCTTGAGGTCCAGCAATGTCAGGCCTGAGAGAAACATTTCGCGAAACACCACGCGTTCGGTAAAGCCCGGTGCGATGCGAAAGCCGATGCGCTTGGACAGATCGTTGAGGGCCGCGGCCACCCGGCGTTTGTTCTTGGCATCGAGGCTGGCAAGGCGATTGCGCAGGACCAGCCAATCAATCGGGGGATGTCCTGCTTCGGCGCGGCGCTGGCGCGCTTTCCATACCATTTCGGAGTAGACAGACGGGCCAAGGATTGCGCCATCGGCAGGGTTGAGGCGCGCCAGAAGATCAAAATCGATCAGGCTGTCATTCATAGGCGTGATGAGCGTATCTGCAATCGAATGAGCCATTTGCGAATAGCGGGTATGGGCACCGGGGCAGTCTATGATGATGAAATCGCAGGTTTCTTCGAGCCTGGAGATGGTCGAGGAAAAGCGGTCCTGTTCTTGATCCTGCGCCTGAGCGGCGCTGTCGTCGGTTGCCGCTTCCAGCTCGCCGCGCGCTGGCATGGGGAGGGTCACGCCCTTGCGGTCAATGAAACTCTGTCGGTTATCGAGATAGCGGAACAGCGACTTTTGGCGCAGGTCGAGGTCGATGGCTCCGGTCTTGTGACCCGAACGGGTGAGGGCCGCCATGATGTGCATGGCGGTGGTCGATTTTCCCGACCCACCTTTTTCGTTCCCCAAGACGATAATGTGCGCCATCTAAGTGCTCCGCCCCTGCGTCAAATTATCCGGTGAACCGTACCCGTGGTGTGTGGTCTCATCGAAACCACGATGCACGGTAAGGGTCCAGTGGGCATTACCGGCAAAGATTAAAAGCCGAGGCCTTCGTATTTCTTCTTGAACTTGGACACGCGACCGCCGGTATCCATCAATTTCTGGTTCCCGCCCGTCCAAGCTGGATGTGCAGAGGGATCAATATCAAGCGTCAGCGTGTCGCCTTCGGCGCCGTAAGTTGAGCGCATTTGTACAACCGTGCCGTCGGTCATTTTGACGTCGATGACGTGATAGTCGGGGTGAACATCTTTTTTCATTTTTGCCGTCCGTTTTGAGCGAGGACATTTCATACCACAGCAGCTTTGGCCCTGAAAAATATGACGTCTGCGCATAGGTCTATTCAAGAAATGAGCGTATAGGCGAGCGCGGGCGATGCGGCAAGAAGAATATTCGCGCAATTTGGCGGTTTTGAGGGCCCGGAGCGCGGGGTTTTGGCAACACATGGCCGTTGCCCCTAAAATAACTCACTTCGATCTCATGCGCGCCGCATGCGGCCTGCATCACATAGGCTTGTTGCGTTAGTGGTTTCATGCGCTTTGCGATGGCATGAAATGTACCTTGGGCGATCCTTTGAAGCGTATTTTCAAGGATCGCCAATCGTCAGCGGTTTTGCACGATACTGGGAAGCAACGAACTTTGGGCACCGGAGCCGGATTCTATCATCGCTGTGTTTGTATGGGGATGCTGAAGTTAGTCGTTAACGGCTTTGTCGCCGATGTCGGATGTGGTTTTGGGGGCGATTTTGGCGTTTTCCATCCGCTCCAGCCTGATGGCGCGCACATCCTCATCGGCGAGGATCGGGCCACTCATATCGGAAAATTCTTCGCGGCGGCGGTCTTCGTTCTCGGCGCTGGTGCGGACAAAGGCGAGACCTTGCCCCGCGCATAGGGCGCACATCGCCCAAAGATAGTACAGCGAGACAACGACAACGCCTTGCGGTGAGAGCCGCGACAGCTCCCACAACTCCGCCATGGGGCCACCGAAGTAGAGGACGAGGGCGACGGTCGGAAGGATGATGACCACGGAGCCCAACAGCAGCAGCGGGTACCACTGGCGCGTTGCCCCCCAGATCATATCGTATTTTGGGGCGCCCATGGCGACGGAATGGGCGGTTGCGCCTGCCGTTGTGCCGGTAAGGGCTGCACCAAGCGTGAAGGCCAGGGCGAAAAACAGGATCGTGCCAAGTGGAAGTTGACCGGTTACATCGAGGAAGGTGTTTACGTCTTCGACCGAGCTGATTGCGAGGCTTTCCCGGAACGCCTGCCAGACATGGGGGGTGGTGTATATCGCCAGCAGCGCCATGCCGCCGACGCCGACAACCGCGATCAGCAAATTGGTGACCATCAGATTGAAGCGGATCAGCCTGACGGTTGCGGGCAGATAGTGTTTCGCAATTGGCGGTTCTGTCTCGCCCATGGCGGTAAGCCCGCATCTGATCGCGTTGAGATAGAGAAACATGATGGTCGGCACATAGAGCAGCGCAACAACCAGGATCACCACGAGAGGTTCAGAGCGGGCGATCTGGAACAGCAGCATAGCGGTGTAGAGCGTCACAGCCAGAATGGGGAGCATTCTGAGCGACACAAAAACTGAATAGTAGAGCGACTGACCAACGAACATACCGAGCGCCTGTAGCGGACTACGCGTCATTTTGCCAAACATTCCGGCGAATTTGTGTCGATCTGAGCTTAAAACACAAAAAATGGGTGGCAATTTCGCCACCCATTTGTCGGTAGATTACTGAACTTTTGGTTACTTTGCGGCTTTTTCGCTGCGTGGTTTGTAATTGGTCTTCTCAGCGATACGGGCGGATTTACCGCGACGCTCGCGCAGGTAGTAGAGTTTGGCGCGGCGAACGCGACCACGGCGCACGACGGTGATGCTGTCGATGGAGGGCGAGTGGAGCGGGAACACACGCTCAACACCTTCGCCGAAGGAGATTTTGCGGACTGTGAAGGCCGCTGCAATTCCGTCGCCGCCTTTGCGGGCGATGCACACGCCTTCGTAGTTCTGCACACGGGTGCGCGTGCCTTCAGTAACGCGGAAGCCGACACGGATGGTGTCGCCCGCTGCGAAATCGGGAATATCTTTTCCGAGCGCTTCGATTTGCTCGGCTTCAAGCTGTTCGATGATGTTCATCGTATCAATCCTTCATCTGCGCGTGTTGAGCGCTATTTTGCATCCGTCCGAGAGCTCAATGGTCTCATTCCGGGTCCGTATCGTCGTCTTGATACGCCCGCCAGAGATCGGGACGTCGTGTTTTTGTCAGCGCCTCAGCTTGGGATTTCCGCCACTCGGCGATTTTGGCATGATTGCCGGACAAGAGCACATCCGGTATCTTATGACCTTCCCAGTCTGCGGGCCTTGTGTATTGGGGATGTTCAAGCAGGCCGTCCGAGAAACTTTCCTCCTGAACCGACTCAGCATTCCCAAGAACGCGCGGTATAAGACGGATGCAGGCGTCAATCAAGACCTGCGCGGCCAATTCTCCTCCCGTGAGGATATAGTCCCCGATGGAGACTTCCTGTATGCCGCGCGCATCAAGGACGCGCTGGTCGATGCCTTCGAAGCGGCCGCAGAGAATTGTGACGCCGTTTCCTTGGCTTAGCTGTTTTACTTGATGCTGTTTGAGGGGGGCGCCGCGAGGTGACATCGCAAGGATCGGGGCGTCCGATTTGATGCTGTCGATGGCCTTGCCCAGCACATCCGCGCGCAGCACCATCCCCGCACCGCCGCCTGCTGGCGTGTCATCGACGTTGCGGTGCTTTCCGGTGGCGAACTGGCGGATGTCGATGGTCTTGAGCTGCCAAAGCCCATCCTTGAGCGCGCGGCCCGTGAGCGAGTGTCCAAGGACGCCGGGGAACATTTCCGGGTAGAGGGTCAAGATATTGGCGGTCCAGACATCCGTGAGCGTGGGATCCTCCATCAGCGGGCGCGGCTTGGCACTGGCGGAGATGGAGAGACGGCCATGGGATTTGTTCTGTGTCATGGCGGGGGTTTTGCGATGGGTGGGGGAATTTGTCTATAGGCGAGAGGTGTGGTAGTATTGGAGAAGTAATGCCGACGTTCATTTTGGCGATATTTTTTGGATATTGAATAAGATATAGTAAAATATATAAATTGTGGGGGGGTGCATGAATAGAATCTTAACAACAACAGCTTTGGTGGCAACGGTTTCAATGTCGCCTGCGGTAGCGACGACTGTGATAGCTGATTTTGACGCGCCACCTTTCTACGTCTGGGAAAATGCGCCGCCGGATACTCAGGTAATCGAAAGCGGTCCGTTGAGCATCGACGGCAATTATCTGCGTGTGAACGCACCAGGCAGCGGGACGCATGGGTTTGCAGAGGATATTGCGTACTACTTTGATTCGGGCGTGCAATCTATGGGGTTTCAATTTGCGTTTGATATGATGGTGGTCGAAGATTTCGGGGCAGTTAACGAGCCAGAATTTGGGACGTTGACGCTTGGCTTCAAAGGTAGTTACTCGTTAGATTTTGTTGACGGCCCGGTGGAGCTAGGCGAGTGGATTACTTACAGTGCATTGCTAGATAGTGATCTTTGGAGCCCCTCGAGCAACAGCTTTCCCTATACGCCCAGTATTGGCGAAGTGCTCAGCAGTGGATTTTATGTGGGTTTGAACTTGGGTCTCCAATTCGGGCCCGATGCCTCGAATGGCTACGCTGAAGTGCTTATCGATAATGTGAGGATTGAGCCTGTTCCGGTGCCGTTGGGACTGCCATTAGCGGTGATTGGAATTGGGGCGATCGCAGTTGTGGGGCGAAAGTCGCGACGCGTGTCAAACGCCTAAGCATTCTCCGGCGCTCTCTCGAGTGCTGTTTCACTTTAACTTTTTTAACCAATGTGGGTCTTTGAAGAGGTTGTCATGAAGTATATTATGGGTGTGTTTTTGCTGTGGTCATTGCTGTTCAAACCAGCCTTCGCAGTTACAATTTTGTCTGATCTGGAGAACGGAAATGTCTCACCGTGGGAGATATATCATCCAAGTGCGGTCAAAGTTGAATCGGGGCCGCTGAGCATCGACGGAAACTACTTGCGGCTGAACGGACCGGGTGTCGAAACCTTCGACTCAGCATCGAACATCCAAGCCTATTTTGACGATATAGTAGCGGCAAAAGGCATGCAGCTGGCTTTCGACATGTATGTCGTCGCTGATTATGGCAAAAATGTTTATGTCTCGCCCGACTATGGCGTTACGGATTTTGAGAACTTTGGTGTCGTTCGCCTTGGCTTTTTTGAGCATTTCAGCGCTGATTTTGTTCAAAGTCCGGTCCAGACTGGCGTTTGGAACACGTATAGCACGCCACTTGAGGCAGCTTATTGGACGGCAGACGCGAATAACTTGCCAGACACTCGTTTTGAAGATGTCGTTCAGGGCGTTTTCATGAATATCGACATTGGTCGCGATCTATTCGTACCACCTCTCCCTCTGCCGCCATTTGCGGATGTATTGATCGACAATGTGCGGATTGAGCCTGTTCCGTTGCCAGTGGGGGCAGTTTTGCTTTTCAGCGCGTTTGGTGCATTGATAGGCATGCGTCGCGTGCGCATCTAGGCTGTTACGGCAACAAACCCTCTGGCGGATCGGTGATGATCCGGCGTTGGCTCAGGTCGATGGTGGGCACGATTTCTTTGGTGAAGGGGAGCATGACGCCGTTTTTGAGGCCGGGGCCGTGGATTTCGAGCAGGTCTGTTGCCCCGTTCTCGAAGATCGCTTTGATTTTGCCTATCTTCTCTCCGCCTGTGTCGAAGACGTCGAGGCCGATGAGGTCGGAGTGGTAGTACTCTTCGTCCTCCAGATCGGGCAGGCGTTCGCGGGGGAGGTAGAGGCGGGTGCCTTTGAGGGCGTCGGCGTCTTCCTTGGTTTTAACTGAGGCGATGCGGGCGGCGAAACCGGCTTTTATCGGGCGTGTGATTTTGACGGCAAACTCGCGTTTGCCGGATTCATCGGAAAGCGGGCCGTAGCTGTCGAGATCCGACGGCTCGGCGCAAAAGCTCTTGAGCCGCACTTCGCCGCGCACGCCAAAGGCGCCCGCGATGGCCCCGACGCACACCTGTGTCATGAGTGGAGCCCTCGCTGAGCGACCAAGGGCGCGCAGATGTCATTGGGTTGCATGACGTGAGGGCTCCAATCTTTTGATTATTCCGCTTTTTCTTCAGCAGCAGGTTCTTCGGCTGGAGCTTCGGCAGCAGGTTCTTCAGCGGGTGCTTCCTCGGCTGGTGCTTCCTCGACGGGCGCTTTGGCGGCTTCTTCAGCAGCGGCGGCTTTGTCGGCCTTCTCCTGCGCACGCTCTTCCGCTTTTTTACCTGGCTTGGCTTTGTTCGGATTGCTGCGCTCTGTTTTGTCCATTTTGCCGGCAGCTTCGAGCATGCGGGCGATACGGTCGGTTGGCTGGGCGCCTTCACCGAGCCAGTATTCGATACGTTCCATGTTCATTTTCACACGCTCTTCGCTGTCTTTGGGCAGGAGCGGGTTGTAGGTGCCCAGTTTCTCAATGAAACGGCCATCGCGCGGCATGCGGCTGTCGGCGGCAACGATGGAATAGAAGGGGCGCTTTTTCGAGCCACCTCGGGCCAGTCTGATTTTCATAGCCATTTTGGTCTTCTCCTTTAGGAATCAGTGGTTTGTTTGATGTGTTCGTGATGCCTGATCACTTCGCTGATCACGAAGTTCAGGAATTTCTTGGCAAATTCGGGGTCAAGCCCTGCGTCTTCGGACAGGGACTGGAGCCGTGCAATCTGGTTCTTCTCGCGCGCGGGGTCAGAAGCGGGCAGATCGTTATGGGCTTTGAGCTTACCGACTGCTTGGGTGTGGGAAAAGCGCTCGGCCAGCGTGTAAATCAGCACCGCGTCGAGACGGTCGATGCTGTCGCGATGATCTGCCAGAATTTCAGCGGCCTGGGCGGTTGTGTCGGTCATTGCAGAGCCTCTGGTGCAGGGTGGCGGTAGACGCGGGTTTCGGGGCTGTCGGAGAACGGGTGCGGCGCCTTCGGATCGATTGTCGCATCGAGGCGTTCGGCCAGCGCGATGCTGCGGGTGTTTTGCGGGTCGATATAGCTGACGAGCGTTGTCCAGTTTTGCGAGGCGTAGGCCCAATTGCGGATGGCGCTCGCGGCTTCAAAGGCGAGGCCTTTGCCTTCGAGTTGCGCGCTCCACAGATGCCAGCCGAGCTCAGGTTCCGGCCAGCCGTCTGGTGCCCAAGGGCCGACGATGCCAAGGGCCGCGTCGTCGCCGGATTTGCTTTGCAGGGCGAACATGCCAAAGCCGCGCAGGTGCCAGTGCCCGATCAGCGAGGCCAAACCGCGCCAGCTTTGCCCTGCATCGCGCGGGCCGCCGGACCATTTGGAGCGGTCGGTTTCGTTGAAGTTGGCGCAGACCTCCACATCGCGGATGTCGGGTGCGCGCAGGATCAGGCGCTCGGTCTCTATGATCGGAAGGGTGGTCACTTCTTCTTACCCAATCCGCCAAGGCCAGGGGGGAGCGCGCCGCCGCCAAGACCGGGAAGCATTTTGGCAGCGTCTTCGGGGCTTGGCATTGCGCCGCCGCCGGGCATGCCGGGCATTCCAGCTGGCATGCCGCCGCCTTTGCCAAAGAGTGCGCCAAGGCCGCCTTTGAGCATGCCTTTCTTGCCCATTTTCCCGAGTTTTTTCATCATATCGGACATTTGACGGTGCATTTTGAGGAGTTTGTTCAACTCGCTGACTTCGAGGCCAGCGCCTGCTGCGATGCGCTTCTTGCGGCTGGCTTGCAGGATTTGGGGATAGGCCCGCTCTTTTTTGGTCATCGAGTTGATCAGGGCGACCTGGCGGCGCAGGATGCTGTCGTCAAAGCCGCTGTCTTCGATCTGTTTGGCCATTTTCTTCATGCCCGGCATCATCCCCATGACGCCTTCCATGCCGCCCATTTTCGACATTTGCTCCAGTTGGCTTTTCAGGTCGTTCATGTTGAACTGACCTTTTTGGAAGCGCTTCATCATACGCTCGGCCTGTTCGGCCTCGATGGTGTCTTGGGCTTTTTCAACGAGCGAGACGATGTCGCCCATGCCAAGAATGCGGCCTGCGATGCGTTCAGGGTGGAACTCTTCGAGATCGTCGAGTTTCTCGCCCAGACCAACGAATTTGATCGGTTTGCCGGTGATCGCGCGCATCGAGAGCGCCGCGCCGCCGCGTCCGTCGCCGTCCATGCGGGTGAGAACCACGCCGGATATCCCGATCTGGCTGTCAAAGTTTTCGGCGGTGTGGACTGCGTCTTGACCCGTGAGGCCATCAACCACGAGGATTGTTTCGTGCGGGTTGGTAACGTCGCGGACGGCCTCTACTTCGGCCATCAACTCATCATCGATCGATAAACGGCCTGCGGTGTCGAGCATGTAGACGTCATAGCCGCCAAGCGTGGCCTGCTGTTTGGCGCGTTTGGCGATTTGCACCGCGCTCTCGCCTTTAACGATGGGCAATGTGTCAACGCCGATTTGCGTGCCCAAAATGGCCAATTGTTCCATCGCGGCGGGGCGGTTGGTGTCGAGGGAGGCCATCAGGATGCGTTTGTTCTCGCGGGTCGTCAGACGTTTGGCGAGTTTGGCGGTTGTGGTCGTCTTACCGCCGCCTTGCAGACCGACCATAAGGATCGGGGCGGGCGGGTTGTCGATTTTCAAGTGCCCGGCGCTGGCATCATCGCCCGAGAGGACCGCGACAAGCTCGTCATTCACAATCTTGACGACTTGCTGGCCGGGCGTGACGGATTTGGTGACCGCTTGACCGGTCGCCTTTTCTTGCACGGATTTGACGAAGTTACGGGCGACAGGCAGGGAGACGTCAGCTTCAAGCAGCGCAACGCGCACCTCACGCAAGGCCGTGGCGACATCCGCTTCGGAGAGCGCGCCTTGCTTGGTTAGTTTGTCAAATACACCTGAGAGACGGTCACTGAGACTTTCAAACATGTATTTCTGCCTTCCTATCTTCGCGTTTCCTGTTTCCCAAACCGAGATCGCGCCGGTGGGCGTAACACGCTGACCGGCGGCGATCCTGTTATAGGCACAGGACCGGAAGTTTTCACGCTTCCGTAAGTTGGTTTGCAAATAGGCAATCGAGCGACGTTGGTCAAGCTCCTCTTTACGTTCACGAAACTGTTGCGTGGAGTTGATCTGAAAGCTCGTTAGGCTGGGGCAACTGTAATTTTGGCGAGAGTGCATATGAGCATCGGACGCAGAGAATTTGGAATGGGCCTTGGGGCGGGACTGATCGCACCGCATATGGCGTTGGCGCAGAGCGATTCACTTTACACAGCGCAATGGCGGCTGGTGTTCGGGACACGCACACAGTTTGAAGACGCGCTGGTGACGCTTCGTGAGCATGGCAAGCCGGATATCGCGGCGGGGCTGATCCAGCAGATGCGGTTTACGCGCGGCGGGCAACCTCAAATCGCGGCGGTGTTGGCGGAAGTGACGGGCGAGGATTTCGGGACAAGCTGGTTTGACTGGATGCTGTGGCAGGAGGCGAACCCTCAGATCAAGCCGCATGAGAGCTTCCAACGGATCAAACGCGATATGTTCATGCAGATCGATCCGAATTTTGATGATTTTCTCGCACCCAAATACATCACGCCCGATGCCATGCGGATCAGGCTTGAGGAGATCAGTTGGGGCGGGGTGATCAAGGACGGTATTCCGTCGCTCGACAACCCGACGCTGATCGCACCTGCGGATGCGGACTATATTCGCGATGATGATCTGGTGTTTGGTGTGTCGATCAATGGCGATGCGCGGGCCTATCCGCTGCGGATCATGGGGTGGCACGAGATGTTCAACGATGTGATTGGTGGCGTGCCGCTGGCGCTGGCGTATTGCACGCTGTGCGGGTCGGGCATTCTGTTTGAGACGCAAGTCGAGGGGCGCGATGCGCCGCTTGTTTTTGGCTCATCGGGGTTTCTCTACCGGTCCAACAAGCTGATGTTTGATCGCGGGACCAACTCGCTCTGGAACCAGTTCACGGGCAAGCCTGTCGTGGGTAAGCTGGTGGACAGTGGAATAGACCTGAAACAACGTCCGGTGGTGATTGATACCTGGGCCAATTGGCTGGCGGATAATCCATCGACAACCGTGTTGTCGCTCAATACCGGGTATTCGCGGGATTACGGGTCCGGGGTTGTCTACAACGACTATTTTGCCTCGCCTGATCTGATGTTCCCGACGCTGGTGGATGAGCGGGTGTATCGGCAAAAGGATTATGTATTTGGCGTGCGTGCCTATGGCGGGGCGAAGGCTTGGCCGCTGGAAGCGTTTGAAGCGAAATCGGTCATCAATGACGCGATTGGGCAAACGCCGCTTGTGCTGATCGGCGATGCCGCGACGCGCAGCGTGCGGGCGTATGAGCGCGGCGGGCTTGCGTTCACGCAGGCTGAGGACGGACTGCGCGATCAGAACGGCGGAATTTGGAGCGTTGATGAATCCGGGTTGATCATGGGCGATGCGCGTTTGCCGCGGGTCGCCGGTCACATCGCCTATTGGTTCGCGTGGAACGGGTATTTGGGCGCGGAATCGGAGCTCTATACATTGTAATCTGAGACGTATTTCACGGGCGAGCGGTGTTTTTTTGACAAGGTTCGCCCGTTTTCTGACATACTCACGCCCTTTAGGGCAGGCAGGACGTAATGGTTAACAAGTCCCAGATCGTCAGTGTCGTTTTATGAAAATTCTACGTATCATCCAGTATTCTGCCATATTCGGTTTCACTGCGCTCGCAGTTGTTGGCACCGTGACGCTGGAGCGTGGTGGGGTTGTGGACGAGTTTCACGACAAGGTTGGCGTGGAGGAATATTCCTTCGACGATGCCAAGACCCTGATGGCGGGGCTTGGCAATGGCGGTGCAGAGCCGGAAGTCAAAGTGCTGGTTGTCACGCCTGTTGCGGTCAATCCGCTGACCGCGCTTATGCCGGAGGCGCAAAGCGGATGGGCGCGCACGCTTGATTTGGATGTCAGCAACAACTTTTTGCACGTCTACAGCTCTGGACTGGCCGATGGGCGGCGTCCAAACAGGCTGCAAATATGGCTGCCGGGAACGCTCGTTCTGGATGCGCGCGAGGCTATTGTGCTCGATGAGGCAGCCAAGCAGGTTCTGGACACGACAGAGCGGCAGATCAGCAGAGCGCTTTATGAAGGCGAAACCGGCGAGATTTTGGTTACGCTGGAGAAGATGAGCACGGAGGCGTCGCAGACCGCGCGAACCCGTGATTTGGCTGTTGCAGACCGGTTGGACCGAGAGCAATTCGAGAACAACGGGCGCGCCTTTTTGCGGTTGAGCTCTGACACGGCGCGTTACCAGATTGTGCGCGGGTATCTGGATGACGGATATGTTGTTGAGTTTCGCGGAACGGCTTTAGCGCGTGATTTCAATGCGTTGATTGATAGGCTGGCGCTTGGGGCGGCTGAAGGCTGAGCTTGCCAATCGCGCGGTAATCCCGTCATAAACATCGCATACACCGCCAAAAAAGGCGCAGCTTATGCGAATTGCGATGTGGTCGGGGCCACGAAATCTGTCAACGGCGTTGATGCGTAGCTTTTCACAACGCGCCGATTGCGCGGTGGTGGATGAGCCGTTTTATGCAGCCTATCTGGAGCGGACCGGACTGGATCATCCCATGCGAGATGCGGTGATGGCGGCGGGGGAGACCGACCCTGCGAAGGTGATCGACGGGTTGGTTGGGCCTGTGCCTGAGGGGGTGTCGCATGTCTATCAAAAGCACATGACCCAACATATGATCGACGGCATTGATCGCAGTTGGATGGGGCAGGTCACGAACGTGTTTCTGATCCGCGATCCGGCGCGGATTATCGCCTCCTATTCAGATCGGCGGGCCAATCCGACGGCGGCGGATTTGGGGTTTGACACTCAGGCGGAATTGTTTGCAGCAGCAAAGGCAGATGGAGCGCCGCTTGTGCTCGATGCGGCGGATATCCTGGCTGATCCTGAGCATGTGCTGCGCAGTTTGTGCGATGCGCTGGGGATTGGGTTCGATCGAGCCATGTTGTCCTGGTCGTCCGGGCCTCATCCAAGCGATGGGGTTTGGGGGGCGCATTGGTATAAGAGCATCTGGAAATCCACCGGATTTGCGCCGCCAGACCCCCGCCCGCGACCGGTGATTGAGGACAAAGCGCTGTTGGCGAAGGGGATGGCGATCTATGAACGCATGTATCCGTTGCGGATCACCTGAGTGATCCGATTGGCGCGCGCTGCGCCGCCTTACGCAAGAAGTACTGTGCAGAACTGTGAAATTTCTCTAAACTCCCAGTTGAGTACGATAGGGGGATTGTTATGGCTGTCGCGGATATAACGAATTTCAAGTTCACCGATGGAAGCGCGCTTGATGTGATGTCGGGCGCTGCGCGGGCGGCGTTGAACTCGAAATGGCAGACCAACCGTTACGCCAAGGGTGAGATCATCATCGGCGATGATGAGGAGCAGTCGGACATTTGCTTCTTGCTCGCGGGCAGTGCGCGGGTCGCGATTTTCACGGCCACCGGGCGCGAATTGTCAGTGCAATCGCTGAACGCGGGGGATTGCTTTGGCGAGTTTTCGGCCATCGACGGCACCAAACGCTCGGCCAATATCGAGGCGACGTCGGACTGTATGGCGGCGCGTTTGACAGGGCCGGAGTTTCGCGAGTTGCTGCGCAACACGCCTGATCTGTCGATGACGTTTCTGGAGTTGTTGGTCCAGAAGTTGCGCGGGATGACGAGCACGATTTCCGACCTGAGCGAGATGACCGCATCGCAGCGGATCGGTTATGCGATCCTTGATATGGCGACAGAAGCGGCAATGGGGCGCGCCTTTGCCCGGATCGATACACCGCCCACCCAAAGCGAGATGGCAGCGAGGCTCTTTTCGAACCGCGAGGCTGTGGCGCGGGAGATGGGGCGGATGAAGCGCGAGGGCGTGATTGCGCGCGACGGCCGGGCGATATTGGTGCGTGATCTTGCGGCGCTTCAGACTTATGTTGAGGCGGATGCGTAGGGGCTGAATGCCAGATTGCGGCAACAATTTCCGTTTGAGTGACGTTTTTTTGGTATTTGAACAGAGTTTTTTGCAACTAAACTGAGGTCATTCAACCACCTAAGGGATGGCGATGAAAGATACTCATGTTGATCCGCTGGACGATGTTTTGGCCTCTGTGGAACATGCCAAAGGGCTTCCGAACGCGCATTATGTTGATCCTGGGGTGTTTGCGGAGGAGCGTCAGGCACTTTTGTTCGATCAATGGGCCGGGATCGGTTTTGGCAAGGATATCCCGAATGCAGGGGATGCCAAGCCGATAGATTTTTTGGGTGTGCCGTTGTTGGCGGTGCGGCTCGAAGAGGGGCAGATCAAGGTGTATCAGAACACCTGTCGCCACCGCGGGATGATCCTGGTCGCAGAGGCAGGCAACATTCGCGGCACGATCCGCTGCCCGTATCATTCGTGGTGTTATGGTCTTGATGGTGGATTGCGCTCGACCCCACATGTGGGCGGGCCGGGTCAAAATCTGCATGAGGGTATCCGGCGCGAGGAATTGGGGTTGGTCGAATTTGCCTCCTATGTGTATCGTGATGTGATATTTGTGAATATCAATGGCACCGCTGCGCCGTTCGAGACCCATGCAGCCGCGCTGCTGGAGCGGTGGCGCGCGCATGATGCGCCGCTCTATCCCGGTGGCGGGGCGTCGTCATTTGAGCTGAATGTTGCATGCAACTGGAAGCTCGCGGTGGAGAACTTTTGCGAGAGTTATCATTTGCCGTGGATCCATCCGGGGCTCAATTCCTACTCGCGGCTTGAGGATCATTATCATATCGAAGCGCCGGGGGTGTTTGCCGGGCAGGGCACCAAAGTGTATCGCCAGATAAAGGATGAGGCTGGCGAAGTGTTTCCGGATTTTGCGGGGCTTGGCGGGTTTTGGGATGAGGGTGCAGAGTATATTGCGTTCTTTCCCAATGTTCTGTTCGGGGCGCAGCGCGATCATGCTTTTGCGATGGTCCTGATGCCGGACGGGATGGAACGCACGCTGGAGATGACAGAGCTTTATTATGCGTTCGATCCGGCGCAGGCGCCGGAGCCGGAGCGGGCCGCGATGATCGAGGCGAATGCGGCGCAATGGCGCGAGGTGTTCGAGGAGGATATTTTCGTTGTCGAAGGCATGCAAAAAGGGCGGCATGGACCGGCGTTTGATGGTGGAAAGTTTTCACCTGTGATGGATAACCCGACGCATGTGTTCCACCACTGGGCCGCGCGCCACATCAAGGCGCATCGTGAGAGATGAGGCGCTTGATGCAGCGATGCTGCGTGCGCATGAGGCCGGTGATAGCGTTGAGATCGGGATGCTTTACGGACGGGCCGGGGATGCGGCGGAGCGCGCCGATGACATTGATCAGGCGTGCTTTTTCTGGGTGCAGGCGATGGTGTTTTTGCTCGAAGCAGGTTCGGCGCAGGCCGATCGATATCGGTTGAAGCTCGTGCGCAACGGGCGCGAGGTGGCGGATCAAACGGAGAGCCGCTGACGCGGCTCACGTTCTTGGTTTTGCGCTTGCGCGCGCAGCGGGATATTTTTGAACCAAAGAAGATGGGGATGGGAGTGTTGATGCGGGGCGGTTATTCGACCGTTTTTTCCATTTCGATCCAGTCTTCGATCAGCTCGTAGCAAAGCGACATGGTGCGATTGTTCGGGTCCCAATACGCATTGGCTTCTTCGCAGGTTTCTGCGCGGAATGTGAGCGGTTTGGGCCAGCTGAAATTCTCAATCGCATAGCTGCGTATCCAGTCGAGTGCGCCGTTTTGGATGAGGGCGTCTTTGAGCGGGTGGTCATCGTAGACGAGGTTTATCTCCTGCGCCGGTGCGTCTGTGTCGCGCAACGCGCCCATGGCGTCCAAAAGGACATTCCATGCATCGACGGCCAGCGGGCTCATTTCCGCGCAGGTGTCGCGATAGTCTTCGGGAAGTTCGATCCAGTCGGCGGCGTCTTCGAACGCGTCTGGATCAGCGCCGTAGAGGTGACAAATAGTGCGGTAGGCGCGCTGTGCATCGAGGTCGTGTTCGCCATAATAGTGCTGATCTTCGGGTGCGATGGTGTCATGCGAGATCAGCCATGCGAGTGCGACATCCGTGAGCAGCCATTCGGCATCGGCGGAGAAATAGTTGATAACCTCGATGGTTGCGAATGTGTCGACCGCGTCTTCTTCCTGGCCCAGAACGGGCAGCTGAAATTCTGATATAAGGGCGTGGCCGAGTTCGTGAAACAGGGTGTGCAGGGTGTTGGCATAGACGAAATCGCTGATCGTTGTTTGCGCATTCGCTTGCAGGCCGCAGCACAATGCGATGGCGGTCAGGCTTACGTGTTTCACTGGTCGGTTCCTGCAATTGCTTTTTGTTCGAACGCCGCGGCCATCAGCGCTTTGGTGTAATCTGTTCGCGGGGCGTCGAAAATCTGGGCGGCATCGCCTGTCTCGATCACATCGCCCGATTTCATGACCATGATTTTGTGGCTGAGGGCGCGCACAACGCGCAGGTCATGGGAGATGAAGAGATAGGCGAGCCCGTATTTTTGCTGAAGATCGCGCAGAAGGTCAACGATCTGAACCTGAACGGTCATATCGAGTGCCGATGTCGGCTCATCGAGCACCACAAGTTTGGGGCGCAAGATCATGGCGCGGGCGACTGCGATGCGTTGACGCTGGCCGCCGGAAAACTCATGTGGGTAGCGGTCCATCACATCTGCGGGCAGGTCAACCTCTTGCAAAATGTCAGCCACGAGCGTGCGTTTGTCCTGTCCCGGCTCCAGCCCGTGGACGTCCAAGCCTTCGGAGATGATATCGGCGACGGTCAGGCGTGGGGACAGGGAGCCATAGGGGTCCTGGAACACCATTTGCATATCGCGCCGGAGGTCGCGCAACTTGGTGGAGCGCAGGCCTTGAATGTCGCGGCCCAGAAAGACGATTTTGCCAGTGGAAGAAACGAGGCGCATGACCGCCAGGGCGAGGGTGGTTTTGCCCGAGCCGCTTTCGCCGACGACGCCGATGGTTTCACCCTTGCGGATGGTGAGATTGGCGTCATTGACGGCTTTGATATGGCCAACGGTGCGGCGCAACAGCCCGCGTTTGATCGGGAACCAGATGCGCAGGTTCTCGGTGCTTGCGACCTCTTGGGCATTTACGGGCACAGGGGCGGGTTCGCCGGAGGCTTCGGCGGCCAGAAGCGATTGGGTGTAAGGATGCTGGGGGGTGTCAAATATCTGCCGGGTCGGGCCTTGCTCGACAATCAGCCCGTCTTTCATGACGCACACGCGATCAGCGAGGCGGCGGACGATGCCAAGGTCGTGGGTGATGAACAGAAGGCTCATCTTCTTGCTTTTTTTCAGATCAACCAGAAGATTGAGGATTTGCGCCTCGATGGTGACATCGAGTGCGGTGGTCGGCTCATCGGCGATGAGCATTTCGGGATCATTGGCAAGGGCCATGGCGATCATGACGCGCTGGCGCTGTCCGCCAGAGAGCTGGTGCGGATAGGATTTGAGGCGGGTTTCGGGGTCGGGAATGCCAACCTGTTCGAGCAATTCGATGATGCGTGCGCGGGCTTCGCTGCCGGTGAGGCCCTGATGGAGCGTGATGGATTCGGTGATCTGCTTTTCGATTGTGTGCAGCGGGTTGAGCGATGTCATCGGTTCTTGAAAGATGAAACTGATGTCATTACCGCGCACATCGCGCAGCTCTTTTGGGGTTGCGCCGACCATCTCGCGGCCTTCGTATTTCACCGATCCGCCGATATGTGCCGATGGCGGCAGGAGGGCGACCGAGGAGAGGGCGGTGACGGATTTTCCCGAACCGCTTTCGCCGACGAGCGCGACGGTTTCGCCTTCATCGATATGGAAGGAGACGCCTTTTACGGCCCTTGAGGTTTTGCCGTCCTGACTGAAGGAGACGGTGAGGTTTTTAACGTCGAGCACTCGTGTCACGAGAAGGTCTTTCGTGGGTCAAAGGCATCGCGCACGCCTTCGAAGATGAACACCAAAAGCGAGAGCATGACGGCGAAGACCGAGAAGGCGGTGAAGGCGAGCCATGGGGCTTGCAAATTCTGTTTGGCCTGGAGGGTCAGCTCGCCAAGCGACGGGGAGGATGAGGGCAGACCAAAGCCCAGAAAATCGAGTGATGCGAGGGTTGAGATTGCGCCGGTGATGATAAAGGGCAACAGGGTGAGGGTTGCGACCATAGCGTTTGGCAGGACGTGTTTGATCATGATTTTGAAGTTGGACACGCCAAGCGCGCGGGCGGCGCGGACGTATTCGAAGTTGCGGGCGCGCAGAAACTCGGCGCGGACAACGCCCACGAGCGCGGTCCAACTGAAGAGGGTTGTGAGGAACACGAACAACCAGAAATTCATCGTCCAGATCGCGGCGACGATGATAATGATATAGAGTGAGGGGGTAGAGCCCCAAATTTCTATGACGCGTTGGAATATGAGGTCAATCCAGCCGCCGAAATACCCCTGCACCGCGCCTGCAAGGATGCCGATAACAGACGATGCGAATGTCACGACGATGGCAAAGAAAACCGAGAGGCGGAATCCGTAGATCACGCGGGCCAGAACGTCGCGGGCGGTGTCGTCGGTGCCCAGCCAATGCCTGCTGTCGGGGGCGGAGGGTGCGGGGCCGTTGAGATCGTTCACGGTGCGGTAGGAATAGGGGATCAGGGGCCAGAGCATCCAGCCTTTGTCAATGTCCACCCCGTCGATCGTACCGTCTTGCGCGTCTTCGATCAGCTCTTCGGGCGCATCGAAACAATCGATGAGACCGCCCGTTTCGATCAGGCATTTGACCTCGATGTCGCGATATACGGCCTCGGTTCTGAAATCACCGCCGAATTTGGTTTCGGGGTAGAAATTGTAGATCGGGTAGTGCCATTCGCCTTTGTAGGAGACGATGAGCGGTTTGTCGTTGACGAAAAGCTCTGCAAAGAGCGATGCGCCAAACAGGACGCTGAAAATGATCAGCGACCACCATGCCCGGCGGTTGGCTTTGAAGTTGCGCCATCTGCGGCGTCCGAGGGGGCCGAGCTTGATCATGTTTCGCGGGTCTCAAAGTCGATGCGGGGGTCGATCCAGACGTACATCAGGTCCGAGATAATGCCGATAAGAAGGCCCATGAGGCCGAAGAAGAACAGTGTGCCGAAGATCACCGGGTAGTCACGGGCTACGGCGGCCTCGAAACCGAGACGGCCTAATCCGTCGAGCGAGAAGATCGTTTCGATAATCAGCGAGCCGCCGAAGAAGACGGAGACGAAAAGGGCCGGGAAGCCTGCTATGACGATCAGCATGGCGTTGCGGAAGACGTGGCCGTAGAGGACTGCGCTTTCCTTCACGCCTTTGGCGCGGGCGGTGATGACGTATTGTTTTTTGATCTCGTCCAGGAAGCTGTTTTTGGTCAGCAGGGTGAGCGAGGCGAAGGCGGAGATGGTGGAGGCGAGCACGGGCAGGGCGATGTGGTGGAAATAGTCGAGGGCCTTGCCGATGGGACTGAGGCTGTTCCAGGTATCCACGTCTGATGTGAGGCCGCGCAGAGGGAACCATTGGAAGTAGGAGCCGCCGGCGAAAACGACCAGAAGCAGGATCGCGAAGAGAAAGCCTGGGATGGCGTAGCCGACGATGATCAGGCCTGAGGTCCATGTGTCAAAGCGACTGCCGTCGTGGACGGCTTTGCGGATGCCCAGGGGGATTGAGATGAGGTAGGCGATGAGGGTGGACCATAAGCCCAGCGTGATCGAGACCGGCATTTTTTCGAGCACGAGATCGACGACCGAGATGGAGCGGAAATAGCTCTCGCCAAAATCGAAGCGCAGGTAGTTGCCCATCATATGCAAGAAGCGCTCAAGCGGTGGTTTGTCGAAACCGAACTCTTTTTCCAATTGGGCAATGAACTCTGGTGGGAGACCTCGTGCGCCCTGATACTTTTCGTTCAGCCCGCCGACATCTTCGAACTGCGAGCCCGCATCACTGTCGGTTCCGGCGATGCCGCCAAAGACATCGCCTTCGCCTTGCATGGTCGCAATCACCTGCTCAATCGGTCCACCGGGGACGAATTGCACGAGCACGAAATTGATCACCATGATCCCAAGCAGTGTGGGGATCGTCAGCAGCAGCCTTCGGAGAATATATGCGCCCATTAAGGTGCTACCTTATGACACCTTTGTCGCGCAGAACTTGCGCTTTTTCGGCATTGTACCACCAGAAATCGAGCATCCCGAGCGCATAGGGCGGCATGTTTTCGGGGTGTTCGTACATGTCGAGATGCGAGACCCAGAAGCTGTCGTTGTACCATGTCGGGATCATGAAGAACTCATGACGCAGTACGCGGTCAAGCGCGGTGAGGGAAATTTCCTCATCTTCCTGGCTTTGGCTTTCGAGCGATTTGTTGATCACCGCATCGACCAGCGGGCTGGCAAGGCCGGCGGGGTTGAAGAGACTTACGGCCGCATCTTCCGAGCCGTAGCGCTGCATCAGGCCGGTGCCGGTGCCAAGGAAGGATGCATAGCTGCCAAAGAGCAGATCGTAGTCGCGCTCTCGCCGGCGCAGGGTGAATTGCGAAGGATCAACCCGCTGCATTTCGCCGCTGATGCCCATCGCATCGAGATTTTGCATGAAGGCTTCGACGATGGAGACGAGCGTGCCGGAGCTTGATGTGGAGATCGGCAACTCCAGCGTAAGTAGCTCGCCTGCTGCGTTGCGGCGTTTGCCATCGTCGCCGATGACCCAACCGGCGTCGTCGAGC
This sequence comes from uncultured Rhodobacterales bacterium, assembly GCA_964425135.1. GTDB lineage: Bacteria > Pseudomonadota > Alphaproteobacteria > Rhodobacterales > Rhodobacteraceae > CAYLLD01. Next base: position 22,080 of record CAYRKW010000012.1, read on the forward strand.
AATGCCATGGCGCTGCGCAGATTGCGACGGTCGCTCAGGCGATCAGCGTTGGAGGTATGGGCCATGCGTGCTGGCTGGGTATAGATCTCTTCGGGAACAATGTCGCCGAGGCTTTGGAAAAACTCCAGTTCTGCGCCTTCAGGCACGCCTTTGGCTTCGAGGAAAGTGTCCTGCACGAAGGAATGGCGCTGGTTGAACAGGCCAAATTGCAGTTGCTGGTTGGTCCATTCGAAGTTGTAGGCCAGCGAGATGGCCTCGCGCACACGCTTGTCTTGCAGAGGCTCTTTGCCGAGGTTGAAGACAATGCCGCTGGGGGTTGGAGGTGATCCGTCGGCCAGTTCCTTGCGCACAATTGTGCCATCGTTGATGCCGTTGAAGTCGTATCCTGTGGCCCAACGCTTTGAGTTGTTCTCTGCGCGGAAACTGTATTCACCGGCTTTGAAGGCTTCAAATGCGGCGGTGTCATCGGCGAAATATTCGATGCGGATGGTATCGAAATTGTGACGTCCGGCGTTGATCGGCAGATCCGCGGCCCAGTAGTCGGGGTTGCGTTTGTAGACGATCTGCTGGTTCACCTCGAAGCTGTCGAGCATGTAGGGCCCTGAGCCGGGGGAGATTTCCATGCGTGGCTCGTCAAGGCGGTTGCCGGTTTCCTCGTACCATTTCTTCGAAAAGGCCGGGACGGCGCCGACCTGACTGACGAGCGAGCGGCGCGAGATGCCTGTCGCGAACGTAAATTTAACCGTATGATCGTCGAGCGCTTCTGCGGATAGGACGCGCTTTTTCACAGCTTCGGCATAGGACGGCAGGCCTTGTTCCAAGAACAGGTTATGCGAGAACACGATGTCATGGGCGGTGACTGGATCGCCGTTTGAGAATCTTGCTTCTGGGCGCATGTAGAAGATCGCCCATGTTTTGCCTTCGTCATATTCGACCGTATGGGCCAAGAGGCCGTATGCTTCGCCCACAACATCAGCAGGCGCAGCGCCGCCGGATGCTGGCATCTCGCCCAGGAGCGACTCATACATCATCCACGCATAGCGACCCGAGCGGCCTTTGCGCGAGTAGGGGTTGAGGCTGTCGAATGTGCCAGGTGCCCAGAGCGATATCTCGCCGCCTTTTGGTGCGTCGGGGTTGACGTAGTCGAAATGGGTGTAGTCCTCGGCATATTTCAGATCGCCAAAGAACGAATATCCGTGGGATTTGATGATGTCTTGCGAGAAGGCTTGGAGGGCGGAGAACGTCAGAGCAGCGATCGCAACGAACGACAGCGCCAGAGCGCGCAGGCTGGATTGTGCGGGGTGAATAGCGGCCTTTGCACGTGTTCTCATTGGGTCCTCCACAACATTTTTTATGAATCGGGTTCTACGTTACCGATAGGTTAACCAAGCTAACTAAGAGTTAAAGCAATTTTGGCAAAGGAAATCACATTAAAGATTGTTTAGCTGGACGCAGCGCGTCGCTGATCACCATGAAAAAAGGCCGGGTGGGTGAAGCGCGGCCTTCAAGTGTCAGATTATTAACGACAATCGTAATCAGTTGATCGTCTGGAGATAGGCGATCAAATTCGCGCGATCTTCAGGTTTGTTCAAGCCTCTGAACGCCATCTTCGTGCCGGGCGCATACCCCTTGGGGTCTTCAAGGAAGGCGTTGAGCGCGTCGACGTCCCAAATACCGTCGTTATCTGCAAGAACGCCGGAGTAGCTGTATCCTGCCACATCGCCGATGCCGCGATCAACAACCGCGTAGAGATGCGGGCCGGTTCCGTTGGCGCCATCTTCAAGCTTGTGACAGGCTTTGCATTTGGAAAACACCTTGGAGCCTTTTTCCGGGTCGGCCGCTGCCATCAGATCCGCGAAAGGCACTGCCTCTTCTTCTTCGACCTCAGCAGAGGCCACTTCTACTTCAATTGGGTAACCGGCAAGCTGTTCGCCTTCGTCATCGCCATGGCCGTGACCGCCGCCGACGTGATAGATCGTCTCGCTCCCCCAACTCAGTAGCATGAGCAAAAGAAGGGAGGCACAGAGCGCGCCGACGATCTTGGTGATTTCCATAGTGTCCATAGTATAACCTTGCCTTGGCTTCCTGACCCATTGTCAGGGTGACATTCAGCGCCCTTCTATCCGCTTCCCATCCAGAATTTCAAGGTGTAGATACCGCGACCAATCGACCACCTTAGCGGAGCGTGTCATATGGCGCAGGGGCGTATTTCTTTTCAGGGCGAGCTGGGTGCTTATTCGCATCAGGCTTGCGTCGAAATGTTTCCAGATTTCAAGTATATCCCCTGTTTTGGCTTTGAGGGTGCGATTGCGGCTGTTCATAACGGTGAAGCCGATTTGACGATGTTGCCGGTGGAAAACTCGACCTATGGGCGGGTTGCAGATATCCACCAATTGCTTCCAGACAGTGGTCTATACATCATTGGTGAACATTTTGTGCGTGTTCATGCGAATCTTCTGGGCATTAAGGGTAGCAAAATCTCAGACGTTAAAACCGCGATGAGCCACACGGTTTTGCTGGGTCAGGTGCGTGAATTTGCGGCAAAGCACAATATCGAAAAGCAGACCGGGCCGGATACGGCTGGCTCGGCGCGGATTGCAGCAGAGAGGAATGATCCCAGTTTCGGGGCGTTTTCGTCAGAGCTTGCGGCAGAAATTTACGGTCTCGATGTGCTTGCGCGCCACGTGGAAGATCAATCGCATAACACCACGCGCTTTTTGGTGTGCTCGCCTGAGCCAAATGACGTGACCGGCGAGAATATCATGACCAGTTTCATCTTTCGGGTACGCAATATTCCGGCCTCGCTTTACAAAGCCATGGGCGGGTTTGCGACAAACGGAGTGAATATGGTGAAGCTGGAGAGCTATATGGTCGGTGGCTCGTTCACGGCGACGCAATTCTATGCGGATATCGAAGGACATCCGAATGATGAGAACGTGCGTCTGGCGATGGAGGAGCTTGACTATTTTACCGATGATGTGCGGATTTTGGGGTCATATCCAGCGGCTGAGTTTCGTCTGAAAAACATTTAGTATGAATGTGTTGCGCGGATAAGTTAATCTATATCGTCGCGCACCCATTTCTCCAGCAAGAAGCGGGCGATGGAGCCTTGGCGGGCGGGTTTTAGATCGTGACTATCGCCTGACATCGCCGCCAGAACATCTTCGCGCCGCACCCATTTGGCGTCATCCAATTCGTTGGGATCGAGCGTGATCTGAGTCGATGTGGCTTCTGCTGCGGTACCGAACATCAGCGATGTTGGGAACGGCCAGGGTTGCGAGGCAACGTATCTGACATCGCCCAAGGTAACGCCGGTTTCCTCGAACACTTCGCGCTTTGTGGCTGTCTCGATTGTCTCGCCCGGCTCAACGAATCCGGCAAGCAGGGAGTACATGCCTTCGGGCCAGTTGTGAGAGCGCCCCAAGAGCACGGAATTGTTATGTGTGACGAGCATAATCACGACCGCATCGGTGCGCGGGAAATGCTGGCTGTTGCAGGAGGGGCAGTCGCGCCGCCAGCCACCATCGCTCATCTGAGTTTTTTCACCGCATTTGGCGCAATAGGGATGCGCGTTGTGCCATGACCAAAGTGCGCGCGTGGTGGCAGCAATATTGGCATCTTCGGGGCTAAGCTGGGCCATGATGCCACGCAATTCGACAAACCAATCCTCTTTGTCTGCATCCGGATGATGGTTTTCGCTCGAATCGAAAAATTGAAGCATCGCCGTCTCATAGATATCGGGCGCTTGCCAGTGGGAGATATCGAGCGCCATGATATGCGTCTCACCATCGAGACCGATAAAAAGACCATCGGGACTGGCAGCGCGGGCGAGCGGATGATCGAGCGACAGGCGCGCGAGTTTGGGCGCATCCCCCTTCGTTATCAGTGGTTTACCGCGCCAATTCAGGACCGCCTTAGTGTTCTGGACACTGATGATGTCGTCGATAGTACGGCGCAGATGCGCCGCGCGATCGAGCGTTGGGTGACCGAAAGTGACGATCTGATGTGCATTCATAAGTGCCCTCATTGGCTACGCTCGTGCGACTGTTATCCGAGCATGTGCTGTCTTGCAATTTGATGCGTCCTTTCATAGATAGTCGTCGAGAGGTTGGTGCGGGCAAGCGCCTCGCCAACCCGGTCAGGTCCGGAAGGAAGCAGCCGTAACGAGTCCCGTTTGGGTCGTTTTCCAGCCTCTCACCTCTACCCTTCATCCCCGATTATCGGTAGGCCTTATGTTGGCAACCTGAAACGTTGGAGATCATGTGATGGTGCAGACGTGTAAGTTTGGGGAAATGGATGGGCGCGATGTCGTCGAGGCGATCATAGAAGACGGCGAAACGCGGCTGTCGATCCTGAGTTATGGCGCTGTTACGCGAGATTGGCGGGTTGGGGACGTTCCGGTGGTGCTGGGGCTGAACACGTTGGAGGATTATCTGGTCCATTCCAATTCGTTTGGCGTGATTGCCGGGCGCGTGGCCAACCGGATCGCTAAGGGGCGGTTTGAATTGAACGGCGAGATGTATCGAGTGCCGGTCAACAATGGCGAGAACCATTTGCATGGTGGTCCGGCGGGCTTGGGGTTCATCAATTGGACGCTGGAGACGGATAAAAACGCGGTTCGCCTGAGCCATCATTCGCCTGATGGAGATCAGGGATATCCAGGGGCGGTGGCGTTTACGGTCGATATCAGTATCGAAAACGGACGTGTTATCTATGACATGACTGGCGTGCCGGATCGGGAGACGCCGATTAATCTGGCGCAGCACAACTACTATAATCTGAATGGCGGTGGTGATGTGCGTGGGCATCGGGTTTGGGTCGATGCGGATCGCTATACGGAAGTTGATGAGGGATTGATCCCGACCGGGCGGATTCTACCGATTGATGGCACGCCGATGGATTTTCGCGAGGCTACGACGATTGGGCAGCGTGATCCTGAGGGCATTGGCATTGATGTGAATACTGTGCTGCGTGAGGGCAGGGACATGACCGCGCCTTGCGCCATTGTTACTGCGGATAAGACGGATCTGTCGCTCAAACTATGGAGCGAGGAGCCGGGTTTGCAGCTTTTCGATGCGCCGCTCATGGATATTGAGGTGCCCGGATTGGACGGGCAGCGCTATGGAGCTTTTGCCGGTCTTTGCCTTGAAGCGCAGCATTTTCCAGATTCGGTCAATCACGATCACTTCCCGTCAATCCTGCGATCCCCTGAAAATCCCTACCATCAAAAGCTCATAGTCGAGATTAGTTGAGCGTCGTGATTCTCCAAAATTCTGCGTGAAATCCGGCTCCTCAAATCGTTAACGAGGGTCGGCGCGCGTTAGCATTTCATTAACCAAATCAACACGCCAAATCGTTGGCAATTCAACCATTCGTGCAACACCTATATGTAGTGGTTTGAAATACGGGGGATTTCCGCGATTTTGGCCCATTGTGCGCACAGGTATACACGTATTACCAATAGGTTAACGCCATATGGGGTACTGCAAGAATTTGTGTTGTTTTCAACGTCAACCACAAAATATGACAAAATCGTGAATTTTTCCGTTGACCCGACAAGGTCCATTGGTTCAAGTTGTGTGGGCTTCTCGACGGCACACAATATCTAGTCTCTCCATAGTCATCGCGTCGGGCAGCTGAAATCAAATTCGGAGCCAATTCTCGCGCCAGATGTGTTTCTGGCGATGGGAGAGAATTCCGGAAAACAAACCGACCAGACGGGGCAGATACGACATGAAAATTGAACGCCGGTTCACCACAACACCAGACCAACCTTACAAGGATATTGAGTTTCAGCTGACGAGTTCAGAAATCAGAAACCCAGATGGTTCGGTCGTGTTCAGTCAACAAAACATCGAGGTTCCTGCGGGTTGGAGCCAAGTGGCGGCGGACGTTCTGGCACAAAAGTATTTCCGTAAGGCGGGTGTTCCTGCTGCGGTAAAGCCGGTGAAAGAGCCAAAGGTGCCGTCGTTCCTGTGGCGCAAAGTGGCCGATGACAAGAAACTGGCGAAACTGCCCGAAGACGCCCGCTATGCAGGCGAGCGCAGCGCCAAAGAGGTCTTTGACCGGTTGGCAGGCGCATGGACCTATTGGGGTTGGAAGGGCGGCTATTTTTCGTCCGAGGCGGATGCGCAGACCTATTACGACGAGATGCGCTACACGCTGGCAATGCAAATGGGCGCGCCGAACTCGCCGCAGTGGTTCAATACCGGATTGCACTGGGCTTATGGCATCGACGGACCGAGCCAAGGTCATCATTATGTAGATTACCGGACTGGCAAATTGACCGCATCGCGGTCGGCGTATGAACATCCACAACCGCATGCCTGTTTTATCCAGTCTGTGGCCGATGACCTCGTCAATGACGGGGGCATTATGGACCTTTGGGTTCGCGAAGCGCGGTTGTTTAAATACGGGAGCGGCACAGGCACGAACTTCTCCTCCCTGCGTGCCGAAAACGAGTCCCTTGGTGGGGGCGGCCGATCTTCAGGGTTGATGTCTTTCCTGAAAATCGGTGATCGCGCTGCGGGTGCCATCAAATCAGGTGGCACCACGCGGCGCGCTGCAAAGATGGTGATCTGCGATATGGATCACCCGGATATTGAAGAGTTCATTAATTGGAAGGTCGTCGAAGAGCAAAAAGTGGCCTCGTTGGTGGCTGGCTCGAAGATGCATGAAGAGAAGCTGAACGAGATTTTCGCAGCGATCCGCGCATGGGACGGCAAAGAGGAAGATGCGGTTGATCCCAAGACAAACGCGGATCTGAAAGCGGCCATTCGTTCGGCAAAAAAACACGCTATTCCAGAGACTTACATCAGCCGTGTGTTGCAATATGCCAAGCAGGGCTATGCGTCGATTGAGTTCCCCACGTATGATACGGATTGGGATAGCCAAGCGTATTTGTCGGTCTCGGGCCAGAATTCGAACAACTCGGTTCGGGTCACAGACGCGTTTCTCAAGGCTGTTCGCGAGGATGCGGATTGGGAGCTGATCCGCCGCACGGATGGCAAGGTCGCCAAGACCGTCAAGGCATCGGAGCTGTGGGACCAGATCGGTCACGCGGCCTGGGCCTGCGCTGATCCGGGCATTCAATATCACGACACAATCAATGCGTGGCACACATGCCTGAATGATGGTGAAATCCGCGGCTCGAACCCGTGCTCGGAGTATATGTTCCTCGATGACACGGCGTGCAATCTCGCGTCGATGAACTTGCTGACCTTCTTGAAGGATGGCGAGTTCGATGCGGATGGATATATGCACGCGTCGCGCATCTGGACGCTGACGCTGGAAATTTCTGTGCTTATGGCGCAGTTCCCGAGCCCCGAGATTGCCAAGCGCTCTTACAAGTACCGGACGTTGGGTCTTGGCTATGCGAATATTGGCGGCTTGCTGATGAACATGGGCCACTCGTACGACAGTAAAGAGGGCCGGGCGATTTGTGGCGCGCTGAGTGCGATCATGACGGGCGTGTCCTATGCAACCTCTGCGGAGATCGCGAGTGAGGTTGGGGCCTTCCCCGGGTATGCGGATAACGCGGATAATATGCTGCGTGTGATGCGCAATCACCGGCTGGCCGCTTATGGCAAGACCGATGGCTTTGAGGGGCTTGATGTGAAGCCGGTTGCGCTTGATCACGCCAATTGCCCGGACGAGCGTCTGATCGCTTTGTCGCAGTCGGTTTGGGATGAAGCGGTCGATCTGGGCGAGAAACACGGCTATCGGAATGCACAGGCGACTGTGATTGCGCCGACAGGTACAATCGGTCTGGTGATGGATTGCGATACCACCGGGATTGAGCCGGATTTTGCCTTGGTGAAGTTCAAGAAGCTTGCGGGGGGCGGTTACTTTAAGATCATCAACCGCTCGGTGCCCACAGCGCTGGAGGCCATGGGTTACACGACATCGGCTATTGAAGAGATCATTTCTTATGCGGTCGGCCACGGCACCATGGGCAATGCGCCGGGGATCAACCATTCGGTGCTGCGGTCCAAAGGCTTTGGCGATCTGGAGATTGAGAAGGTCGAAGAGGCGCTGCCAACGGCATTTGATATCCGCTTTGTCTTTAACCAGTGGACGTTGGGCGAGGATTTCGTGACCAAGACGCTGGGCGTGCCGGCAGAAAAGCTGAATGATCCGAGTTTTGTGCTGCTGAGCCATCTTGGATTTTCCAAGGCAGATATTGACGCGGCGAATGAGCACGTGTGCGGGACGATGACGCTGGAAGGCGCCCCGCATCTCGATGAGAAGCACATCGCGGTGTTTGATTGCGCCAACCCATGCGGCAAGAAGGGCAAACGCTTCCTGTCGGTGGAAAGCCACATTCGTATGATGGCGGCCGCACAGTCGTTCATCTCTGGCGCGATTTCCAAGACGATCAACATGCCAAACACAGCGACGATTGAGGATTGTAAGGAAGCTTATGAGCTGTCCTGGTCGCTGGGTGTCAAAGCCAATGCGCTTTATCGCGATGGATCGAAACTAAGCCAACCGCTTGCGTCGGCGCTGATTGATGATGACGAAGAGGCAGAAGAGATCTTGGCCGAAGGCGCGCCTATGGCGAAGGCGCAGGTGCTGGCTGAGAAAGTCATCGAGAAGGTGATCGTTAAGGAAGTCTATAAGAACGAGCGTAATCGTCTGCCTGAGCGCCGCAAAGGCTACACGCAAAAGGCGGTTGTTGGTGGGCATAAAGTCTACTTGCGCACTGGCGAGTTTGAGGACGGATCGCTGGGCGAGATTTTCCTTGATATGCATAAAGAGGGCGCGGCCTTCCGTGCGATGATGAACAATTTCGCCATCGCTGTTTCGGTCGGGCTTCAATATGGTGTGCCGCTCGAAGAATTCGTGGAAGCCTTCACCTTCACCCGGTTTGAACCGGCGGGCATGGTGCAGGGCAACGACTCGATCAAGAACGCGACATCCATTCTCGACTATATCTTCCGCGAATTGGCGGTCAGCTATCTCGACCGCACCGATCTGGCGCATGTGAAGCCCGAAGGTCAGAATTTCGACGAGATGGGCCGCGGTGTGGAAGAGGGCGCACCGAATGTGGCGGATGCAGATGCTGATGCGGTCAGCCCCGCGATCCAGATGCTGCGCCAGATGTCCTCTACGGGCTATCTGCGCAAGCGGGTGCCGCATGAGTTTATGGTGCTCAATGGGGGGCAATCTGATGCGGTAACGGCAAGCGCTGCGACAACGACGGTTGAGGCAGCGGTCGAGCAGGGCGGTGTGGTTCTCGCGGAAAAGGCGGTCGCCACGTCGATGGATGCGCGCACCAAAGCCAAAATGCAGGGCTATGAGGGCGATCCGTGCGATGAATGCGGGAACTTCACCCTCGTGCGCAACGGCACCTGTATGAAGTGCAACACATGCGGAGGGACATCCGGGTGTAGCTAAACGAGTTTGACCCGCCGTTCCTTCACCAAGGCGGCGGCGGGTCACATGCAGTCAGGCCGCAGGCAATAAACCGGGCAGAATATAAGAGCCTGACTTGCAAAACTTCAAAGGGGAGCGGATCGCCGTTCCCCCTTTTTTTTGTCTGCTGCACGGGGCGCGTCAAAATTAAGACAAACTCATCAATTTAAGACAAATTGAGCGGAAACTGCGCCGGGAGCCTTACCAATTTCTTGCGCAAACGGGTGGCGATTCTTCTAAAATTGCAACGATCATCGTTAATGTCCCAATTTCACACGATGTGCTGCGTCAAAAGCCTAACTTTGACCATATTTAGAAGGCAACAAATCCAAGTTGCGTAAAAATAGGTGTAAAATGCGTTGGCTTGTTAACAATTCTTGGCTGAAGAACTTCAGAGGCTTCAAGAAAGATACATCGGGTGCTGCTACCGTAGAATTTGTGCTTGTTGCACCGCTCTTTTTGGGGCTGGTGCTCGCGACGTTTGAATCCGGTTGGATGATGACCCAATCAATGATGCTGGAGCGCGGTCTGGACAAGACAGTGCGCGAATTGCGTCTGGGTCTCTCGGCGGTTGAAACTCATTCAGAGTTTAAAGACAAAATCTGCGACCACACATTCATTCTTAATGATTGCCTTGCCAATATGGAGTTGGAGCTTGTTCCAATCACCAGCGCTGCGGATATTCCGACATCGACACGGTGTAAGGATCGCACGGCAGAAGTTGAGCCGCAGGTCGATTTTGTGCCTGGCGGTGAAAACGAATGGATGTTCATCCGCGCTTGCGTGATCGTTGATCCCTGGTTCCCGTTGATTGGTCTGGGTCTTCACCTGCCGCTCAATCAGGATAATGCGCTGGCTTTGGCGGCTTATTCTGTCTTTGTGAACGAACCCACGTAAGGGTGAGAGTTATGAGTTTAGTAAGCCAAATCAAGCGGTTCCGCGATGACGAAAACGCTACGATAACCGTCGAATTCGTGATCATCGCGCCGGTATTACTGTTCCTGCTCGCGCTCAGCTTCCAGTTTTTCGATGCGTTCAAGTCCTATTCGCGGGCGGCAAAAGCGACCTACGCCTTGGCTGATATTGTATCGCGCGAAGAGGAGGCGATTGACGCAGCCTTTGCCGTGAAACTGCATGGTTTGCTCGACAGTCTGCTGCCTTGGATCAAGGATGATAAATCGATCCGTTTGACCAGCATCAAATGGGATACGGAAGAGGCTGATTATGAGGTTATTTGGTCTTGCCCGATCAACGGCGAGAATGTTCAGCTTGATGCGCATTATTTTGAGTTGAAGACGACGAGCAATCTGACGTTCGAGGAGAAGGCGTTGATGCCGACCTTGGTTCCGGGCGATTCCATTGTGTTTGTTGAAACGCACATCCCGTATTCTGCGCTGTTCGATTATATCGGGCTTGGAGATCTGGTGTGGCAGAACCGTGTTGCGATCCGTCCGCGCTTTGCCAGCGAAGTCCTGATGGACGGGGCGTGCTGAGCCGCGTCTGATATTGAAAGAGAATCACTAAATCGCCCGGCATTACGCCGGGCGTTTTGTTTTTCGGCGCTATTCCGAGCCGCGACTGATGGCCGCAACGCCGGTGCGGGCCACATCTACGAGACCCAAAGGGCGCATCATGGCCATGAATGCGTCGATTTTCTCAGGCGTGCCGGTGAGTTCGAACACGAAGCTCTCCAGCGTGCTGTCCACAACCCGCGCGCGAAAGACTTCTGAGGTGCGCAGCGCTTCGACCCGCTTATCGCCCGTTCCGGTGACTTTTACGAGTGCCAGCTCTCGCTCGACGCTCGGTCCTTCAACGGTGAGGTCATTGACCTGATGCACCGGCACGATGCGGGCAAGTTGCGCTTTAATCTGTTCGATCACCGAAGGCGTTCCGGTTGTGACAATCGTGATGCGCGAGCGATGACCCTCGTGATCCACTTCGGCGACCGTGAGGCTTTCAATATTATAGCCGCGTCCTGAAAAGAGGCCGATGACACGCGCCAGGACACCCGCTTCGTTATCGACCAGCACTGCGAGCGTGTGGGTTTCGATCTCATCGCCAAAGGTGCTGTTGAGATTATAGGCGCTTTTCTTGTTAGAACCTTTCTTGATCGAAAGTGCGTTCATCGGTTCGCTCCTGAATGGATAGGGTCTAGCTGTTTGTCCCAGTGGCAAAGAGATTGCGACGGGTCAAGGATCGGATCGCCGTTTGGGCGCTGTGTCGGTTTGTTGGTGATCAGGCGATCGTACATGGGTGCGAATATATCGCAAAACCGCGCGCTGGTGGCGGTGTCCATTTCACGCTCGTGGCGATTGGGTCGGCCGATGTTGAACTGCGTAAATCGGTCGTTTTGCACCGTGTCGATCACTTGGGTTGCGTCGGTTTGAATGTTCAGATCATCCATGAGGCCCGGCAGCGTCTGCGCGGTCGCGAAGGCGATGTCATCATAGAAGAGTGGTTTGACATTCGGCAGGCTCAGCCACGCGAGCAGGGTGTTTGCCTGGTGCTTTATCGGCTCGATAGTGTCGGCGATTTCTACAAATTCAGAAAAGGCCGGTTTGCCATCGCGCCGCGCCCGTTTGCCGTGATCGAGCATCGAAAGCGCGATATCACGGGGGTCGCGATAGATAGCATGCGCAAAGGCGCGGCCCGATTGCAGCGCGTCGATGATGGGCTCGTCAGGGCGCGTATGGGTTTTGATGGCGAGCGGGCCGCCGAGTTGATTGGCGAATGTTTCTATGCTCGCAAACGCGGGTACATCAATGTGGGCGATGAAGTTGATGCGTTTGGCGCGCGATAAGCTACCGGGCAGGAGCGGTTGGCGGCAGCCAGCTTGTTCCAGTGCTGTGCGAGCCAGCTCAAAGCCCAGCGTGCTGCCGGACTTTGTCATGCCATAGCTGAAATAGATGTTCGCCGCCTTGCGCATTGGTTTGTGTGCCAGCCGTCAGACCAGCACTGCACCATCTGTTTCAATCGCCCCTTGGGTGGAGGCATCACCCAAGAGCATCTCGTTATGCGCCTTGCCGGACGGAATCATCGGGAAGCAGTTTTCGTGCTTCTCAACAAGGCAGTCGAAAACCACTGGTCCGTCATGTTCGATCATTTCCATAATTGCATCATCGAGATCGGCGGGATCTGAACACATAATGCCCTTGGCACCGAAGGCCTCGGCGAGTTTGACGAAGTCGGGCAGGGCTTCGGACCAGCTGTGGGAATAGCGCTCGCCGTGCAGCAATTCCTGCCACTGGCGGACCATGCCTAACCGTTCGTTATTGAGGATGAACTGTTTGACGGGAGCGCGGAACTGGGCGGCGGTACCCATCTCTTGCACATTCATCAGCCAGGACGCCTCGCCCGCAACGTTGATCACCAGCGCGTCTGGATGCGCGATCTGCACACCGATTGAGGCAGGCAGGCCGTAGCCCATCGTGCCCAGCCCGCCGGAGGTCATCCAGCGGTTTGGCTCTTCAAAGCCCATGTACTGAGCGGCCCACATCTGGTGTTGACCGACCTCTGTGGTGACATAGCGGTCGTATTTTTTGGTCAGCGCTTCGAGACGTTGGAGCGCGTATTGTGGTTTGATGACTTTTTCGGATGGCGTGTAGGACAGGCAATCGATTGAGCGCCATTCGTCGATCTGGCTCATCCAGTTTTTCACGTCAATTGAGTTTAGTTCGCGACCCCGTGCCTTCCAGAACCGCAGCATGACTTTGAGAACTTCAGCAACGTCGCCAACAATTGGCACATCCACGTGGATATTTTTGTTGATGGATGATGCATCAATATCGATGTGTACCTTCTTGGAATCAGGAGAAAATTTGTCTGTGGCTCCGGTGATCCGATCATCGAAACGCGCGCCAATGCAAAGCATGAAATCGCAATCATGCATTGCCATATTCGCCTCATAGGTTCCGTGCATGCCCAGCATGCCGAGCCAGTTATCGCCCGATGCCGGATAGCAGCCCAGCCCCATCAGGGTGGAGGTGATCGGGAAGCCGGTTTCGGCGACCAGTTGGCGCAGGAGCTTTGTGGCTTCATCGCCAGAGTTTACAACGCCGCCGCCTGAATAAATGATCGGTTTCTTGGCTTTTTCCAAGAGCTCGACTGCGGCGAGAATTTTCTCCTCATCGCCTTTGACCACGGGCTGGTAGTGTTTGGTCGACGATTTGTCCGGGCCGACATAGGTGCCGCTGGCGAATTGAACATCCTTGGGGATGTCGATCAGCACAGGGCCGGGACGTCCGTTTGTGGCGACATGGAAGGCCTGGTGGATCGTCTCGGACAGCTTGTCGGTCTCGCGCACGAGCCAATTATGCTTGGTGCAGGGGCGCGTTATGCCGACGGTATCAGCTTCCTGAAACGCGTCATTGCCGATCATGAAGGTGGGAACCTGTCCAGTGAGGACAACCATGGGGATCGAATCCATCAGTGCATCTGTCATGCCGGTCACCGCGTTGGTGGCGCCGGGGCCGGAGGTGACGAGCACAACGCCGGGTTTGCCGGTGGAACGGGCATAGCCTTCGGCGGCATGGGTTGCGCCCTGTTCGTGGCGCACCAGGATATGCCGAATATCGTTTTGCTGAAAAATCTCATCATAGATCGGTAGCACAGCGCCGCCGGGATACCCGAATACGGTATCTACGCCCTGATCCTTCAGTGCTTTCACAACCATTTGTGCGCCGGTCATCTGCGTCTTCATTGCCTTTACTCCATCCACGTCACTGGCATTATATTCAGCCACAAAAAAACCCCCGGAACTGGGGGTTGGCGTAACGGCTGATCGGATTATCTCCGTCAGGTCACGCCATGTCTCACAAGTACGACAAGACTCGTCATGTTTGTCTCCTTATGGGCCTGACATAGCTTGCGCGCGGGGTAAGGTCAACCGCGTGGATATCGTTTAGTACGCTGAGTTGGCTCATTTTGTAATATAATTGCGGAAAATCGCCTAAACTTGTAATACGCCGCGTTCCAATGCGTATCTTGTCAGACCTGCGGTGGAACTGATGCCTAGTTTGCGTTTGATGTTTGCGCGGTGGATTTCCACGGTGCGCACCGAAATATTAAGCACGCGGGCCACTTCTTTGTTGGATGCGCCGGCGGCCAGTTGCAGCAGTACTGTTTGCTCACGCGATGTAAGCGGTTCCTGCGCGCCGGTCTGAGCGGCTTCCTTAGCGCTTTCGCAAAGATAGGTTCCTCCGGCCATAACCGTCTCAACCGCCTGAACAATCTCCTCGGTTGGCACGTCCTTGAGTAGATACCCTTTCGCGCCGTGACGCAGGGCCGTGGAGATATATTCGGGACTGTCGTGCATCGACAGGACGATAACCTTTGCGGTTTCGTCCAACTCGCAAATCATTTCGGTGGCCGTCAGCCCGTTCATCCCCGGCATGTTGATATCCATGATCACCACGTCAGGGCAGGTTTGCGAGAACAGATCAACCGCTGTTTGGGCGTTTCCGGCCGTCGCGATGACCGACAGGTGGTCATAGGTTTCCATGTATCCTTTGATGCCGTCGACCACGAGGGGGTGGTCGTCCGCGAGCAATATAGTGATGGTTGACCGCGTCACCGGACGGCGTCCTTGGCGTTCAGGAAATGATGGGGCGGCAGATTTGCGCGGATGTGCGTCCCGTCAGGTCCGCTTTCAATCGAGAGGGATCCGCCGATATGTTCGATCCGTTCTTTCATGTTCCGCAACCCCAATCCGCCGCCTTTTTGCGAGACATCAAAACCCGACCCGTTGTCGCGGATGCTCATGCGCACACCGTCCCTTGTGCCACGCAGGCGCAGTGACATTTCGGTGGCTTGCGCGTGCCGTTCTATGTTTGTGAGGCTTTCCTGTGCAACACGAAAGAGGGCTGTTTTGGCGTCATCGGTCAAACGGTTGCGAAAGACCTCTGTTTCAAAGCGCCCTTCGACACCCGAGCGGGTCGAGAATTCATCGACCAGCGATTGAAGGGCAGGGCCAAGGCCCAGATCATCCAAAAGACCGGGCCGCAGATCGCGCGAGATGCGGCGCACTTCGGAGATCGCCGCTTTGAGTTCCTGCGTGCCGCTTTCAATCTCCGGTGAAATGGCTGTGTCGCCCTTGTCCAGTTTGCGTGCGGCAAGTTCGAGCGTAAATCGCACACCCGCGAGCATCTGGGAGATACCGTCATGCAGCTCGCGCGCGACACGTCCGCGTTCTTCCTCCTGGGTGCGGAAAATCCTTTTGGTCAGCGTGTCGAGTTGTTCGTTGGAGGCCTTTCGCTCTTTGTGTCCCATGATCAACAGCGAAACATAGACACAGACAAGCGTCGCCACGGCGATTGCGGAAATCCATGCGATATCAGCGCGGACACGGGCGCGGGTGTTGTCGCGCAGCTCGTCCACATGGGCAACAATGTCGTCGATAAAGATGCCAGTCCCCAAAGCCCAGCGCCAGTCCTGCAATCCAACGACATATGTATACATATCGCCGGGCTCGTTGTTGGAGGGCTTTGGCCACTGATAGCGGTGATAGCCGCCACCGGCGCGTGCCTTTCTTATCAACTCTTCCACGACCGGGGTGCCGTTTTGGTCTTTGGTGTCGAGCCAGTTTTTTCCGATCAGATAGGTTTGCTTGGGGCTGACAAGATTGTTGCCGTCGTAGTCATAGACAAAAAAGAAGCCATCATCACCGTAAGAGAGTGCAGCAAGTATCTGAGATATCGCAAGTTTCGCCTCTTCATCATCAGGTGCAGCGCGACCGTAGATGTTATTGAAGGCGGAGCGGGCGATGCTCATATAGTTAGCAAGCTCGGCCTGTTTAGCTTCGATTAATTCGCGCTCTATCACCCGAATTTCCGCTTCCGCGAGGCGTCGTTCCTGCCATGCGAACATCGTGGCGATCGCGGCAATTGCCGCGATAAGCGGCAGAGCGAGCCACGCGATACTGCGACGCCGATTGACAGGACTGATCTGTCGAACGCTGGATTTGCCCGCAACCTTAGGGGTCCGTGCATGTACTGGATCAATTGAAGACTGGTCGTTCAAACTGAGAGATAACCTTTATTTTTCCTGATGATCTGCGCCCATTTTAATGCGAGTGACCTGTGTTTCAAAGTCACCGACATGCGCTGCCTGACATAAGACGACCGGCAAAGGAATAGGTGTTACTACGTATTTGCAGTTTTCACCCTGCATGATAACGTCTGCGCACCTTAGGAAGGCCCGAGCACAGGGCTTGGGTTTAATATTGGGAGGATAACAACACATGGATCGTCGCTCATTTTTGACGAAATCCGCGCTTGGCACGACTGCTGCCGCTGGCGCGCTGGCTGCACCAGCATATGCACAAGGCAACCGTACCTTGACCATGGTCACAAGCTGGGGTCGCGGACTTGCAGGCGTTTTCGACGCGGCGCAGAAGTTTGCTGACAACGTAAACGCGATGTCTGACGGCTCGCTCACAATCGATGTTAAAGCGGCAGGCGAGCTTGTTGGCGCGTTTGAAGTTTTCGATGCGGTGACATCCGGTCAGGCTGATGTGTATCACGCAGCGGATTACTACTTCATCAACCAGCACCCGGGTCTGGCGTTCTTCACGGGCGTTCCATTCGGGATGACAGCAACCGAGCTGAACAACTGGTACTACCACGGCAACGGCCACGCGCTGCATGACGAGTTGGGCGAGATCTTCGGTCTCAAGTCCTTCCTTGCGGGTAACACCGGCACGCAGGCTGGCGGTTGGTTCCGTAACGAAGTGACTGGACCAGAGGACTTCAACGGTCTGAAATTCCGTATGCCAGGTCTGGGCGGTAAAGTTCTGGGCGCCATGGGTGCGTCGGTTCAAAACCTGCCGGGCGCTGAAGTGTACCAGGCGCTTGCCTCCGGAGCGATTGACGGAACAGAGTGGATCGGCCCATGGGCTGATGAGAAAGCCGGTTTCCAGGAAATCACCAAGTTCTACTACACTGCTGGTATGCACGAACCAGCGGCGGGTCTGTCGGCTGCAATGAACCGCGATGTGTTCAACGAGTTGACACCATCGCAGCAAGCCATGGTCGAGACCGCAGCTGCGCATGCGAACGTCTGGAACCTCAGCCAGTACCTGATGAACAACGGTGCAGCGCTCCAGCGTCTGCAAGCGGGTGGTGTTCAGGTTCTTGAATTCCCAGACAGCGTTTGGGATGCGATGTTCGAAGCGTCCAAAGGCGTTTATGCCGAGTTCATGGGCGACGAGCTGTTCAAGAAAATCAACGACGATTACTTTGCATCCATGGCAGACAGCTCCGGCTGGTTGACACAATCCATCGGTGCATACCGTGCGCAGCGTGACCGTGTGCGTGGATAATCCACGGATTTTCTAGCGACTTGCTTGCCTCCGGCATCGTTTCGGGGGCAGGCCACCAAGGCATCCGCACAAAATGAAATGCCGCAACAACAGGGACTGATATGGCCGATCTGATTGGCGCGTTCATCTCGAATATCGCGATGGCGTTTGTGAATTTCTTTACCGCGATCCTGAACCCGATGAGTTGGCTGGATTGGTCGAACAAAGAAGCGTTGATCCGGTTTATCTATTACGGCGGATCGGTTGAGTTTTTCTTCGTTATATTCACAGGGCTGATCGTTCTGACGATTGTGGGCCTGTGGCGCTCGAATATTCTCTGGGGCGTTGTGCGCGTTATTGAGGGATTTTCGAATACAGTCGGGCGCTTTTTCGCATGGGCTGCCCTGCTTATGGTCCTGCAACAAATAATGATCGTGTTTTTGCAGCGCATTTTCCGCGTCTCGGAAATCTCGATGGGGCCGTTTGGCACGATATTTACCAAAGACCTGAGCTGGTTTGCCGAAGAGCTGAAGCTCTATAACGCGATGATTGTCGCCATGTGCTGCGCTTATACTTTTGTGCAGGGCGGGCATGTGCGGGTTGATCTGTTTTACGCAGGCGCGAAATACCGCACCAAGAAAATCGTCGATATGTTCGGCTCGCTCTTTTTCATCATGCCCACGATGGTGCTGACGTGGATGTATGGCTGGTACTTTATGTGGCGGCATTTGATCACGCCCAAGGTGAGTGCCTCGGACAAACTTGAGTTGATGCTCAAGAAAGCAAAAATCGTGAAATGGAACGTGGAGACCATCGGGTTCTCGCCCAATGGTTTTAACGGCTATTTCATCTTCAAGGTTCTGCTGGTTGCCTTCTGCGGCATGATGTTCTTGCAGGCCGTCGCCTTCTTCTACCGTTCGCTTCTGGAACTGCGCGAAGGGCCGGAGAGCGAAGGCAAATTTCTCGACAAAGACAGTCTTGGCGATGATACCGCTGAGCTCGTCGAGTCAATTCATTAAGGGGCGGCGGGGATATGATCTTTGGTTTGGATGGTGTCGAAGTTGGCCTGATAATTGTGTTCCTCTGCCTGTTTGGCGGGATCATGTCCGGCTTTCCTGTGGCTTTTGCTATCGGCGGGTCTGCGGTTATTTCGTTCTCGATTATTGCTGCGCTTGATAGCTCGGGCATCTTGATCCATCAGGCGATTGATCAAAGTTCAGCGGCCTATCGGGAGTTGCTCGATTCCGGTATCTCACGATACGATATATCGCTGTTCCGATACCCTGAATTGCCGCGTATTGATAAGCCGCTCTTTGACGGTGGCTGGGAAAAAGCGATGGATCGCAATCTCAGCTTTATCGTAAACCGCATGAATGAGCGCGTTCTGGCGGGCCAGTCGATTGAGACGCTATTGGCGGTAGCGATGTTCGTTCTGATGGGCATCACGCTCGAGCGCTCCAAAATTGCCAATGATCTGCTGACGACGATGGCGCGGGTGTTTGGCCCGCTGCCCGGCGGCCTGGCTGTTTCGGTTGTGGTTGTTGGCGCGTTTTTGGCGGCGTCCACCGGGATTGTGGGCGCAACGGTTGTGACCATGGGTCTTTTGTCGCTGCCGACCATGCTGCGCAATGGATATTCGCCCGAGCTATCGACGGGTGTGATTGCGGCTTCGGGCACGTTGGGCCAGATTATTCCGCCATCGATTGTGATTGTTCTGTTGGGTACGCTTGCAGGCGATCTCTATTCAACCGCGCAGGAGGAGCGCGCGCAGGCGGTTGGTTGTTCTGATGCGCTCACCTATCTTGGTGAGCCTGCGGTGCTGTCGGTGGGAACGCTATTCCAGGCGGCGCTGCTTCCGGGTATCATGCTCGCGCTGCTCTATGCGCTTTATGCCTTCGGGTTCGCGCTATACCGCCCGCAAAACGCACCGCCGGTGATTTTCGACGATGACGGGCGCGAGAAACTTGACCGCAATCACAAACTGCTGTGGCTGCTGGCGATCCCGACAGCGATGATCCTGGCGGTTATTGGCTCCTCGATGCTTGGCGCGGTCGGATCGCAAGACGTCAATGTCGGCCGGTTTGTAGAACAGGGTGAGAGCGCTGAGTTGCGCACGAATGTCTCGGAGACCTGTCAGGGTGCGATGATCTCGCTGCATGGGCAGGAGGCCTGGGATGAAGCGGTCGCAGTGCAAGAGCGCATCGATGCAGAGGCGGCAAATGCGACGGCGGCGGAGGGCGATGCGCTGACGCCAGAGCAGATTGACGAATTGCGCGCACAGAAGATTGCGGATGCGGCGTGGATTTCGGGCGGCAATGCAACGATCCTGCTGTTGTTTGGCCTCATTTTTGCACTGGCTTACGGGTTGTTCCCCAAACTTCCGACGCGCCCCTTGCTGATCGGGGTTTTGGGTATGTGGCTCGCGTTTGTGGTGGATGCGATGTTCATCTCGCCGCTCACCTCACCCGGTGTTGCTACGATGATGCTGGTTATCCCTTTCATGTTGATCCTTTATGGCGCGCGCGAAGCGGTGATCCGGCTGGGACAAAACGAGCTGCTGCGCGTGGTCTTCCCGCCGCTCGTGCTGATTGTCGCGGTTTTGGGCTCGATCTTAGGTGGTATCACCAATCCGACACCTGCCGCGGCGCTTGGAGCGGGGGGCGCGATTATGCTGGCGGCCTATCGTAAGCTTCAGGAAGTTGGTGGCAGCGGCAAACCTATTCTTATCGCCAGCTTTGCCATGGTTATCATGCTTTTGCTGGGCGTGAAGTTCGATCTGCGTCTGAACACAGAAGTTGTCGGGTTCGAGCGTTGGGTGGCGGGCATTATTGCGATTGCGGCTTATCATGTGGCCTTCGGCGGGTTGCTCTATGCCTGTTGGGTGCTGTTTAAGAACGCGGTTCTGACGCCGGTCGTGCGAGAGACCACCAAGGTGACATCAATGGTGTTCGCGATCCTGATCGGCTCGCAACTTCTCAATCTTGTCGTGATTTCTTTTGGCGGTGAGCATTACATTCAGGAGTTCCTGCGCAGCTTTGACGAAAAGCTGGTGGTTCTGCTGATCGTGATGGGCGTGCTGTTCGTGCTGGGCTTCGTGCTCGATTTTCTGGAGATCATCTACATCGTGATCCCGATTGTCGGGCCTGTGATCTACGGCGGCGAGTTTGATCCCAAATGGGTAACCATCCTGATCGCGGTGAATTTGCAGACCTCATTCCTGACGCCTCCCTTCGGCTTTGCGCTCTTCTATCTGCGCGGGGTGGCTCCGCCGAGCGTGACGACGCAGCACATTTATCGGGGGATTATTCCGTTTGTGATCATTCAGGTCGTTGGCCTGGCGATCCTGTGGTTCTTCCCGTCGATCGTGACGATTGTGCCGGATCTGATACCTGCGGGTTAGGGTGTGGATTGGAGAGGCGCTTTTCTTTGGGTCACATTACTTAGGACAGCCCCCGACCTTCGAGAGGGGGCATACGCCACAACTTAGGGTCTCGTGCTACCCTTGTTTCTTGGAAGTGCGGGTTGAAAGAAGTTGGTTCTTCTAGCGACTGCGTGAAGCGCTACGTCAAATCTGAAACATCAGGAATAGTAATCCCATCTTCGTCGAGCGCAGGTGACTGGCGCAGCGACTCGCGCTCCTTGCGCGCCTGCGTTGCCGCATCCAACTCCTGCCATTTGCCGCCAAAAAACAGCTCCAGCGGTTTGAAGCGTTTTTTGTAGTCCATTTTGCGAGAGCCGGGGACCCAATAGCCGAGATACACGTAAGGCAGCCCTGCGTTTTGGGCGATCTTGATGTGGTCGAGCACGAGGTAGGTGCCGAGCGAGCAGTCGGAATGGTCGGGGTCGAAGAAAGAATAGACCATCGAGAGCCCGTCACTCAAAACATCAGTCAGGCAAACGGCCCGCAGTTCGGGGCGGCCATCCTCATCAGGGGCGCTATATTCAACGACGCGGCTGCGCACTTGGGTTTCTTCGACCATGGCAGCGTATTCATAAACGTCCATATCCGCCATGCCGCCCTCGTTGTGGCGTCCGCTGACGTAGCGGCGAAAGAGCGCATATTGATCCTCTGTCGCCCAAGGCGCGTTGCCTTCGCGCAAAAGTGAGGCGTTCTTTTTGAGAACACGCTTTTGCGATGTGCTGGGTTTAAAATCATCGACGCGAATGCGTACCGAGAGGCACATGTTGCAATCTGCGCAAGAGGGGCGGTAGAGCACGTTTTGTGACCGGCGAAAGCCCTGATGCGAGAGCACATCATTGATTTGCTGTGCGTTGTCCCCGTTGAGCGATGTGAAAAGCTTCCTCTCGACCCGGCCTTCGAGATACGGGCAGGGGGTCGGTGCTGTCACATAGAACTGCGGTGTTATCGTCGGGGAGTGGCGCATAAACTTAAGTGTGTGACTTTCAATGAAACGAAGTCCAACATAACGCCATGGGTCAATTTCGCCAATCAAATTGTTCATAAAGGCGCAATCTGTCGCGCCCAATTGGTTAATCGCCCCCGAGGGAGGGGCGATCTGGTCTTGATCAAGACGGCTTAACCAAATTCTGGTGTCATCTGCGTTTTGTCCCGGCGGTCGTTCATAAACTGATCGAACTCTGCCTTGTCTTTCGCCTCACGCAGCCGTTGCAAGAAGCCCTGAAACGCGGTTTGCTCTTCTTCGAGACGTTTGAGGGTTTCGTCGCGATAATTATCAAATGCGACGTTGCCCGAACTCGACATCTGCATACGACGATGCGGAATAATGTTGTATTTGCGGTTACATTTCATGCGCTTGCTCCCGATCATATAAAAGAGAATTGCCAAACCCACCGGCCAGAAGAAAATAAAGCCGATGATCATTGCTGCCAGCCATGCTGGGCGGCCGCGAGCGTCGAGCCAGTCGCGTGCTGAAGTCAGCCAGCTCGTAATGCTGTCCATTGTTCGTCCTTTCCTATGTTAATTTGTTTTACATTATCATAATTGGGGTATCCGAATGCGCAAATCAAGATCAAAATGTAAAAAATCATTACATAACAGTTTTCCTGAATGAATTGAGGATTTTTGGGGCTGAGAATTTTTCGAACATTTGCAAAAATCTGGGTTTTCGTAGCGTAAACTTTGCGCTGACCGCTTTGCGCGACATTTTTTTTCCGTATAACGCTTTTGCGATAAGGTGAGCCGGGGGAGTACATGGCGTTTCATCTGCTGACACTTGCGTTTGCCGCATCCTTGCCCGCGATATCGAGTTGCGCTGTGACAACGGCCGTGGGCACTTCAATGTTCATGAAATCGGAATGGGGTGTGCTGCTGTTTAACTGCTTTTGGGCAAGCGCTCCGTTCATATTGTGGAGCGGGCTGGCCCTGGTGCGCGAAGGGCAGTTCAGAGAATTGCGTCTGCCGGTTATGATCGGCTTGTTCATTACTGCCGGAGCGTGGAGCTATGCCACGTGGGATGCGATTGATTACCGGCTGTCGGGCTTGGGCGGCGGCGCCAATATCGGGCTGGGTGTGTTGATGTTGGTGGTACCGTTTGTCTCGATGCTGCTCATGTTTATCAGCGCGCTTATCATCCGGGACAAAATCTGATGGTTCTCGCGCGCTCTTTCGTGTGGTTGGGATATTTTGCGCTTATCCTGATGTCATGGTGGGTCATGTTTTCCATGGCAATGGATATGGGCCGTGTTCCGATGAATATGGTTGACCTCGGTCCGCTGGTGATCATGTGGGTGATCATGATGGGAGCGATGATGGGGCCGACATTTGTGCCGACGCTGCGCACCTATGAAGATCTGATTACTTCGGCGGATGGCACACGGGCGGGATCAATCGGGCTGGTGCTGGGGTATTTCATCGCCTGGATCGGGTTTGCGATTGCGATTGCCTATGCGCAGACGCTGCTGATCGAGTGGGAGTTGGTCACGAAGATGGGGCGCTCGCGCAGCGGTCTGTTCTCTGCCGCGCTGTTGATTGCTGCCGGGCTTTACCAATTCACATCGCTGAAAGATCGTTGCCTTGCCTTTTGCCGCTCACCTATGACGCAATTCCTGCGCGACTGGCGACCGGGATTTGCAGGTGGTGTGCGCATGGGGCTGCATCACGGCGGGTTCTGTGTTCTGTGCTGCTGGGGTCTGATGGTCATCGGATTTGTCGGCGGTGTGATGGACCTGATATGGATGGGCGGGGCGATGATCCTGATGACGCTCGAAAAACTGCCCGATTTGGGCCGGTTTTTGACGCGACCCACAGGGTTTGCATTGCTCTTGTGGGGCGGTTATGTCCTGATGCAATCAGTTGGATTGATGTGAGGTGCCAGCTATGGCCGAGAAAACCAAATCCCCGCGCAAGAAGGTGAAAATCTCCACCAAGGAGCGCGTTGAGCAGCGGCTGATGGGAGGCCGTAACCAGCGCACGCCCTTGCCGTGGGAGATCGACGGGGAGCTTTTTCTGAACTGTTCTTGCGATGTGTTCTGCCCGTGTGTCGTTTCGCTTGGCAAGCACGCGCCCACCGAAGGCTATTGCCATGCATGGATGGCGATCATTATCGACAAGGGCCATTATGACGGCGAACCGCTGGATGGGATCAGCATCGGGCTTCTGGCCGATATTCCCGGGCGCATGGGTGAAGGGCAGTGGAAGGTTGCTGTCTACGTGGATGACAACGCATCGCATAAAGCGTTTCACGGGATTTGCCAGATCCTGAGTGGAAAGGCGGGCGGCACCACGGGTTTGCTGAGCATGTTGATCGGGGAGGTTATTGGCGCTGAGCAACTTCCGGTTCAGATTGAGCGGGACGGGCGCAAGCGCCGCATCTCGGTCGGCAAACTCATTCAAGGTGAGATTGAGATGGTGAGCGGTGCGACCGATGATCCGATCTGGGTCAAGAACACGCGGTATTGGATGGGGCCAGATATTATTGTGGCGCAGGGGACAAAGAGCCGTCTGCGCGATCATGGCCGCGTTTGGGATTTCTCTGGAAAATCAGCAGAAATTTGTCCCATTTCCTGGTCCGGGCCTTGAGCGATCTTGACGTACAAGACCAAGCGATGTCGATGCGCTTTCGCGGGCGTATCTATTGGGTCGTTTTTGTCTACATGATCCTTGTGGCGGCGAATGCGGCGCTGGTCGTCGCGCTTTTTGCGATGCGCACGGGCGGGATGCTTGAAGTGCCTTGGACGACGTTATCGGGCTACGCTCTTGGCACTGGCGGATTGGGCGCTGGATCGCTGGTTTTTAAGAAACCGATTGAGCGGCTCTTCGCGTAATGGCAGAGCGCGTTTAAGATTCTAGATATGACACACCGAACACTAGGTCAGGAGATCTGAAAAATGAGCTTCAACGCATTGGTAGTTGAGAAAGATGAAGAGAGC
The DNA here is from genome assembly GCA_964425135.1 of uncultured Rhodobacterales bacterium. Taxonomy (GTDB): domain Bacteria; phylum Pseudomonadota; class Alphaproteobacteria; order Rhodobacterales; family Rhodobacteraceae; genus CAYLLD01. The sequence goes on from CAYRKW010000012.1 coordinate 47,143, forward strand.
GGCAAGACGTCGGCTGCGGTGCAATCCATCACCGAAGATCAATTGCCTGAAGGTGACGTCACTGTCGCGGTGGAATATTCGACGGTCAACTATAAGGATGGCTTGTGCATCGGGCCGGGCGGCGGGCTCGTGCGCAACTACCCGCATGTGCCGGGCGTTGATTTTGCGGGCACCGTCGAGGCGTCAAGCGATGATCGCTACAAGTCGGGAGATCGGGTTGTTTTGACCGGGTGGCGTGTGGGCGAGGGGCATTGGGGCGGATATTCCCAAAAAGCTCGCGTAAAAGGCGATTGGCTGGTGCCGTTGCCCGATGGGCTCTCGACAAAACAGGCGATGGCCGTTGGCACGGCGGGCTTCACCTCGATGCTGGCTGTGATGGCGTTGGAGGATCATGGGCTCAAGGCCGCTGATGGGCCGGTTCTGGTAACAGGTGCTGCGGGCGGCGTTGGCTCGGTTGCCACGGCTATTCTGGCCAATCGCGGTTATGAGGTTGCGGCGGTGACAGGGCGGCCTGAGACAGCCGATTACCTCAAATCGCTGGGGGCAAGCCAGATCGTGGCGCGTGATGAGATCAACGAGACGACCAAGCGCCCCTTGGAGGCGGAGATTTGGGCGGGCTGCGTTGATGCGGTTGGCGGAGCGATGCTGGCGCGGGTCCTGGGCCAGTTGAAATATGGCGCATCGGTATCAGCGGTGGGGCTGGCGGGCGGCGCAGCGCTTCCAGCAACGGTCATTCCATTCCTTTTGCGCGGTGTTAACCTTCTGGGCATCGACAGCGTTATGCAGCCTTATGATAACCGTGTCCGTGCCTGGGGGCGGATCGCGCAGGACCTGCCGCTCGACAAGCTGGAGGCAATGATGGTTCCGGCGACGCTCGGTGACTTGCCAAAGCTTGGCGCGGATATCCTGAAAGGACAGGTTCGCGGGCGTGTGGTTGTCGATGTGAACGCCTGACCCGGCGCAATTCAAGATTTGTTAGTCCAAATTTGCTAATCCCCACCCCGGATGGATCTCCGGGGTGGTAAATGAACACATCACTGGTCATTTCACGCAGCAATGGTGCAACGCGTATTGTGCGCTCGGACACGGTTGCGACAAAAGTTATGCAATCTATTGTCGCTCAGCAGGCCGCATCGGATCGAGATGCGGCTAACACACGCGAGGATACGCCGGTAGCGGAGCGACGACGCGGGCTTGATGCGTTGCGCAGCGATGTGGCGCTTATTGCGCATCTGAAAGAGCAGATCGGTGTATTTGCGCGGGCGAATGCGGAAGTGCCGGTCGTTTTGGTGCGCGCGGATACGGCCGCACATGCGAAATTCGCGTCACATATTCTGGTTGATGCGATGGAGAGTGTTGACAATGGCGCTGCTCAGGAGCCGGAGCGCTCTGTTTCCTTTGATCTGGGGCCATCCGCGCTTGATCTGGTTGCGCTTTGCGAACCTACGTCCATGAGTGCTGATGCAACGTCGCACGTCATGGTCATCTGTTTGAACCCAGAACGCGAGAGATATCGATCCGGGCGGGCGGGGGAGGACAATGAAGACCTGCGGCTGACATTTGAGGATGAGGAAATTCTAATGATCGAGCGCACTGATCTTTTGGCGTCGTTGAACATGGTTTTTGGCGAGACAGTGGTTGCGCTGAAGAAAGACAGCGCAGGCAGTGTGCCTCAGGTTATGGATGTGGCGTTGTGACGGAATATAGCGAACAGTCGCAAATCGCTTTTCGAAATTACCTGTGCTTACAGATCGGGCCTTGTTTGGCATCGTATCACGATATTCGAGTCTGAAAATGAACCAAACGCCCAATCGCTCAATTGCCTGATGTGGTGATCCAACTCTTTTGCTATTGCGTACAATATCGTGAAGGCTTGAGGGAAGGGCGCGCGTGCCGGACGATCAATCATCCAAAACGGCATTGTACTGGTTTCGACGTGATCTGAGATTGAGTGACAATCCGGGTCTGACCAAAGCCTGTTCGCGGGGCCTGCCGGTTGTGCCCGTATTCATCATTGACCCGATTGTTGAGGCCATGGGCGCAGCGGCGCGGTGGCGCTTGGGGCTGTCGTTGGCACATCTTGATGCGGAATTGCGGGCGGTTGGGTCGCGGCTGATTGTGCGCAAAGGGGCTGCGTTGCAAATCTTGCAGGATTTGGCGCAAGAGACCAATGCGGCCACGCTGGATTATGGTCGGGACTACACGAAAGAAGCGATTGCGCGGGATACGGATATCAAATCGGAGATGGGCAAAGCCGGGCTTGATGTCGAGAGCCATAATGCGCTGCTCTTGTTCGAGCCGTGGACGGTGAAAACCCAGACAGGCGGTTATTTCAAGGTCTACTCGCCGATGTGGCGCGCGGTGCGGGACCGTGATGTGCCCGATCCGGTCCCGGCGCCTGCGAATATCGCATCGCCAGATATTTGGCCGGACGGGTTGGATGTCGCGAGCCTTGATCTGGGGCGCGATATGTATCGGGGGGCGGAAGTGGTCGCCAAGCATGTTCGCGTGGGCGAGGCGCGGGCCTTGGCACGTCTTGACGATTTTATTGCGAAGTCGGTCGAAGGGTACAAATCCGATCGCAACAATCTCGATCAAGTTGCGACGTCCGGGCTGTCGGAAAACCTGACCTATGGCGAGATTTCCCCGCGTCAGATGTGGCACGCAGGTTGGACCGCAATGGAAGCGGGAGCGAGCGGTGCCGAGCATTTCCTCAAAGAGATTGTTTGGCGCGAGTTTTCCTATCACCTCCTGTTTCACACGCCACATATCGCCCAGTCCAACTGGCGCGAGGGATGGGATGACTTTCCCTGGAGGGCGGATAACAAAGATGCGCAGGCTTGGCGGCGCGGAGAGACTGGCGAGCCGGTGGTCGATGCCGCGATGCGCGAGATGTATGTCACTGGACAGATGCACAACCGCGCGCGCATGATCGTCGCCTCTTACCTCACCAAGCATCTGATGGTACACTGGCATGTCGGGATGGAGTGGTTTGCGGAGTGTTTGACAGATTGGGATCCTGCCTCGAATGCACTTGGCTGGCAGTGGGTGGCTGGCTGCGGGCCGGACGCGGCACCGTTTTTCAGGATTTTCAATCCGGCGGTTCAGGCCGAAAAATTCGATATAAACGAGACCTACAGACGGCACTATCTGGAAGGCGAAGGCGCGGATGCGTTTTTGCAGGCAATTCCGAAATCTTGGACAATTGCGCGACCTGATGTGCCGATTGTCAATCTCAAAGAGGGTCGGGAGCGGGCGCTTGCTGCATATTCCGCGCTGACCGACGCTAAGAAAAAACTACAAGCGGCGGAGTAGGGAACGGACGTGAGAATTGCGATTGTCGGGAGCGGTATTACCGGATTGGGTGCGGCCTACGCGCTGAGCGAGGACCATGAGGTCACGGTGTTCGAAAAGCAGAAGCGATTTGGCGGTCACGCGGATACGCAGGTTGTGACGATGGAAGGGCGGGAGATCGCGGTCGATACCGGTTTTATCGTCTACAATCAGCGCAATTATCCCAACCTTTGCTCGCTTTTTGAGCATTTGGATGTCCCGACGAAGTGGTCGGATATGTCGTTTGGGGTCTCGGTCGCGGATGGCAAGGTGGAATATGCTTGCGAGTCGCTCGACAAACTTTTTGCGCAGCGCGGCAATGTCGTTCGTCCGCAATATTGGCAGATGCTGCTCGACATCAAGAAATTCAACGCAATTGCCGAGGCGCAGCTCGACAGCGGTGCGCTGAGCGGTTTGTCACTGGGGGACTGGGCGCAGCAGCAGGGATTTTCCAATGCGTTTATTGACTGGTTTATGCTGCCCATGGGCGGGGCGATCTGGTCGACACCTGTCTCGAAGATGATGGCGTTCCCGGCGGAGAGTTACGTGACATTTTTCCGCAATCATGACCTGATGACCGGTCTTGGCCCGATGCAGCGCTGGCGCACGGTCGATGGCGGCTCGCGCGAGTATGTGCAGCGCTTGCTTGCGAAAACCAAAGCGCGGATTGTCGAAGGCGCTGAAGTTGTCGCGATTGAACGCTCTGGCGGCTCGCCCGATCTGATCTTTGCGGATGGTGCGCGGCAGACCTTTGATCAGGTCATTGTGGCAACACACGGACCGCAGACCTACGAGATGCTGAGCGATATGGCGGATGATGAGCGGGCGATCCTTGGAGCCTTCAAAACAGCGCCGAACACAGCGGTGTTGCATTCCGATCCGTCCCTCATGCCAAAACGTCGCAAGGTTTGGTCAAGCTGGAACTTTATTACAAGCGGTACTGGTGAGGATGCGGACCGCCCTGCGCCGGTCAGTTACTGGATGAACCGCCTGCAAAGCCTGACATCGCCCAAGCCGCTGATTGTCAGTCTCAACCCGCGCAAAGCCCCTGATCCGGCGCTGGTGCATGGGTCATTCGATTATGCGCATCCGCTTTACGATGCGGACGCGTTTCGGGCGCAGGAGGATATGGACGCGATTCAGGGGCGTGGCGGGGTCTGGTATGCTGGTGCGTGGTTGGGTTATGGGTTTCACGAGGATGGACTGCGCACAGGTCTGCGCGTGGCGCGCGCGCTTGGCAGCAGACCAGCCTGGGCCAAGGATACTGGCGCACCATTTGTGAATGATCTTATGAAAGCGGCTGAATGAGCAAACCCGTCCCCGAGAGCGCGTTTTTCGCAGGACGGGTGATGCACATGCGGCTTGCGCCCAAACGTCACCAGTTTCGATATCGTGTGTTTTCTCTACTGCTCGATATTGATGCGCTGGACGCGGTTGCAAACCGCATACGTCTACTCAAGCTGGACCGGTTCGGTCTGATTAGTTTTTATCGCTCTGATCATGGTCCGCGCGATGGGTCCGATTTGCGCGCTTGGGTTGATGCCGAACTTGCGCGGATCGGTGTGCGCGCGCCTGCGCAAGTGCGTTTGCTGTCATTCCCGCGGATCCTGGGGGTCGGGTTCAACCCGATTTCTGTCTTTTACTGTTATGATGAAAACGGCACGCCGAGTGCTGTGATTTACGAGGTGAAAAACACCTTCGGGGATCAGGTTGCTTACGCGATGGCGCTTGATGCTCAAGATGTTTCGCATCGGCACGGAGCGCAAAAGGAGATGTATGTCTCTCCGTTCGTTTCTCTCGATCAGACCTACCGCTTTTCGATGCAGTTTCCCGGTGAGGAATTGGCGCTCCGGATCAAGCAAGGGGCCGGGCAGGCGGATGAGTTGATTGCCACGCATAACGCGCAGCGCATGGCGCTGAGTGATCGCAATGCTGTCAAACTTTTGATGAGCCATCCGATGATGAGTCTGAAAGTCATCGTCGCGATCCATTTTGAGGCGTTGAGATTGTTCCTCAAAGGCGTGCGGTTTCATCGCTACAGTAAATCTCAGATATGGGCCGAAAAAACACCGGCGGAGTAGCCCTTGTCGCGGCTGCACAAAACACTCATTAGTATCGACGCAAATGCAAGGGAACGCACAGATGGCGGAGCCATACCTATCGACAAAAGGCCAGAGTAACCTGCCGCGCTGGTTCAGTGAGGCATTTGCGCTGGTGCAAGGGATCAAGGCCGGGCGCGTTGATCTTATCTTGCCTGACGGCCGGCTCTTCCGCGCTGAAGGTCCGGTGGCCGGGCCTCACGGCGTCATTCAGGTGCGCGATGGCGCGATGTTTTCGCGCCTCCTGCGGGAGGGTGAATTGGGGTTTGCCGAAAGCTACATGGATGGGGAATGGGATACTCCGGATTTGCAGGCGGTGCTCGATGTTTTGCTGCTGAGCAATGAGGAAGTCGGGCGCGAGATGCCTGGTGCGAAGCTGGTGCGTCTTTACGAGCGGTTGCGCCACCGGTTGCGGGCCAATTCCAAGGCACAGGCCCGCAAGAATATCTCACATCACTATGATCTGGGGAATGATTTTTACGAGATGTGGCTTGATGAGACCATGACCTATTCCTCAGCTATGTTCGACACGCAAGCCAACACGCTGGCCGCAGCACAGACGCGTAAATATGATCACTTGTGCGATGTGATCGGCGTCAAACCTGGCGATCATATTCTGGAAATTGGCTGCGGCTGGGGCGGATTTGCTGAACATGCTGCAAAGATGCGCGGGGCGCGTGTCACAGGGCTGACCATTTCACGCGAGCAACATGACTATGCCCAAAAGCGAATGCAGATGGCGGGTCTGTCTGACAGCGTGGATATCGTCATGCGAGATTATCGGGACGAGCGCGGATCCTATGACGGGATCGCCTCGATTGAGATGTTTGAGGCTGTGGGCGAGAAATATTGGCCACAGTATTTCGAAATAGTCCGCGATCGCCTTAATCCTGCTGCAATTGCAGGTCTACAGATAATCACGGTGTCGGATCATCTGTTTGAAGGCTATCGCAAAGGCGTTGATTTCATCCAGAAGTATATTTTCCCCGGCGGTATGCTGCCCTCTGTTTCGGCCTTGAGACAGGAAATCGGTGCAGCAGGGCTGACTGAAGCGTCGGTCAAAGCGTTTGGTGACAGTTATTCTCAAACGCTGCGCAGATGGCACGTGGATTTCAACGGGTCATGGGGGAAAATTGAAAAACTGGGGTTTGACGAGCGATTTGCCCGTATGTGGAACTTCTATCTGACATCATGCGCCGCCTGCTTCATGGCGGGCACGACGGATGTGATACAGATAGGTGTGCGACATGAAATCTGATGTTTTGCAATCACGGCAGAACATGCCAACAGCAGCCAAAGCGGTAGCAGCTGTCGTTCTGGCGATCTGCGCCTTTGGCTGCGCGAATGTATTGACCCACCGCTTTCCCGCGCTGTCGCAAATTGGCGTGAACCCGATTTTCTTTGCCACGGTCGGTTATGTTTTCGGATGGATCAAAATCGGTCCGATGGCGGAGATCGGCTATCGGGCGGTCTGGCGCGCGGGCATTGGAGCTGCGATTGCAACGACGTTGTCGATCATCGCGATTGCAGCGGCCCATCATATTTACCAAGGCATGCAGTATCACGCGTATAAGACCGTCGATCAGATGCTGACGGGCTATATGAACAAAGTGCTGGAGAATTTCCTGTACCTGGCCGATCCCTATATCTGGGTGGCGATTTGCAGCTCCGGCCTGCTGGCAGGCGTCTTCTCTGGATTTGCAGCGCGCCTGTGGCGTTGACATTGGGGCATATCGCGTCAGTTTGACGGGGTATGCCGGACAGTTCTTCGCCTCTTCCCAAACAGCAACTCATCGCTTATGCGCTGCCGGCGTTGCCGCTGGCGGCGATCTACTTTCCGATCTTCGTCTTTCTCTCGGAGTTCTATGCGGACGCGCGTGGTGTGTCGCTGGCGAGTATCGGCGTCATTTTCCTCGCGCTTCGGGTCTTTGATGCGGTCAGCGATCCGGTTGCAGGTGTCCTGAGCGATCGAACGCGCGCCTCCATCGGGCGGCGCAGATTGTGGCTGATCCTGGCAGCGCCCCTCGTGGCGATTGGCGCGTGGATGTTGTTTGTGCCACCCAGCGATGCGGGATGGCTGTATCTCACGTTCTGGCTCTTTGTTGTGACGCTTGGATGGACCTTTGCGATGGTGCCCTACTTTTCATGGGGTGCGGAGATCAGCGGTGATTATCAGGAACGCTCGCGCGTCTCGATCTGGCGCGAGACGCTAGGGCTGACTGGCACGATCATTGCCGCCTTGCTCTATGGATCAGGCAACAGCGAAGAAGGTATGATGCGGATTGCGCTTTTTGCGCTGATCGCAATCCCGCTGGCCGTGGCCTATTGCGTGTGGCGTGTGCCTGAGCCAGCGGATCATTCGACCGAGCGGCCTGAGCTGAAGGCAGTCTGGAACATATTGCGCGGGGCGCTAGTGTTCCGGCGCTTGATCATTGCGTTTTTCATCAATGGGGCAGCAAACGGGATCGCCTCGACCCTGTTCATTTTTTTCGTGAAATACCGACTGGAGAATGACGACGTAGGAGGGCCGCTTTTGGTTCTCTACTTCCTTTCAGCAGTTGTCGCCGCCCCGTTCTGGATCTGGGCCTCAAAGCGGTATTCCAAACATCGCATCTGGTCGGTGGCGATGATCTACGCAGGCTTGATTTTCGTCTGGACACTGGCGCTGGGGCCTGGAGACTGGGTGTGGTTTGCGCTCATTTGCGGGCTGTCAGGGGCTGCGCTGGGGGCCGATCTGGCGCTGCCTGCGGCGATGCAGGCGGATCTTGTTGATATGGCGACGGAGCAGACAGGGTCGCAGCAGACAGGAGCATTTTTCGCGCTCTGGTCGCTTGCAACAAAGCTCTCGCTCGCGATATCGGGGGGGCTCGCGTTTTTATATCTTGATTGGGTCGGCTTTGATGTAACGATTGAAAACTCAGCCGGGGCGCTGACCGGCCTTGCGCTTCTCTACGGGATTGGGCCGATTGCTCTTAAACTCATTGCGGTTGCGATGATGTGGAACTTCCCGCTGAATGCTGATGATCAGGCCGAGCGCCGCGCCGCAATTGAAGCGCGGCGCGCGTGATCAGCCGTTCGAACAGGTGGTCATCAGCTCTTCGAACTTGTTCTGAACCCAGATCAACGCCTGGCTGTCGGAGACAACGCCAGCTTCGGTCTCTGCACCGAGAACATTCGCGCGGATGCTTGTTGCGAAATCAGCGAGCAACTCTTTGGATTTGGAGGTCTCGACCTGCTCGATGCCAGCACCGCCATCGGTGATGATCAAATACACGGTCAGCGCTACGGCCACGAGAACCACGCCGCGCGCAATCCCGAAAAGAAAGCCGAGCCCGCGATCCATGGGGCCAAGGGCGGAATTGGCAACAAGACCCGAGAAGAGCGGCGTAAAGATCGAGACGATGATCAGAACGCCTGCAAAGATGATCGCGAAGGCCGCGAGCACGCCATAGACGCAATTGCCGTTCAAAATGTCCTTGAGATAAGGAATTTCGCTGACAACAGGATAGAGTTGTGGGGCGAAGATGAAAGCGACGACGGCGGCGATGAGCCAGCCCACAATCGACATAACCTCGCGCACGAGGCCGCGCGAAAAGGCGAGAACCGCAGAAATGATGAGAATGAGGAGGACAACTCCGTCAACGATTGTATACGCTTCCAATTCCATCACCCGTCTTTCGCAAAATCTGGCTGACCAAAACACTGACTGACGAAAAACGTCAAGTCCTCGTGGCGAATTACGCTAAGGGATGTGCTCTTAACACCCTTATTTTCCGGGCGAATTGGGATATGGGCCTTGCTGAAGCCGAGTTTTTCGGCCTCTTTGAGGCGCATTTCGCTCTGTGCTGCCGGTCTGATCGCGCCTGAGAGGGAAATTTCTCCGAAAATGACGGTCTCTGGCGGCAGGGGCGCGTTTTCGCGTGCCGACATGAGCGCGGCGGCGACGGCGAGGTCGGCGGCTGGCTCGCTGATTTTCATACCGCCCGCAACGTTGAGATAGACATCGAGGCCCGCAAAGCTGACGCCAACGCGCGCTTCGAGCACCGCAAGGATCATCGACAGGCGCGCGCTGTCCCATCCAACGACGGAGCGGCGCGGAGTGCCTAAGGGGGAGGGGGCGACGAGCGCTTGTAGTTCGACCAGCAGGGGCCGTGTGCCCTCGACACCGGCAAAGACGACAGAGCCGGGCGAAGGTTTGTCCCGCTCGGAGAGGAACAGGGCTGATGGGTTTGTGACCTGAGCCAGACCACGCCCGGTCATCTCAAAGACGCCAATCTCATCAGCGGGGCCAAAGCGATTTTTGACGGCACGCAGGATGCGGTACTGATGGCCGCGCTCTCCTTCGAAATAGACCACGGTGTCGACCATGTGCTCCACGACACGCGGGCCTGCGATCTGGCCTTCTTTGGTGACATGGCCCACAAGAATGACCGCGATGCCGAGACGTTTGGCAAACGTTGTCAATTCATGCGCGCAGGCGCGGACCTGGGCGACGGAGCCGGGAGCGCTGTCCACGCGGTCGGACCACATGGTTTGGATCGAGTCGATTATCGCAAGCGTCGGGCGCTCTGCCTCAAGCGTGGTAAGGATATCGCGCAGGTTGGTTTCGGCAGCGAGTTTGACCGGGGCTTGCGACAGGCCAAGGCGGTCGGCACGCATGGCAATCTGGCTGGTCGCCTCTTCACCAGAGACGTAGATGACGTGATTGCCGCCATTGGCAAAAGCGCCTGCTGCTTGCAGCAACAGGGTAGATTTACCTATGCCCGGATCGCCGCCGACGAGCGTGACGGAGGCTTTGACCAGCCCGCCGCCTGTGACCCGGTCAAACTCGCCAATACCGCTGGTTTGGCGCGTTATGGCGTCTTGTTTGGGCGTTAGATCAGTCAGCGTGATCGGGGTGCCTTTGGCCGCGCCAAGCGATTTGCCTGAGGGGCCCGACGAGAGCGGCGATTGTTCTTCGATTGTGTTCCATTCCCCGCAATCGTCGCAGCGTCCGGCCCATTTGGAGTAGGTCGCAGCACAATTGGTGCAGGTGAAGGATTTCTTGGCAGCCATGGGTGCGCTCTTTGACCCAAGACTATGAGAAGGGCAAGCCGGACATCAGGATCAGCCCCATGACGGCACCAATGGCGGGGATCAGCCATTGGCGGCGGCGGTCGAGATAAGCGGTAGTCAGGGCAGCGCAGGTGAGGGCTAATCCGGTGGGGAATGTCAGGTTTATCAGGGATTTGCTGAGGATAGTCATTGCCGCGAGAACCATGAGCGCGGTGGCAGCATGGGCGTATTTTGTGAGGCGTGGCACGGTCGCAAATAGGCTGCTGGCGGACCAGAAGAGGACCATAAAGGCGATGGCGGCAAGGGCTATGCCGATGAAAAGCTCGAAAATCATCGCAGGCCGCGTTTTGTGAGATGCGAAAGGATCATGGAGGCCAGCACGCAGGCTGTGAAGAGGTACAGGCCCCAAGCCGTTTCAACCCGTCCGACGCCGACGCCTTTGGCCAGAACGATGTAGACGGCGATGAGGAACACATCGGCCATGGCGAGTTTGCCCATGATGTCGACGAGCGGGATGGCTTTGTCGGTGATGGCTTTGAACTGGATGGCGGCGAGGGTGAGGGTTTTGGCAATTGGGGCAATCATAGCGAACAGGACGACGATCAAGGCAAGGATGATGTCAGTGCCCCAAAGGCTCTGCACGCCGCTGAGGATCGACAGCTTATCGAGGGAGAAAAACGGTAGCAATCCGGCGCGGGCGAGCGGGGCCATCCATGCGATCGGAAAGAGGATCAAGAGGGCCAGATTGAGCGATTTTAGCAGCACGGGGACGGGATCGGTTGCAGGGCTGTTTCGTGGGTTGCGATATGGGCGCGGAGATTGTCGAGGGCCGTGGGGATGGGTTTTTGGGTCAGGTTGCGCGGTTTGCGGGTACTTGGGGCGATGGTCTGGCTGCGGGAAAGGTGGCCTTGGCGGATCAGGGTTTCGATGATCTGGGTGGCTCGGCGGGTATCGGTTTTGAGGAGCGAGGCGAGCATCTGGGGCGTGCAGCAACCGTGGAGGTCGCGCAGGTATCGCGCCCAGATCAGGGCGTTGTTGGGGAGGGCGAGGGCTCGTGTCGCTGCGATTGATGTCGCTGGCAGGAGCGGGACGGAGGCGGCTGCGAGTGCAGATTGTGCGAATTGGCGTCGGTTCATGTGCCAGATATGGGGCGAGATGGTGAGATGTTCAACTTTGTATGTGTGGGGTGCGGTGGCTGTGTTTGTTCAAAGGTGGGGCTTAGAGTATTGTTGATCTGTGGGTTAGATTGAATGGCGTTTCAGGTTTTCGTCTGAGCACATCTTCGCAACATGCACCGTCCGGCAACTGCCGGACAGCCCCCGACCCTCCCAGGGTCACGGGCTGCCCTTGTTACTTGTCCAGTTAATCCTGTTTAAGAGAATGCCAAAGTCAGCGCGCCTCGTTAACCTTTTGTTAACATTCGTTAATCCCAAAACAAAAGCCGCCCCGTTTTAAGGGCGGCCTCAAGGTTTGGAGGGGCGCTCTGCCGACTGTTGGGTCAGCCCGCGAGCGCTTTGTTCAGGTTCTCGTCGATCTTATCGAGGAACCCTTCGGTGGTGAGCCAGCTTTGATCTGGCCCGACCAAAAGCGCCAGATCTTTGGTCATCGCACCGCTTTCTACGGTTTCCACGATGACGCGTTCCAGCGTTTGCGCAAATTCTGTGAGCTTGGCGTTGCCGTCGAGTTTGGCGCGGTGCTTCAGGCCGCCTGTCCAAGCGTAGATGGACGCAATCGAGTTGGTCGATGTGGCCTCGCCCTTCTGGTGCTGACGATAGTGGCGGGTGACCGTACCATGAGCCGCTTCGGCCTCGACGATCTTCCCGTCTGGCGTCATCAGCTGGCTCGTCATCAGGCCCAGCGAACCAAAGCCTTGCGCAACCGTGTCGGACTGCACGTCTCCATCGTAGTTTTTACAGGCCCAAACATAGCCGCCGGACCATTTCAGCGACGCAGCGACCATGTCGTCGATCAGGCGATGCTCGTACCAGATTTTCTTCGCTTCGAATTTCTCGGCAAATTCTTCTTCATAAACTTTTTGGAAGATGTCTTTGAAGCGACCGTCATAGGCTTTGAGGATGGTGTTCTTGGTTGACAGATAAACCGGCCATCCCAGATTGAGCCCGTAGTTGAGCGAGGCGCGGGCGAAGTCCTGGATGGATTTATCCAAGTTATACATACCCATGGCGATGCCGGCTTCGGGGGCGTCGAACACCTCGCGCTCAATGACCGTGCCATCTTCGCCTTCGAACTTCATGGTCAGCTTGCCCGGTCCCGGGAAGAGGAAGTCGGTCGCGCGGTACTGATCGCCAAAAGCGTGGCGGCCAACCACGATGGGCTGGGTCCAGCCGGGGACGAGGCGCGGGACGTTCGAGCAGATAATCGGCTGGCGGAAAATCACGCCGCCAAGGATGTTGCGGATGGTGCCATTGGGCGAGCGCCACATCTTTTTGAGGCCAAACTCTTCGACACGCGCTTCATCGGGTGTGATCGTCGCACATTTGACGCCGACGCCGTGCTCTTTGATCGCATGGGCCGCATCAATGGTGATCTGGTCGTCGGTCTTATCCCGCTCTTCCATACCCAGATCGTAGTATTTCAGATCAATATCGAGATAGGGCAGGATCAGTTTATCCTTGATGATCTGCCAGATGATGCGTGTCATCTCGTCGCCGTCGAGCTCTACAACGGGATTGTCTACCTTGATCTTTGTCATGATGGGTCCTTGGACTGATTCCGCGAATTTGAGCGCGGTATACCGTGTCAGTGTTGAATTGGGAAGTGGTATACTATGGTATACGTTAACGGCGGAACTGCGCTTGTTTGAGTGGTTCCGTACACCGGCTCGACGAATTTTCGCGCGTACACTGGCGCGATTGTGTTGATAATTCGTATCTGCCCCGCGCCTAAGGCTTGCGGCGCCATGCATATCGCACAAGCGCCACGAGTGCGATGATGACCCAGAGCACTTCTATCAGGATCGCGCCGGGGTTAGGGCGGTAATAGAGGGACACGAGGATAAAGGCAGCGCCTGCCAGATTTATAAGGTTAAACAAAGGCTTTTCGCCATCGAGCCGCCCCGATGAGACGCCGAAATACGCGCCTGCGATCAGGAATGAGCCCAAAATGCCCAGATAGTCGACGGGCGTAAACTCCAACATCAGCGCGCCCTCAATCGCATCATGACGTCCATCAGAAATGCTGTGTTCATGCCGAAAATGACAAAGCCATTGGCGGCGATGAAACCGGACAGTAAGGACAGATTTGTTGGCAGTATTACGTCTCCAAATCCGAGTGTCGTGAAGGCGACCAATGCGAAATAAAGGCATTCCTCGAAGGTCTGGAAGGCGTCAAGTCTCAAGAAAACATAGCTCCAAAGCCCGACGACGATGGCAAGGGCTGCGATCATCCATAGGGTGATGGCGGTCAGCATTGCGATAAAGGGCGCGAAGCCGAGCCAGAGCTTTTCGGTGGTGCCAAAGCAGCGGTGCCAGGCGTGTTGGGCGATTTCGATGAAGCTAGCTTCGATGATGACCGAGATGACAATTAGGGCGGTGCCGATGAGGAGGAGGGTGAGCATGGTCAGAAAGGCTCAGGTTTTGGAGACATGCTGGGTCCAGAGCGTGATCAGCGTGGCGGTTGCGGCGGCGGCAATGGCGATCCAGCCGTAGTGCCAGAGCTGGCCCGCAAGCGCGTCTTCGGCATAGGATGCCGCGAAGCGGGTCTTGCCTTGCCATGAGATTAGCGCAGCGATTCCAAGGAGTAAGGCGAAGAAGATAAAGCCGCGCCCGCGTGTGATCAGCGTTGCGAGAATGCCGACGGCAAGGCCGATCAGCATGACTTGCTGCGACCAGAAGGGATGCGCGCCGAGGGCTTTGGCGACGTCGAAATATGTGGCGATGCCCATCAGGATCAAGGCGATGACGATGCCTGTTTTCATGTAATTTTCCCCCGTTTTTCGCTTTCGGACTTTTGTCGGACTTCTATCGGACTTGCGTCGGACCTTATGCAGCAGCGGACGGTGCTGGCAAGAGGTGTTAACGCAGCGAGCGATAGAGAGGTGCGGCGTATGAAGGAGGCGCTGGCATGACCACCAAATCAGAACGGATCGCGCAGGATAAACTGCGCCGCTACCTCTATGAAGCGCATCTGGAAGACCCGCTCGACAGCCAGCTGCGCCGCGAAGTACCGGACGCGTGGCATACGCTGGAGCAGGATCTGGATGTGACCGAGAAGAAAGTGAAGCTGACCCTGATGCTGGACGCGAGCGTCGCCAAGGTGTTCCGGGCGATGGGGCGCGGGTATCAGGCGCGGATCAACCGCATTCTGGCAACATGGGTGCAGCTGAAGATGTCGGGGCTGATGGATGAGAATTATTATGAGGAGCGGGTGCAGGTGGATCTGGCGGTTTTGCTGCGGGAGTTGGCAGCGGCGAGTAGGGAGGCGACTACCGAACAGCCCGTTCCAGCAGGTCGCGAATGAAGCGCTGATAGGGAATGCCCGCCGCTGTGGCCTTTGCCTTGATCGCTTCCAGCAGCGGTTCGGGCAGGCGCATGTTCACCCGCGCGGATTTGGGGGCATGCTCGAAGGAGAGCGGTTTGAACTGGTTGAAATCAAGATCGGAGAGGTCTTGATCCAAAAATGCCTCGGCTTCGGCATCACTTGAAAGCGCTGGAACCTTACGTTTTGACATATCTATCCACCTCTCGTTTGTGCATGAAGCGTGCGCTGATGGGTCTGCACAATTTACCCCGCCAGCAAAAGGCGATGAACACATATCGCCCGTCTTTGATCCGCCCGATTGCGATGAACCGTTGCTCCGTCATCGAGTGATCGATATCGGGAGCGACCTTTGGGTCGCCGGTCATTGCCCATTCGATGTCTTCAAGCGAGAGGCCGTGTTTTTGGCATTTGGTGCGGTTGCCTGCATCCCAGTCGAAGATCATCGGATATGTATGCACGAATGTATGTTCAAATCAAGGGGCTGTGATTTCGCATTACGTCGTATAGGGGAGCGCACGGCCCTGAGTGGGTGCCAAGCGCCCTCCCGTGGGGATGAGGCGCGGCAGGCAAAGGGTCCTGTGGACCGTTTGCAGCGCCGAACGGGCGCGGGGTGGT
>CAYRKW010000013.1:0-29942 GCA_964425135.1 uncultured Rhodobacterales bacterium
CTGGCGTTTTGCCATCGCGTTCGGCGGGGCGAAGCTGCCCGTTACTCTTCAGGGCGGCGCGGCGGTCATCCCCGTGAAAACGGGGATCTCTTGCAGCCCGGCGACGGCAATCAATGATCACGGGAACAGCGGCATTCAGACCGGCAGCTTGCCTGTTATGCTCTCCAATTGCTCATCGCACCGCAGCATTTTGCGCCAAAGCGCATTCAGCGCAGCATTTTGCGATAATGATACGATCCCAGATCACGCATGTTTAACGACTGATAAAGCGCATTTGCCGCGACATTGTCTTTGACGGTCAGCAAGGCGAGCGTATGCGCGCCTTGTGTTGCGGCCCATTTCGCAGCGCCAATCGTGGCAATCGTTCCCACGCCAGCGCGGCGCATCTCCTTTGGCACTTCGAGCGCATGCAGCATAGCAATGCCACCATCGCAGGCGACGAAGACCACCCCGGCGGGCCGGTCATTGACACGGATCAACAGGTAAGACTTGGGAACCGTTACCCGATCCATCACCGCCAGTCGCGCCGCGTCAATCCCGCCATCGGCCCAGATCTCCCGCTGCCGCGCCACGGGCCAGGCGCAGGGAATATAGGAGAGTTTCTTGAGGGGAGGCGATGCAAGATCCGCCACAGGTGCCGCATAGACCGTCACCGGATCGACGATCTTGTACCCTCGCGCCTCCAGCGCCGAATCCAGATCGTCATCGCCCTCGCGGATCATGAACAAGCGGTCCTGCCCCTGCGCCTGCGCATCCGCTTCGGCCACATCGATATCCGCTGCCGCGTCCAAACGCGTGGTCGCGCTGACCCGTTGCCCGCCACCCGCCCCGTCGCGAAAGCACCAGCCCCCTTGTGGACGCACCGCGGCAGGCGCCCAGGTGACGTCGATCGCCTGATAGAGCGCATCCAGCGTCGGAGCTGTCCATTTGTCTTGCCGGTTCATGCGTGGCAAATTACACGTCATCCGCGCCTTAGCAATGACAAGAGCCGCCTCGCGTGAAGAGCCCGCACATCTATGAACCGCCCCAAGGGCCGCTCTCGATCCTCCATGCGGATGCGTCGATCTTTATTGTCGATAAACCGGCGGGTTTGTTGTCCGTGCCGGGTACGAGCTCTCCCGACAGTCTCGAAACGCGGTTAAAGGCGGAGCATCCAGAGGCTCTGCTCATCCACCGCCTTGATATGGATACATCGGGCGTGATGGTCTTTGCCCGCACCAAGGCAGCGCAACGGGCGTTGAACCTGCAATTCGAAACCCGCCAGATTGGCAAAACCTACATTGCGGACGTCGAAGGCGCGGTAGCGGGGGAGAGCGGCACGATTGACCTGCCGCTCATCGTCGATTGGCCCAATCGTCCGTTGCAAATCGTATGCCAAGACACGGGCAAACCGGCGCAAACAGATTGGCGGGCGACACAACGTCTGCCCGCCAACCGAACGCGCCTTACGCTCACACCGCTCACAGGTCGCACGCATCAGTTGCGTGTCCATATGGCCGCAATCGGCCATCCGATTATCGGTGACAGATTTTACGGCAACGCAGCGCTCAGCCTCAGGATGCACCTGCATGCCCAAGCGCTCACGATCACGCACCCCAAAACGGGCGCGCGCCAGACTTACGCAGTAGACGTGCCGTTTTGAGGTTTATTCCAGTTTTTCGTTCAACAGCGCTTCAAAAGCGTCATAGGACATGTTTGAGACCTTCTCGCCGTCGATCACAAATGTCGGCGTCGCGCTGATACCGTCCTGACCGGATTTAAGCTGATAATCTGCAACAAGTGCCTGCGCCATCTCTTGGTTCTGCACGCAAGCGGTCATTTCCTCATCTGTCAGACCTGTCTGCCGTCCCAGCTTGAAGAGATTGCCGACAATCTCTTGGTCCGAATTTCCCTGACGCCATTCGTCTTGCTTTTTGAACAGAAGATCGACGAAGGGAAAATAGCGATCCGGGCTGCCGCAGCGCGCGAGCATGCCGCTCCACAAGCCGAATTTATCAAAGTAGACCTCGCGAAACACGAATTTGACTTTTCCGGTGTCGATGAAATTTTCCTTCAATTGCGGGTAGACGTCCGTATGGAAGCGTGCGCAATGCGGACAGGTCATTGATGCATATTCGATCACTGTAATCGGCGCATCGGGATCGCCCACAAACAAGTCGTCCATTGGCTCAACAGCGTCCTGCGCCGATGCAAGTGTAGAAAAAGCCAAATTATGCGCAGCAAAACTGCCAGCAAAGCCGGCCAGCACTGCGCGTTTGGTAACTTTAGTCATGAAACATCCTATTTGGGGTTCGGGTTACTTGGACAATATAGTCTGCGATAGCGATTCCAATGCGGCGCGTAGTCCATCGTCGCTCACTTTTTCGAGATCAAGTTGCGATATCTTCTCAGGATCAGCAATCCGCTTGGGCGCATCCGCGGTATCGAACGCCGTCTGAGGCTCTGCAAAACCCGGATTTGCCGCATCCGTTTGCGTGATCCTGATCTTTGTGATCGCGTTATAGCCATAGCAGGCGTTGACCTTCTCGCGCAGCACTTGCAATTGCATCTGCAATTCAGGCGCGCGCGCACCGCTGGTCAGCACTGTCAGCGTCGCGCCAAGTCCGCCGCGCTCGTAGCGCACCTTTGAAGGTTTTGCGATCTTCGCCAGTTGCGGGCCGACAATCTCCACCCAATGGGTCAGAAGCCGTGTTTCCGCAAACCCGCGCTGCGAGGAGGTCTGTTTGATTTTCGGCGACAACAGCCCGCCCGCGTGGGTAAAGCCACGATTGAATTTACGCCCCCGCGATGCCATTGTGCCCTCTGGATGTTTCCTGCTTCGATACACTACTCTACATCGGGCAGGCGTTTGCGTGAAGGCGTGAAATTGGCAAAATCGATCTCCGAGCCGCTTTTGAACTGGTATGATCTGGCCGCGCGCGACATGCCCTGGCGCGTGTCGCCCGGTGATCGCGCGCGCGGTGTGCAACCTGAGCCTTATCACGTCTGGCTGTCGGAGGTGATGCTGCAACAAACCACCGTCGCCGCCGTGCGCGCTTATTTTCAGCGTTTCACCATGCGTTGGCCCGACGTTCATGCCCTCGCCTCCGCCCAAGACGCTGATGTGATGGCCGAATGGGCAGGGCTTGGCTATTACGCCCGCGCCCGCAACCTGCTAAAATGCGCCCGTGCGGTCAGCGCTGACGGCGGCACATTTCCGGGCACTTATGACGCGCTGATCAAGCTGCCGGGCATTGGCCCCTACACCGCGTCGGCCATTTGCGCGATTGCCTTTGATGCGCCCGAAACGGTTCTGGACGGCAATGTCGAGCGGGTCATGGCGCGGCTCTTCGCGATTGAGACGCCCTTGCCTGCTGCAAAGCCCGAGCTACACGCCGCCGCGACCTCGCAAACACCGCAAAAGCGCGCTGGCGACTATGCGCAAGCGGTGATGGATCTGGGCGCCACGATTTGCACCCCGCGCAACCCAAGCTGTCTGCTCTGCCCGGTCCCAGAGCAATGCGATGCGCTCGCGCAAAACATTGCCGCCAATCTGCCCCGCAAAACGCCCAAAGCCGAGAAACCCACCCGCGTTGGACATATCTATTTCGCCCGCCGCGCTGATGGTGCCGTGCTCGTCGAAACCCGCCCCGATCGCGGCCTTCTGGGCGGTATGATCGGCTTTGTGGGCAGCGACTGGACAACCGAAGCGCCCGCCTTTGCGCCGCCTTTCACAGCCGACTGGCAGCGCCTTGAGCATCCCGTCACACATGTTTTCACCCATTTCAAGCTCAACCTCACGGTCCATACAGCGCGCGCGCCGATGGAAACCGAGCCGCTCACCGGATATTTCCAAGCCCCGGCCGATTACCGCTCCAGCGCCCTGCCGACCGTCTTTCGCAAAGTTCACAGCGCCGCCATGGACGCCATGGCCGTGCAAGCCTGAATGATGCGCACCGTTTTGGGCCATATCTCATCCGCTTTGCCCTTCTGGATGTCCCTTGCCTTCATCCCCCTCATCGTCCTCGCTGCATTCTACGGCGGCTGGATGCTCGCCCTGCCGTTCATCTTTGCCAATGTGGTGATGACTGTGCTCGATGCGGTCTTCGGCATGGAAGAACGCAACCTTGACCCGGACACCGATGCTGGGATGAACTGGCACCGCCTCATCACGCTGATCTGGTGCCCCATCCAACTCATTGTGATCTTCGGCGCGCTTTTTTGGATCGAGCGCAGCAACACGCTCAACACGTTCGAGCAGGTGATCCTGATGCTCGGCGTCGGGCTGATGAGCGGCGGCATCGGCATCGTCTATGCCCATGAGCTGATGCACCAGACCAACCGCCTCGAACGCGCGCTTGGCGAGATCCTGATGATCTCCACCCTCTACGGCCACTTCGTCACCGAACACCTTGCGGTCCATCACATCCACGTCTGCACCCCGCGTGATCCGGCCACTGCGCGCTATGGCGAGAACATCTATCGCTTCGTCGCCCGCGTTGTCCCCGGCTCATTCCGCTCCGCTTGGCAGGTGGAAGCAAGCCGCATGCAAAAACGCGGGCACCCTGTCTGGGGCCTGCAAAACCCGTTCTGGCGCTATATCGGCGGCGCGCTCGCTTTCCTGATCATCGCCTATGGGATCGGCGGATGGACCGGTGTTGCCCTCTTCATCGTGCAAGCCAGCTTCGCAATCTGGCTCCTGGAGCAAATCAACTACATCGAACACTATGGACTGTCGCGCACCAAAGTCGGCGATAAATACGAGCCGGTGAAACCGCATCATTCCTGGAACGCCGCGCATAAGTTCACCAACTTCCTGCTGATCAACCTGCAACGCCACTCTGACCACCACGCAAAGCCAAACCGGCGCTACCCTATGCTGCAAACCTACGGCCTGGATCAGGCCCCGAACCTGCCCTACGGCTATCCGGTGATGACGCTTTTAACATACATCCCGCCCCTCTGGGCGCGCGTGATGCACCCGCGTGTCAAAGCATGGCGGCAAAGGTTCTATCCAGAACGGACCGAATGGGCATAGAGCCAAGATCACGTTGAATTTATTGCCTTAAAACCCGCTCAACACCACCAAAAATTTTTCAAAGCAGGGTCTTGAAGGCCTAAAACCACCTCCCCATATCTATCCCACGGACGCCGAATATCGGGTTCGTGACTGAAAACGGCCCGTCCATTGTGGAGGGCTAAAACAACGCAATTGTTCGCTCAATGGAGGTTCTCACCATGCGTACTTACGATTTTTCTCCCCTCTATCGCTCAACCGTTGGCTTTGACCGTCTGGCATCTATGCTCGACACAGTGCTGACGTCCGAGACATCAAACACAACCTATCCGCCTTACAACATCGAAAAGACCGAAGAGGACGCCTATCGGATTACCGTGGCCGTCGCCGGTTTTGACGAGAGCGAGCTGAATATCGAAGCCCGCGAAGGCGCGCTTGTGATCTCTGCCAAGAAAGCGGACAGCGAAGACGAGGCAAACTACCTGCACCGTGGCATCGCCACCCGTGCGTTCGAGCGTCGCTTCCAGCTTGCCGATCACGTCCGCGCAACCGGCGCAACAATCGAAAACGGACTTCTGCATGTCGATCTGGTGCGCGAGGTGCCCGAGGCCCTCAAGCCCCGCGTGATCGAGATCAACGGTCCGGCCCAGATCACCGGTAAAAAAGCCAGCAAGAAAGTCGCCAAAGCGGCGTAGTCGCATCGGCGATCCTGAACCACAGCGGCTCCCCACACCGGGGAGCCGTTTTTCTTTGCCCCGTCCTGTGCTACACCCGCGCTGAAGGGAAGGGCTGTTATGCGCATATTCTGGTTTGCACTCGCGGTCTGGGCCGCGACCATGATCCTCTCGGTCGTCTACCCAATGTCCATCTCCCCCACCGGCGATGGCTTCACCCGCGGCCTTAACCGTGTCACCGCTTTTTTCAGCTGGCAAATTGGCGGCGCAATCATCGCCCTGTCGATCTGGATGCAAGGCCGCTCGCTCACCAACCGCGCCCTGCGTTGGCTCAGCCGCATCCCCGTCCTATGGTCGCTGATCCTGACCAGCCTCGTCATCGGCACGATCATCTGGGCCAAAATGAACGCATAATTCGCGCCAGCCAGTCTGAAATACCCCCGTTCGCCTTTCGAAAAATACTCCCGCCGGAGGCCACGCATCGCGCCAGCGATGCCCACAAAAAGACGCGACAGAGCCCCGGTACGGGGCGAATGTCACCGCTTTATTCGGGGGCGCTCAGGGTCAGCTCGCTCGGCGGGACCATGCGCAGATCCGTAATGCTCAGCGGGTCCTTGGGTTTGGCGAGCCGCGCGCGCGTCACCCACAAAAGCCGCGTCTCCGCCCGGGTGATCGCCACATATGTCAGCCGCTTCCAAAGCGGCACACCCGCCTCCACCCGCCCCATATCCGCCGCCACCGCGATATCCGGCGCAAACACCTGCACCTGCGGCCATTGGGAGCCCTGCGCCTTATGGATCGTACAGGCCGCCCCATGCACAAATGCCGCTCCCATCCGGGCTGCAAAGGGAATAAACGGCTCTTCCCGGTCGGGTGCTTCGATCTGGATGATAGAGGCGGCATTGACCTGCGGCTCTTCGGTGCCCAGCACATGCATTTTCGAAAATCCCGGCTTGCGCCCCGGCCCCAGATAAACACATTGCGCGCCCTTGATCAGCCCGCGCGCCTCCAGATCAATCCGCTTCTTGCGGTGTTTCAACGGCAGCTCGATCCCATCGCAAATCAGCGGCTCACCGGGCAAAAGCTCCGTCTCCGGCGCGCCCACCGCGCCGCGATAGGCGTGGATAAGCCGGATGCGGGTTTTGTTCATCCACACAAGAACCGGCGAGCGAGACATCAGGTCCGCATTCACCGATTGCGCCAGAACGACCCGATCATCGCGCTGCGCCGCATCGGCCACCATGTCGGCAAAATCATAGTAGGTGAGCGCCTCATCCGACAGCGCATGCGCCAGATCGAGGATGGGATTATCCGCATCCTGCCGATGCACCCGGCTCAGAACCAGCCGCCGCCCTTCAGGCAGCTTGTCAAACGACATCTCCCCGGACTGCCCCACAGGCGCAAGCTGTGCGGGATCGCCAAATAGGACAAGCGTTGAGAATATCTCCCGCAAATCCTCCAGCTGCTTGTCATCGAGCATAGAACTTTCATCAACGAGCCCAATATCCAGCGCAGACTCCCGCCGCGTCCAGCCAGTGATAAAATCCGAGCCGCGCAAACCCGCTGCGGCCAGCGCGCCGGGCATGGATTTGTTGGTTTTGTAAAACGCCTCCGCCCGGTCAAGCGCATCATCGGTGAGCCCTTCAATCTCTGGCCTTTCCGCCTCGCCCGCGAGCCATTCGGCAATCTGCTCGTATTCAGGATCATAAACCGGCGTGTAGAGAATGCGGTGAATCGTCGTGGCGGGCACGCCCCGATTGCGCAGCACGGAGGCGGCTTTGTTGGTCGGGGCCAGCACCGCGAAGCTGCGCTTTTCGCCCTGCTTGCGGCTCTCGTAATCTGCCGAGACCACTTGAACGCCCGCCTCGCTCAGCGCTGTGACAATCTCACCCAGCAGCAGCGTCTTTCCCGATCCGGCCTTGCCCAGTACCGCAAGGATCGCGTCATCCTTGCCGGTGGGCGGCACCAGTGTTGCATCTTCAAGATCAACACCCGCCTCCAGCATGATCTCGGATATCCGGTCAAACGCCTCCGCCTGATCGTCCGATAATCGGATCACGTCTCGAAACCCAACTCGCGTCGCTTTTTCTTCGTCAGCCCCGCTGCAACCAGATGGTAGGATTTCTCGATCTCGCCTTTCAGTGCTTCATCGGACAGCCCCGGCTCATCGTACATCTGGATCCATTTCATCCCGCGCGATGCCAGATAAGGCGCAGGCCGCAGCCCCGGCATATCCTGCAATACCTCATAGCCGATATCACCAGCCTTGAAGGTGAAGGCCGGGCGGTCATTGGCCCAGCCGCCGACTGCATAGAGCTTGCCGCCAATTTTCCAGACATGGCTATTGCCCCACTGCACCACATGGGTGGAGTGCGGCAGGCTTTGGCAAAACGCGTTGAACTGATCGTAATCCATGGCGCTAATTGCTCTCAAACGACTTGGCGCGCAAGACGTCGAGCGGCACGATTTCAAGCGCCCGTTCGTGGGTTGCTGTCAGCTTGATTTTCGGGGCCTTGCCGTTTTCATAGGCTTGCAAAAACCGCCCCGCGCACAAGCACCACTGATCTCCGGGCTTTAGCCCTGCAAAGCCATAGGCGGGCATCGGGGTGGACAGATCATTGCCGGCAAATTTCGAGAATTCGAGAAATTCCTCTGTCATCACCGCGCAGACCGTATGCGAGCCTGCATCTTGCGCGCAGGTATCGCAGGCGCCATTGCGGAAAAAGCCGGTCATGGGGTCGGTTGAGCATGGCTCCAAAGGTTGGCCAAGCACATTTATCGACGCATCTTTTTCCATGTCCGCACCCCGTTTGCTCATTTCGAAAATCGCGCGAGCAACTGCTGCAACTTGCTCTGCGGCTCTGGTTCAGTCTCTGGTTCCGGCTTCGGCTCGGCTTGGGCTTGTGGCGCAGGCTTTGCGCTCTCACCGCCGCGCGCTTTCTTGGTCGTGGACGAGCGCGGCGGCGCAACCTGCAGCGATACTGCATTCATAAACCGCCCGTGATCCCCCGCCGCCAGATGCGGCGCGCCATCGGCAATGCCGCGCAAGAGTGGCGCGAGCCACGCTTCATCTGCTTTGGGAAAATCACGCAGGACATAGCCCGGAACCGCATCTTTGTGCCCCGGATGACCGACGCCCAAACGCACCCGCACATAGTCAGGCGAGATATGCGCATGCAGCGAGCGCAGGCCGTTATGCCCAGCGTGCCCGCCACCGGTTTTCACACGGCATTTGCCGGGCGCCAGATCAATCTCGTCATGCAGCACAATCACATCTTCGGGCGATAATTTGTAAAACCGCATGGCCTCGCCAACCGATTGGCCGGATTTGTTCATAAATGTCGTTGGTTTGAGCAAAAGCGCCTTTTCAGAGCCAAGCCGCCCTTGTGCAACCTCTCCCTGAAACCGCGATTTGAATGGATCAAACCCGTGCTCTGAGGCAATCTGATCAATCGCCATAAAGCCGATATTGTGCCGGTTGCGCGCGTATTTGCCGCCCGGGTTGCCAAGTCCCACGATCAGTTTCATGCCCGCGTTATACGCCCAGATCGCGCAAGAGTGAATCGCAAATCCTGCGCGCTGCCGCTCGCGCGCTCAGTAATCTTTTTCGTAGAACAGACCAAGGCTGGTGTTGCCCTGATTATCGACGCTTCCCCGCGCTTTCAGCCATGAGTTGATATCGAGATTGATTGTCGCCTTCGAGTTCCCGATATTGTCCGCTTCAACGGTGGTGTAGACGTTTTCCTGCAAATACTTGCCCGCGCGCACGCGCGTTGCCCCGTCCTCTGTCGTCTCGAAGTCGAGATCATCCAGACCCGTGGCCTGCCGCACTGTACTAAAAAAGCTAAGGCTGCTGCGCCCTGACAGCTCTGCGGCAGCAGAGGCGACCTGCGCAATCTGCAAAGGCGACAGGGTCGAGAGCGAGCGCCCGAAGGCCACGCGCGCCAGAATCTCATCATCCGGCAGGTCCGGCACAGACGAGAAAGTGATCTCCGGCTTGTTCACCTTACCCTCCAGCGCCACCGTTGCCTCAATCCCCTCGGTCACCGTGCGCGCCCGAACATCCACATCCGGGATTAGCTCCCCGTCAAAGACAATCGCGCCTGATGTGATTGTGATCCGCTGGCTCAGCACCTGAATACGCCCCCGCCGCAGGGTCAGTTGGCCGATGGGATTGGGATCGCGTGCCGTGCCCAGAATGCGGATATCGCCGCCGACTTCCGCATCGATCCCGCGCCCGCGTACAAAGACACGTCCGGGCGCGGAGGCGGCGATGTCAAAGGCGATATCCGAGCCTTGCGCATCGCTGGTAATCGTCGTGGTGCCCGTGCCTTGCGTGCGCGCGAGCGTTGCCTGAATTTCCGGCGTTGCGTTCACATGCTGCACGTCGAGCTGATAGGCGTCCGAGCGCGGCGTACCTGCCTGTGGAATGCCGATTTCCACCTCTTCCACATCGATCTGACCTGCAAGCGTCGGCCTACGCAAGGTGGGCCCTGTGAAGGTCAGATCAGCGCCGAAGGAGCCTGTCAAAATGCGCCCGTCCGTGTAGCGCATATTGCGCATCGCAACTGTGATATCTGCCGGAATTCCTGCGTTGGGATTGAGGTTAATCGACCCGCTTGCGGAGATTTGCCCGCCTTGCGAGTTGCGCGCGCTTGCTGAATTGATCGTGAAGCGGTCATTGGCGAACGTGCCGTTCAGGCCGATATCCTCCAGCCGCAGATTGGCGCGCGGAATAACCACCGCGCCGCCCGACAGCGACAGCGTACCGCTTGTGTTGATCTCTCGGAGCGAGCCGCTGGCGTTCAAATTGACATCCACCAGACCCTGCGCCCGCACACCGCTTTGCGCCAGCGCGACATTGGCCACCGACAGCGGGATCTTCCCACCCCCAAAGAGCGTCAGCCCGTCCTCCCAAAGCGGAATGCGCCCATTGGCAACAAAATCCGCCCCGCCGCCGCCCGTCATGCGCACATCCGGTAGCACAATCTGATTGTTATAAAAGCTCCCCTCCGCCGAGATGTTCAACGTCGGGATTGCGTTGTCGCGCAAGACTTTTGCCGTCAGACCGCTGCCGCCTAGATTGAACTGCACCCGTGGGTCAAACTGTGTGCCAAGGATGCGGAACGTTCCGTCAATCGCACCGCGCAGACCAAGCCCGCCCGTCAACGGATCGATCACCACCAGTGGGAACTTCTGCAAATCACCTTCGAAGTTGAGCGCGCCATCGCTGAGCGTGTAGTCGCCTTTGAGCGTGCTCGTCAGATCATTGGGCCCGCTGATCTGAGCATTCAGGCGCGTAATCCCGTCTTCCATTTTGCCAAATGTCGTCAGATCAATGCTTGGAAAATCCGATTGCTTGAGGCCCGTGGTTGTCAGGTCGCTCCCGTTCAAATCAAAGACCAGTTCGGGATTGTCGCGTGATCCAAATATCTCGATACTTCCGTTCAACGCGCCATCTGCCTCCAGATCCGGGCGGATGATATTGGCGATCGACAGTGGCAGCGCATTGGCCGACAGTTTCAAGTCAAGCACATCGGTTGCAGCCCCTGCGATGATCAGCGTCCCGGTCCCGGCCTGAAGCGCAAACTCTACGGCCTTAAGGTCCGAGCCTGAAATCAGCGCCGATGCCGGTCGTTGCAGCCCAAGGCTTGCGCTTGGATTGGCGAAGGTGAACCGGCTCAGGCCAAGGCGAAACCCGTCTTCGGTTTGCTCCAGATCACCGGATATGTCGATATCCGTTTGTGTATCGAGCCGTGTGACAATGTCGAATTTGGTAATGTTATCATCGAGCGTCGCCCGACCGGTCGCGGTTCTGGCACTCACGCCAAAGCCGTTTACATCGCTCAACGCGAAGTTTCCGATCATCGCAGGCACATCAAGCGCGTTATAAACAACCGCATTGACCTTGCCCTGCCCCAGCGAGACGCCATTGTTCTTGAAATTGCGCAGGGTCGCATCCACCTCAACCTGCTGCCCCAATTCCGCGCGCGGCTCAAAGGACAGGTTTGCGAAGACTGCGCCGGACGCTTCTTGCAGCAGCAAGGCCGCGATGGCGGAGATATCTGTGGAGTTGACCGACAGGCTTCCGGTAAAATCCTGATCGATCGGATCGAGCGCGATATCGCCTTGCACCACCGATGGGCCAACCGTGGCGCGCATGGACTGTATCGCCTGGCTTTCCGGCGTGACCTCAAGAAAGGCAAAGAGATTGATCGGCTCACCCGAAATATTGCCTGATCCGCGAATATTCCCGCCAAGCTCCCCATCCGTGAGCGCCCCGTCGAAATTTGCGCGCAGTGCGGTGACCTCGCGGGCCATCAACTCACCTTCAGGCAGGGTCAGGATCGCATTGAGATTGATGTCATTGCTGGCCCCTTTGGCAAGCGCTGAGAACTGCGCTGCCCCGCGCAGATCATCGCGCAAGACGTTGATCTCGGTCAGCGCTGCATCAAGCTGAAAATCCGCCTCTGCGCTGGAGATATTGCCGTTCGACGTGATTTTCGCCTGCGGGTTTTCCAACACAAAGTTCTTCGTCGCGATGCCGTTTTCATCGCGGATCACCTGCCCGGACAGGATGGTGCGGCCGGCGGTGAGCCGATCGAGCATGTCGATATCCAGACGCAGGTTGTTCGATGAGCCGTTGAGCGTCAGATCGAACCCGCCCGTCAGTGGCGCCAGCGCGCCGCGCAACCGCGTGTTGATCCCTCCGCTCAACGTGCGCCCGGCAAAGCCTGAAAACGGGGCAAGACTGTCGATGCGCAGCTTTGCTTCACCGTTGTAAACAAAATTCTCCACCTCACCTTTGGTGCTGATATCAACCCCATTTCCGGTGATTGCGGCGGTGTTGATCACAAAGGGCTGCGTGGGCTGCCAAACCGTGTCGAGCGCAATCTCGATCTGCCGCCCCAATGCGCGCCGCACGCGCGCATCATCGGCGGAAAACGCGCCCAAAGTGCCGGACAAAACCGTCTCCACCCGCCGTGTTTGCGGATCGGCCAGACCAGTCGCCGTGCCGTCTATGACAAATTCGCTTTTGCCGATTGTCACATCGCCCGCGATCAATGTGTCAAGCGCAAGCTCCGCCGACCAGCGATCATCTGGCGTCAGGCCAAAGTCGAATGAGAAATCCGCAGATTTCAGCGATGTTTGCCCGCCTGCGACTGGCAGCACAGTCTGCCCGGAACCGTTGCCAAGCCGCCCCGTCACGTCCGCCATGCGCAGCATACCGTCGGGCGTTGTCGCGAGCGCCCCACTCAATTCCAGCGCCCCTGTTGCGATCTTTGCGCTCTCAAGCGACAGCCCGCCTTCATCGCGCACAACGCCCTTCGCGGTCACCTTGCTTTGACCTGCGAAAAACGACCTGAAATCGGCGGCGACCAGTTGATCCAATTCGCCCGTCACATCTGCGGAAAATCCGATCCCCTCGGGGTCGCTGGTGAGTACAGTCGCGCCTTCAACCAGCGTCCGCCCGTCCGCGCGCAAGCTCAGATCGACCTGCAAATCCTCAATCTTCCCGGACCCTGAAAGATCAAGATCAAGCGCCGGGCGCCCCGGAATTTGCAGCAGGTTTGCCGCCAGCCCGTCTTCCGGCTCCGACAGCTTCAAGAGCAACTCCACATCGCGGGTGTCTTCGGACAGGCCGACAATTAGATTGATGGTCCCTCCTGCCCCATCAAGACGGGTCATATCAAATTTCGCCTGCGCGGCACCCGATGCCAGCGACAGGTTGCCCGCCAGCGACGCCTCCACCGGCTGACCCAGAAGCGGCTCACCGAGCGACAGGGTCTCCACGGTCAAGGCTTCGATATTCACAGACACCGGCAAATCGGGCAGCGAAACCCCCTGCGCTTCGGGCGATGGCAGGGCATTCGGCTCTGGCAATGGCGCGCGGGGAATATCTATCGAGGCTGCCGCGAGCCGTTCAATCTCAACGCGACCGCGCAAAAGCGCCGTGCGGCTCCAGACAATCTGCGCATCGTTGATTGTGAGCCAGACGCCTTCCTGATCCGCGATGGTAATTTTCTCGACCCGCGCATCAGAGGCCAGCAATCCATCAATTCCGAACAGACGGATTTTCCGATTCTCCGACGAGATGCTGTTCTCGATGTAGCGCACGATAGACGAGTTGCTACCGTCGCTCTCATCCTGCGCCCATCCTGCGAGTGATACAGCAAAAACGAGGGTTATGGCGAGCCAGATCCGGTTCAAAACGCTTGTCCCAAACCGATATAAATCCCAATAACCGGATCGTCGGAGGCGCGATCGAGGCCGCGTGCAAGATCAAGCCGGATTGGCCCGATGCCGGTTTTGTAACGCACGCCGATGCCGACCCCAACGCTTGGATCAATCGAAAAGTCGGGGGTTTCGCTGGCGCTGACAATGCCTGCGTCCACGAAACCGACAACGCCCCAAGCATCCGTCAACTCCGTGCGCAACTCGGTCGAGAACTCGATGAGGGAGCGCCCGCCCACCGTGTCTGTTCCGATATCAACGCCGTTCGAGCGGAAGGCAAACCCGCGCACCGAGCCGCCACCGCCCGAGAAAAAGAGCGAGGAGTTGGGCGCTTCATCCGATGGAACACCAATGAGCGATCCCAGCTTGGCGCGGCCCGCCAAGGTAAACCTGCCATCCTCATCAAGTGTCCGATAGGCGCGCAGCTCTGCTGTTGTCCGCAAACCGGTATTACCAAACTCAACCTCTCGAAACGGGAAGGCTTCAAGATCGATGTAGTACCCTGACTTTGCGTCAAGCGGATCATCGCGGGTGTCATAGGTCGCGCCCGCTTTGATCCCGTAGGTGATGAAATCACGCTCCCCCAGATCATCGCGCGTGAACGAGCGCTCCAGTACAAAGGCCGCGTCATACGACAGCTCTTCGTTGATGACTGTGACCAGACCTGCCGACAGCGACAGCGCCCGTGCGTCATAGTTGTCGGCCAGCTCGCGTTCCGCACTTGCTGTGAGCTGGAAATCGGTATCGGGTGAGATTGTACCGGGGCGGATGAAGCTGACCCCCACATCCCAGTTGTAATCGCCCGGATCAATGCTTCGACCGATGCGTGAGACAGAAGCGTCAAACCGCAACCGTTCGGCGCGACCAAAGAGATTGCGATGCAGCCAGAACCCTTCCACGCCCAGACCGTCGATCGAGGAGACGGACACGCCCGTCCCGATCCGGCGCGGCGCGCGGTCCTCCAGCTCAACCGTGAAATCCAAAGTGCCGTCCGGGTTCAGATCATCCGCTTCCGTGATCGCCACCCGCGAGAAGGTATCGAGCTTGAGAAGTCGTCGCCGTGCATCCGCAATCTCCGCGCTGCTGTAGACCCGGCCAAGCCGCAGATCGACCATATAGGTGATGAACTCCGGATCAATCTCCCGCGTCCCCTCCGGCGTCACGCGGCCATACCGAACCAGAATGCTCGGATCGATATCAATCGACGCATCCACCGTGCGGCTCGCGTGATCGGCCGTCACATCCACATTATTCACGCGCGCCCGCGCATGTCCTGCCTCACGCCAGGCTTCAACGGCGGCAAAGGCCGTATCGCCTATCGCATCCGAATTTGCAGCTGCCCCGGCGATCAGGCCATATTCAGGACTGTCCAGCCCTTGCGGAGCGTTTTTTACCGAGACGGTTTTGAAGTTGTAAATCGGCCCCGGCGTGACACGGATGGCGATGCCAACGGTGCCGCTGAGCGCGACATCGAGCGGCAACTCGGATGCCTCCCGCCCGTTGATCAGGATTGAAACCGTGCCGCCATAGTGACCGGTCTTGTAGAGCGCTGAGAGGACATTGCCATAATCGCCGTTCGCCGACGACAAAAGCCCAGCGCGGCCCAGCGCGGGCCGGTCCTGATCGCGCAAGAGTTTTGAGGCGCGCTCAATCTCCCTGCGCACATTGGGCGTATCGGGCGTGAGGATCAGCGCAGCGTCGTAACTGAGCGGATCAATAAGAGCGATGTCACCCGCGTCCTCCTCGTCATCTTCGAAGAACTTAATGCCAAATATCTCAAAGGCGGCAGCAGGCATGACCGCGACAAACAAAGCCGCGATGAACAGGGCTACGGATGGTGTAATTCGACGCATTATTTTGCTGAGGCCTGCTGATCCTGTTTCCCTGCGGGACCCGATCACCCGCATACCTTGCTTGAAACACAGCCTCGTCAGAGTCCAGTGCCCGATGGGGGGGAAACCTGTCACAATCAAGTCAGAATGGCTGTTTCGTTACGTCATCGCTCTCGTAACTGCCGGTTGTCTCCGGTCCCAGCGCGGCAATTCGCGCTTTGAGGCCGGTCGCGCTTTAACACAGGCTCGGACACGCTCCGCCCCGATCCCGCACATTGCGCCAGTGATCAATATCGTTTGGCTCGTCTACTTCACACCGTCCGCATGAAAATCTGGATATCGGCAACATTCGTTCCGGTCGCGGGCATCTTGACCAGATCACCTGCCGCCTCAAGTGCGCGATAGGCGTCGTTATCCGCCAGTATCGCATCAATGTCCAAGCCCGCAGCCGCGATCCGCTCCAATGTCCCGTGATCGACAATCGCGCCGGCCGCATCGGTCGGCCCATCGCGCCCGTCGGTGCCGCCCGACAGGAACACCCACGGCACCTCCAGATGTTGCACGGCCTGTGCAAAGCGTAAGGCGAGTTCCTGATTGCGCCCGCCGCGCCCGCTGCCGGTCAGCGTCACCGTCGTCTCCCCGCCACCTGCGAAACTTCGCTCCGTATGCCCCGCCAGCATGTTTGCGGCGTCGTGGACATCCCCGATCACGGGCGCATCGAGGCGCGCCAAACGATCCCCGGCCGCCGCCATGACCGCATCAACTGACTGCGTGTTTGACCCGATCAGCGTATTTTGCGCGGCTGGCGTGCTGTCGCTCTCATCAGGGCCATCCAAAACCGACCTGATCGCATCGGGCAACGCATCGAACACACCACGCCCCTCAAGGAGCGCTTTGGCAGAGCGCTTGTTGCCAATCGGCGCAACGGTCGGGCCGGATGCAATCGCGCGCAGATCGTCCCCGATCACATCCGACAGGATCAGCGCATGCACCGGAGCCGGATGCGCCGCGCGCACCAGCCCGCCGCCCTTGAGCGCGCTGAGCTGTTGGCGCACCTCGTTCATCTCGTTGATATCGAACCCGCCCGCCAGTAGCGCCGCATTCAGGGCAATCTTGTCCGCAAGCGAAATTCCGAGCCGCGGCGCCACTGCGAGCGCCGAACCACCGCCCGAGATCAGCGCCAAAACTGCATCCTGCGCGCCTAATCCGCCGATCAAGTCCAGCATCGCCTGCCCGGCCTGCGCACTGCCCGTATCGGGCAAAGGATGCCCGCCAACAATCGTCCGGCAGTTCGGCACCTGCACCTCATTGCCTGCATTCGTCACAAGCAGCCCTTGCCAGTCTGTACCCTCAGGGATCATCCCCGCTGCCTGCTGCATCATCGGTGCCGCTGCCTTGCCAATCGCGATCACTGCAAGCCGCCCGCCGCTTCGTGGCGCGGGAAACGCATCACCAAAGCGCGCCACAGCCGCCGCCGGATCCGCTGCCGCAATCGCCGCATCGAACAATGCTCGCACCTGCTCTCGCATCAATGTCTCTCTTTCTTGCCAATGCCTTGCGAAACCGCCGCGCGCAGGACAGTCTTGCGCAGACGACATCAGGAGGACGCAGTGGACGAAATTTACGAAGTATTCGCCCTGAAATACGCCGAGCGCAACGCCAGAACACGCGCGGAGTCGTTTATTTTTGACGACGACCACGCCAGCCCGCACGCGATGGACTATTTCATCTGGGTCATCCGCAATGAAAACCGCACGATTGTGGTCGATACCGGCTATGATGCGGGCGAAGGCCAGCGCCGCGACCGTCCGATCCTCGCGGACCCTGCCCGGGTGCTCGCCGATTTCGGGATTGATGCAGCGGATGTGGCCACGGTGATCATCACCCATCTGCATTACGATCACGCCGGCGGGCTGGAGGCGTTTCCCAAGGCGCAGTTCCACCTGCAAGCCGCCGAAATGGCGTTTGCTACCGGCCCGTGCATGTGCCATCCGACCTTGCAAATGCCGTTCACGGCAGAGCATGTCTGTCAGATGGTCCGGCACGTCTACTCTGGCCGCGTCGCTTTCCATGACGGCGATGCCCCCATCGCACCCGGCGTTGAGGTGATCGCCATCGGCGGCCATTCTCGCGGCTTGCAAGCGGTGCGGGTCAAAACCGGCGCGGGCTGGCTCGTCCTTGCCTCGGATGCGTCGCATTACTACGAGAATTTCCTCGCGCGAAAGCCGTTTCCCATCGTCGCTGATCTGGAGCCCATGCTGGACGGGTTTTCGCGTCTGATCGACTGCGCCTCCACCCCGCAGCTCGTCATCCCCGGCCATGATCCGCTCGTCTGCTCAGCCTTTGCGCAGGTTGCGGGCAGCAAGACCGGCGCGTCCGTTCACCGTCTCGACATCCCACCCGCGCAGGTTTTGCATTCAGAGTTTGCCCGGTTTAAAGATTTATCTCGTTTTTGAATGTGTGAATGGAAGAAACAATGCCAATAGACTGGATTTACGGCCTGCTCGGCGGGCTGATGATCGGATGCGCTGCTGCGATATTTCTGCTCTTTAACGGACGGATCATGGGGGCGAGCGGCATTCTGGGCTCGCTTGTGGATGGCACGTCCGGCAGCCAAACCAGCGAACGCCTCACCTTCGTGGCGGGCGTCATCCTCGCCCCCGCCATAGCCGTCTTGGCAACAGGTGGAGCGTCAACCAACGCCACTACGAACGCGGTTGTCCTGATTGCTGGCGGGCTGCTCGTGGGGCTTGGCACGCGCATCGCCAATGGCTGCACCAGCGGCCATGGCGTTTGCGGCATCTCGCGCTTCTCCCTTCGCGGCATTGCTGCCACCTGCATCTACATCTTCGCTGGCGGCGTGACCGTCCTAATTGCGCGTCACCTCTTGGGGTTGATCTGATGCGGCTTCTGTTCTCCTTCGGCGCAGGCGCGCTCTTCGGCCTTGGCCTTCTGGTTTCCGGCATGACCGACACCACCAAGGTGCAAGGCTGGCTCGACCTCTTTGGCGCTTGGGATCCGACCCTGGCGTTCGTCTTCGCAGGCGCTCTGGCCCCGATGTTCATCGCATGGCGCATCGCCCGCGCACGCGACGGCGCAGTGCTGGGCGGCAGCATCCCGATCCCCACCAATATCGAGCTTGATCGCCGTCTGATCCTCGGCTCAACCCTCTTTGGCGCAGGCTGGGGGCTTTCGGGCTTCTGCCCCGGCCCGGCCATGGCCTCATTGTCGTTCGGCGGCACCAGCGGCATCATCTTTCTCATCGCCATGATCCTCGGGATGATCGGCGCGCGCGCCTTGCGCATGCCAAAGCCCGCTTGACGCGCGGCTCCAAATAACATTGCATCACTGTGCAATCAGGAGCTGTCATGAGTACGATAAAACCTTGGGAAGAGGTCGCAGCCGATTTGGTGCATGTCGCCATGGGACGCAGCGCAGCCGATTTGGTCATCACCAATGGCCGCTGGGTCAATGTGCATTCCGGCGAGGTCATCCCACAAACAGATTTGGCGATCAAATCTGGGCGCTTTGCCTATTGCGGCTCCGATGCCACCCATTGCATCGGCGATGAAACCCGCCTGATCGACGCTGGTGGGCGCTATATGGTGCCGGGTCTTTGCGATGCGCATATGCACGTGGAAAGCGGCATGGTGACGGTCACGGAATTTGCCCGCGCTGTGATCCCGCATGGTACCACATCCATGTTCATCGATCCTCATGAGATTGGCAATGTGCTTGGCCTTGAGGGCGTGCGGCTCATGCATGACGAGGCAATGGGTCTGCCGATCAACGTCTTTGTGCAAATGCCCTCCTGCGTGCCGTCCGCGCCGGGGCTGGAGACCGCAGGCGCAAGCCTTGGTGTTGAGGACGTGGCCGCCGCGATGCAATGGCCCAATATCATAGGGCTGGGCGAGATGATGAATTTCCCCGGCGTCTTCAGCGGCGATGCGCAGATGCTGGGTGAGATTGCCGCCACCCAAGCGGCTGGCAAAACCGTCGGCGGCCATTACGCCTCCCCCGATCTTGGCCTGCCCTTCCACGGATATGTCGCAGGCGGTCCTGCCGATGATCACGAAGGCACCCGCCGCGAAGACGCAATTGCGCGCGTGCGGCAAGGGATGCGGGCGATGCTCCGCCTTGGGTCCGCGTGGTACGATGTCGCTGAGCAGATCAAAGCCGTCACCGAGGACGGTCTGGACCCGCGCAACGTGATCTTATGCACCGACGACAGCCATTCAGGCACGCTCGTCAACGACGGCCACATGAACCGCGTCGTCCGCCACGCGATTGCGCAAGGATTGCCGCCGGTGACCGCGATCCAGATGGCGACCCTCAACACCGCCCAGCATTTCGGGCTGGAGCGTGATCTGGGCTCCATCACGCCGGGGCGGCGCGGCGATCTGATCCTGACCTCCGATCTTGCAACCCTGCCGATCGAGACTGTGATTGCCCGCGGTCAGGTTCTGGCGCGTGGCGGCGATCTTGAGGCGAAAATAGAGCCCGCCTCCTACCCCGACACCGCACGCGGCACTGTGCACTTGGGAAAGACCCTCAAAGCCCGCGATTTCGATGTCACCCATGACGCCGACAAGGGTGAGGTTCGCGCTCGTGTTATTGGCGTTGTTGAGAACCAAGCCCCGACCAAAGCGCTGGAGCATGATCTGCACGTCACCAACGGCATCGTCGCCATGGATCGTGCCAATGATGTCTGTCAGATCGCGCTCGTCGAGCGGCATAAGGGCACCGGCGCAGTTCAGAACGCCTTCGTCTCTGGCTTTGGCTACACCACCGATTGCGCGGTTGCCTCAACGGTTGCTCACGACAGCCACCACATGATCGTGGTCGGCACCAACAAGGACGACATGGCCCGCGCCGCCAACCGATTGGGCGAGGTCGGCGGCGGCGTGGTCGTCATCTCCAAAGGCATCGAAAAAGCGCTGGTGGAATTGCCCATCGCGGGCCTGATGTCCGACGAACGCGCAGAGGTTGTCGCGCAAAAGGCCGACCGGATGGTCAAGGCGATGCAAGACTGCGGTTGCACGCTCAACAACGCGTATATGCAACACTCCCTGCTGGCGCTTGTGGTCATTCCTCAGCTACGCATTTCCGACAAGGGCCTTGTGGATGTGACCCAGTTCAAGGCGGTCGATACGTTCGTTTGAGCCTTTGCTTGGCGACGCGCGCGCATTCCCCAATAGCGCACGCCGGGCGGACCCAGCCGGTGTCGCGGGCTGTCCTGATGACTCGACAAAAATGCCGCACACCCTAGCTTATGAAGAAACGTAGCTCACGCAGGACCATCCAATGAACCCATTCGCCCTCACCGCAGCGCTCTTATGCCTCGCCCAAGCCGCTTCCGCCGATCTGCGCGTGACATTTGACGAAGGTGCGCCAAAGGACCGGTTTACCTTCGAGACAAGCGAGAACTGCGCGCTCACCGACGCCAAAATTGCCCTTGATCTGACCGGCTCTGCGGGTGCGTTGATTTTTGATGTCACTGGCTCCGGCGCGGGCGTTGAGGTGTTCCAACCGTTCGAGATCGTCGCAGGCCGCGATGCGCTTGCTGCGTTGCCTCAGGTCAAGGATGGCGATACGGCGATTGAGCTCGATATCCGCGACATGGCGCTATCCCCCGTCGCCTTCACCATCGACGTTGACGACACGATGGGCGCGCGGGAAATCACGGTGACGGGCTCCGAAATTCTCGGCGCGCAGGTGCAACTGGTGAGCGAAGCTGGCACATTTACGGGCGCGTTCGACGACAAAGGCATCGCGCGGATAGATCTTCCATCCTGCGGCTAAGACGAGCGCGTCGGCTCAAAATCCTCCGGCACCGCGCTGGGCCCCTCAAGAAACACTTTGGTGCCGAAATGGTGCAAATGCCGTGATAGCGCGCGCAGCCTTGTTCCGGTGACCTCATCATAAAGCGCCCGATAATCGTCGCGCCCCATCAACTCCGCAATCCGCGCCTTATGCGCCGCAACACAGGCGTCATGCTGCGCAGCGATCTGCGGATCGGCCTTCAGCGCCGCCAGCTCTGCCTCAAATGCCGGAAGCCGCGTTTGAATGCTCGCGTCTGTCGTGGCGTTATGGTTCATCCGAAACCAGTAAGCCAGTCCCTGATCCCGCTCCACATGATTGACCCGCCCCCGGTCGCGCTTAACGAGAAAACTCTCCGCCGAGCGCAGCGCGTAGTGATTGAGCGTCACCAGATCATAGCCAATCGTCGATGTGTTCGACCGCCAGCCCGAGCGCAGAATGTTTTGCGGCATCTGCTGTCCCGCCCCGTTCACCCAGTTAATATCGTCGAGATACTCAGGCCGCAGCCCCTTGGGTCGATGAACGCCGAACTTTTTGTAGAACCCGACATTGCGGAACAGCGTCTTGAAGCCCCAGGCCTGATGCGGTTTGCGGGTGATCGGCGCGGCCGCATGGGTGAATTGCCGCAGGATCGGCGCATCCTCGAACCGCGCAACATCGCCATTGCCAAAGAGCCGCCAGGTCAGCGCAAACATATTTGCCTCCGGGGCCGCCGCGAACAGATCTGCGAGCCGCCCCGCGCCTACATGGATATTGATGAACTCATCCACATCCATGCAGATGATCCAATCAGCCTCATGCGCAACCTGCGTCTCCGCCGCATCATGGAGCGCCGCATGCTGGGGTCGCTCGCCGGTTGTGCGATACGGGTTTTGCCGGTGGGTCACATGCCCCTTGTGCGCCAGCAGATCAAACATCGCGTCCGTTCCGTCGGTGCAATCATTGGTGTAGGCCAGAAAATCCGTCACCCCGATGGCCCGATGATAAGCAAGCCATTCCAGAATGAACGGCCCTTCGTTTTTCATCGTGGTGACGGCCAGAATGCGCTCGTTTTTCCAGCCCGAGGGGTCAATTTTCGGCAGCGCAGGTGGCAATTTCGGCACCGCCCCGAACTCTGCGTCCATCAGCGCAGCAACCGTATCATCACCGACAAGGCTGGTCTTCGGAGCCAATTCGCTCGGCTTCAACCCCGGATGCCGGACTGCCATCGCGCGAAAGAATGCAAATTCAGCGCCCGCCGGATCCGCCTCGCCGCCCGCGCGATGCTGCCGCCAAAAGACATCGCTTTGACCTGCACGCGGCGCGCTGCACCAGATGTTCGGCGCGCGCGCGCCATCAAACGCCACGCACCCATGCTCGGCAAAGCGCGGCGCTTGCTGATCGGAAAGCGTGAACGGATACACGGGCGTTCCGCCAAATTGCAGATAGCTTTCAGACCCTGCCGCCGCATCGAAAACCGAATGCGCCGCAGGTGCCACCAGATCGGCAGGCGTTGCAAAAAGAACTGCGCGCGCATTGCGCAGAAACCGGTGGCGTACCGCCTCCAACATGGCAATCTCGACCAGAGAAGATCGCCATGGATCAACACCAACCGGCTCCAACATCGCCTTGCCCGGCGCATCTGGCGCGTAGTGCCGCGATTGCTCCGGCCCCTCTTGCGGATCGCCAAGCGGCACAGGGCAATCGGCCCAGATCACCGTCTCCATCCCCTCGATTGTGCGATCCTTGAGCTGCGCGCGCACGCACGCTTCCTCCGGCACCCGATTGATCAAAACCGCGCCATTCGCCCAATGCGTGCGGGCGTGATAGGCGAGCCAGTCGTTCAAAACATCGACGCTTTGCCCGTTCACGAAGGCAAAGAGCACATTCTTGCCCGCCATTTGATCTAGGGGCGCGGCGATTTCGGGCGTGATCTGCGCCCCGCTCCACGACAGGGCGAGTGATTGACGCGCGTTACCTTCCAGCCTCAGATGCACACCGCGTGGAACAGCGCGCACAACAGGCGTTTGCCTGTTTCCATTCAACGTGATTTCAATCTCCGCCGGATCAAGCTGGCTCATTTCGGGGCGCAGAAAGATATGAATGCCATCAGCCTCGAAACAATCGATCACCAAGAGCGGCGAGACGAGCCGCAGCTTGCGCATCTCCAACGTTTGCGCCCAGACGCGTGGCAGCAGCATGCTTTGTGTTGCCGTGCGCACGACCGCTGTCACGATTTGGCTTTCTTTCCGTAAACCAGACGGAAGGCGTCATAAATTCTCTGGGTTTCGTCCCGATTGGCAGGCCGCGTTGGCCCTGCAACAACGGTTGCAGCATAAAGCTCCGCGCCTTCGCGGGTTTGCATCACAGCTTCCGCCGTATTGCGATGCCAGGTGCAAGCATCGTTATGGAGGCGCGCCAATTCCGTATCGGCCCGCAGCGTTTCATACGCCGGCGCAACTTCTGGCCAGCGGTTGGCCAACACCGCATCGCTTTCGCTGGCAAAATTGCGTAAGACCCAATATTTCAGATCAATCGGCACATCCATGTGATTGGGCAAGCCGCGCAAAGATTTCACCAGAAAACTTTGCCGCGATCGCAACGCGTAATGGTTAATCTGTGCAAGCGCATTGCCCGCATCCGGTCCGATCAACAGCGGACTTTTGGGATTGAACCCTTGCGAGACCGGACGCCCGTCGCCATTGAGCCAGCGCACCCGCGCGCCGGACGAGCTGCGCGGTGCATGAATGCCCGGCTGATCTAACCGCTCGGACGGGCGGTAGATCGTTTTGAACATCATTCCCTGACGCGGGAAGTGATAGGGATAGGGGCTGCATTTTGTAAATTGCGCGACCACCGGCGTGTCTTCAAACAGGCTCACATCCGCATTGCCAAAAAACCGCCAAGGGATCGAAATTGCATCCGCCCCATCGCTTGCATCGATCAATGCGTCCAATCCACCGTTGCGAATATTGAGAAATTCATCGACATCAAGATGCATCGCCCATTGTGCTGATTGAAGCGCCGGAGCCAGCGCTTGCGAGCGCAGTGCGGACCATTGTACGCCGCGTTTTGGGTCGGGGTTATTGCGGATATGGGTGGCGAGCCCCAGACTGTGCAGCCTGTCGGCAATCGCATCCGTGCCGTCTTCGCAATCATTGGTGAACAGAACAATCGCATCAAAGCCCAAGGCGCGGTGATACGCGATCCATTCGAGCAGAAACGGTCCTTCGTTTTTCAGACAGGTGAACAGAAGACGGGACATGCGATAGCTCTTTGGCTTATTTTACATCCGTCATAGGTGAAACCGGTTGGGCTGGCAATGACGCCAAAACCGCCTGCGCGCGGGGCGCAGGGCGGGATCTTGGATATTTGTGAACCAAAGAA
Organism: uncultured Rhodobacterales bacterium; assembly: GCA_964425135.1. Lineage (GTDB taxonomy): Bacteria > Pseudomonadota > Alphaproteobacteria > Rhodobacterales > Rhodobacteraceae > CAYLLD01. Next base: position 24,924 of record CAYRKW010000013.1, read on the forward strand.
GGGCTGGTGCGGCGCGCTATACACGCGCTGCGCCTGTGTCGACAGGTCAGTCGAGTTTGCGCTCGATTTCCTGGGTTTCGAAAATCTCGATGACGTCGCCTTCGCGAATGTCTTCGTAGTTCTCGAACGCCATGCCGCATTCCTGCCCGCCCTGCACCTCTTTGACCTCATCCTTGAAGCGTTTGAGGGTTTTGAGCCGGCCTTCGTGGATGACCACATCGTCGCGCAGCAAGCGCACACCCGCATCGCGCCGTGCGACGCCTTCGGTGACTTCACAACCGGCGATTTTGCCAACGCCGGTGATCTTAAAGACCTCCTTGATGGCGGCATAGCCGATGAAGGTTTCGCGCACTTCGGGGCTGAGCAGGCCTGCGGCGGCCGCTTTGATGTCGTCCACCAGATCGTAAATGATCGAGTAGTAGCGGATTTCCACGCCCTTCTGGTTCGCCGCGTTCCGCGCCGAGGCATTGGCCCGCACGTTAAACCCGATGATCGGCGCGTTGGAAGCCTCTGCAAGCGTCACATCACTTTCCGTGATTGCGCCCACGCCCGCATGGAGAACGCGCACGCGCACTTCCTCGTTGCCGACTTTCTCCATCGCCTGCACAATCGCTTCGGTCGAGCCCTGCACATCGCCCTTCACCAGGATCGGCAACTCGGAGATATTCTCTTCCGCCTTGGCATTTGCCAAAAGCTGATCAAGGGTCACGCCCGCGCCGGATGCGGCCTTTTTGTCCTTGCTCAACTGCTCGCGATATTCCGCGATCTCACGCGCTTTGGCTTCATCAGGCACCACGTTGAGCACATCACCAGCCTCTGGCGTGCCGTTGAGCCCCAGAACCTCGACAGGTACCGATGGACCGGCGGATTTCACCCGCTCGCCTTTATCGTCAACGAGCGCACGGACCTTGCCCCATTGCTCGCCCACAACGAAGATATCGCCGGTGTTGAGCGTGCCTTTTTGCACCAGAACCGTCGCAACCGGACCGCGCCCTGTGTCGAGCTTGGCTTCGATCACCGCACCTTCGGCAGCACGATCGGGATTGGCTTTGAGTTCGAGCAATTCGGCCTGAAGCGCGATGTTTTCGAGCAAGGTATCGAGACCAGTTCCGTCAATCGCCGACACTTCCACATCCAGCACATCGCCGGACATTTTCTCGACGATCACCTCGTGTTGCAAAAGCTGCGTGCGCACTTTTTGCGGGTCGGCGCCTGGGCGGTCGATCTTGTTGATCGCCACGATCATCGGCACTTCGGCAGCTTTGGCGTGATTGATCGCCTCGATGGTCTGCGGCATGACGCTGTCGTCAGCGGCCACCACGAGAATGACGATATCTGTGACCTGCGCCCCGCGCGAGCGCATGGAGGTAAAGGCCGCGTGGCCCGGTGTGTCGAGGAAGGTCAGAACCGCCCCGTCTTTTTCGACCTGATAGGCGCCGATATGCTGGGTGATCCCCCCTGCCTCGCCAGAGACGACGCTCTCGTTGCGGATCGCATCAAGGAGCGAGGTTTTGCCGTGATCGACGTGCCCCATGACGGTGATTACCGGCGGGCGCGGCTCAAGGCTCGCTTCATCATCATCCTCGGAGATGATCACATCTTCCACATCCGCATCCGAGACGCGAACAGATTTATGGCCAAATTCTTCCACGATCAACTCGGCCGTATCCGCATCAATCGACTGGTTTTGCGTGGCCATAATGCCGTTGGTCATCAGAGATTTGACGATATCGGCAACCCGCTCGGCCATCCGGTTGGCAAGTTCCTGAACAACGATGGTCTCGGGGATCTGAACCTCACGCACGACCTTCTCGCGCTCAACCGGTCCGGCCTGCATCTTGCGCTTCTCGCGCTCCTGACGGCGACGCATCGCCGCCATCGAGGGCCCGCGCTTGCCATCCTCGCCGCGCAGCGCGGTGTTGATGGTCAGCTTGCCGCGACGACGGTCCTGGTCGTTCCGACCGCCGCGGTTTTGCTTCTTGTCCTGCTGGGCACCGCGATCATCGCGCGGGGCGTCCTTGCGCGCCGGGGCCGTGCGGCGCTCGGCAGCTGGCTCGCCCGGAACGGCGGCAGCGGCGGCTGCCGCTGCTGCTGTTGGATCAGCACTTGCCGCGGTATCTGGTTGCGCCGCTGTTTTCTTCGCACGCTCTTCTTCGTCGGCGCGCCGCTTGGCAGCTTCCTCGCGCTCGCGCTCTTCGCGCTCTTTGGCTTCCTTGGCCGCACGCGCCTGCTCGCGCTCGGCCTCGCGGGCCTGCGCTTCGAGCTTCTCTTTTTCGGCGCGCTCGGTTTCAGAGGCTTGTGCTGCCGCGAGCGCTCTGCGACGGCGATCAAGCTCTGCATCGCTCATAGTCGCAGCGCCACCAGAGGCCCCTTTGCCACCCGATGCGCTTCCGGGTTTGGGCACCACAACGCGCTTGCGCTTGGTCTCAACCACCACGGATTTGGACCGTCCATGAGAAAAGCTCTGCTTTACGCGGCTGGTCTCTGTCCCGCCACGCAAACCAAGCGGTTTCCCACTTCTGTTGTCGCTTCCTTTGGTGTCACTCATTGCCTACCAAACCTTTCAAACCATCAACGCGCCGCGCCGATTTTTCCTTCGTCCCGGCGAAAGCCCGCGAGCCTTGCCGCTTCTGCCAAACACAGAACGCTCAAACCGCCGGGCTTAATCGCCGCATGTATCACACGATCACGCCCGAATGCCAAACCCAATTCGTCTGCACTGAGCCAATTCACATAAGTTGCATCGCCCGACGGTGCGCGCAGCTTTTTCTTCATCGCATCGCTGCCGTCTTTGGCCTGAAACAGCGCTGCTGCTTCATCGGTGACGAGCAACGTCTTTACCTTCTCATAGCCTGCAACTGCAAGCCCTGCCTTACGGGCCAAGGCCAGCGTCTCGGCCACCCGGCGCGACAGAGCCTGCGCGACCTGCTCCACCAGGTCATCCGGCACATTGACAGAGGCCTTGGCCGCCCGCGAGAACAGACCTTTTTGGGCCGCTGTACCAATCGCATCTGCATCGGCGCTGACCCAGATGCCCCGACCGGGCAGTTTGCCCATGATGTCAGGAACAATCTGGTTGTCCGGGCCCACGACAAACCGCACCAAACCGGAGGCCGGTTCGGTCTGGCCGGTGGCGATGCAGCGCCGCTCCGGCTGAGGTTTTTTCATATGTCGTCCGCCGCGAGCCATGTGGATCAGGCGCCTCCCTGATGAGCGGCCTCGGCCTCACCTTCTCCAGCCGCCTCACCCGCTTCGGCAGCCAGTGCGGCCTCTTCCTCGGCAGCCTTTTGGGCAAGCTGTTCTTCGGTAACCATGCCAAGCTCCAAACGGGCCTTCATTATCAGATGCTGCGCTTCGGCAAGATCCATGTCGAATTGCTCCAACAGGCCCTCATCCTTAACACGCTTACCGTCAACAACGGTGAACCCGCCTGCAAGTTCCCAATCGGCGCAGGTCGCAAAGTCCTGTAAGGTCTTGATGCCATCACCAACCAGAACTTCGATCATGCGCGGGGTCAGACCGTCAAATTCGAAAAGACTGTCCTCGGCGCCCATCTCTTTGGCCGCAGCAATCGCCTTTTGGTTCAACTCTTCCAGCGACTCGCGCGCACGCACCTGCAATTCTTCGGCGGTTTCTGGATCAAAGCCCTCGATGGTGGTGAGTTCCTCAATCTCGACATAGGCGACCTCTTCGAGCGTGGCAAAGCCCTCGGCGACCAACAGATGCGCAACCATTTCATCGACGTTCATTGTGTCCATGAAGAGTTGCGTGCGCTGGGCAAATTCCGCCTGACGCCGCTCGCTTTCTTCGGCCTCGGTCATGATGTCGATGTCGAGCGCGGTAAGTTGGCTCGCCAGACGCACGTTCTGACCGCGACGACCAATGGCCAGCGACAGCTGGTCATCCGGCACCACGACCTCAATCCGCTCTGCATCCTCATCCAAAACGACCTTGGCAACCTCAGCGGGCTGCAATGCGTTCACAAGGAAGGTCGGCACATCTTCATTCCATGGAATGATGTCGATTTTCTCGCCCTGAAGCTCGGAGACAACCGCCTGAACGCGGCTGCCGCGCATGCCGACACAAGCGCCCACCGGATCAATCGAGTTGTCGTAGGAGATAACCGCGATTTTGGCGCGCGAGCCGGGGTCACGGGCCACGGCCTTGATCTCGATGATACCATCATAGATTTCGGGCACTTCCATCTTGAACAGAGCAGCCATGAACTCAGGCGCTGTGCGCGACAGGAAAATCTGCGGGCCGCGGTTTTCGCGGCGCACTTCGCGGATGTAGGCCCGCACCCGGTCGCCATTGCGGAACAACTCGCGCTGGATCAACTGATCGCGGCGCAGGATTGCCTCGCCCCGTCCTACATCGACGACCACGTTGCCGTATTCGACACGCTTGACGATCCCGTTGATGATCTCGCCTGCGCGGTCCTTGAATTCTTCGTACTGACGTTCACGCTCGGCCTCGCGGACCTTCTGCATGATGACCTGCTTGGCCGACTGGGCGGCGATCCGTCCAAAATCCATCGGCGGCAGAGCGTCTTTGATCTCCGCGCCGATCTGAGGGTCGTCCATCATGTCCTTGGCGTCATCGAGCGTGACTTCGGTGAAATCGTTCTCGACCTCTTCCACGACCGTGCGCACACGCTCCATGGTCAGCTCGCCGTTCTTGGGATCGATATGGGCGCGGATATCGTATTCCGCACCGTAGCGGGAGCGCGCGGCCTTGGCCAAGCTCTCTTCCATTGCTTCGATCACAAGCATCGGGTCAATCAGCTTCTCGCGTGCAACCGCATCGGCGATTTGCAATAGCTCCAGACGGTTGGCGCTGGTCACGCTCATGACAGGTCCTCGAACATATTTCCGTGTCCTTTTCTTGATCAGGTGCCGGCCCGGCACAAAAAAACGGGCCAGCGGCCCGTGCGTAATTTTCCGATGGGACCGGGGGTGGAAGCCGATCTCCGCTGTTGGATTCGGTAGTTAGTGGCTTGTGTTGGGAAAGGCAAGGGGG
>CAYRKW010000013.1:30042-60818 GCA_964425135.1 uncultured Rhodobacterales bacterium
AGCTTGGCATCGGCCAGCCAATCGAACTGCAATCCGATGGTTCCCTCTTCGATGTTTAGGAGTATCTCGCCCGCGTCAACGCCGCCCAGCACGCCGCGAAAGCGTTTGCGCCCGTCGATCAGCTCGGACGTCTCCAGCTTTACGTCATAGCCCTCATAGGCGGCAAAATCCTTCTCCCGCGTCAGCGGGCGGTCAATCCCCGGAGAGCCGACCTCCAGCGCATAGGCATCCTCGATTGGATCCTCCACATCCAGCACCGCCGACACTTCTCGCGAGATACGGGCGCAATCATCCACCTCGATCCCGCCTTCTGGCCGTTCGGCCATGATCTCCAGTCGTGGCGTTTTGCCGCCCGAATAGCGCAGACGCACCAGCTCAAACCCCATCCCTTCAATGACAGGACGAACTATTTCGGCAAGGCGCTGATCCAGCGCGGTTTTGGCTACAAGATCGGTCACGGCAGCTATCCAGATATGAAAGGCGAAATGCGAGGCCAGCACTTAATGAGCGCGTCTTGTGATTGCAAGCTGCCGCGCTCGCGCGGCTCACGCGCCAAGCAGGGCGATCAACGTGTTGGCCACGAAACCTGTACCGTCGCCTGAACCATCCCTGACACCACAATCCGACCACTATGGCGGATGCCCCAAAAAGCAAAGGAGCGCCCAAATGGACGCTCCCTGTATTCAGATTCTATCCGATGCGTTGCGTCGTGGAGCGCGCCCCACGCATGCATTCAGTGCATCGTCAATTTGATCAGCTTTGCGGACCAACGCTCTCCAGATAGGCGTAGACGTCTTCCATGCCCTTGCGCAACTTGAAGGTCATTTTGGACCGTGCCTTGCTGTCGTCCAGATAGGCCTTCAGGAACTTCGCAGGATCTTGGACATATTCCACAAAGGTCTCTTCGTCCCAGACCAGACCAGCTTCACCGGCCGCCACAAGGCTTTTGCCGTAGTTGAAATCCTCGAAAGTGCCCGCCGTACGCCCAATCACGCCGTAAAGGTTAGGCCCGGTTTTCCCGCCTTTCTGGATCTCCGTGCCGTCATCAGCGGTGATCATGTGACAGCTTTTGCATTTCCTGAACTCTTTTTCGCCTGCGTCGATATCGCCCTCAGCAAAGGCTGGCGATGTCAAAAGAAGGCTTGTGCATGCAGCAATCCAGATACGTTTCATAGTGCGTTCTCCACTCCAAGATTTCCTCAGTATACGAAGCAATGTCTCGTTTGGATCACTTCACACCCTGATACATATCGCGCAAGCATGAAGTCATGCGGTCACAAAGATCAATCGCTATTTTGGCTTCATCACCCCCTGCGTGATCACATTTTCCATACAAAGTTGTGAGTGATTCTGCGGATTCGGCCCAAAACACGCTGTTTGGGGGCGCTCCAAGTCCTGAAGATTGCCTCGGGGAACCGCTAGATGACGGCGTGTACGCCAAAGCAACTCAGAGCGGGTTTTCCAGCGGCCTTCGCACGCAAAGCTCGAAAAACAAAAGCAAAAACAACAATATCACATGGGCAGCAAGTATATATGTACCAGAGATAACGCCGCCACAGTCAAAGCGTAATGCCCGGCCCGCTCGCACAAAATAACGCACCCGCCTTATGTCAGATCATTGGACACTTTACATTGTCCAAATTTTGTTACACTCTAATTGAGGGTGTTTGGCTTTGGATGGAGCGAAGGCTCGAATCACCCGTTGCGAAATTGCATTTGCGCCGACCTTTGGTTGGCGCAGTGCGATACAACGAAAAGGCCACGGAGGGACACCTATGTCCAACAATGACCCAGATAAAGTATGGCCGACAGGCCTGACACTTCACGAAGCAGAAGAAGTTCACAGCTATCTTATCGACGGCACACGCGTGTTTGGTGCGATTGCACTGCTCGCGCATATTCTCGTCGCCGTTGCAACACCTTGGCTCGGATAGGAGGACCCAAATATGAATAACTCAAAAATTTGGCTCGTCGTAAAACCGACAGTTGGTGTTCCACTCTTCCTGTCCGCGGTTGCGGTCGGATCTTTCGCGGTGCATGTTGCGGTTCTGTCGAATACGTCATGGGTTGCCGACTTCCTTTCCGGCAACGAGCTTGGCGCCGGTTCGCAAAGCGCTGCTATCCTGCCACTGGATGGAACGAGCGATCCGGCGACGGTCGCCTATTCTGCAGGCGATCAACAGCTCGGTGCAGGACAGGAAATTCTGGTGACCCTGCCGAACGGCACAACCGCCACAGCAATTATTCAACCCAATACGGTTGTCGCGTCCGCAGATGCACAACTTCCGCTTTTGGTCGAATAACCAGCTGCTTCAATGAAAAGTACCGGGACGGTTTTCGTCCCGGTACGAGATTGTCACTACATCTTTGAGACTATAGCAAAGAGCCGTGTCAGGCGAGGCGAACACCCATGTTCGATTACCGTAAATTCGCACTAGGGAAACTTTCCCGGATCGGACCCCGATATTTGCCGTTTGCAGATGTTGCGACCGATGATGTGCCACTGTCACGTCTGCTCAGACTTTCCCTTTTTCAAATCACGGTTGGTATGGCGCTTGTCCTGCTGGTGGGCACCCTCAACCGTGTCATGATTGTCGAGCTGGAGGTCCCTGCCTCGCTCGTTGCAATTATGATTTCACTGCCACTTCTGTTTGCGCCCTTGAGAACATTCATTGGCTACAAATCCGACACACATGTCTCTGCACTCGGATGGCGACGCGTTCCCTACATCTGGAAAGGCACCATGTTGCAATTCGGCGGATTTGCTGTGATGCCTTTCGCACTGCTCGTTTTGTCCGGCTACGGCGAAGCCGTCGATGCCGCGCGCTGGATCGGGCATAGCTCAGCGGCGCTTGCCTTCCTTTTGGTCGGCGCAGGCGTTCATATGGTCCAAACCGTTGGCCTCGCCCTCGCCACAGATCTCGTTGAGGAAGAGGATCAACCCAAAGTCGTGGGATTGATGTATGTGATGCTGCTGATCGGGATGATCGTCAGCTCCTTTGTCTTCGGGTGGCTTTTGGAAACCTACACGCCGGGCCGTCTCATTCAGGTCATCCAAGGGGCGGCGGTTGTGACGATCGCTCTCAATATGATCGCCTTGTGGAAACAGGAAAGCCGGGATCGGGAGCGCGCGCGAAATCCCAAGCCAGAGCTCGATTTTCTCACAGCTTGGCGGCAGTTCATTCAGGTCAGCGGCTCAATGCGGCTTCTGGTTATCATCGCCTTGGGCACCTTCGGCTTTGGCATGGCGGATGTCTTGCTTGAACCCTACGGCGGCCAGGTTCTCGGTTTGAGCGTTGCACAAACCACAAAGCTCACGGCCGTGCTCGCGGCTGGCGGATTGCTCGGCTTCGGTCTGGCATCGCGCGTGCTGGGCCGCGGCATGAACGCGCTGAACGTCGCATGGTATGGTGCGCTCATAGGCGTTCCTGCATTCGCTGCCATCATTCTCGCATCGCAAGGGCCGACCAATCTGGTCTTCGTGATCGCTGTTCTGGGAACGGGATTTGGCGCTGGTCTCTTCAGCCACGGCACACTGACCGCGACAATGCGCGCCGCACCCAAAGAGCAAATCGGACTGGCACTGGGCGCATGGGGCGCCGTGCAAGCCACGGCTGCGGGCATTGGCGTCGCGCTTGGCGGTGTCACCCGCGACATGATCAAAGGCTGGCAAGGCGGCGAGGCCGACCCGGCCACGCATTATGTGCCGGTGTTCGCTCTGGAGATGCTGTTCCTGATTTTGACAGCCATCGCCATCTACCCATTGTTGCGACGCAGAACTGCGCGAAACCTGAAAAATGTGTCGGTGTCATGAAACGCCAATTTGATTTCATGGCCAGATGCCACATTTTGTTAACCAAAGCACTTGGACATTATTTCCTGGAGGACGCATGACCACAGTAATCTCAAGGCTATACAATGACAGTCGAACGGCCAATGCGGTCGTGAAATCGCTTCAGGACGTCGGCTTCCTCGACGATATGATCGACGTGATGAGCGCGGCACATGATGGCGAACATCTGGCCGCGCGCATGACCGAAGCGTTGGTGTCGCGAAAGACCGCAGAGACCTATCTGTCCGAGATGTCGGGGGATGTCACGCTCCTCGTTGTACGTGCGCCCTTCACCCCGTTTGGCGCTGCGCGATCCGCGATTCAGACAGTTGACGCCCATCCGTCCCTGCCCAGCGCCGTGACGGACAACAACATGCTCATTCGTGACGTGCCGGTCAACAGATACAACCTGAGCGTCCTGACCAACCATCCGCTGTTTATGACGGACAAAAAGGAAGTGGGCCGAAACGACGGCCGTATTTCCCACGGGTTCGGGTGGCGGTTGCTCAAACCTCACAAAACGAAGCGATCCGTGAAGGCAGGCGGCGGCTATATGTCCAGAATGTTCTGGCCGATGCCGCTGACGTCCAAGAAAAAGGACAAACTGTCGGTCTATCGCGGCGGGAAGAAATTCCTGACGTCGTAGGGACGTCTAAAGGCTCAAGAGCTTAGCGCGTGCCGAAAGGCGCGCGTTTTTCTTTACGCCCCTGCTGCCACGCCAGACGGCTAATAGCATATCGTGTGAGAAGCCTCCCCAAACACGCCTATCTCAAAGCCGCGCCATACACGCGACGGCTCTTCCCTAGAGCGCCGTCCAATAAATCTGATCCAATTCTGCTCGTCCGGGCTGGGCGTCAGCGGTTGGTGCGGGGGTGTGCCGCGATCTGGTGGATCGGGGCGCAACACCGTGCGTGGCCGATGCACCAGCCCGGACGAGCCCTTTGGGACAAGCCATTAGCGCCCCTGACCCTGCGCCCCGTCGCGAGCAGGTAACCCCGGCTACCCGCACGCGCCGCGCCTCGGTCAGCGACGCTAATGGCTTGTCAGAATGGGTCAGATTTATTGGACGGCGCTCTAAGCAACCGCCCGCGCAAGAGCGCATTGCTGCCACAGGCCGTTGATGGCCTGCACGAGATGATCGATATCCGCATCCGAATGCAGCGGTCCCGGCGTGAACCGCAGACGCTCTGTCCCCTTGGGAACGGTCGGATAGTTGATCGGCTGTACGTAGATGCCGAATTGATCCATCAGCTCATCCGCAATCATCTTACACTTCACCGGATCCTTGATCATCACCGGGATAATGTGGCTTGGATTGTCGATATGCGGGATGCCGCAGGCGTCGAGCGCCGCACGCAGTTTGGCGACCTGGCGCTTTTGCGCTGCGCGCTCCATCTCGCTGGTCTTCAGGTGCTTGATCGACGCCGTTGCACCCGCTGCAATCGCCGGCGGCAAGGCGGTTGTGAAAATGAAACCGGACGCAAACGAGCGGATGAAATCGCACAGTGCCTCTGATCCGGTGATATACCCGCCCATCACACCGAAGGCCTTGCCAAGCGTGCCTTCGATCAGCGTCACGCGATCCATCACCCCGTCGCGTTCAGCAATCCCCGCACCGCGCGGGCCGTACATGCCGACCGCATGGACCTCATCCAGATACGTCATCGCGCCATGCTTATCCGCTACATCGCAAATCTCGGCAATCGGGGCGATATCGCCATCCATCGAGTAAACGCTCTCAAACGCCACGATCTTCGGAGCATCTGGATCGCATTCAGCCAGTTTGCGGTCGAGGTCTTCGGGATCGTTATGCGCCCAGATTTTCTTGTCGCAGCGCGCGTGACGAATGCCCTCGATCATCGATGCGTGGTTGAGGCTGTCTGACAGGATCACCGCACCGGGCAATTTGGAGCCCAATGTCGAGAGCGCTGCCCAATTGGACACATAGCCCGATGTGAACAGCAATGCGTTTTCCTTGCCATGCAGGTCCGCAAGCTCGCGTTCCAGCAGCAGATGCTGATGATTGGTGCCTGAGATATTGCGTGTACCGCCTGCGCCAGCGCCATTCGCATCTAAAGCTGCCTTCATCGCATCGACGACAATCGGGTTATGTCCCATCCCAAGATAGTCGTTCGAGCACCAGACCGTCACCTCGCGCTCTTCACCGTCCTGATAATTCAGCGCTTTGGGGTGCTGACCGCATTTGCGCTCCAGTTCCGCGAAAACCCGGTAGTTTCCTTCCTCGCGCAGAGCGTCGAGCGACGTGTTGAAAAGATCGTCATAATTCATCGGGTTTCCTCGCGTAGAATAAGAGAATTTTTTGTTGGGTCCATGGGACCGGTATCAGGCTTTGAGACCATCCATCGCCACAGCTTGGCGTCGGGAATGGGCAGCACCATCACCCAATGCTCAACCAGTGCCAGCGCGGTCAGTGCGGCTAGAAGCGTAAATCCCACCAATGTCGCGCTCCCGTCGGGCTGCGAATGGGCACGTTCGAGCCAGAACCCAAGAGCAAGCGTCAGGGACGATATGCCAATAGGGAAGAACCAGTTCATCGGCCCAACGCGAAAATGGCTGGCCAGATGTAGCATCGGGTGGGGAAGAAACTCGAAATTGATATTCGGCACGCCGAAATACACATTCAACTTGGCGCTGATGCGGGCGAGAAACAGAATGATGAAGGTCCACATGCCAAACGGATTTATAGCCTCCCAGCAGACCGCCATGATGATCACCAGATTGAGCACGAGGACCAATTCCGAATAGGCGATGGTCCCCCAGGCTCGCGTAAATCGCTCCCACGGCGGAACGCCGGGCGGGCAAACGCGCATGTTCGGGCCGGTGATTACGCCGCACAAGAATGCCAGCTCAATCCAACCCCAGATCGCCAGAGCCGACAAGAAAGCCCCATAAGTTGCGGCGATACTGTCCGAGCCAGAGGTTTGGACCAGCCCCCACCATCCCAGGATAATCAGGGGCAGACCACGGATCGTTGTAACCAGATGAGCGCTCTCGCCCATCCGGTCAGCACGTTTGACAGCCCACAGGATCGCGCCAGTGGAAAACCACCAGACGAACAGAACAAACAAAGTTGCGATCCAGGGGCTATCCATATCAATACGCAGGCACCAGACGGGTTGAGGCTGGCAACTCGTGCTTCTCGACGGGTGTGAAATAGAGCGATGCAAACGCAAGCCCCGACCGCGCGCCAGCGCTTATCTTGCCGAAAAACCCGCCAATGCCGCCCTTACGCTTGGCCGCATCCATATCGAACATCGCGATGCGGAAGCGTTCGATAGCGCGCTGCCAACGCGGATTGTCGATATCGAGCGTGATGGGAAAGATCTGCTTGGACATCTCGGAGGTTTTGCGAAACACCTCCATGTCATACTCATGAATGTCGACCCCAAGCGCCTTATGGAACTCAGGCCGCGCATGATCGCGCACATACATCACGCTGTAGACCGCTGTCAGGAAGAAGCGGATCCACCAGACATTGCGCCCGGACGTCAGCTTCGGGTCGGTTTTCATCAGAAGCGCAAACGCTTCCCCATGGGAGAACTCATCGTTGCACCACTCTTCAAACCACTTGAAAATCGGGTGGATGCGATGCTCCGGGTGCTTTTCCAGATGCCGGAAGATCGTGATATACCGCGCATAGCCGATTTTCTCGGACAGATAGGTCGCGTAATAGATGAACTTGGGCTTGAAATAGGTGTATTTCTTGGCCTTGGTCAGAAAGCCCAGATTGACCCCGATATTCGCCTCACGCAGCGCGTCGTTGATAAAGCCCGCGTGCCGCGCCTCATCGCGGGACATATAGCTGAACAACTCGCAAATATCCTTGTTTTTGCCGCGCCGCTTCATCTCTTTGTAGAGCACACAGCCCGAGAATTCCGCCGTCAGCGAGGAGACCAGAAAATCGATCAACTCACGCTTGAGCTCCGGCTCCATGCCGTCCCAGTCGATCTCATCCCATTCGTCGTTCTTCTTAAAATGATCCTTACGCGGATCGGCTTTCATCGCGGCCAGCAATTCGTCCCATTCAGCACGAACCGGAGTGACGTCAATGCGATCCATCTCGTCAAAATCAGTGGTATAAAACCGCGGATCTAGCAGCGTTGTCTCAACAGCCGCCTCCGTGGTTTCGGTGATGATCTGGCGGGCTTTCTTGACTTCCGCGTCGCTCAATTGCCGGTTCATGAATAGACCTCCTCTGAGAAGGCGAACTCACAAAGCTCCATGAACTCGAAATCGCCCGTCAGGCGGGTCCACAAACGCTCAACCAGATTGGCGCGGGTGATCGTTGCAACACGCTCCTCAATCACCACCTCGCCATAGGCCGCCATGATCGGCGCGCCATGCACCAGCACTTCATCGCCCGGATGCACAACTGCCCCGTTATCAAAGCGGACATGCGCATGCAGGCTCTCGAATTTATGGGAGACTTCAACCGTACACGGTGCCTCCTCACGTCGTCTTGGAAAGAGCTCCATCTTCTCCTCCTAAGTTTCCAGTTTCTAGTTCTTCAGCAACCGCGCAAACGCGGCAGTATTGTCGGCCCCAAAGCCGATCAGTTCGACCCGAAAGCCGGTAAAATCATCAAAAAGTGCAAGCCGCCCGTCGGCAAATTGCACCAGACGCACGGGTGCGTTCTGATCGGCGTTACGCTTCGATCTTTCGTGGTTCAAAGATCGCCAGATACCGGCGATAAACCCACCCTGAGACGGATCGAGATCGGCAATCACTGTCCCATTGGCATCCAGCACTTTTGCAGCGCCCGCCATCGTCCCGAAAATGTGGATCACCCTTTCCTGCGCCACCGGTCCATCGATCGGTTTCGCCTCCAGCGGCCTATCGGTCAGGCGTGCATAAGCCACCAGCAACAGGACGATGACAACAAGGCCAAACATCGCACGCAAAAGTGCGCGCGGGATCATCTCACGATCTTGCAGGGCGGAAGAATTGGACATCATCTGCTCCTATTCTGCCGGCACATGGGTGGCGCGCACATCGACGGTTTCGGCGCGTTCCTTGACACGCGTGTGTGCCGCTTGTGCAAGCATTGCCGCCACCGATTTCGCATCCGGGATCGCACGCAGCGCCGGTTGGGTTTTGGAGATTTTCCATGGCCGAACATGCGGCCAGCAAATCAGATAGCTCAGCTTTGTATCATCCATCAGATCAAGCGCGATCGTGCCGGTTCCATCGCGATGGGTTGTCAGATCCGCTTTGGCGAGCAGCGTGAAAGGAACGTTCAAGGTCACCGTCAGCGCAGCACCGATCCGCAACGCAACACGGCGGTTGGTGATCGTGTAAACCGTCGTCTTGGCCAGAATCAGCGCAATGCCGGACAGGATTGCGCATGCGATCAGACCCATGACCAGATAGGGAATCATCGCCTTAAGACCAATGGCCCAACCATCGCGATCCGCATGCACCACCCCGCGCCATGTCGCCAGAACAACGAAGTAACCGACGACCCAGTAGAGATTAAGCGCATCACGCGCCAAGGCACGCCAGCTTGGTGCACCCTGCCACAAGATATGTTCACCTTCGGGCGGCGCTTCTGGCAGTCCGCGGACAGGCTCTACATGGAAATCATCGTGTTGGTCGGTCATACCTTTTGCCTTACAAAACCGGTTCTTGTCTGGACGGATGCGCATAGAGCTTGCCGCCAGCGAAATAGGCGCAGACTTTTTCCTCTTCGAGCAGCGTGATCTGGCTCATGCTTTTGAGTTGCGGAATGCCTGGAAACTGCGCGCCGTAAAGCGAATGCACGGCAACCCGGTCCGACTTGATTTTTGCGAGTGTCATTGGCATCAGACGCGCGCCCGCATCATCGTTCAGCTCAATTTGCAAATACCGCACCAGTTGCTCCGGCGCGTCGATCCACATGTCCGAAATACGGCCCACAACCTCACCATCACCCGCAACAACCGGCTTGCCGCGCGGATCACGGCCCGCGGAGACAGCGAATATCTCGCTCGACGCCATCGGAATGATCTTCAGATGTCCATGACCATCAAGTTCGGGGATATCCCGGCGCGGCGCCCAGCTTGCCGGGCCAACACCATCGGCCATCGGATCGCCTGTCGGCTCCAGCGGAAAGCCGTTCGTCGCGGAGGTGCGCTGCATAGCCACCTCGCGCTGCTCTGTCTGATAGTCCGGCACCGTGACACTGCCCCGACCATGCGGAAGTTTGAACGTCTTCTGATCAGGTAGCGGAAACGGGCCTTGGTTCGGCGCTGTGTTACCGTCCTCATCCTCAAGCGGATAGCCTTCACGCATATTCTCGGTTTGCAGATAGTAAATCAGCCCCGCAAAGAAGATCCAGAACAGCCAAAGCGACAGCGACGCCAGGTCAAAATTCCCGAAAAATGGCTCAGTCATAAGATTTCCTCTCGGTCAATCATGCCGGATAGTCCGCAAGGCCTATGCCTGCGGTTGGTGTTTGGTAATTGCGCCCTGTCCGAACCAGCGGGCCGAGCACAATGAGGGTGATGAAAAGAAGGCCGATCTCGATGTGATACACCACCGAATATCCCGTGGCGGCCGAGGCCAGAGCCTCTCCCAGATGGCCGTTCACCGCGAGCGCGTTGACGATATCGCGCAGTCCACCGCCCATGATCGTTGCAAGACCCAAAGCCGTCGCCTGCGCTGCGCCCCAGGCACCAAGCGCCAGACCGCGACCTGCGCTGCCCTGAACCGGCATCGCCATCGCAGAGGTCAGCATCGAGACCGCAAACAGACCCGATCCAAGACCGATGAGCGTTGTGCCGACAAAGAACAGGGCGGTCGAGCTGAGCGGGTCTGCAAATATGATCATCGACAGTGCCGTGATCCCGATCAGAATGCCCCGCGCTGCCATCCGGTATGGGTTCATGCCTGCGATAAGCCAACGGGCTGCAATCCAGAAACCGGCAATCGCGCCCAGCGCCCAAACCGCTGTCAGGAGCGTCGTGGTCGACACGCTTAGTCCCAGAATTTCGCCGCCATAGGGCTCCAAAAGAACGTCCTGCGCCTGAAATCCCGCTGTCCCGAAGGCCACGACGCACAACAAACGTCCGGCAGAGCCACCGGACGTAAAATCCCGCCAGGCATCCGCAAATTTTGGCTTTGGCTCTGCGCGCTCTTCCTTGGACGTTGGGCGCATGCTCTCTTGCTTCCAGAGCGCGCAAAGGTTCAACAGCAGCGTCACCACAGCTGTGCCTTGCACGACCTGCACCAAACGCGTTTCGGAAAAATTTGCGAGCAGAAATCCGATGATCACCGAAGAGATCGCCATACCCACCAGAAACATCACATAAAGCAGCGCAACAACGCGCGGCTGCGTCTCCGGTGTGGACCGATCTGACGCGAGCGCCAGTCCGGCCGTTTGCGTCATATGAATGCCAAGGCCGGTCATCAGGAACGCAATCGCCGCAAGCACTTCTCCCGCCCATGTCGGCCCCATGACCTGCCCGCCCGACAGCACAATCAGGGCGAATGGCATCAAAGCCAAACCGCCAAATTGCCACAACGATCCGAACCACAGATAGGGGATGCGCTTCCACCCGATGGCGGAGCGATAGGTGTCCGAGCGAAACCCGAGCAAGGCGCGGAACGGTGCGATCAGAACAGGCAGCGCTACCATCAGCGCCACGACAAACGCAGGCACGCCCAGCTCGACAATCATCACACGATTGAGCGTTCCAAGCAGCATCACCGTCGCCATGCCCACCGACACCTGAAACAGCGACAAACGCATCAACTGACGCAGCTCAAACTCTTCCGATCCTGCGTTCGAAAACGGCAGCATGTTCAAAGTGAACTGTGTCAACGGATGCCGCTCAGCCTTACTCATGCACGCAGCTCCATTGCTTGCGACTTGTAAAAGGCTGTGTTGACGCGCCCCAGGGTGGTGAGGCTCTGGCCAAGCTCTCGATCCAGCGCGGACACGGCCGTTGGCACAATCTGCGGCGATCTGTCGGAGCGCGGGAAGAGCTTTCCAGCCAGATGCATCGCAACCAGTACGGGCGTTTTGGGCGCAATGGTGAAAAGTATTTTCTCGGAAGTGACATCCGTAAGTTTCGACAGCGCACTCGCTGCATCTTTGGGCTGATAATGGATCAAACTGTCCATCGCGACGACATAATCAAAACGCCCCAGCGACGGTTGCAGCATGTCGCTCGCCAGGTAGGTCACACGATCCGCAAGATCAACGGGCGTGCGGCTTGCGGCCACTTCCAAGAGGCTCGCCGATATATCGACCCCGGTCACAGTCGCGCCGCGCGCCGCCATCTCACAGGACATTTGCCCCGTGCCACATCCGGCATCGAGAACGCGCGCGCCCGTCAAATCCTGCGGCAGGCCACCCAGAAGCATCGCCCGCATCTCATCGCGCCCGGCACGCACCGTCGCCCGAATGCGCGACACGGGCGCGTCCGACGTCAGACGCTCCCAGGTTTTGCTGGCGGTGCGGTCAAAGTAGGTCTCAAGCCGCGTGCGCGTGTCGGCGTAGCTTTCCCGCATCAGTCAAATCCCAAAAGTTCGAAAATATCGCGATCTTCAAGCGGCGCAGGGGCCAGAGGATCGGTGCCTGCATATAGCGTCTCTGCAAGACGGATATACTCCTTGCGTACCTGCACCACGTCCTCATCATCCGGCATTTCAAAGAGCGTTTTCTTCTTCAAACGCGAGCGGCGAATGGCGTCAAGATCGGGCAGATGCGCAATCCGCTTGAACCCTACCGTGTCGCAATAGCGATCCACCTCATCCGTCTCGCGCGACCGGTTTGCAACGCAACCCGCAAGGCGCACATTGTAGTTCTTAGCCTTGGCCTGAACCGCCGCAATGATCCGGTTCATCGCATAGATGCTGTCAAAATCATTCGCCGTGACGATCAGCGCACGGTCCGCATGCTGCAAAGGCGCTGCAAATCCGCCGCACACCACATCGCCCAGCACGTCAAAAATCACCACATCCGTGTCTTCGAGCAGATGATGCTGTTTGAGCAGTTTGACCGTTTGGCCGACCACATACCCACCGCACCCCGTGCCGGCAGGCGGCCCGCCCGCCTCGACACACATCACGCCGTTATAGCCTTCGTAGACAAAGTCATCAGCGCGTAGCTCTTCGGCATGAAAATCCACGTCCTTGAGCGTGTCGATCACCGTGGGCACCAGCCGGCCCGTCAGCGTGAAGGTGCTGTCGTGCTTGGGATCGCAGCCGATTTGCAGCACGCGATGCCCCAGCTTGGAAAACGCAACCGACAAATTGCTTGATGTCGTGGATTTTCCAATGCCGCCCTTGCCATAGACCGCAAAGACCTTTGCGCCCTCGATCTTGACCGAAAGGTCCTGATGGACCTGAACCGATCCTTCGCCATCCTCGCCCCGCAGGTTCGGGGGTGTTTTGTCAAGCGGGCTCATGCGAGCCTCCTTTCTCTAGCGCCGGTCATTCCGCCGCGATCGTTATGCCTTCAAGCCTGTCTTCCAGCTCATCCGCGCCCAGTTGAAGCGCCTCCAGTGTTTCCGCATCCGGGTTCCAGAAGTCGCGCTCATGCGCTTCGAGCAAACGGTTGGCCATGCGCGCCGAGGCCGCCGGATTCAGATCCGCAATCCGCCGCCGCATCTCTTCATCCAGAACAAAGGTTTCGGACAGTCGCTGATAGACCCAAGGCTCCACCGCGCCGGTCGTTGCTGACCACCCCAGCGTGTTGGTGACCTGACTTTCGATGTGATGCACACCTTCCGAGCCATGTTTGAGTAGTCCTTCGAACCACTTTGGATTGAGCGAGCGCGTGCGCGTCTCCAGCGCCAGTTGATCGGCAAGTGTGCGCACCTTGCCGTCCCCGCGCGTCTGATCGCCTACGTAGACCGGTGCTTCCTCGCCCTTGGCCCGTTTTACCGCCCGGCTGATCCCCCCCAGCGTATCGAAATAATGGTCAACCGTGGTGACGCCCAATTCAACGCTCTCAAGATTCTGATAGGCCAGATCCACATCACCCAGCGCCTGTTGCAACAATTGCGCGTGCTGCGCTGACTTGCCATCGCGACCATAGGCGAAGCATTTGCGCTTCTCGTAAGCGTTGGCCAGATCCTCGTCGCCATCCCACGCGCCACTGTCGATCAGGTGATTGACGTTCGCACCATACGCGCCTTCTGCGTTTGAAAAGACCCGCAGCGCCGCTGTCTCCAGATCAACATCCATCTTCGCCGCATAATCGAGCGCATGGGCGCGGATGAAATTTGCCTCAAGTGGTTCATCCGCAGATGCCGCCTTGAACGCCGCCTCTGCCAGCATTTTGACCTGCAACGGCAACAAGTCCCGGAAGATGCCCGAGAGGGTCATAATCACATCGACGCGCGGACGGCCCAGCGTCTCCAGCGGGATCAGATCAGCGCCGGACAAACGCCCGAACTCATCAAAGCGCGGCGTGGCACCAATGAGCGCGAGCGCCTGTGCAATCGGTCCGCCATCGGATTTGATATTGTCCGACCCCCACAGCACCATCGCCACCGTGCGCGGCAGTGTCTCGTGGGTGTCCAAAAGGACTTGTGCCTGTTTCGCGCCTTCGCTCAACGCAAAAGCGGTTGGCATGCGGAACGGATCAAAGGCATGGATATTGCGGCCCGTTGGCAGGATATCCGCGTTGCGAATAATATCCCCACCGGGCACAGGGCGCGTGAATTTACCATCGAGCGCATTGATAAGACCCAGCATTTCGCCATCGCGCTGCAACATCTCTTCCGCGCGCGCGCGGGCATCCGCATCCTTATGCAGCATCACATCCAGATGGCTGGAAAGCGTCGCATCGGACATCTTTTCACCGACAACATGCAATCCATCGGTGATCAGCGCGGTTTCCGTCTCCAGCACCAGCGCCCACAGTTTGTCCGGGTCAGAGCCGTCCATATCAACGGCAGCCGCCTGATCGACCAGAAGCGCTTCGAGATCCGCGCGCGCAGGCGCATCCGCACCCATCTCGCGCCAGCTCGTCAGGCTTTCCTTGAGCTCCAGCAAGCCCTTATAGAGCCCTGCCTGCCCCAAAGGCGGCGTCAGATGCGAGATCGTCACCGCATTCGAGCGACGCTTCGCAAGGCTGGCCTCAGACGGGTTATTCGCGGCGTAAAGATACACATTCGGCAGATCGCCAATAAGCCGATCCGGCCAGCACGCCCCGCTCGGCCCCGCCTGTTTACCTGGCATAAACTCCAGCGCGCCATGCATCCCGAAGTGCAACAGCACATCCGCCCCGAAATCAGAGCGCAGATAGCGATAAAACGCACCAAAAGCGTGAGTCGGGGCAAAACCCGTCTCAAACAGCAACCGCATCGGATCGCCCTCATAGCCGAACGCTGGCTGCACCCCGACAAAGACATTCCCAAATTCAGCGCCCAGGACAAAAACACCGTCCCCATCCGATTGCGCCCGCCCGGGCGCCGGACCCCATTGCGCTTCCACATCGTCAAGATACGGGTCTTCAGCGACAATCCGGTCGGCAGAGATATGGGCAACGGCATTCGCCTGCTGGCCAAACTTCGAGGCATTGCCTTCAAGAACCGCCGATTTCAGCGCCTCCAGACTGTCTGGCAAGTCAACGTCGTAGCCCTCCGCGTTAAGACGGTTCAGCGTATTCCAAAGGCTCTCCCAAACACCCAAATATGCCGCTGATCCAACAGCGCCGGAGTTTGGTGGGAACCCGAACAGCACAATTCCTAGTTTGCGCGATCCGCGATCAGACCGGCGCAGCGATGCAAGTTTATGGGCGCGATCTGCCAGCGCGCTGATCCGTTCAGGACAGGGCGACATCGCGCGTGGCGCTTTGGGTGCGGCACATTTTATTGCGCACCCCTGACAACCTTCCGCCCCATGACGTCCGGCAAACACAGTTGGATTGGTCGCACCATCCAGCTCTGGCAATGCGACCAACATCGTCGTCTCCACCGGACCCAAACCGCCCGTGCTGCGCGACCATTGATCAAGCGTCTGGAATTCGAGCGGATGGGCCGCAAGATAGGGAACATTCAGCTCCGCCAGCACGGTCTCTGCTGCACCGCTGTCATTGTACGCCGGACCGCCCACCAGCGAAAAGCCGGTCAGTGAGATGACCGTATCAACGCGGTCTGTGAAATACGCGTCCAGCGCAGGGCGGCTGTCCAAACCAGACGCAAAGGCAGGAATAACGTTCAGTCCCTTGGCCTCCAGCGCATGAATAACCGCATCATAATGCGCCGCATCGCCAGACAGGATGTAGGAGCGCATCAACAATAGACCGACGTTGGGTTGGTTCGGCTTTGATGGCAGCTCCGATATCTCGGTCGTGATCTGGTTTTTCAGCGCAGGATGGTAGAGCCCGACATCTGTGTATTCGATAGGCTCAGCCGCTTCGATACTCCGAAACGCTGCGTTGCTGGCGTAACGCGAGACGAGAAAACTCACCATCGCCTCGATATTGTCCTCAGAGCTACCCAGCCAGTACTGCATGCACATGAACCATGCGCGCAGGTCTTGCGATTTGCCGGGGATATACTTGAGGATACGTGGCAAACGGCGCAGCATCGCCATCTTCTTCTCGCCGCTTTCAACCGACGGCTCGGACGATCCGCGCAGCTTCTTGATCAGCTTGAGCGCACCTGACGCTGGCTTGTTCATATCCAGCGCACCCATGCGCGTCAGCCGCACGATCTCAGACGCGGCAATGGTGCACACCATCGCATCGCACCCGTCGCGGCGCGCGCGCAAGGCGGGCAGGATGGCCTGCACATGCTCTTCCAAAAACAGCAAATTGACGAGGATGATATCCCCCGAAGCAATATCCGCCTCCGCCGCTTCGAGCGCGTCCGCGCTCTCCGCCCATTCTGCCGCTGCGTGAACTTTGATCGACAGACCCGGGATCACCGATTGCAGGTTCTTTTCAACCATAGAGGCCGGACCCGCCGCATGGGCGTCCAGCGTGACGATCACCACGTTATATGCCGCCTGATCACCGCGCATAATGCGCCTTGGCTTCATAGAGCGTATCAACGCTTATTGACGTTATGCCCTGATCGGCGGCGAACGCTTCGGTGTTCTTGCGCGCCTTACCGCGCACAAAGAACGGCACTTTCCGCAGTTCTTTCTCTGCATCTGCCAGCCAAATGATGTTCCCCGCATCCTCCAACGACGCATCTTGCGCAGGCGTCGCATCAGCCGCCGTTGCAGCCAGAGACTTTGGCGTATGCCCCCCGTGATGTGACGGCCCTGCCGCATCATGAAACTCGAAATCCTCGCGGAACATATGCAGCAGATGCTCTTCGAGACCCATCACCAGCGGATGCACCCATGTGTCGAAAATGACATTGGCCCCTTCCCACCCCATCTGAGGCGAGTAGCGGGCCGGGAAATCCTGCACATGCACAGGGGCGGAGATCACAGCGCAGGGAATGCCCAGACGCTTGCCGATGTGACGCTCCATTTGCGTGCCAAGGATCATCTCTGGCTGAGCGTCCTTGATCGCTGCTTCCACGTCGAGATAATCATCGGTGATCAGCGCTTCGACCCCGTACTCCTTCGCCGCCTTGCGGATGTCGCGGGCAAACTCGCGGTTGTAGCATCCAAGCCCGACAACCTCGAAGCCCATCTCATCACGCGCAATCCGCGCAGCCGCTTTGGCATGGGTCGCATCCCCGAAAATGAAGACGCGCTTGCCAGTCAGATAGGTGCTGTCCACGGACGAGGAATACCACGGCAAACGCAGATTTTCCTCATCCACCTGCGCGTTGATACCGGCCAGTTGAGACACTTCCTCAATAAAATCGCGCGTCGCGCCGACCCCAATGGGCACTGTTTTGGTGTAGGGCTGGTCATACGTCTTTTCGAGCCAGCGACAGGTTTCTTCGGCAATTTCGGGATAGAGCATCACATTGAAATGCGCCCGAGCCAGATCACCGAAATCTCCCGGTGCTGCCCCCATGGGCGCGACCAGATTAACCGTGATGCCCATGTCCTCGATCAACCGCACAATCTCGGTCGCATCGTCGCGGTGACGATACCCCAGACCGGTCGGCCCCAGAATATTGCAACTCACCTCTTCGGTCTTGTCCTGCGGGCGAGAGAGCTTACGGGCCAATTGCAGCACCGTCTCGGACGCGCCGAAATTCTCTTTGCGTTGGTAGGATGGCAGCTCCAGCGCGATCACCGGCACCGCCAGATCCATGCTTTCCGCCAGCCCGCCCGGATCATCCTGAATAAGCTCTGCGGTACAGGACGCCCCTACGATCATTGCCTCTGGCTTGAAGCGATTATAGGCATCAAGGCACGAGCGTTTGAACAAATCCGCCGTGTCCGCCCCAAGATCGCGTGCCTGAAATGTCGTGTAGGTGACCGGCGGGCGATGATTGCGCCGCTCGATCATGGTGAAAAGCAGATCTGCGTATGTATCACCTTGCGGTGCATGAAGCACGTAGTGCAGCCCCGTCATCCCGGTGGCGACACGCATCGCGCCAACATGCGGCGGGCCTTCATATGTCCAAACGCTCAGCTTCACAGCGCAAGCGCCTTGCGACGGTTCAGCGGGCGGGCAAACAGTCCGGCCAGATCACCGGCCTGCTCGTAGCCATGCACCGGCGAGAACACCAATTCGATCGACCATTTCGTCGCCATCCCCTCAGCCTCAAGCGGGTTTGCAAGCCCAAGCCCGCAGACGGTCAGATCTGGTTGCGCCGCGCGGCACCGCTCCAGCTGCAAATCAACATCCTGCCCCTCGGAAATCGTCGTCCCTTGGGGAATTTGCGCCAGATCAGGCGCGACGAGACCGCGATGCATGTAAGGTGTGCCAACTTCGATGGCGTTCATGCCGCATTCCTGCGTCAAGAACCGTGCAAGCGGCACTTCAAGCTGGCTGTCCGGAAAGAAAAAGACTGATTTGCCACGCAAGGGCGCTGTCACTTTCTCCAGCGCAGTGCGCGCCCGCGCCCGCGGCGCTTCGGTCACGCGATCAAAGAGCTCCTTGCTGACGCCAAACTCTGTCGCAATCGCCCGCAGCCAAGCGGTTGTGCCCTGCTCGCCAAACGGAAAAGGCGCAGGGATATGTCGGGCTCCGCGCCCTACAAGCGCACCAGTGGTCTCGCCCAAAAACGGCTGTGCCACCGCAAGCCTTGTATTCGGCCCCACGGCGACATCCGCATCCGACCGGCGCGCAGGCAGGCAGGTCACGTCAATGCCCATTGCCGCGATCAAGCCGGTAAGTTGATCTTCAACCACATCCGGCAATGCCCCGACCAGCAGCAGTTGCGCCGCATCCGTGTGCGGCAGATCCGGCACCATGGACGTAAGGCACGCATCCTCGCCTTGCGTGAATGTCGTCTCGATGCCCGACCCGGAATAACTCATCACCCGCACCGACGGGGCATGCACCTTCGTCAGCCGCTCTGCCGCGCGCGACAGATCAAGCTTGATCACCTCAGACGGACAAGAGCCGACCAAAAAGAGCTGCCGAATATCCGGGCGACGGGCGAGCAACCGGCCAACCTCCCGATCCAGCTCGTCATGCGCATCCGCCAGCCCGGCCAGATCCTGCTCTTCCAATATGGCCGTTGCAAACCGGGGTTCGGCGAAAATCATAACGCCAGCCGCCGATTGCAAAAGATGCGCGCAGGTGCGCGATCCGACCACTAGGAAAAACGCATCCTGCATCTTGCGGTGCAACCATATGATGCCGGTCAGACCGCAGAAAACCTCATGCTGCCCGCGCTCCTTGAGCACCGGAGCGTTGAGACAGCCCGATTGGATTGGAGTTTGCTGGTTCATGCCGCCGCGCTCACTTGCAGCCGGGCCACCCGGAGTTTCCACAAAAACTGACCCGCATTGATGACGTAAGCGACATAGGCGGCAAGCGCCAAAACCATAAGTTCAGTCGGCGCAAGGCTTCCTGCAAAAAGCGCCCAGACATAGGCTGTGTGCAGCGCGATCACCAGAAAACTGAACACGTCTTCCCAGAAAAAAGCCTCAGCAAACAGGTATTGCCCAAAGACAACCTTCTCCCAAATCGCCCCTGTCACCATGATCAAATAGAGAAATCCGGTCTTGATCAGCACAGACCAAACCGCTGCCTGATACCCCTCGCCTGTCGCCAAAAACCGCACAACCAGAACGAGTGAGATAAGGAAGACAAGGAATTGAATTGGCGCGAGAATTCCCTGAACGAGCGTCCAGGGACTTTCGTCGCGAATGCGACGTTGTTCAACAGTATACAGACCCGGACCCTGTTTGGAATTTGCCGTTATGCGCGGCATTTAGCGACTCCCGATTGATGCAAGTAAAGTAGTTGGTACATTAACAAAGTGTCAACTATAACTTACACACACAAACGCTCGGAGTTGACAGCTCGCTTGCACAGGCCGTCATTTGCCCATTCCCGGCGGGATTTCCCTGCAATGTGCCCGCCTATGTCAAGCAAAATTGACATATGATCTTTTGAAGCGCATGGTTCGCCAACGAGTCGGAAAACGGCTGACCAACAAGGGGGAAGATATGGACGCGAAGAGATTTCGCGGTACTTCCGCGAAAGACAATACCGCTTCCGCGAAAGACGGTACATCGTCAGGCCACTACCTTCAGCTGGCCCTGAGAGCCCTCGGCGAACTCGCCGACAATGAGACAGTCGAGTTGGACCAGGGTCAACTTCTCGAAGCGTTTTGCCATGCCTTCACGATGGAGGATTCGACCCAGCGCGACCGCATCATATCCTACCTTGGCAAAGCCGGACTAACCGACGAAGAAATTCTGGATCGCATCATTCCATCCGCTGCGCGCCGCATTGGCGAGAAATGGTTGCAGGACGAGCTGACATTTGCACAAGTCACCATCAGCGCCGCGCGGATGCAGGAACTCTCCCGCTTTTTAGGCGGGCGCGGCGCATCGGTCCCCAGCACTATACCGCTCGGTTTCAATATGCTGCTGATCATTCCCGTCGAGGAACAGCACACCATGGGCGCTTTCGTTGCCGCAGACCAATTCAGACGCGAAGGCGTCTGGGTCCATCTGGCAATCGGTCAAAACGCCAAAGAACTCGACCGCACCGTTTCGAATCATCATTTCTCGATGATCGGCATATCGGCCGCAAGCCGACGCAGTCTCAAGTCCGTCAAAACAATCGTAGACATCCTCAAAACCCGGGAAAGCTCTATTCCAATCGTGTTGGGAGGGAACATCTTGAATACCGTTGAAGATGTGCAGTTCAAATCCAAAGTCGACTTCATTACCTCCAAGCCGCAAGACGCGTTGAAACTTTGTGGCTTGCCATCGCCGACGCCGGTGTTATCCGGCGCGGACGATGCAATCTGAACAACAGATGACGCCGGCGAGGGACCTTGTGTGACACAAAAAGTGAATAGCTTCTTGGATATGAAGGCCAATGCCGAGTCGTTTCATGCGCTGTTGCTCAATGCTCTCCAATCGTCTTCCGATATACTGATCTATTCAGATGGCACGGGCGTCATTCAAGAGCTCCACCTCAATTCAGACAACCCGAACCTTGCCAACCTGGATCACTGGGTCGGTCACAATATCCGCGAATTTTTGACCGAGGAATCGATCCCAAAGCTCGATTACCATATCAAAGAACTGGCAAAATCCGACGTCAAAGAGCCCCGCGAAACCGAGATCAATCATATCGATGCGCAGGAATGGGATTTTCCCATCCGCTACAAGCTACTGCACGATGCTACGACAAATCACATTGTGTTTCTGGGACAGGATTTATCCGCAATCGCGACTGTCCAGCAGGAGCTTATCGACGCTCATCTTGCGCTAGAGAAAGACTACGAATCCTCGCGCGATTTCGAGACCCGATATCGCGCTATTCTCGAAACCGTCGGCGAGCCGCTCGTACTGGTGCGAATCGATTCTGGTGAGATTGAAGACATCAACGGTTTGGCCGCCGATATGCTGGGAGAGCCCGCGAGCGTCTTGCACGGCAGCAGTTTCCTAAGCCGGTTCAAAAACAACAAAGGATCGACCAACTTCGAAGCGATTGTCGGCGCCTCTTCGGGCAAGCCCGCCGCAGAATGGCAAGCCACCATCAATGTATCGCGAAAGCGCGTCTCAGTGACCGCGACACCGATCCGTTCCGCTGGCACCAGATACGCGCTTTGCAGGCTGGAAACCGAAAAATCCAACACCGAACACGGCGATCTGTTGATTGACGGCCTGCGTATGCTTTTTGAAGATGGCGTGGACGCGATTGTCTTCACAAACCGCTCCGGCACAATCCTCAATTGCAACAACAGTTTTCTGGATCTGTGTGACGCCGCCTCCGCCGCAGACGTGATCAACCGACCGCTGGCGGACTTCCTGTCGCGCGGCGCAATTGATCAAAAAATGCTTGTCGAAGGCGGATCCAAAAACGGCCAGCTTCGCTCCTACAACACCAAAATCATAACCAATTACAACTCCACCCATCCGGTGAACGTCTCAGCGACGATGCTATCGAACAAAAACGGGGGTGGATTTGGCTTCGTTCTGCGCATCATGCGCTCGGTGGAGGCGATTGCCGTTTCCGACCCGCCATCCGTTCTGAACGCCAACCAGAATATCGCCAAACTGGTTGGGGCCACTCCACTCAAAGAGATTGTCGCGAGCACAACCGATCTGATCGAACGGATTTGCGTTGAAACCGCGATTGAAATGACCGGAAACAACCGCGTTGCAGCGGCAGAAATGCTCGGCCTGTCGCGCCAAAGCCTCTATGTCAAACTGCGCAAATTTGACATGCACGACAAGCTGGACGAGCGCTAAAGCGGCAGCCGCCGGTTTAGCCCCGAAGCACGCTTGTCGCTTGCCTCAAACTGATTTGTATAGTTTACTAGACACATGAGTGTCACGTCATCTTTACATACTCAGAATCGCATTCAACCGTCTGCGGTGCTGGAGGTAGTTCACCCGATCACCTGGTTTCCGCCAATGTGGGCCTATGCCTGCGGTGTGATCTCATCGGGCGTGGCGCTTTCGGGGAATTGGCTGATCATCATTGTCGGCGTGATTCTCGCGGGTCCGATTGTTTGCGGGATGAGCCAAGCGGCCAACGATTGGTGCGACCGGCATGTTGATGCGATCAACGAGCCGGACCGCCCGATCCCGTCAGGGCGCATTCCCGGCAAATGGGGGCTCTACATCGCCCTTATCATGACCGCCGTTGCCTTCGGCGTTGGCGCAATTTTAGGCGTCTGGGGCTTCATTGCAACCTGCGTCGCCATTGCCTGCGCCTGGGCCTATTCCGCCGAACCCATCCGGCTAAAAAAGTCCGGCTGGTGGGGACCTGGCGTCGTTGGCCTGTGCTATGAGGGCCTGCCGTGGTTCACTGGCGCTGCGGTGATGACCGCCGCCTTGCCTGATGCCAAGATCATTCTGGTCGCACTCCTCTACGCCATCGGCGCGCATGGGATCATGACCCTCAACGACTTCAAAGCCCTGGACGGCGACCGCACTACCGGCGTGCGCTCCCTTCCTGTCACTCTCGGGCCCGAACGCGCAGCGAAACTGGCCTGCGTCATCATGGCGGCGGCCCAAATCGGCGTGATCGGCCTTCTCTTCGCATGGGCTTTACCGGCGTTTGCATTCGCCGTCCTCGCACTCCTGTGCGCACAGATCCTCGCCATGCGCATCCTGCTGCGCGACCCCAAAGGCAAGGCACCCTGGTACAACGGAACCGGCGTGCTCTTCTACGTTTCCGGCATGATGATAACCGCTTTCGCCCTCAGATCATTGGGAGGTTTGTGATGACGCTCTCTTGGCTTTCGATTGTACGCCTTGGACTAATCCAGATGGCGCTGGGTGCTATTGTCGTGCTGACCACATCCACGCTGAACCGCTTGATGGTGGTCGAACTGGCACTGCCTGCTGTCCTGCCCGGCCTTCTGGTCGCGCTTCACTACGGCATCCAGATCACACGCCCCAACTGGGGGTATCGCTCGGACACAGGCAACAGCCGGACGCGCTGGATCATCCTCGGAATGGCCGCGCTCGCCGTGGGAGGATTGCTCGCCGCATATGGTGTGGTTTTGCTCAAAACCGCCTTTATCGCCGGTCTGATCACCTCCGTTCTCGCCTACGCTTTGATCGGTCTGGGCGTTGGCGCTTCGGGCACATCGCTTCTGGCCCTCCTGGCCACCGGCACCGCCCCAAGCCGGCGCGCCGCAGCAGCGACGATCACATGGTTGATGATGATCGCAGGCATTGCGATCACAGCAGGCACCGTCGGCGCGTTCCTTGACCCCTACACCCCGGCACTCCTGATGAAAATCGTCGCCATCGTCACCGGCATCGCCTTTCTGATGACATGCCTCGCCGTCGCCGGGATCGAAGCACGCACAACCTTCGCCGAGCGCGCAACAGACTCGACACCCTTTCTGACCGGCCTCAAAGAAATCTGGGCCGAACCGGCCGCGCGCTATTTCACCATTTTCGTCTTCCTGTCCATGACCGCCTATTTCATGCAGGAACTGATCCTGGAACCCTACGCAGGATTTGTCTTCGGCTTCACCCCCGGACAATCCACATCCCTGTCCGGCGCGCAAAACGGCGGCGTTTTTGTCGGGATGCTCACCGTCGGGATCGCCGCAAGCGGGTTCAAAATCGGCGCACTACGGAGCTGGGTCGTCTCGGGGTGTTTCCTGTCGGCCATCGCACTCATTGTCATCGCAATCTTGGGCCAAACCGGACAGGCAGGGCTCTTCACACCCGCCGTCGTCTTCCTGGGATTTGCCAACGGCATGTTCGCAGTCGCCGCCATCGGCTCGATGATGCAACTCGCCGGGGAGGGCCGCAAAGAACGCGAAGGCACCCGCATGGGGCTATGGGGCGCGGCCCAAGCCATTGCCGCCGGTTTCGGCGGTCTGACAGGGGCCGCGCTGGTCGATATCATGCGGATCGCCTCGCCCAGCGAAGCCAATGCGTTTGGCGTCGTCTTTGTCTTCGAGGCCTGCCTCTTCGTCGCCGCAGCCGTGATGGCCGCCGCAATTCTCAGCCGCGGACAGCCAAGTTCCAAATCCGCAACCATGGTTCCGGGAGAATAATCATGACCTATGATGTGATCGTCGTTGGGGGTGGTCCTTCGGGTGCAACCGCTGCGCATAATCTGGCAAGAGACGGCAGACGTGTCGCAATGATAGACCGTGATGGCCGGATCAAACCCTGCGGCGGCGCAGTTCCGCCCCGATTGATCACAGATTTTGACATTCCGGACAGTCAGCTCGTTGCCAAAATCAACACCGCGCGAATGATCTCCCCCTCCGCCCGCCATGTCGATATCCCGATTGAGAACGGCTATGTCGGTATGGTCGATCGCGAGCATTTTGACGAATATCTTCGCGACCGCGCCGTGCGTGCCGGCGCTGACAGACGAACCGGCACCTTCCAGCGGATCGAGCGTGACGGCGAAGGCACTCGCGTTGTCTATCGCGACAAAGACAGCGGCAATGAAGTGCATCTGGCAACAAAGCTGATCATCGGTGCCGATGGCGCGCGCTCTGATGTGGCGCGCGCGGAAGTTCCCGGCGGAGATACGATACCCTACGTCATCGCCTATCACGAGATCATCGAAGCGCCCGATCAGGAAAGCTACGACCCCGTGCGCTGCGATGTCATCTATGATGGGGCAATCAGCCCGGATTTTTACGGCTGGATTTTCCCGCATGGCGCGCAAGCCAGCGTTGGGATGGGCAGTCAGGTGAAAGGCGTTGATCTTAAAGCCGCGACCTCCGATCTGCGTAAATCGGCAGGTCTGGAGACCTGCAAGACCATCCGCAAAGAGGGCGCGCCGATCCCGCTCAAACCCCTCGACAAATGGGACAACGGCCTGGATGTGGTCCTTGCCGGAGATGCCGCAGGCGTCGTCGCACCTTCATCGGGTGAGGGAATATACTACGCCATGGTTGGCGGTGAGGTCGCCGCCCAAGCCTGCGAGAAGTGTCTCGCATCCGGAAAAGCACGAGACCTCACGCACGCCCGAAAATCCTTCATGAAAGAACATAAGACCGTGTTCAAAGTCCTCGGCGCCATGCAAAACGCCTATTACAAATCGGACGAACGGCGCGAGCGCTTTGTCTCGCTCTGCCACGATGTGGACGTTCAGCGTCTGACATTCGAGGCGTATATGAACAAACGGCTCGTGCGCGCCCGCCCGATGGCGCATCTCAAAATCATGGCCAAGAACCTTGCGCATTTAACGCGGATTATCCCGGAGGCTTCGGTATGACTGACATGATGATCCCAGCTTGGGTGGATGGCACCCTGACGCCGGTTGAAAAGCTCGATGTGCATGTTCGCGGGTTGCGCCACAAAGCCATATCGGTCTTTGTGATGGACGGCGATGATGTGCTGCTGCAACGACGCGCCTTGTGCAAATATCACACGCCCGGCCTTTGGGCGAACACCTGCTGCACGCATCCGCATTGGAACGAGCCTGCCGCCGATTGTGCCAACAGACGGCTCGAGGAAGAGCTCGGTATTCACGGGCTGGACCTGGAATTGCGCGACCGGATCGAGTATCGCGCGGAAGTGGGCAATGATCTGATCGAGCATGAAGTTGTCGATATATTCATTGCGCAAATGGACAAGTCCCAGTGTTTCGAGCCCAACCCGCTGGAAGTTGTGCAAACCCGGTGGATGAGCCTGGCCGATACCTACAAGCAGGTCATGACCAACAGCCACAAATACACCCCGTGGCTCAAAATCTATATGTCGCGCTATGGCAAAAAGATTTTTGGCGACCAAAGCGCTTGGGAAAACGATCTTTCAGTCAATGAATCCCTCGCCTAGCTGATCGGCCCCACACTATGACCACTCTGTCTTTCGAAGACGATCATGACCGGCATACGCTGGCCAACGAGTTGCACGCCCGTCCGTTTCCCGTCCTGTCAGCGCCTTGCTACGCGGTTTCGGTCGCGCTTTGGAAGGGGCGGCACCCGGATGCGGATGCATCCAAAGACGAGCAGCATCCGCTGTTGGACCTTCTGGATCGCGCTGGCGCGCAGCACCCCCGCGAGGGCGCCAACCATTTTTCCAGCCCGTTCTTCCGCAATCAGATCAAATGGGAACGGCACACAGAGTTTGAGACCTACACTGTCTTCGTTGACGGCCTGCCAGAGCAGCCCTTTGCCGTGAATGAGCCGTTGTTTCCGGAAGATTGGGTGGAAAAGGTCAGATCCAAAGTCGTGGCGGCCTGTTTTGTGCATGTCGAGCCTGCAAAAGGCGATGTGCGCGAGGGCGCCAATGTTGCGGATTTTGCCGATAAGTACTTTGTCGCCGAAAGTCTCAGCGTCTCTCACGTGCTTGGCGGCGACGCGCTGGTGGCCAGCGATTTTCGCGTCGATGAAAGCGGCCTGACACGGTTTTTGCTCCTCGCCTCCGACGGTGTGGGTGAGCGCCGCTTGGGACGGATCACCCAACGGCTGATCGAGATCGAAACCTATAAATCCATGGCGATGCTGACACTGCCCAATGCGCAGTCTGTCTCCGGGTCCTTGAGCAAAGTTGACAGCGATCTTGCGGATATCGTCGCCGGGTTTGCAGCCAAGCGAGATGCCGATAGCGAAAGTCTCGACCGCCTGATGAAAATCTCGGCCGATCTCGAACAGCTTGCCGCAGAGAACGACAGCCGGTTTTCAGCCGCCCGCGCCTATTCCACAATCGTCGAGCAGCGCATCGACGTTCTGCGCGAGCAACGGGTTGGTGGGCGTCAGACGCTGGCTGAATTTATGACACGGCGGTTTGAGCCTGCGATGCGCACTTGCGAGTCCACCGCAGCGCGCCTGACGGCCATGTCCGGCCGCGCCAACCGCGCCGCCCAATTGTTGCGCACCCAAGCCGATGTGGCCCGCGAAGAGCAGAACCAGCAGATACTATCGCAAATGGATCGCCGCGCCGCCCAACAACTGCGACTGCAAAAGACCGTCGAGGGCCTGTCGGTCGTCGCCGTCAGCTATTACGCGGTCAATCTGGCAAGCTACGCTTTGGCACCTTTTGCATCGGTGATCGGACTTGGAAAAGTCTCCCTGACCGCGATTTTGACGCTACCGGTGATCTTTCTGGTTTGGGCGGCGATCAACCGGATCAGGAAGGGTCTTTAGACCATCTCGCCCAGCGCTTTGATACCAACAGCCTGTAGCGATGTTGCCGCAATATCAGCCGCGCTCAGACCTGCGTCTTCATACATCTGCTGCGGGCTTGCCTGATCGATAAACCGATCCGGCAGGGTCATGGTCCGAAGCGAACAGCGCCCATCAAGCCGCCCCTCTCCGGCCAGCCAATGAAGCACATGCGCGCCGAACCCGCCTTCTGCGCCTTGCTCAACCGTAATCAGCGCCTTGTGGTTACGCATAAGCTGCACAATCAATCTGGTGTCGAGCGGCTTGGCAAACCGCGCATCCGCGACCGTCGCCGACACGCCATGCGATTGCATAATCTCCGCCGCTGCCAAGCACTCGTTCAGATGCGCCCCGAAGCTCAGAATGGCAACGTCATCGCCCTCGCGCACAACCCGCCCTTTGCCGATCTCCAACGCTGAACCGCGCTCCGGCATGTCCACGCCAGTGGCCTCCCCTCGGGGATATCGAAACGCAATCGGCCCGCTGTCATGCGCAACAGCCGTTGCAACCATATGAACCAGCTCCGCCTCATCCGCCGCCGCCATCACCGTGAAATTCGGCAAATTGCTCAGATAGGCAACATCGAACGATCCGGCGTGCGTTGCGCCATCCGCCCCGACCAATCCGGCACGGTCAATCGCAAACCGCACCGGTAGATTTTGCAGCGCCACATCATGAACGATCTGATCATAAGCCCGTTGCAAGAACGTGGAGTAAATCGCGCAAAACGGCTTCAGCCCGCCCGCTGCAAGACCTGCCGCGAAAGTCACCCCGTGCTGCTCGGCAATGCCTACGTCAAAGACGCGCTCGGGGAAACGATCCTGCAAAACGTCGATACCGGTGCCTGACGGCATGGCCGCCGTGACCCCAACAATCTTTGGATCCCGCTCCGCCTCAGAGGCCAGAGACGTCCCGAAAACGCTGGTATAGCTCGGCGCGTTCGGCTTCGATTTAACCTGCGCGCCCGTATCCACATCAAACTTGGACACCCCGTGATACTTATCGGCAGAGGTTTCGGCAGGCGCATACCCTTTCCCTTTAACCGTGACACAATGAATGAGCACCGGCCCCGTTGCCCGCGTCTTGGCCGCCCGCAACACCGGCAGCAACTGCTCCATGTCATGCCCGTCGATAGGACCGACATAGGAGAACCCGAGATTTTCAAATAGCGTCGGCCCGCCATTTACGCCTGTCACCAACGAGCGCGCCCGCTCGGCGCCCTGACGAATGGGCGCTGGCAGATTGCGCACAAAACCGTCAGCTATGTCCTTGAACGCATGAAACGGCGTGTTGGCATAAAGCCCGGACATATAATTCGACATCGCCCCGACAGGCGGCGCAATCGACATTTCATTGTCGTTCAGGATAACAAACATCCGCCGCCCATCTGCGCCCGCGTTGTTCAGCGCCTCATAGGCCATGCCGCCAGAGATCGCCCCGTCACCGATCACCGCAACCGCATCGCCCGTCGCCTCGCCCAAATCGCGCGCAACGGAGAACCCAAAACCCGCAGAGATCGATGTCGATGAATGCGCTGCGCCAAAGGGATCATAGGGGCTTTCGGTGCGTTTGGTGAACCCCGAAAGGCCACCGCCCTGGCGCAGCGTGTTCATCCGCTGCCTGCGCCCGGTCAGGATTTTATGCGGATAACATTGATGCCCGACGTCCCAGATCAGTTTGTCATAAGGTGTGTTGAACACCGCATGCAGCGCGACCGTCAGCTCAACCACACCCAGCGATGATCCCAGATGGCCGCCCGTGCGGCTTACATTCTCAATCAGATCGCAGCGCAACTCCGTCGCCAAAGCGCCAAGCGTTGCATCATCCATCCGCCGCAAATCGCTGGGGCTGTAGACCTTGTCCAAATGTGGTGTGGCTGACGACATATCTGGCCCTTTCCTGTCTCACGTTGCACCCGCGCGATGGCATCGCCCCGAACACCCATAAACCCTCCCAAAAAAACCGCGTGGAGATGGAGTCCACGCGGCTTTAAGTTCCCGCCGAAGCAGGAAGAGGGAACCGGAGTTGCCTCCGGTCAATCCGGCTCAAAAGAGCCGAAACCGCTATTCATAGACCGGCACGCCGTCCGTCGTCGCAAGTTCTGGCCAGTCTGAAATCATGTCTGTTCCATCCAAAGGCTTGCTGTAGCCCTTGTGACAGGTCTTGCATCCCACCTTTGGAACATCCCCATGGATCGACCCCAGCCGCTCTTGCGGCAGAATGCCTTCGATCTCGGGCAGGTAATCGAGGTTGATCTCCTGCACCAAGCCGATGCCAAGCTGCGACTGCAAAAGCTGCGGGGTGGATTCCTCCAACTCGTAAAATGCGCGCGAGTTGTGACAGAAGGTGCAATTCACATTTAGCGAGTTCGAGAAATAGTTCATCAAACTGAACGTGCGCTCAGTGTCCTGAATGGTCGCCGTTCCTTCGTTGTCAACGCGGCTCTCCAGATCATGCACGCGGATCGCGTTATAATCCGCCAAATACTTCTCCAGCGCATCTGATGGCAGCGATGTCGATTGGCTGATTGATGTTGCCCTGTTCTGGTTTGCAGACCAGCCAGCAGCGTTGTCATTCACCGGCGTGATGTTGAACCAGATCTCAGATGGCACAGGCTCGCCCCGGTGACATGTGTAACAGTTCACACCCGCCCCGCCGACGTGATCTTCATAGTTTTCGTTAATGTTCTGTGTCATCTGGATCATCGTGCGGGATACAACCTTAGTGTAGAGATCGTCGTTCCCGTACTCCTCGATATCCACATCACCATGGCAGTAGGCACAGCCCTCTTCAGGTGCAACCCATTGGGTCATGGCCAGCATCACCCGGTTGAA
>CAYRKW010000013.1:60918-62182 GCA_964425135.1 uncultured Rhodobacterales bacterium
ATGAACCAGTTATCGACCACCGTGCCGGTTAGCAGAATACCGATACCGCCCGTGATCGGGGTCAGGACCGCAAACCACCAGGCCCAGCGGTGAATGCCTTCCATCGTCGCATTAAAGCCCATGGTCCAGCGCCAGAAGAGCGCCGCCCGCTCCGAGGCCGTGCCCCGGTCGACAATCTGCTCCAGCTCTCTGTCTCCGCCCAGCCGCGTGACCGCCAGAATGGTTGCCGCATGCATCGCGAACAATAGCGTGGACCCGTAAAGGAACACGATCGAGAGGCAGTGGAACGGGTTATAGTAAAGGTTGCCGTACCGGATCGAAAACGCCGCGGTCCAATCCAGATGCGGGAATATCCCGTAAGGCACCGCCTCGGACCAGGAGCCCATGAATATTGGGCGGAAGAGCCCCAGCACCAGGAACAACCAGATCGCCGCTGCGAACGCCCAGCATATATGCTTGCCCATCCCCAGCTCTGCCGCACGCACATAGGTGCGCACCCACCAGGACATCACGGATATGAGCAAGAAGAAACTGGCGATGATATACCACCCGCCATCATTGAGCGGCGGCATCGACAGGCCATATTCAGGCGACGGCGGCTCAAGCGCCAGCCAGAACAGCTGCCGGATAAACTCCGACAACGACCAGCCAACCTGGCTGAGCATGTTGATACCGATGATGTTCAGCCACAAGGTTCCGGTAAACAGCGACACCAGCCCGAAAAAGCCCAGCTTAATCGGACCGATCTGCGCATTGCCCATCCAGCCGACAAGGCTCGACAGAAACGGTTTGCCGATCCGCTCTGCGGCAAGACCTTTCCCGTTGTCCATGCCCATCTCAGGCTCGCCTTGAACCTGAACTTGATTGAATATGTTCTGATACTCAGCCATCGATCACACCCCGCTCGCCCAGAACGGCAATTCGAGCCACCAATTCCACCACTCAGGCCAGCCTTGGGTCCAGACCGGACCGGAAATGATGATACAGACCGCCGACCAGAACCCGGCGTTGAGCGCCAGCAGCAGGCCCAACCGGTGAATCCCCAAAGTCCCCACCGAATAGCCGATGAAGTCACGGAAGAACGTGTCCTCGTGATCCGGCGTTTTCATCTCTTCACCCTTTTCAGGGTTCGCCGCCGACAGGATCAACCCGCCGTGCAATGCCAGCGCGAAGGTGGTGGTGAAAAAGAACGTCACCGCAATCATATGCGCCGGGTTGTAGTGGAAGTGCAGATAGGCATAGCCGGTGTTCGACACCCAATCGA
>CAYRKW010000014.1:0-10746 GCA_964425135.1 uncultured Rhodobacterales bacterium
GCCTGTTCGCCGAAGAGGTCTGTATCGCACTCTTCTTTGAAGTCGGTCTCGATGATGCCCGAGCGGCCACCGCCGATGGCGGAGCAGTAGGACAGGCCAATTTCGAGCGCTTTGCCGGACGCGTCCTGATGCACGGCAACAAGGCAGGGCACGCCGCCGCCCTTAACATATTCGCCGCGCACGGTGTGGCCGGGGCCTTTGGGGGCCATCATCAGCACATCAACGCCGGGTTTGGGCTCAATCAGACCGAAATGGACGTTCAGGCCGTGGGCGAACGCGATGGCAGCGCCGTCTTTGAGGTTGTCGTGGACGTATTTCTTGTAGGTTTCGGCCTGCAATTCATCGGGCATTGTGAACATGATCAGATCACACCATGCAGCAGCTTCGGCGATGCCCATGGTCTTCAGGCCTTCGCTTTCGGCTTTGGCGGCGCTGGGTGAGCCTTCGCGCAGGGCGACGACGACGTTTTTCGCGCCGGAGTCGCGCAGGTTGAGCGCGTGGGCGTGGCCTTGGGAACCGTAGCCCAGAATGGCAACTTTCTTGTCCTTGATCAGGTTGATGTCGCAATCGCGATCGTAAAACACATCCATCGTCTTATCCCTTTGCTGGTCGATGATTTCCGGGGAAGTATATCTTAGGATTGTGCAGTGTTTTGAATATAATGCTTGTTGTACGCGCAATATACGATGGATTTATGCGCTAATTTGTCATAATTACGCGATATTATGCAGTTACTCGATGATATAGACCGCAAGCTTTTGCGCATATTGCAAGATGATGCAACGCTGTCGGGCGCTGATCTGGCGCGGCGGGCTAGTGTCACAGCGACGCGTGCGGCGCGACGGGTTGAGCGGATGGAGCGGGATGGAGTGATCCTTGGCCAGACGATTGATATCGATCCGCGGGCGCTTGGGTATGATGTGGCGGTGAGTCTGAGGATTACGCTCGATAAGACCGAAAAATCGGCTTTTGATGCATTTATAACAGCTGCGCGGGAAGTGCCGGAAATTGATGCTGTTCAGGTGCTTTTGGGGCGGGTCGATGTGCGGCTGAATATCTACGCCCGTGATCTGGCGCATTATCAGGAGATTTACCGGACGCGTATTCTGGCGCTGCCGCATATTCTGGATATTGAGGCGCTGATGCTGGTTTCGGAGGTCAAATCAAGCCATGCGGTGCCTGTCTGATGGCGGTTGATCTGGACGATAAGGATCGTGCGATCCTGCGGCTGTTGCGTGAGGATGCAGGCGCGCCGGTTCGTGGGATCGGTGAGGCGGTCGGGCTGTCGCAACCTGCATGCTGGCGGAGGATCGAGCGGATGGAGCGGCTGGGCGTGTTCCGGCGTCGCGTTCGGCTTGACCCTGTGAAAATGGGGTATGAGGTGTCGGTATTTTTGGGCATCAAGCTAGCTGTGCGGGGCCGTGTGGCGTTGGAGGATTTTGAGCGGGCGGTGTCGGCGATCCCGGAGGTGGTTTTGGTCAGCCATGTGCTCGGCGTTTTTGATTATCGGCTGAAAATCGTCGCGCGTGATTTGGCGGATTTTGAACGGATACTGCGCAGGCGAATTATGACGCTGCCTGG
Source organism: uncultured Rhodobacterales bacterium (assembly GCA_964425135.1). Classification (GTDB taxonomy): domain Bacteria; phylum Pseudomonadota; class Alphaproteobacteria; order Rhodobacterales; family Rhodobacteraceae; genus CAYLLD01. Next base: position 1,582 of record CAYRKW010000014.1, read on the forward strand.
TGTCGGGGATGTGGAGAGCAATGTGGTGCTGTCGGTCGAGAAGGACAGCGGGGCGTTGGTGTGATGGTTGATTTTGCACGACCTGAGAGTGGGCCGACCGGGGCGGTAAACGCCGCGCAGCGGTCCGCCCGTCAAACCTATGGTTTGCTATTCGCAAAACCGGGCGGTCGGACCGCTCGCATGCCTAGACAAATCTCGCTGACGCTCAACCGATGGCGTTCTAAGGCTTGCCGAAAAGCTAAACCCCAAGCCCCGCGCGGATTGCCGCATTTTTCAGCGGTGCTGTGCTGCCCAGAACGCTCAGCGCGCGCTCGCGCAGGTCGCGAAGCATCGGGCTGTCGGTCATAGCGGCGCGGTTGAGGAGATTGACGCCCAGATGGCGCGCGGTCAGATCGGGCATGCGCTTGCGTTGATATTGAGCGAGAAGCGCCGGCGCGCCGGGATCGCTGCCGTTCGCGATCAGATCGCGCAGGATGGTGATGTCCCTCAAGCTCATATTCAGACCCTGCGCACCGATAGGCGGGACAACATGGGCAGCCTCTGCAACGAGCGCCATGCGCGGTGCTGTGAGGCGTTTGGCCTGTTGGGCAATGATTGGCCAGACGGCGCGCTTGGAGACGAGTGTGAGATCACCCTGCACAGCTGCTGAACGCGCGGTGGCGGCTTTGGCAAAGGCTGCGTCATCCAGTTGCATATGCTGATCTGTTTGCGGGCCGTGGTCCATCCACACAATGGCTGAGTGATTGGGATCGGCAAGGGGGACGAGTGTGAAGGGACCACCGCTGCGATGAAGCTCTGTCGAGATACCGTCATGCGGGATCGGGTGAGAGACTTGAAAGACGATTGCCTTTTGCCCAAAGCGGGTGCGCGTGACGTCAATCTGTGCGCCCTCGCGCAGCTTGCTGTCGCGACCGTCTGCGGCGATGATGAGCTTAGCGCGGATATGCTGACCGTTGCTGAGCCGCGCGATGGTGTCGTTGAGGCGCGGGGTCACCGTCTCGACGCTCGCTTGTCGCATCTCCAAATCGTCGCTCTGTTCAATTTTTGCGGCCAAAGTTGCCATCAAATCCGCGTTGGGGACATTGAGACCGAAGCGTTCAGCGCCTGTGCTGCTGGCATCGAAATCGACGGTTTTGCGAATGGCCGGTTCCTTCCCGCCCATATCGCACAGACGCATGATCCGCAGGTCAGCGGCGATTGGGGCGAGATCGGCCAGAAGATCGAGCGAGGCGAGCAGCTCACATGCCGGGTTCAGGAAGGCAGTGGAGCGCAGGTCGGTCGAGGTGTTCGCAGCGTTTGGATCAACGCATATAACGCGCTGACCGGATTGCGCGAAGCACAGCGCGGCGATGCGGCCTGCGATGCCGCCACCTGCGACCAGAATATCAGTGTTCCGTTTCGACATGGCGTTCACTTAATCAGCAGCAGGTCATTGCGCAGCGTGGTTTTTTGGCGCAGGGGCATGGCTTTGCAAAAATTGCGTCAGATCGTCATGGGCATGATCGATGTGGGGCAGGGTGGTCTGATCGCCGATCAAAACCGTGGCCATGCCAAGCTGTTTTGGCACCTCCAGATTGCGCGCCTCATCTTCGAACATCACAGCCGTTGTCGGATCGATCTGAGCGCGGGCGATGATGCTGTCAAAGGCGGCTTTGTGGGGTTTGGGCACATAAAGTGCGTCTTCGATTCCAAACAGCGCATCAAAAGCACCGCGAATGCCGCGCCAGGAGGATATATTCTCCGCATGTTGGCGCGAGCCGTTGGTGTAGATAATTTTGCGCCCGGGCAAATCGGCAATCATCTCGCCCAGACCCGGATCTGGAGACATGTGGGTAAGATCGATGTCATGGACTTCGTGCAGGAACGGATCAGGATCAATGCCATGCACGCGCATCAAGCCGTTGAGCGTCGTGCCATGCTCGCGCCAGTAGGTTGCGCGCAGGGATTTCGCTTGCGCCAGGTCTATGGACAACTCGCGGCACATGAAGGCTTCCATCTTCGCTTCGATCTGGTCAAACACGCCCATCGAGCGCGGATAGAGCGTGTTATCGAGGTCGAAAATCCAGGTTTGGATGTGTGAGAATATCATGTGTTTGGCATATAGCGCGCCATTAGATTTTGCGATGGAAAAATGCACGGGTGTCGCTGCAATTGTCACCGCGGTTAACATCGTGCATGTAGTTATCACAGAGTTTGAGAGTTGATTGATGACGAATGAACCGCGCGATGCCTATGCCCGTATCCTGAATGCGATTGATCGGGGGACGTATGGTCCGAACACGCCGTTGGTTGAGTCTGAACTGGCGAAGAAGTTCGAGATTTCCCGCACACCAATCCGTGAGGCGCTTCAACGGTTGGAGACGCAAGGGATATTGCGGCGGGATGGACGCTCGCTGATTGTCTCTTCGCTGAGCCATGAGGAAATGGGCGAGCTTTACGTTGTGCGGATCGAGCTTGAGGGGCTGGCAGCAAGGCTGGCTGCACAACATGCAGCGCCCGAAGAGATTGGTGTTCTGAAAGACATGGTGCGGCGCGATCGGTCGCTTGTGACCAAACCGCTGGAGATGAGCCGCGCCAACCGGCGGCTGCATGAGACCATCCACCGTGCCTCGCGCAATCGCTATCTGGTGCAGCAACTCAACGAGGTCCACCGCGCGATGGCACTTTTGGTCAAAACAACTTTGGCCGAAGAAGGGCGCGCGCAGCAGGCGCAGGGCGAGCATGAGGCGATTGTCGAGGCGATTGCAGCGCGCGATGGAGATCAAGCCTGCGCCCAGATCCGTGCGCATATCTCGGCGGCTTACAAAACACGACTGCAACTTGATATAGAAGACAGCCGATGACCGATTACGAAGACGTTGCCCAGACCATCCTTGAGGGACGCCCTTTTGCCGCTGGATTAAATGATCTTAGCCTTGAGACCGCCTTTGATACGCAAGATCGTGTTGTAGCGCGGCTTGCGGAGGCGCAAGGCGGGTTTGGCGGCTATAAAATTGCTTGGAACCTGCCGGCCCTGATGGAGAAATTCAGCATGCCGCATCCGGGCATGGGGCGGGTGATGGGCGATCAGGTGTATCAGAGCGGTGTGAAGCTGCCGCTTTCGGATTATCAGAACCTGATGATTGAGACAGAAATTATCGCGAGGTTATCGCGTGATCTGGAGCCGGGCCATGCGCATGATGCGACCTCTGTGCGCGATGCGGTTGACGGGTTCACGACAGGGTTTGAAGTGCTGGACCGTTTGGGCTCACCTGCCGATGCGACCGCGCCCGCGATTATCTGTCATAACGTCTTTAACGCAGGTTTAGTGCATGGGACGACGTGGATTGCGCCGTCTGAATTGGATGCGGCGCATATTCGGACTGTGTCGCACTTCGGGGATGCGGAGGTCATTGACGGGGTCGGCAAAGCGCCGCAGGACCCGTTTGAGGCGATTGCGTTTCTCGCCAATCATTTCTGCGGGCGCGGGCAGGTGATGAAGGCGGGCCAGTTAATTCTGTGCGGATCGCACATCCCGCTTTATCCGATTACTCAAACCGGGCGGATCACGCTGTCTATGGGTCCGCTTGGCGACGTCAGCTTCGAAGTTGTCTGATCCGACTGATCGCCATGGGTGGTTTTATCCCAGAAAAACGGTTTGTAGAACATCTCCGCGACGGCCTTGAGCGTCGCGAACGCCCCGATTTGCCAGTAGACCGGTGCAGTTATGATCCATTTGAGCAGGTGTCGCTTTGACGGCTCCCAGCAGGCCAGGACACTGATGGCGAGCATGACGATCTGACCGAAAATCATCGATGCAGTTGCGGCAAACCACATGGTGTCGGTGCCACCGACCGCGCTGGTGAAATTAAAGCCGAATGCGCCCATCCAGAGTGTGAGCAGGAGCGGGGCCGACAGATAGGATGTGACGCCGCCAAGGAAGATCACTTGAAATGCCAGAAAGCTCTTGAGGCCCAAATCTCGGTAGAGCGCGCGAGGGTTGCGCATGTGGACGGCCCAGGTGATAAGATATCCCTTGAGCCAGCGTGAGCGTTGTTTGATCCACGGGATGAAGCGTCCGTTTGCCTCTTCCATGGTCGTTGAGGGCAGGATTTCGGTTTTGAACCCTTTGCGCGCAAGGCGCATGCCCAAATCGGCATCTTCAGTGACGTTATGCGCATCCCATGCGCCCAAGTTTTCGAGAATGTTGCGGCGGAAATAGACGGATGTGCCGCCCAAAGGGATGGGCAGATCAAGTTTGCGCATGCCGCGCAGAAGGACGTTGAACCAAATGGCGTATTCGAGCGTGAAACAACGTGACATCCAGTTGTTGCGCGAGTTGTAGAAATCAAGCCGTCCTTGCACACAGGCCACATCAGGCGGCGCGTTCCACAAGTGCGCGACCACCTGATTGAGTTGATCCGGGTCGGGGCGATCCTCTGCATCGAGCACGCCGACGATCTGGCCTAAGCAGTAGGTGAGCGCGTAGTTCAGCGCGCGGGGTTTGGTTTTGAGTGCATTGTCCGGTATTTTCAGCACATCAAACGCGCCGGTGATGGGCAGTTTTTTGATAGCGTTCAGGGTTATGTCGTCATGCTCTTCAACAAGCAGCTTCACGTCCAGAAGCTCTCGCGGGTAGTCAATCGCAGCCAGATGGGTTGTGAGGGCGGGCAGCACCAAATCCTCCTTGTGGAGCGGCACCAGAAGGGAAATGACCGGGCGCTCGCGATGGTCGGAGAATTTTGCGATTGTCTTAGGCAGTGGAACGGCTTTTCGCGATCTTAGACGCCCGATGAGCGCGGCCCCGCGCAAGACGGCGGCGGCAAGATTGAAGATGAGAATCCACCCGAACACTGCCCAGAGCGTGAAAATTGGCGCGAGAAAGGCGGCAGCCCCCAGCATGCCTGCCACCAACACCGAGGTGGCGATGAAGCGTCCACCGGACCAGCCGCGGCACGAGACGTCTTCGGGGCAGTAGTGCCGTGCGCGATGCTCCAACTTGTCGGTGAACAAAAAGCTGAGCACATCGAGGATATCCTGACGCGGCGCAAGGGCCAAGGTGGTGCGGGCAGGGTCAAGACCGCAGGCACGGACCGCGGCGTGCCGCTGCTCAGGATCGCTGAGAACCAGCGTGGTGATACCATTGCGGTTCCGATGGGGCATGCAGCCGATTTCAAGACAGCGCTTGAGGTTGATGCCCAGCAAAGCGTTCGGCTCAGGCGCGATGCGTTTGACATCCACGCGCGGCAAATCCCACTGCACAGACAGCGCATCGACGATCAATTCATCGCTGACCAATCCGTTTTTGCGCAGAATTTGCCCCAGAGGCGCGTCCACCGAATGACGACGCAGCAGAGCAGAACGCAGCGCGGCCTTGTCGAGATATCCGGCAGACGTGAGAATTTCACCTAGCCGAATATTACGCTTGCGCAGATCGCCAGCGGGGGTGGGTCTTACTTGCCGAAGATTTTGCACGCGCCTACTCTCAAATTTTTGCCTTGCGCAAAGTGAGACAGGGGAATGCTTAACAGAGCGTTAAGTCAGGCGTTTATCGCTGCGACAAACCGCTCAAACAGATAGTAACTGTCCTGCGGGCCAGGGGAGGCTTCAGGGTGATATTGCACCGAAAACACCGGCCTGTGGGCCATGCGAATCCCGCAATTGGAGCCGTCAAAGAGCGAAACATGGGTCTCGATCACGCCCTCGGGCAGCTGATCGCCGCCGATCACTGCAAACCCGTGGTTCATCGACGTGATTTCGACCTTGCCGGTTTCGAGGTCTTTGACCGGATGATTGGCCCCATGGTGGCCATGGTTCATCTTTGTGGTCTTGGCACCAAGGGCGAGCGCGAGCATCTGATGCCCAAGACAAATGCCGAAGATGGGGATTTCGCTTTGGTCGAGAACGTCGCGGATCATCGGAATAGCGTATGCGCCAGTCGCCGCCGGATCGCCGGGGCCGTTGGATAAAAAGAGCCCATCTGGATTTTGTTCCAGAATATCTCTGGCTGTGGAGGTGGCGGGCATGACTGTAACGTCGCATCCGGCAGAGGCGAGGCAGCGCAGAATGTTGCGCTTTGCACCGTAATCAATGGCAATGACCTTCTTGCGGCCCGGCCCAGTTGCCTTGGCGTAGCCATCCGGCCAAGCCCAGCGCGCTTCATCCCATTTGTAGGATTGGGTGCAACTGACATCGAGGGCCAAATCCATACCTTCAAGGCCCGGAAACTCTTTGGCCTTGGCGATGAGCTTGTCGGTATCGAACTTGCTATCGCGGCTGTACTGCACCGCGACATGCGGCGCGCCCGCGTGGCGGATCGCACGGGTCAGACGGCGTGTGTCGATACCGCCCACACCAATGCGCCCGTGCTTTCGCAACCATTCACCAAGGGTTTCGGTCGTGCGCCAATTTGACGGTTCTGTCGGGTCCCATTTGACGATCATACCGCGCGCGGCTGGGGTGCCAGCTTCATTGTCCTCGTCGTTTACGCCGACGTTGCCGATATGAGTAAATGTAAATGTGACCACCTGACCTGCATAAGATGGGTCGGTCATGATCTCTTGGTAGCCCGTCATGGCGGTGTTGAAACAGAGTTCTGCAATCTCAATCCCTTCAGCGCCGAACCCGTATCCGTAGAAAATCTCACCGTTATCCAGAGCGATGCAAGCCGTCGGAATGCCCTGCGTGCCGAATGCGGCGGTCGCTGGTGCCAAAGTCGTATCTGACGCGGTCATGTGCTGAGAATCCTTTGCGGAATTTGCGCGAAATTATCGGTGTGCCCTTCTAACGTCAAGCAAACAAAAATATAATAAATTGAGTAATAACAGTAACTTACGTGTTTCACGTTCTATTGTTTCGTGAATCTTAACGCACTATATTACGAAGTTCTTGCCGCGGCACCGGCGCTTTAGGGAACGTATTTGATGCGAAACAAAATCAATGCTGCTTTGAAAGAGGCGATGAAAGCCAAGGATAACCTGCGGGTGGCCACGTTGCGGCTTGTCACTGCGGCGATCAAGGACCGAGATATCGCCATGCGTGTCCGGGACGATGCGACGGGAGTATCGGATGATGAGATTATCGCTGTACTCGCGAAAATGGTTAAGCAGCGTAAGGACAGTGCGAAAATCTACGAGGAAAGTGGGCGTCTGGAGCTGGCAGAGCGTGAGAGTGCTGAGATAGAGATTATTCAGGAATTCATGCCCAAACAGCTTTCCGATGATGAGGTGCAATCGGCCATTGGCGCGGCAATCGCAGCAACCGGCGCGTCTTCGGTGCGCGACATTGGCAAAGTGATGTCGTCCCTCAAAAATGATTTTTCGGGGCGGATCGATTTTGGCAAGGTCGGCGGCATGGTAAAGTCTGCGCTGGCGCAGTGATCGTCAGTTTTCCCACACTCTGACTGTTGAAAAATATGGCGAAAACAAGGCGTTATACTCATATCTTTTAGCGGATTTTCGCGCATGAAAAATTCCGGTGTTGATCGGAATCACCGCGGCAACTAATGTCTTCACAACAGTTACACACACCTCCGCCGGTCCGATATCGGATCAGATCGAACGGCGCCGGGCTTCGCTCCAAGGAAAGCCCCACTGCCATTTACACATACCTTGCATCGAATTAGCCTGCCCGAACAAACGGGCAGGCTAATTCGCTTTGGGCGCAGACAACAAGGGGTTTTCGATGGATTTCGTACGATTGAATGCGCGCGATAACATTGTCATGGCAACGCGCGCGCTCGAAGCGGGTGTGCCGGTTGAGCGGACACTTACACAGGCGATGATCCCGCGTGGGCATAAGGTCGCGTCAGAAGATATCGTGAAGGGCGCGCCGGTCTATAAATATGCGCAGGTTATCGGGTATGCAGGCGAGAATATTACCGCCGGGGCGCATGTTCACACCCATAATCTCGAATTTCGCAGTGTTGATCGGCATTACGAATTTTCGACGGACTTGCAACCTGTTGAGGCGGCGACGCGAAAAGACAGTTTTCTGGGGTATCAGCGGGACAATGGACGCGTCGGCACGCGAAATACGATCGCAATTCTTACGTCTGTAAACTGCTCTGCAACAGCGGCGCGGAAAATCGCGGAAGTCTTTGATGAAAAAGCACTTTCTGCTTATCCGAATGTCGACAATGTCACTGCTTATGTGCACGGAACCGGCTGCGGCATGGCCTCGTCTGGTGACGGGTTTGAGGCGTTGCAGCGGGTGATGTGGGGCTATGCGTGCAATCCCAATGTCGCGGGCGTGCTGATGGTTGGGCTTGGGTGCGAGATGAACCAGATTGACTGGCTCATTGAGGCCTTTGGGCTCAAGCCCGGCCCACTCTTTCAAACCATGAACATTCAGGATGTGGCAGGGCTGGCGAAGACAATCGAGATTGGCGTTGAGAAGATCGCCTCGATGCTCCCACTGGTAAATGCGTTCGAGCGTGTGCCATGCCCTGCGTCCGAATTGATGGTCGCGCTACAATGCGGCGGTTCGGACGCGTGGTCAGGGATCACGGCCAACCCCGCGCTAGGCTACGCCTGCGATTTGCTGGTCGCGCAGGGGGGCACTGGCGTTTTGGCTGAGACGCCCGAAATTTATGGCGCTGAGCATCTGCTGACGCGGCGGGCGGTGGATGAGACGGTCGGTAGGCGATTGATATCGCTGATTGATTGGTGGGAGGATTATACCGAACGCAATCACGGTAGCATGGACAACAATCCTTCGCCCGGCAACAAAAAGGGTGGGCTTACGACGATTTTGGAGAAATCACTGGGCGCTGCGGCCAAGGGCGGGACGACGCCGTTGACGGGTGTGTTCAAATATGCGGAACCAGTGACGACGCGCGGATTTACCTTCATGGACAGCCCTGGATATGATCCGGCAAGCGTGACGGGGCAGATCGCGAGTGGCTGTAATCTGGTGTGTTTCACCACCGGGCGCGGCTCGGCCTTTGGTGCAAAACCCTCGCCGTCGATCAAGATCGCGACCAACACGCAGATGTATGAACGGATGGTAGACGATATGGACGTCGATGCCGGGCGCGTTCTGGGAACGTCTGGCGGGATTGAGGTCGTGGGGCGGGAGATTTATGAGATGTTCCTGCGGGTTGCGAGCGGGGAGCAGACGAAATCTGAGGCGCAGGGGCTGGGGGACTATGAGTTTGTGCCCTGGCAGATCGGGGCGGTGATGTAG
>CAYRKW010000014.1:10846-17890 GCA_964425135.1 uncultured Rhodobacterales bacterium
TGGAGCACTGTTTTCTTCCCAATCTTGATATCCGCCACCACGGTCATTCCCGGATCGATACTTCGTTTGTCGTTTGGATGATCGGGATCGGTCATGCGCGCAAAGGTGTCGCGGTCAAACTCAAGACGAACGCTATAAACGATCGTGCCATCTTCTTTGGTGTAGCTGTTGGGCGCGATTGAAACGACCGTCGCATCCACGTGACCAAAGCGGGTAAAATCATGGGTGAGCACCTTCAATTTGGCGTCTGCGCCGGGTTTTATGCCGCCGATTTTGTTGGCCGAGACCTCAATCTCAGCGAACAGACCGCTTGATCGGGGAATGATTTCCGCAATCCGCGCGCCGGGGGCGAGGACTTCGCGCTCGTGGTGAACCGCCAGAGCGGCGATTACGCCGTTTTGGGAGGCACGGACCTGGGTTTGGGCCAATCGCTCTTCTAGAAGAGCAATTGTGGACGAAAGCTCGGACAAAAGCGCCTGCGCCTCGATCACATTGGTGGAGGCTTCATGTTTGAACCCGGCGATCAGTTCGAGCTCCTTGGCCATTGACTGCTCGATGGTCGCGATCTGGCTATTTATTTTGCCTGAGAGCTCTTCGAGATCGTCTTTGATCCGAATAACTTCAATTTCACTGCGCTCAAGATCGCTCCGGGTCAGTTGGCCGCGCTCAAAGAGCAATTGATACCTTTCGTGTCGCTCTGTGAGGATCGCAAATTCGGATAAAAGCTGCTCGTGCTGCGCGCGGCTTGTGTCAAGGTGGGCGCTTTCGACGTTTCGGGTTGCGCGCAAATGATCGACCTGCGCAATCCTGTAGTCCAGATGCGGATTGGCGCGCTGTTGATTTGCGTTTGTCGCAAAATCGCGCTGCCAGGGTTTACCAAAATTGTGATTGAGAACCTGTTGGTTGCGCTCGATTGTCTTATGCAAGTTACGGTTTTGCGTCGTGTATTTTTCAAGTTCTGCGGCGATGTCCTGATCGTCAAGAGTGGCGATAATTTCGTTTATCTGAACCTCTTGACCTTCTGCGACGTGAATGGCCGTTACGCTTCCACCGTGCGGATGTTCAACTGGTACAACAAACCCGTTGGGCTTGATCATTCCGTCGCCTGACACAACCTCATAAACAGGGGTGATCATTGCCCAGATCCAGAATGCGATAAGCGCGAGCGTACAGGCCACGATGGTTGTTTTGGCGAAGATTGTGGAGTGCGGTTCATCCAGAAAATGCTCCGAGTTCAGGGTCTGGATTGTTTTCGCCAGATCGCGATCTGAGGTCGTGTCGTTTGTTGCATTGGTCATGGAATGCGCTTTCATGCAGTCGGAATGCTGATTTAGTCGAAGGTCAACCGGCCGTTGTTCATGGTGAAGACTTTGTCGCACATGCGGTGATGCTTCGGTCGTTGCGTGACGATGAGAGTGGTTGAAACACCTTGCCGCGCGCGGATAATGTCGATCAGGTTTTGCTCATATTCAGGTGGAATGCCGGATATGGTTTCATCCAGAAGCAATATGGGCGGATTGCCAAGCAAGGCTTGTGCAACAAAGAGCAGGGCTTTGATACCGGGGGGGATCTGCGCCATGCCTTCGTGATCGAGGCGCGTGTTGAAACCGTCTGGGAGGTTTTCGATCCAGTCCAGAATACCCATTTTTGCGAGCAATGCTCTGACGTGATCGAGATTTTGATCTGGGTTGAGCAAAAGAAGGTTCTGCAAGATTGTACCGTGAACGAGGGTTGCACGGTCGCCGACATAAGCGATATTTCTTGTGATCTCGCGGGCCGTCAATTGCGAAAGATTGATGCCGCCAATCTGTATTGTGCCAAGCTGGATGGGATAAAGACCGACCAAGACGCGCAAAAGGCTGCTTTTTCCAGCACCGGAATGACCTCGGATGGCGATCGTTTCGCCGGCTTTCACGTCATATGAAATGCCTGAGAGCGCCGGATTGGTCCCTTTTGGATAGCGCATCGACACACTGTCGAGGCTGATGGTCGGTGCAATGCTGCGTGTGAGCGTTGTGGTTTTCCGCTCGCCCGACTCTATGCGCATCATCGTATCGATTTGACGTACCAGTCCCGCAAGCTCTGGTACACGCACCAGAGACACGGCGGCTTGCTGGATGGGGGTGAACACCCGCGAGCTGAGCATTGTCACCCCAATGAGCTGTCCGCCCGTGATCGCGCCCTCGATGACCAAACCGGCCCCCATGAAGATTGTGGCGGCAGCGGCAATCGGTGTGGTCGAGCCTGCAATGGTGTTGAACAGGCGGTTTATCCGGTCGCTTTTGATCCGTGCTTCTATGAGACGGCGGGATTTTGGGCGCAGGCGCTCGCGCCAGAGGTTGGCAATGCCCATGCGTGTGATCTGATTGCGGTTCTCGAAGGTTTCGAGGATGAACCTTGCATGGTCCTGATAGGCGATGGCCATGTGTCGGCTGGCGCGTTTGAGATGCGGAAACATGATCGCAGTATTGATGATGTAGAGGCAGACAAGACCAAGTGTGAGCAGGCCGAGTTGCGGACTGATGAAAAAGATTATGGCCAACAGGCTGATTGCGAAGGGCAATTCCAGTGCAACAGCTACAAAAGGGCCGTTGAAGAAGTCGCGCACGGTTTCGAACTGTTTTAGGCGCCCGACCTGATCATTGATCGAATTGGCCGTGAGCATTGGGAGGGGCAGGGACATGAGCTTTGCAAAAAGTGCGGTGCCCAGCAGGTATTCGATGCGACCTGCCATACGAGCGACCAGGTGCGCGCGAATATGACGGAGCCAGTATTCAAATCCGAGAATGACCACCAGCGCCACAACGACGCCGATCAACGTGTCGATGGCGCGGGAAGGCAGGACTGTGTCGAAGATCTTGATGGTCGAAAGAGAGGCGACGATCACGATGATATTGGACATGAACATCAGCGCGAGCAGAAGTTTCAACTCCGGCCCGAAACGTGCGCCAATATCCATGGTCCAGGATGATTTGGACGCAACCGGCGCTGTTCGATCTATTGTTGAGAAGATATGGCACTGGAATACGCGGTTGGGTGCGATCTCAACTTCGGATTGGTTCGCCAGATCGATTGCTTTTGGCGCGGCCTTCGCAGGACCATCGACAGGCGCAAAAAGCGATCCATCTTTGCCGACCAAGATCGTTGTGGAGGGGAGGTCGCAAACTTCCGAGCCGCGACAGGTTGATTGCGTGGCTTCATATCCCAAACGATAGAGGACCGTTTTGGCTTCGACCAAACCAAAGGTCTCGGGAAAATGAAACATCGCGGCTGCGAGTTCTCGCGAGTCAAACCGCCAATTGAGACGTTTAAGCAGCACGCAAAGCCCATTGGCGGCTGGCCCTTGAAGCGGCAAACCACCACAGACACCGCCGGTGATTTTCTCATCGAAGGTGTCTGCCTCAAAATCGGTGACCGGATCCGCTTTTTGACGGTCTTTCAACCACCGGATACGCGCCACAAGTGGCGCGGTTTTGCTTGAAAAGTCCAAGTCAGGATAGCTCATGCGACACTCGCCGCGCTGCCGGTCTGATTGAGATTTTTCGTTTCAACGATGACCCCGTTTTCAAGGTGGATACTGCGTTGCGCAAGTTTGAGGTACGATGGACGATGGCTGATGACGACCAGAATGACGTCGGGACGAATTTGATGCAGCAGGTCCAGCAGATTGCTATCCATCGACCTATCAAGACGCGAATTGGCTTCATCGAACAAAATCACATCAGGTTGGTTAGCCAAGCCACCGATGATCACGATACTATCGGAAATCGCGTTGGGAAGCCCGGCTTTTCCGCTGGAATAAAGTTCCATCTCAAGCCCGGAGCTATGCTTTTCAATGAATTCGCGAATGCCGATTTTTTTGGCGAGGCCAAGGGCATGCGGCAGATATTCGATGCCCTGAAAGCCGGTCAAATTTTCCATAAGCGTCCCGTCAAGAACGCTGTTTTCGCGGCTGAGCGTGCTAATTCTATCGTGCAAATCCTGATGGTTAAAACAATCGAGAGGGAAGCCGTTGATCAACACCTCGCCGGACGTGACCGCACGATGTCCTGAGAGGATCGACAGAAGAACGGATTTCCCAGACCCCTCGCCGCCAAACAGTGCGACGCAATCGCCGCGTTCAAGACGCAAAGAGATGTCGGAAAGCACAGCTTTTTTTGCGGGATCGGGGCGCCAGGAAATGTCGTTTAGTTCCAACACTTCGATGGAGCCCAACGGCTCATTCGCACCTGTGTCGCTGGTTTGATTGCTCAAAATCGCTTGCAGATTTTCATGTGAATGGGCGATGGCCTCGCGGCCACCCCAATAGGCCTCAATCCTGAGCACAGGTTGGATGACGCGGCCGGTGAGAAGCACGGATGCGGCTAATCCCCCCACCGACATTGCCCCGTTGATGACAAGATATGCGCCGACACTTGTTGTGACAAACGGAGCGAGCAAGCCGATAACTGCAATAAGTCCCTGATTGAGCTGTGTGCGGACGCCGAGTTTGGCACCAATGCGTGCGCTTCCACTCATCAGGCGCTCATAGCGGCGCTGCATCAAGGGTTCGATATTGACGCTTTTGATAAATTCAATGCCGAATAGTGTTTGTACGATGAAAGACTGCCGCCTTGCATCGGTTTCTTCCTGTTCAAGGTTGAGAGACAGGTTTTTGCGGCGAGAGAAACGCACGATGACAAAAACCGCGCACACAAGCCCGCCGACGACCATCCCCAGTGGCGGTGAGATCGCCAGCATCATTGCGAGAAAAATGAAGATGAAGGGCAAATCCAGAAGGCTGGCCGCGCTGTCGGAACAATAGTGATTTCGCAGTTTTTCAATGCTGGACAGGCGGTTCATCAACTCGCCCGGCGCAAGGTTCGTCAAAGCGGTGCCGCGCGGTTCCAGCAGAGCGCGAAATGCTTCGTCATACATTTTGGTCTCAAACGTCGCGCCAGCCACGCTCAACAACGTACCGCGGGCAAGACGAAGCGCAGCTTCTGCAACGATCGCCCCCAAAACACCCAACATCAGGACCGTAAGTGTCTGATAACCAGCATTGGGAATGATCCTGTCATAGATCTGGATCATGGTGATTGGCAGGGCCATACCCAGCATGTTCGACACCAGTGATGCCAGAACAATCATAGGATTGTAGCTTGCCCTGCTTAACTGGCTGACCTCACTCACCCGTACACACCCTCTTTACCACGCACACGAATTGTAGATACCATCTGGCGGCCAAGATAGAGTTAACAGATTGAATTGTAGAGATTATTTATACGAGTATTACCAAGTGATTTTTTCAATCCCATCAAAGTCGATTGAGCCGCCATCGTCGAATAGGACCGTACCGGACGCATCCTCAGACAGATCAAGTTGCCCCACGGATCCCCCTTCGATGCTTGATCCTTCATCAAGGACGACCGTCCAGCCAACGCCTTCAAAATTTGTTCCGCCAAAGGGTATGCTGCTCACTCCGCCCAGCTCAAGCGTGTCAGTCCATGCTGTTCCCGTGCCGCCAGAGACGACATCATCACCTTGCATAGCGCTCAGAACGAAGCTGTCGTTCCCTTCGCCGCCGGTCATGGTGTCATTTCCGGTGCCGCCGATCAGCGTGTCATTGCCTGCTTCACCATGCAACTGGTCATCGCCCCCCAGTCCGCGCAGCAGGTTGTCATTCGCGTTGCCGGTCAAGACGTCGTTGAGAAGCTCTGAACCGGTATCCTGAAACACGCCGTCGTCGCCGATTTCGTTGACATAGATTGTCGTGGTCGCGGGGTCTGAGATTGAACCGCCATCATCAACGGTAAACTCGATAGTTCTCGGGATGCTTGCCAAATCATCGTTCGGATTTTCGAACATGACCTGACGCATCGCGGCTTCATAATCTGCGTGGCTTGCGGTTCCGGTCAGCGTCACCGTGATCTCGCCTTCGGTGCCGGTGTCAACGGTTGCAGCGATGCCATCGGGCAAATCACCCACGCTCAAAACATCGCCGTTTTGCGCATTTGTCAGAACAATGGTCGCAGCATCTAGGGTTGCGCCGTCAACATCGCTGACGCTGACCTGTTCCGAGGCAACGTGGGTCCCGGCGCTGCCTTCAGTGAACACATCTGCGTGGTTCAGGTTGGTGTCGGTGACCTCAAGATCGTCAAAGTAGCCGTCATTCCAGTTGCCATCGAGCATGAAACCGCGCCCATTGGAATCTGCGCTATAGGTGACAGTGAAGCCCTTTGTTCCTGATGCGTTGAAGGCCACGGCGTGTTCAGAATCGCCCGAGTTGGAGTATCCGTCGCCTCTGAAATCTTTGGTCGTATCACCGACTGTGGTTTCGATGATATCGCCGTCGCGCTCAACGCCATATGCATCGACTTCTTCGAGATCGACGGAAAACCCTTCATTGGCGCTGCCGCCGTCGAGATCATCGATCAGGTATGATCCGTTAATGATTAATTCTTCATCGGTGCCGGCCATGTAGAATTTATATTCGACAGTTGTTTGACCGGCGTTGGTGAGCACATAGGCGTTGTCGCCACTTGTTCGGAAAAAGCTATCGTAATACCCGGAGGTATTGGTCTCAACGACCGTTGCGCGCACGTCAAAGGCCATGCCTTGGAAGGTGCCGACATTGGACCAGAGCGCAGTTTCTCCAGCACCCTCGCCATGAACGGCCTCTGATTGACCTGCATTTTCAATCGTCACCGCACCAAAGGCCATTTTTGCGATGCTCGCATCATCCGGCGCATCCAGCGCAACCATGTTTAAATCAAGCGTCGCGGCTTCATTTACATCGGTCACGTCGATAGAAAACGTCTCCGAGAGCGCCGCGCCATCTGCATCGGTCGAGGTGACGGTGACGTCGATGGTGCCTGCGCTTTCGTGGTCGAGACTGATCCCGTCCTTGAGCTTGAGCGTGCCGCCGACGACCTCAAAGCGGGCGTCATCGACGGTGTAGCTGTGCGTATCGCCTGCGTCCGGATCGGTGGTAGAAAGGGTCCCGACCGCCGCGCCTGCTGCGTTCTCGGCGAGCGCGGCATTGCTGAGCGAGATGTCCTGCGG
>CAYRKW010000014.1:17990-61298 GCA_964425135.1 uncultured Rhodobacterales bacterium
CGGCGAGCGCGGCATTGCTGAGCGAGATGTCCTGCGGGCCTTCGTTGATGTCGGTTAAGTCAATTTCGAAGCTATCGATGCGCGATGTGCCTTCGATATTTGTGACCTTAATGAAGAGCTCCTGCATAGGCGCGGCTTCAAAGTCGAGCGTCGCGCCATCGCGGACCTGGACCTGATTGTTGATGATTACAAATGCGGGGTGATCAACTGGCTGGCCCGTGGCATCTGTGATCGCATAACTCAGGGCATCGCCGGCTCGATCAACGGCCGGTAAGTCGCCTAGTTGAGTTCCGGCGGAGGCATTTTCCGAAATCTCGGCGCTGAGATCAAATGCGGGAAGTTCCTTAGGCGGAGGAGGCGATTCTTCTTCGGCGTCCTCTTCTACTTCCTCCTCGCCCATTTTGCTTTCTTGGGCTTCACTTGGAACCGTGAACTGTGACGTGCTGAGGTCGGCTTTTGTAAAATTTACCGAAGTATCGGCAATATCGTCTACATGAGCCGCATCGGCTGACGCAGAGTTTCCAATATTTTCATCATCCTCAACAACCGTTTGTTGCTGCGTGTTTGTGCGTTGCGCATCGTCTTGACTTAACGTCGATGCACTTGCGTCCTGTATGACGGCATCTTCAATCTCCGTCGCTTGCAGATTGCGCGCGTCAGGCGTTTGCACATCGTCGTTGGCGCCATCTTTTGAGATATGATCCAGAACGTCCTGATCGCGTTCGAATCCGGTGAGACCTGCAAGCCCAACGGTGCTGGTTTGCGAGATATTATTCTCAAGCCCGCCTTCGAACGTTTGATTGCCAGCGGTTGAAAGGTCATCATCAAGCAGATCATTTAGATCTGACTCGCTCTCGTTTTTCTCGAGATCGTTGTCTTTGGAATTCTCGCTCATCACCACTCACCGTTTACCTGCCCCAAACTTTTTCATACGTGCGCTGTGTTAATAGAGAATTTCGATTTTTGTGTATTTCACGTCATGCTTAACGACTTTTCATCAATCAGTTGTTACAAATTGTTGGTTAGGGCGGTGTCTGAATACACGGCAACTTCGGTGCAAATCGCCCTTAGTTTTGCCATGATGAAGATGTAAAAGGGTATCAGAGTGCAAAAGAATTGGTGCCAGTATTCAGCAGCTTAAGCAAAATTGCTGGTGCAGTACCAAGCGGAGCGAGTAAGTGTTACATCTAATAAAGAATCGCGTTGTTCGTGGGATCGGTGAATAAGGCATCTGGCAACAGAGCATGAGAAAAAACGAGGCGACATTTAGGCAACTGGGCTTCGATGATTTCGAGGTCAAGCTCGGCGACAAATTGCGCGGCGAGCGTGCAACGCTTGGTAAATCACTGCTGGATGTTCAGAAAGACCTTCGGATCAAGGCGTCTTACATTGCCGCTGTGGAAAACTGTGATCCGGATGTTTTCCCAAATCAGGGCTTTATCGCAGGTTACGTGCGCTCTTATGCGCGCTATCTGGGGATTGATCCGGATGAGACGTTTGAACGGTTTTGCGAAGAGAGCGGGTTCAAGCGGATTACGAGCGATCTGAACACCAACAAAAAGAAGAAGAAAAAGTCGAAGATTGTCGAACAGGACAAATCCCTGTCATCGCGCGCGATTGATATGCCGAGCGCGTTTATCGACGATAGCTGGCTCAATCATATCTCTCCGTCTGGCATTGCGTCGGTCAGTGTTGTTGCGGGGCTGGTGATTGGAACCGGATATCTGGGTTGGAGCGTTCTGATGGACATCCAGCGGGTCGAGTTTGCGCCGATTGATCAAACGCCAGGGGTATATTCATCCACTGTGGATTTGATCGAGCCTGATCCGATCGATACAGAGTTGATTGATGTGGCGTCTGATGATGAGCCGACGTTTGATGTGGTTGAGCAGCTCTACCGCCCGCAAGAGCTTGCGGTGCCCAAAGTTGATCCGCGCGACGGGCCGATTGCGGCAATTGATCCGGCAACCACGGGCGTTCTGAGGCCGGAACCGATCGCGTTGCCAAGTGAGATTGCGACGGCTGATATCGTGTTTGAGGAAGAATATCAGGGGCCTGTCGTTACAGTCGAAATTCCGACAAACAAAACCATGGTTATGGCAACGCGCGCCGCGTGGGTGCGTGTTACGGATGCTGGCGGCACGATACTGTTCGAGAAAATCCTTGAAGCGAATGAGGCTTACGAGGTGCCGCTTGACGCGGTTTCTCCGCAATTGCGCGCAGGAAATGCGGGATCGGTTTATTTGGTGGTCAACGGGCAGCCTTTTGGTCCGATTGGCCCTGGAACATCTGTCGCCAAGCGCGTGCCGCTAGAAGCAGAGGCGATCCTGGAAAGCTACGCGATTGCGGGTGATATGGAGATACCGGAAGATCTGTCGATCAATACTGCGGCAAATACACAATAATTATCCGACGTGAATGACAATCCTTCTTGAAGCGCTTATATCAGGCGCAAGGGTGAAATTCACGATGGATGCGACATGAACTTACATCACATTCGACCTTGGCGACAAATAGACCGCCGGGTGTCCCGCCAGATTGATGTAGGGGGGGTCTTGGTCGGGGGCGATGCACCGATTTCTGTCCAATCCATGACCAACACCGATAGTGGTGATGCGCGCGCAACGCTCAAGCAAATCGAAGCTTGCGCGGAGGCTGGGGCGGATATCATGCGTGTCTCATGCCCGGATGAGGCATCGACCAAGGCATTGAAAGATATCGTTAAAAATAGCCCCGTGCCGATTGTGGCCGATATCCACTTTCACTATATGCGCGGGGTCGAAGCGGCGGTTGCAGGGGCGGCTTGCCTGCGGATCAATCCGGGCAATATCGGATCAGAGGACCGTGTACGCGAGGTGATTGCGGCGGCCAAGGACAATGATTGCGCGATACGCATTGGCGTGAATGCAGGGTCATTGGAAAAGCACCTGTTGGAGAAGTATGCCGAACCCTGTCCTGAGGCGATGGTGGAAAGCGGATTGGAGCATATTCGCATCCTGCTCGACAATGATTTTGACCGGTTCAAGATATCCGTCAAAGCATCGGACGTGTTTCTCGCAGCTGCCGCTTATCAGTCGCTTGCCGAAGCTACCGACGCGCCAATTCATCTGGGGATTACCGAAGCGGGTGGTCTGACGTCAGGCACGATCAAATCGGCAATAGGTCTTGGAAATCTTCTGTGGATGGGGATTGGCGATACGCTTCGGGTAAGCTTGTCGGCGGATCCGGTGCAGGAAGTGAAGGCCGGGTTTGAAATTCTCAAATCGCTCGGTCTTCGCCATCGCGGCGTGAATATCATCTCTTGCCCTTCCTGTGCGCGGCAGGGATTCGATGTGATTGAAACCGTCGGCCGTCTCGAAGAACGTCTTGAGCATATCAAAACGCCGATGACGCTTTCGATCATCGGGTGTGTCGTCAACGGGCCGGGAGAGGCCCTTATGACAGACATCGGATTTACCGGTGGTGGTGCGGGTCACGGTATGGTTTATCTTGCGGGCAAACAGGATCACAAAATGTCCAATGACAATATGGTTGATCATATTGTCGAGCTCGTAGAGGCACGGGCGAAAGAGCTGAATAAACTAGAAGACGTGTGAAGGTGGTTTCGGGCCGTTATGAAATACGTGGTTATATTAACGATTGTTCTGGTCGTCGTACTGGCCTACGCCGCGTATTATACGTTCTCCACGGCAAAACATGACCCGGATGTCTGGCATGTCGATCCGATGATCGTAGAGCGTTCATCCTCCCCCAATGACTATCTCGTTGAACCACATCAATCCGCGACGCCGATGAATTCGGACACTGTCGCAGGTGTCTACGCGCTCAGCGCGGAGGAACTGGCGCAAGCCTTTGATATGTTTGTGCTCGAGCAATCTTCGGCGGCCCGTTTGGCGGGTCTGCCATCAGATTTACACATGACATATGTCGATATTACGCCGCGTATCAAAGCGCCCGATTATATCAGCGTAAAATTCATTCCGCTCAGCGATCAGACGTCGACTTTGGCGATGTTTTCCCGCTCTCGCTACGGCTATGGCGATCTGGGCGCAAACCGGCGACGTGTTGAAAACTGGCTGGGCGGTATTTCGGCCTACGCGCAGTCCGCGCAATAAAGACTGAGATATTCCGATGGTGCCGTTCGAAAAACTCGAAGAGATCAAATCTCGATTTCAATTTATTGAGGCAAAGCTCTCAGAGCCGATTGAACCGGATGAGCTGGCGAGCTTGTCGAAAGAATACGCTGATCTGCGTCCTTTGGTGGCGGAGATTGACGATTTTCAGCGGATCAGCTCTGAGATTGAAAGCGCGCAATTGATGCTTGATGATCCCGATATGCGCGAGTTGGCCGAAGCTGAGCTTGTCGATTTGAAAGCGGCAATGGAGGGCGTCGAAGAGCGTTTGATGATAGCCCTGATACCCAAAGACGCCGCAGATGAGAAATCAGCAATTGTTGAGATACGGGCTGGGACGGGCGGCGATGAAGCAGCGCTGTTTGGGTCCGACCTGTTTCGCATGTATGGAAAATACGCGGAGAAACAAGGGTGGCGCGTTGATATCATTGAAGAAAGCCGCACCGAGCTTGGTGGTATCAAGGAGCTTGTCGCGAACATCTCGGGCAATAATGTCTTTGGCCGCATGAAGTTTGAAAGCGGGGTTCACCGTGTTCAACGTGTTCCTGAAACGGAGAGCGGCGGGCGCGTGCATACATCCGCTGCGACGGTGGCGATATTGCCGGAATCGCAAGACGTGGAGATCGATATCCCAACAACGGATATTCGGATTGATACAATGCGGGCGTCTGGATCGGGCGGACAGCACGTGAATACGACCGATAGCGCGGTCCGCATCACGCATTTGCCGACTGGGATAATCGTGACGTCCTCCGAGAAATCGCAGCATGTGAACCGTGAGAAGGCGATGCAGGTTCTCAAGGCGCGATTGCATGATCTGGAACAGCAGAAACTGGATCAGGAACGCTCTGACGCGCGCAAAGGGCAGATTGGCAGCGGGGATCGGTCAGAGCGCATTCGCACTTACAATTTCCCACAGGGCCGGATGACCGATCATCGGATTAACCTGACGCTCTATAAGCTGGATCAGATTGTCGAAGGCGATTTGGACGAGTTGATTGATGCTCTGACAGCGGCGGAACATGCGGAAAAACTGGCAGAGATGAATCTGTGACCCTAGCTGAATTGTTGCAGCAAGGCGCATGTGATTTGCGCGATGCGGGCGTGCCTGATCCGCAGCGAGATGCGCGAGTATTATTGTGTCACGTGGTTCAGTTGGAGACCGCGCAGCTTGTCTCACGATCAGATGAGAACGTGGGTGATGCGGCGCAACGAGACTATGCGCGCTTGATCGAAAAGCGTGCCCGCCGCCAGCCGGTCGCCCAGATCATCGGTGTGCGCGAGTTTTGGGGGCGGGAGTTTGCAGTAACGCGCGATACCCTTGATCCAAGACCGGAGAGCGAAACCATCGTCTCACTGGCATTGGCACAAGGATTTGGGCGGGTTTTGGATTTGGGGACCGGCACAGGGATATTGGCGCTAACGCTATTGTGCGAGGTCAAAACGGCGTGCGCGGTTGCGAGTGACATTAGCTCTGCTGCGCTCGATGTGGCGCGGTCGAATGCGCAGCGGCTTGGCTGCGATGCGCGCATTTCGTTCGTGCAAAGTGATTGGTGGCGGTCTGTGGAGGGAAGGTTTGATCTGATCGTCTGCAATCCGCCATATATTCCTGAAACCGACAAAGATCATCTGGACCTCGATGTCCGCGATTGGGAGCCGCATGGGGCGTTGTTTGCAGGATCAGATGGGCTGGCGGCCTATCGTGCCATCGCTACCGGAATGGCAGGGCATCTTGACCAAGACGGGCGGGCGTTTTTTGAGTTTGGACGCGGGCAGGGGCAGCAAGTGTTGATGATATTCAAGGAGGCAGGCTTCGCTGATGTGACGCTTCATTCCGATATGGGCGGCGTTGAGCGGGTCTTGCAGGTTTCTCGCTAGCCTGAAGCGCAAGAAAGCTAACAGGTTTTGGATTGGAGGCTCCAGGATAGTCAGTTGACGTAAGGTACAGAGTTTTTTGTTGTTTTTAACCTCTAGGCTTCATATAATGCGTCATCGCCGTTAAAACTTGAGTAGCTTGGACGTACGGCGATCATCTCCAATCGACGGTCTGCGCTCTGAATTTCGCTTAGACGAACGGTTGGAAAAATCTAAAAGCAGTTGCTTTTACAAACGGACATCAATTCTTCATGAGACCTTCAAATAAATCGCGTTCGCGCAACAAAAACAGGCGCAATAACAATAATCAGGGCGGGAATGTTCTCAACCGGGTCTATGACAGCGCTGGTCCCGATGGCCGCGTTCGTGGTACGCCGCAGCAAGTCATTGAGAAATATCAAGCACTTACACATGATAGCTCACTCGCGGGTGATCGCGTCGCGATGGAGAATTTCCAGCAGCACGCCGAGCACTACGTGCGTTTGATCAATGAGGCGCAACGCCAGATTGCGGAACGGCGTGAGGCGATGGAAAATCAAATCCAGGAACGCTCACAAAATCAGCAGCAGCCGCGTTCCAAAAAGAACGATGGGCAGGACAATCAGCACGCACAGGATCCTTCCAAAGCACCGCAGCCTGAAGTGTCTGCGCCAATAGAGACGTCCGGTGACGTGATGAACGGTTCCGATGAGAACCCAAGTCTTGTTGAAACGCCCGAATCGAAGAACAAGGCGGATAAACCTAAATCCAAACCCAAGCCGCGTCGCCCGCGCCCGCCCAAACCGGCGGCTGAGGCCGACGCTGGCCAATCTGATGGACCAACGGCGGCAGAGTAACCGCTAGATCAGAACTGTTAATTTGCAGAAATCTTCGATCGTCAGATTTTCGGCACGCGCGGTCGGATCGATACCCAAAGCTGTCAGTTCATCCGAGATATTCGGTGTCAACGATTTGAGCGATGCACGCAGCATTTTGCGTCTTTGACCAAATGCAAGCGCCGTTACCCTTTCGAGCTTTGCAAGATCAGCATCGAACTTCGGTGCGGTCGGTTTGATATGGATCAGGGCCGACTCCACCTTTGGGGGTGGTGTGAACACCGAAGCTGGTACACGCATGGCAATCGATGCGTCGCAGCGCCATTGTGACAGAACCGCGAGCCGCCCGAAGGCTTTGGAACCGCTCTTTGCCACGATCCGTTCCGCAACCTCGCGCTGGAACATGAGCGTGAGGCTGTCCCAATATGGTGGCCATGTCTGGGGTGTCAGCCAGCGTATCAGCAGTTCGGTCCCAATGTTATAGGGCAGATTTGCGACGATCTTATAGGGTGGCGCAAGAACCTTGCTCAGATCTTGGGTAAGTGCGTCGCCTTCGATTATGTGCAGTTGGTCGGGGTAATGCTCTTTGATCTGCTCCAGGGCTGGGATGCACCGTCGGTCTTTTTCAACTGCCACCACTTTGCGCGCGCCTGATGCGAGCAATCCGCGGGTCAATCCGCCCGGTCCGGGTCCGATTTCCAGCACATCGCAGTTGGTGAGATCATCGGCCTGACGCGCGATTTTCGATGTGAGATTGAGATCGAGGATGAAGTTCTGACCAAAGCTTTTGCGCGCGCTCAAACCCAAATCGGCAATGACAGCGCGCAGCGGTGGGAGGCCATCATCCATGTCTGCGATGCGCCATGTCAGCAGCCATCTTGATCGCGTTGATCAGGCTTGTGGGGTCCGCCACGTCCTGATCCGCAATATCAAAAGCGGTCCCATGATCGGGAGATGTGCGAATGAAGGACAGACCAAGTGTGACATTCACACCGCCCGCAAAATCCAGCGTTTTGAGAGGGATGAGTGCTTGATCATGGTACATGCAAATCGCAGCGTCATATGTTTTGCGTGCAGCGGCATGAAACATCGTATCCGCACTCAGGGGGCCAAGAAGGGTCATGCCCTTGTGCCGCAGATCGTCCAACACAGGCGCAATGAGGTCAATCTCTTCGTGCCCCATAATACCGTTCTCGCCGGCGTGGGGGTTCAATCCAGCGATGGCGATGCGTGGGTTTGCTATCCCGAAATCGTTGCGCAGCGCTTGATGCGTGATCTCGATGGTTTTGCGCAGGTCTTCTCGTGTCAGGGCCGTTGGGACGTCGCTGAGCGGAATATGCACAGTCGCTGGAACGGCGCGGAGCATCTCGCTCGCCAACATCATCACAACCTGAGACTTGCCGTCGAGCTCTGCCAGAAACTCGGTATGACCCGGATGCGCGAAATCGGCACCGTCTATCAGGATTTTCTTGGAGATCGGGTTGGTTACGATTGCGTCCACATCGCCGTTCTTGGCGAGAGCGACCGCTTTCTCGATGGAAGCGATGATCGATGGTGCATTCCCCGGATCGGGTGTGCCGGGTATGGGTTTGGAGTGGAGCGGTTTATGGATGATCCCGATCTGACCGTCTTGCAAGTCACGTGGATGGGTGATCCGCTCGATGTCCAGACCGCTCTCACGCGCCAAGCCGTCCATCTGATCGAAATCTGCCATCAGGATAACGTTGATGCCCGAAAGCTGCTTTAGCGCTTTGATCGTGATTTGCGGGGCGATCCCGGACGGGTCCCCCATCGTCAGAGCAACTGTCGGTCGGGTCTGTGTCACGAAAAGCTAGTTTTCACGAATGATCGCATCCGCCAAAAGCTCTTGCAGATAGTCATCGGCGAAGCGGGTCAAACGCTGATTGAGGATTTGGGTGCGCAGCCCGTCTACTTGCTCCGGCGCTGCATCAACGCGGCGATTGCATAGCACAAAAACAGATATAATGCCTGTATCGACCATGGAAAAACCCGCCTCGCTAGCATCAAGGTTCATCAAAACTGACGCTGTCTCATCATCAATGTTTGCAATAATCTCCGGGCCGTAACGACCACTTTGCTCGCCAAAATCTGAGGCAAGACCTTCGGCTTCAAGGCATGTGTCGATGTCATCGATCATATCTTGTGCTCTTGCGCGGGCGGCGGTCATGTCATTTTCGCTCGGGTTTGCCGGCAGAATGATGTCGAGCCGCACGTAGGATGCAAGCACGTCATTTGTCCGGTTGGCGCTGTCTTCGCGAATATCGACGAGTTGATAGAGAAGGATGCCCGCTGATACTTCAAGCGGGCTTGCTACCTGACCGGGTGCGAGCGCAAGAACGCGGCTTGCGACGGGGGCGGGCAGGCGGTTGACGGGTGTCCAGTCGAGCGATCCTCCGCGCGGCGCTGAGGGGGTACGGCTGTACTGACGTGCAAGCGCTGCAAAACTGCTGCCTGCTTTGACGTCGCGCGCGATCCGTTCAGCCAGATCGCGTGTGCCTTGCTGCCCATGCTCGGCAAACGGCAGCGCGATTTCGCGAAGGAACACGGATTCTTGGGCGCTTGAGGCAGCGGTGTTCAGCACATTCTCAATGTCGGATTCTGTAGGTGTTGCGCGATCCGAGAAGCGATTACGCACAATCTCGCGCCACAGAACACCGGTTGTGATGAATTCTTCAAATGTCGCAAAATCTGCACCGGTTTGTGAAAGTCTCGACCGCAGGCCAGCGAGCGTTAGTTGCCGCTGTTGGGCATACTGCTCAATTGCCTCGCCAAGACTTTCGTCCGGCAAAGTCATCCCCAGCGTATCTGCTTGCTCCATCTTCAATCTATCATCTGTAAGTTGCGCTATGGCGAACTCACGGATGTCAGGGCGGTTCGCTCCAAGCGCTTGCAGCAAGCGGATGCGTTGATCGATTTCATAGTGTGATATGATCGCGTTGTTGACGTATAGTGCCGGCGAGAACGGATTTTGCGCCATTGCGCTTAGACAGGTGCCAAGCAGCGCCGCACATGCGACCCATAGGATTTGCAAAAAGATGCGAAGTCTGCTCACCGTTGACGACCCTCAAATTCCACGCAATTCCGACCTCGAAAAGCGTCTTTTCCACCGCCGAAACCGGCAAGTCGAACTTCAAGTCCGAAGTCGGTTCCGGGGGGTAGGCTAGCGGATTCTGTAAACCTGCGCGAGACCGAAAATCGCGTTCGTATGCACTCATTCCCATATTCCAGCCCGGCATTTGCGCTGACGTTATCGCCAGTTGCCAAATTTCGGCGCCATGATGCGTCAAACGCCCAGTTGTCATCGATTTTGTAGCGGGACTTGAGATTGATTTCGTGTTGCGATGGGATTGCGTTGAGCGGATCGCTCGCAAGATAGACGTAGGATGTCTCAAGCTCGAATCTGTCCAGCTCCAGCGAGGCTTGCACATCGTTGCGGGAAAAAGCGAAATCTGCATCAAAGAGCGATTGGTTTGATAGCTCGAAGATCGGCGGAAGGTCCAGATTGATCGCAGCTACAATGTTCGAGCTTTCCTCATTGAGACCGGTGTTGGTTGAAAATCCCGTTTGCGGTGCGCTGCGGAAAATCTGGCCCAAAGAGACCGCGAGCGACCATCCATCTGCATCAAGCCGGGTATAGTTCGCGCCGATGTTAAAGCGCAGTCCTGTCTCGCGCGCGTCATTGCCCGGGTATCTGTTAAGCGCAAAAAGATTGGCCGCGTCAAATTCGACCGTCTCACTATCCTCATTTGGAATGTTGTTTGTATCGCCGAATTGATCCGAATAAACAGCTTGAACCACCGGCTCGATGATCTGAGTACTTTTGGGTGATCTGCGGATGAGGGGCCAGCGCAGCTCTATCGCGGCAAGCGGGGAGATGACGCTTGATGGGCTGGTGTCGAAATTTACGTCGTTCCGGGTCGTGTAGAGGCGCCCGTCGCCTTCAAGAATGGTTTTGCCCAATATCCCGAAGGGGAGCTGGAAGGATTGCGTGTATTGTCCGGCGACCCCCAGTTCGGCGACGTCGCGACCTTCGGCGCGCGTCAGAACAACTGCGTCGGAGGACAACGTCAAGCGCCCGCCGGGAATGATATCGTCCCAATACCGCTCGTAAAATCCTTGTGGGATGGCGTTCGGGATGCCGGAATCAGGTTCGTTGTCGCGCAAGGATTGAAAAGCAGTTGCGCCGAGCGAAATATAGGCGTTACCCCTTTGCCGGGAGGAGATGACTTCACTGCGCAGGCGATCCACCTGAGAAAATTCGAACTGACGCATAAACCCCTTGTCGCTCGCGCGGATGATGTCGAAGTCCAGTTCGAAATCATCACGCAGCTCCCAATTGCCGCTCAGATTGAGAAAGCCGCGCACACCGTCAAAGGTCGTCGTTCCGTCCGCAAATGCGATGGCGCCGGATAGATCGTAGCCACCGTTTTCAAATCGTTGGCGGTATTCACCTTCGAGAATGGCTGCGCCGTTTGACGTGAAGAACGGGGTTATGGTGACGTCTTTGTCAGAGGCGATGGCGATGAAATACGGCATTTTGACGCTATAGCCGTAAAAGTCTGAACGCGAGAAAGATGGTGTCAATAATCCGGTTGCGCGGTCGAGCGAGGGGTCGGGAATGCGGAAATAGGGCAGGTAGCCTATCGTAACACCGAAGGCTTCGAACCGGGCGTTTTGGAAGTGAACCTGGAGCGTTTCCTGATCCCGAGAGATACGCTCGGCGCGGACGAGCCACAACGGGGTTTCATTCGTTCCGCAGACAACGCACCCGCTGGCCACGCCTTTGTAGATTGCGGTTTTGCTCGGTGAGATTTGGCGCAACTCATTCGCGGCGATCTGAAAATTCTCAGCCAATACTATCCGTGCGCCTTGCACGAGACCCGACTGAACGTTCTCATCAAGGGTGATGGCATCTGCCGTGATGACGGTCCCATCGGTCTGAGTGATGGTCAGGGGGCCTTTTGCTTCGAGCTGTCCAAGCTGGTTGTAAAATACGATTTCCTGCGCGCGGATCACGCGGCCATCCACTAGCACTTCGACGTTGCCAGAGGCGATCAGCCTGTCCGCATTTGCATCATAAGAGATCACATCAGCGAGCAGGGTGGAGGGGCTTTGCTGAGCGCTTGCTGTCACGGGCACAAGGCAGAGCAGTCCCAAGATGAATATCAATCCACGCAACATCGGCCTATCCATCTTCCAGATGCAGCAAAAGCGCAAACACCAGCAGTATGGCGGCTATGGGCGGCGACCATGCGGCGACCTCGACCGGGATTTCGCCTGCCGAGCCAAGCGATGAGGCGAGGTTGCGGAAGATGTAGAGAGCAAAGCCGCACAGAACGGTGATCAGGATCATGATGCCCACGCTGCCAAAGCGGGTGTGGCGTGATGTGACAGCGGCACCAATGAACACCATGGCCGCAAACATCAACGGTGTTGCCAGCGTGGTCTGGAAGTATTGCCGATGGCGTGTCGCTGCAAAGCCGGAGTTTTCGAGCTGGTTGATAAAGCCAGGCAATGCCCAGAGCGAGATTGTGTCCGGCGGGGCAAAACCGTCCAGAATTTGCTCTCGTGTCAGGTTCGTTTCAATCTGTATCGCTTCGACCGATTGGATATCTTGCGGTATATCCCGCTGGTTTTCATTCGCGTTCCAAACGCGGGCGTTTTCTATGTACCACAGATTGCCATTGAGTGTCGCGGATTGTGAAGAAATGCGCGATTTGATTTGTCCGTTCGCGTTGAACAAATGGAACACCGGAGCGAATAGTGTCGAGCCATCCGCGCTGGCACGTTGCGCGTTGATGACGGATGTATTCGATTGGGACACCTGTCTGAGCCATATGCCGCCCTCGCTGATCGACAGCGGGGTCGGAGCCTGAGTGGTCAGTTCGGTTTTCAGCGATTCGTATTTTTGCTTGCTCGCCGATACGATGGGATGAAACAGCGCGATATAGGCGATGCCAAATAAGATCGCGAGCCCGAACGGGATCATCACAAGCCGTATGACAGACATGCCGGATGCACGCACGATGACCATCTCGGAGGACCGGGCCAACGATACAAAAAGCGTCAGAGACGTCAGCAAAAAGACGATTGAAAGCACGCCGCCCAAAGCCTCTGGAATTTGCAGCGCGGTCAGGGTGATGATCTCCGGCAGGCCGCTTGCGCGATCAGAATACCGTCTGAGATGTTCGACGAACTCGACCAGAAAAATGAGCGCGGAGATGATCATCGTGACCTTGAGAAACGTCATTGTAAATCGTCTGGAGACGTAGCGCGGCAGGATCATACGGGCGTCCTTTGCGACCGCGATGCGCGCACGCGGGTTGCGAAAAAGATCAGACCTGTGCCGATGGCTGCGCTGAGGGCGGCGGGAAAATAGGCCACCGGCCAGAGGGCTGCATCGCCTGCTACGACGCCTTTGCAGACAATCGCGAGCAGTTGAACAAAGATCATCAGTGCAACGGAAATCGTCATCCGCAATGTCAGGCCTCCGCGCCGGAAGCTGCCTGCCAAAACACCGCCCAAGGCCAGCATTGGCAGGGTCAGAACGAGGATCGGAAGGGAGATTTTCTCATGCGCTTCGGAAAGGTATTTCGACAGCGTTCTGCCATCGGTGAGCATATCGTCGGTGGGTGCGAGTGCCTCATGCACAAAATACTCACGCGGCCGCCGCACCCGCGTGTCATCAACGCTCGACAGGGACGTCAGATCAAATGCGAGCCGATCAAAGGCAACTGTGCGAATGGTATCTTTTCCGGCGTCATACTCCTGAATAGCGCCATCGAACATGACCAGAAGCACCTTGCCCTTATCATTCACAAGAGCAGCCCGGTTGGCGGCGTAGCTGGTCGGTTGTATGGCGTTGCGCGCGTCATGAAGAAAGAGACCGCGCATCTCGCCTTGCGTATTGGTGTCTTCTATAAAGAACGTTACCCCGTCCGCCGGGTGCTTAAAGCTCCCCTCGACAATCAAGGAATTGGCAAACTTGGTCCGGATCTCATCCTGCCGCTCATTGAGGCGCGTGGTGCTGACCGGCATCAGATAAAGCGTGATGACGTACATCGCGAGCATCGTGGTCGCGGAGAATATCAGGAGCGGTTTGAGCACCGACCAGGGACTGTGACCGGACATGAGCATGACGACAAGCTCGCTCTCGGTATAAAGCTTGTTGAGCAGATAGAGCACGGCGGCAAAGGTGGCCAACGGGATGACAAACATCATCACATTCGGCAAAATGAGTGAAGAAAATTCCAGAAACGTCACCGCGCTTTCGTTGCTGGAAATGATCCGGTCCACGAGCCGCAATGACTGAAGCAGCCATAATATTCCAGTAATCACCAGCGCAAAGAACCCGAACGGGCCCAGCAGCTCGACAAAAATATATCGGTCCAGTCTCGAAAGCACGTGATTTTGCGTCCGCGAATAAATGCGCCTGATTGCGCGTATTTTGTTCATCCTATCTGGTCAAGCGATGTGACCCAACCTATTGTTCGTATCAACGCGATTTCCCGCGTGTTTCCCTAAATGAGGTGGACAATGACAGACCCTATGAGCGCATCCCTACATCCGGCCGATATCGACGCTATCGAGGCGCTTGAAGGGCGTGTTGTGATCTTCGCGGATGAAGAGGGTAAGCTAGATCGGCTTGGCAAACGGGTGAACCGTTTGTGCAAAGGCGGGGTCAACAAACTGCTGGAGAGCAAAGCGTTCGAAAAGGCAAAAGACGGCGATGTTTTGAGCCTGAGTTTTCCGGTTGGGATGGCGGCTGAGGCGATCAGCGTGGCCAAGCTGGCGAAATCGTCCGATGAGACCAAAGCGCAGCGGTGCGGGGCTAAAGTCGGGGCGCTCGATAACAGTAAGGGCGTCAGTGTTTTGGCCGGTAATCGGAAAAGCGTCGTGGCGTTTTGTTTTGGGATGCGCATGCGTGTTTACAATTTTGATGCGCGCAAATCCGAAAAATCAGAAAATAAAAACAGCACGTTGAAGGTGTTTGTGAACGCACCCGACGACCACAAGGGCGCGTTTTCAGAGATGGATGCGATGCTGTCGGGTATCTTTTTCACCCGTGATTTGACCAATGAGCCAGCGAATATCCTGACGACAACCGAGTTTGCAAACCGTCTGGAAGAGATGAAATCCATAGGGCTTGAGGTTGAGGTTTATGAAGAAGATCGCCTCGAAAAGATGAACATGCACTCGTTTCTTGCGGTCGGCTACGGCTCAGAGACACCAACAAAGATGGTCGTCATGCGCTGGAACGGAGGCGGCGATGAAGCGCCGTTTGCGCTGGTGGGAAAAGGGGTGGTCTTTGATACAGGTGGTATCTCCATCAAGCCGGCGGGCGGCATGGAAGATATGACCATGGATATGGGCGGGGCAGGCGTTGTTTCTGGCGTTATGCGCGCGCTCGCCTTGCGCAAGGCCAAGGCGAATGTTGTGGGCGTGGTGGGGCTGGTTGAGAATATGCCCGACGGGCGTGCGCAGCGGCCGGGCGATGTTGTCACCTCAATGAAGGGCGATACGATTGAGGTGATCAACACGGACGCCGAGGGGCGGCTGGTGCTGGCGGACGTGATGTGGTTTTGCCAAGAAGAGTTCAAGCCGGTTGGGATGATTGATCTGGCGACGCTCACAGGCGCCATGGTTGTGGCACTGGGGCATGAGAATGCAGGCGCATTTTCAAATGACGATGCGCTTGTGGGCCAGTTTCTTGCAGCTGCGGCAGATGTTGACGAAGGCGCCTGGCGCATGCCGCTTGGTGATGCCTATGCCGATCTTCTCAAGAGTAAAATTGCGGATGTGAAGAATGTTGGCGGCCGCTGGGCAGGATCAATAACGGCGGCTGAGTTCTTGAAAAGATTTGTGAAACCGCAGACGCCTTGGATCCATTTGGATATTGCTGGTGTGGCGTCACGCGCTTCTGCCTCACCCTATTCGCCTGCGGGCGCGAGTGGTTGGGGCGTTCGCGCGCTGGATAGGCTCATCCGGGATAATTACGAATCCCGTGACTGATATCCTCTTTTATCATCTGACGGACACGCCGCTCGAAAATGCCCTTCCGCCGATCCTGAGCAAATCTCTGGAGCGGGATTGGCGCGTTGGGGTGTATGGTCCGCATGCTGAGCGGATCGAATTTTTGGACCGGCATTTGTGGAGCTATGCGGATATGAGTTTTCTGCCGCATGGCACAGAAGGGGCCGGTCATCCGGTGCTGCTCTCGACGGAACGTGATGCGTTTGAGGGGCGGGAATTGCTGATGTTGATTGATGGTGCGGACGTCCCGGAGGAGGCGCTGTCGGCGCATGAGAGGGTTTGCGTGTTTTTTGATGGGAACGACAACGCGGCTGTGTCCAAAGCGCGCGAGCAATGGGTGCGTTATAGCGCGCTGCCGCATGATTGTGCGTATTGGGCGCAGGAGAGTGGGAAGTGGGTAAAGAAAAAATAGTTACGTAACAGGGATTTGCGTGGTGTTCTTGATCTCTTCCATCGACATGGTTGAAGTGACCTTGAAGATGGACACCTGCGATATGAGCCGCTGATAAAACGCGTCATAGGCGCGGGCATCGGCAACGCGTATTTTCAGAACATAGTCGATCTCACCTGCGAGCCGATGGGCCTCCAGAACTTCCGGTTGAGACTTCACCGCGTCCAAAAATCGGTCCTGCCACTCTTTTTCATGTGCGGATGTTTGCACGAAGACGAAAAAACATGCGGACAATCCGACCGCATCAGGATCAACGATTGCGGTGGTTTTCTTGATGACGCCAGCATCTTTGAGCTTGCGAACGCGATTCCAGACGGGCGTTTTTGAGGCCCCGACCTTTTTTGCCAGCGTCTCAAGCGGCTGGCTTGCGTCGCTCTGCAATTCGGCAAGGATCGCACGATCAATTTTATCCAAGGTTAACGGGGCGTTCGACATGTTTTTGCTCGGATTGAGAATAATGTTCTTACTCCCATAGGGTGTGTGTGTGACAATTGGAATAATTTTCTGGGTCATGGTTTATTGTTGTTACGCAGACATCGGCCTAAGCTGATCGCGAATGGCTCAGAAATACTCCATAATCGCCGTCGTACAAAATGGGCGCTTGGCCTATGAAGCCCTTGTTTTGGCAGCGTCTTTTGCTGTGCATAATCCTCGGATGGTGTTGACGCTGATGGAACCTGTGCCTTCCGGGGCGTGGAATGAAGAGACGCGGGTGCCGCCGGATATCCGCGCGGCGCTGCTGGAGTTTGGTGTGGAGATACTGCCGTTTGCGGCTGAGCACTTCGGGGCGTCTTATCCCAATGGTAATAAGATCGAAGCCTTGTTAAGCGCACCACCCGGGCCATTTGTTTTTGTCGATACGGACACGATCTTATTGGATTTATTGGATAAAGTGCCGTTTGATTTCGATTATCCCACGGCGTCCATGCGGCGAGAGGGGACGTGGCCCAAGCAGGGGGCGTTTTCCTATAAGCAGATTTGGCGGGCGCTTTATGCGCGGTTTGGGGTCGATTTCGAGCGTTCGCTCGATACGCATTTTGGTCCCGAGGATTGGCAGCGGTATCTCTATTTTAACGCCGGATTTTTCTGCGGATCGGATGCGGCTGCGTTTGGTAAGTCATTGTTACACAAGGCTTTATCCGTGCGTGATGGTCCTTTGCCGGAGCTTGCCGGACAAACGATCTATCCGTGGTTGGATCAGATTGTGCTGCCTCTCGTGATTGCTGAGATGGGCGGCGGGCGTTCGGATATATCGCCTGATTGGATGGATGGAACGGTCAGTTGTCACTGGCGGGTGCTGCCCTTGTTTTATGCGCGCGAGCGGGATGATGTTGTTGATTTTATGGAGAAAATTTGCGGCGATCCTCGGGTAAAGCCCTTGCTTGAGCGCTATGAGCCGTTCGCAAAGTTGGTCTATGGCGGGCAGGGGCGTGTGCTGCGCGACGCGCTGGCAGGGCAGGTATTTTCGGACGAAAAAGCGCTTCGAAAAGCGATCAAAGCAAAGGGGCTTTGGCTACGGTGATCGGGCGATTTGGGCGATGCACAACCGATGCACAGTCTATGCACAATGTATGCACAGTCGGATGCACAGTTGCCGATTTTTCGAAAAATTCAGCCCGTTCACGCCTCTTCTTCGGAGGCTTGACGTTGCCATAGTTGAGCGTACCGGCCGCCTTCTGCGAGGAGGGTTTCGTGATCGCCAACTTCCTCGATCACCCCATTTGCCAAAACGACGATCTTGTCAGAATCAACGATTGTGGAGAGGCGGTGTGCGATGGTTAGAACCGTGCGACCCTTCGACATCTCGCGCAACGCGCCTTGGATTTCTGATTCCGTTTGGCTGTCGAGGGCAGAGGTGGCTTCATCGAGCAGTAGAATGGGCGGGTTTTTCAGAAGGGTTCGAGCGATGCCGACACGCTGCTTTTCGCCGCCGGAGAGCTTGAGACCGCGTTCGCCCACGGTGGTGTCGTATTGATCGGGCAGTGACATGACAAAATCATGGATTTGTGCGCGTTTAGCGGCCTCCATGATCTGCTCCATCGATGCATTTGGATCGCCATAGCCGATATTGTAGCCGATGGTGTCGTTGAACAGGACGGTGTCTTGTGGAACGACGCCGATTGCGCGGCGCAGGCTGTCTTGGGTGATATCGCGCACGTCTTGTCCGTCAATCAGGAGCGCACCTTTGTCTACGTCGTAAAAGCGAAAGAGCAGGCGTCCGATGGTGGATTTGCCCGAACCGGAGGGGCCGACAATGGCGACGGTTTCCCCGTCTTTGACGTCCAATGATACGTCTTTCAGAATTGTGCGGTCATCGTCATATCCGAATGACAGGTTTTGCAGACGCACTTCGCCTTTGCTGATCTTAAGATCAGACGCATCGGGTTTGTCTTTGATCTCTTCTGGCTGTTCCAAAAGATCAAACATCTCGCCCATATCCACCAAGCTCTGTCTGATCTCGCGGTAGACGGTGCCAAGGAAATTCAGCGGCATGGTGATCTGGATCATATAAGCGTTGACCAGCACGAAATCCCCGACCGTGAGCGCACCCGATTGCACGCCAAGCGCCGCCATGACCATCACCACGACAAGGCCGCCTGTAATGATGATGGATTGCCCGAAATTCAGGAAGGCAAGGCTGTAGGAGGTTTGCAGCGCCATCTGCTCATACCCGCGCATGGAGGTATCATAGCGGTTGGCCTCACGCTCTTCGGCGGAGAAGTATTTAACGGTCTCAAAGTTGAGCAGGCTGTCGATCGCCTTTTGATTGGCCTCGGTGTCTTGCTTGTTCATCTCGCGGCGGATTTTCACCCGCCATTCGGTGACGATGAAGGTAAACGTAACGTAGAGCGCGATGGTGACGATAACGGCGACGAGATACCAGACGTCGAAGACAAAGAAGAGAATGCCGGCAATCAGCATGAGTTCAAGCACGAGTGGTCCCATGGAGAAGAGCAGGAACCGGAGCAGAAACTCGACGCCTTTCACCCCGCGCTCCATGATCCGGCTCAGCCCGCCGGTTTTGCGCGTGATGTGGTAGCGCATGGAGAGGTTGTGGATGTGTTTGAAGGTGGTGAGCGCAAGCTGACGCAGGGCGCGCTGGCCGACGCGGGCGAAGACGGCATCGCGAAGCTGCTGGAAGCCATTGGTCATCAGCCGTACCATGCCATAGGCAATGGTCAGGCCGACGGCGCTGGTGATCAGCAGAAAACCGACTTCAGGCGCGCCCTCTTTGGGGGCAAGGGCATCAACCGCTTCTTTGTAGAAAAACGGTGTGATGACGCTGAAAATCTTTGATAAAAACAGCATGCAGAACGCGGCAATGACCCTATATCGGACCCACGGTGCATCGGCGGGCCAAACGTAAGGGATCACGCGCCGGATGGTGCGCATATCGCTGCGCCCCTGTTCCTTTGCACTCACATCATCGCTTGGTTGTAACTGCTGGGGATCCGCATCTGCGGCATTCGCCATAAATCGCCCCTGAATACTTTGCTGTCATCACAGATAGGACGGGTCTGTCACCATTGCCAGCGGAAACGTGCAAGAGCGTTTAGTTTTCGGGAAGCTCGAATACCTGTCCGGGGTAGATCAGATCAGGATCGGTAATCTGACTGCGATTGGCATCAAAAATCGTGGTATATTTGACGCCGCTGCCATAGCGGTTTTGCGCAATAGTCCACAGATTGTTTCCCGGTTGGACAATAATCTGCTTTTCGATTTGCAGGCGGGCAATTGTCTCGGCGGGGGGGAATTCTCGCTGGAACGGGGTCTCAAAGCGGCTGATGACCTTACCGTCGCTCATGACCTGATCGACGCGCAACACATAGCGGCCTTCTTCGATATTATCGAGTTTCAGCTCCCAACCGCCGTCGCCGGTGGCTTTGGTTTCACCTTTGAACGCGCCGTTGGCGTAGATGAAGACAGTGCGCCCCGGTTGGCCGCGCCCTGAGAGCAAGACCTGACGGTCTAAGGAGTAAGTGATCGTATCGAGCGTGACCAGATCGCTGCTAAGTTTTTGCGATGGTTGTACAAGTTTCACCGTCTCGCCTTCGGTGCGTACGATCAGGGGAAGCGCGGCTTCGACAATCGGCTGCTCTGCGGCAGGTTCCTGTAGAGCGTTGGTGATCTCCGGCTCGTCAACCAACCGGCCCAGCACAATCACGGGTTCAGGCGATGTGAAGGTCTCGCCCGCTTCGTTTGTTGCAACCAGCTTGATCGATTGTGGCTTTGGTCCGGAGGGGACATCCAAAAGCGCTACGAACGCGCCGCTGGTATCGCTTTGCGCAGTACCGATCACATCCTCATTGCTGATGATTTCAATGAGCGCGTTTGGCGCAGCGCGCCCTGC
The DNA here is from genome assembly GCA_964425135.1 of uncultured Rhodobacterales bacterium. Classification (GTDB taxonomy): domain Bacteria; phylum Pseudomonadota; class Alphaproteobacteria; order Rhodobacterales; family Rhodobacteraceae; genus CAYLLD01. The sequence goes on from CAYRKW010000014.1 coordinate 38,670, forward strand.
GATAACTGCGCTTCCCTGGCTGTCGACGCGCACAACATCAAAAACCGGCGCTGTGGCCGGGTCCGCTTCGGGTTGCGCGTCGGTGGCAACACCTTCGACCTTGCTTGCCAGATTATCCGCATCATCGCCGTTTTCCAGCGTCTCAGCCGCTGCAACCTCGTCTTCTGGGTCAGCATCCTCCGCTGGCGTAACGTCGCCTACAGACGCGGATGCATCTTCACCCTGATCTGGCGTTACCTGCGTGTCGCCATCGGCTTTTGCGGTTTCAGTGGTCTCTTCTTGCGGCGTTTCGCTTTGAACGGCCGTTGCATTTTGTTCTGCCGCAGGGCGCATGTTTTCAGGAAGATAAGGTGCAATTTGCTGGCCCAACAACGCATAAACCACGATTGCGCCGCCGATGGTTCCACCAAGCCACGAATAGGTCGTACCAGTACGCGTAAAAAAGAAATTCATTGCTACCCCACACTTAAGCACCCGATGACAGGTCTTGCCATTATGCACCCAAGCACACAATAAGGGCCAGTTATTTTCGCGCGCGTCCAAAAATGTAAGGATATATGTGACATGAGTTATTCGGTTTGCGTATTTTGCGGCTCTCGCGCGGGCGTTGATCCTGCTTATGAGATGCAGGCGAAAACGCTGGGGCAAAATCTGGCGGGCGCTGGTATGCGCCTGGTCTATGGCGCTGGCGATGTGGGGCTGATGGGGGCGGTTGCGCGCGAGGCTCAGGCGGCGGGCGGTGACACCTTTGGCGTCATTCCAGAGCATTTGTTGCAGCGCGAGGTCGGCAAGACCGATCTGACGCGCTTTATCGTCACTGAAAACATGCATGAGCGCAAAAAAGTGATGTTCATGAACTCCGATGCGGTGGTGACTTTGCCGGGCGGTGCCGGATCGCTTGATGAGCTGTTTGAGGTGGTGACATGGGCGCAGCTTGGCCTGCACAAAAAACCGATATTTGTGCTGAACGTGAACGGCTATTGGTCGCCGCTTCTGGCACTGATCGATCATGTGATCGAACAGGGGTTTGCGGATGCCTCCTTCCGGGAGTTTTTGACCGTAGCCGATGATGTGGAGCAGTTGACAAAAATGCTGATCGCCGCGCGCGATGGTGCGGCATAGGGGACGGAATATGCTAAAAACCCGCATCATACCCTGTCTGGACGTCAAGGATGGCCGCGTTGTTAAAGGGGTCAATTTTGTTGATCTCATTGATGCTGGTGATCCTGTGGAATCGGCCAAAGCCTATGATGCGGCAGGTGCGGATGAGTTGTGCTTTCTGGACATTGCCGCAACGCTCGAAAACCGGGGAACGATGCATGATGTGGCGCGGCGCACGGCGGAGCAGTGCTTCATGCCGCTCACCATCGGTGGCGGCGTTCGCAGCCCGGAAGATGTGCGCGCGCTGTTGCTGGCGGGTGCGGACAAGGTGAGCTTCAACTCGGCAGCGGTGGCAGCCCCTGAGGTCGTCGCTCAATCGGCCAATAAGTTTGGCAATCAGTGCATCGTCGTAGCGATTGATGCCAAAACTGTCAGCCCCGGCAAATGGGAGATATTCACACATGGGGGCAAGCGCGAAACCGGTATTGATGCGATTGCATTCGCCAAAGAGATGGAGGCCAAGGGGGCAGGCGAGATCCTCCTGACCTCGATGGATCGGGACGGGACGCGGGATGGGTACAATCTGCCGCTGACGCGCGCGATTTCGGATGCGGTTGGTATCCCTGTGATTGCGTCTGGCGGCGTGGGAACGCTCGATCATCTGGTCGAAGGCGTGACCAAGGGCGGGGCTTCTGCGGTGCTTGCGGCCTCGATCTTCCATTTTGGCGATTTTACCATTGCACAGGCTAAGGCACATATGGCGCAGGCGGGTTTGGATGTGAGGCCGACATGAGCGATGTATTGCAAAATCTTGCAGATCTGATCGAGAGCCGGAAGGGCGGGGATGCGGATGCGTCGTATACGGCCTCGCTGCTGGCTAAGGGTCAGGCAAAATGCGCGGAGAAATTCGGCGAGGAAGCTGTGGAGGCGATTATTGCTGCTGCGCGTGATGATACGGGAAATCTGCGTGATGAGGCGGCAGATGTGATTTATCATCTGATGGTGATGCTGGCCGCCTCAGATGTGCCTTGGCGCGATGTGGTTGGCGAGTTGGCCCGCCGCGAAGGTGTGTCCGGTCACGACGAGAAAGCCGCGCGTTAGGCTACTATTCTGCTGCCTGTGGCGCTGCATCCACATCCATCACCGGCGCGGGACGGTTTTTCTGGAGCCAATCGATATCCTCAGGCTCCGCCCGTTTTGCGATCTTGCGCAGCATACGGTCCTGCCAGCGTGGTGTGTTGCGTCCGCCAAGGCGCGCGAGTGCCGCAAGGGAAAGGCGGACGATCCAGACACGCAGGGCCAGCAAGGCAGGCGTTATGACGAGCGTGAGGATTGTCGCAAGGCCAAGGCCGAAGACGACGGCTGTAGCAAGGCTTTTCCACCAGAGTGATGTCGGGGCATCGACGGTGTAGCCGCCGTTGGCGAAATCGACTGATATGCCGAGCATCATGGGCGTCAGGCCCGCCATTGTGGTGATGGTGGTCAGCAGAACGGGGCGGATGCGGGCCTCTGCCGTGCGCACAATCGCCTCTGTACGTGACATGAAGCGGGCGTAATCCTGATAGGTGTCGATCAGCACGATGTTGTTGTTCACCACAATCCCCGCCAGCGCCACAATGCCTGTTCCAGTCATGATGATCGAGAAGGTTTGATCCATAACCAGCATTCCGATGAGCACGCCCGTGACCGACAGGATGACTGCGATCAGGACGATCACCGAGTTATAAAAGGAATTGAACTGGGCCAGAAGGATGACGAACATTAGGCCAAGCGCGCCGATAAAGGCCTTGCCCAGGAAGGCCTGACTTTCGGCCTGTTCTGCCTGATCGCCCGCAAATTCATAGGCGACGGTTTTGGGGAGTTGTTCGGTGGTGCTGAGGATAAGCTTATCGAGCGTTGCGATGATCTGAGTGTCGAGATCACCTGACAGAATGGCCTCTGCCGTATCACGGACCGCTGGCGCATCGCCCTCAGCCTCAGCGGGAATATAGGTGTCGGTGAACGCGAGAAGCGCCTCGAATTCGGGTGCGGTCTCATCAGTGCGGGCGGTATCCAGCCACTCGGGCAGCGCGGCAGAGGTGATATCGTTCGGCAGCGCATCATGCATACCGAGCCACGCACCGATGCGTGCGATCTCAGCATTGGCGTTTGCGCCCTCGATCACGTCCGAGCGGACCAGCAGGTTACGCTCTTGATTGAAGCGGGAGATGGTCGCGAGTTTGGGGACGGGTTTCCGGGTGATGAAATTGGTGAGCGGGACCAACCCTTCGGAGGTGCGCACGCGCATCGTGTCGAGGGTGGAAAGGACGCGGTCCTGTTCGGGGTAACGGACGCGGATTTCAATCTCTTCGTCGGAGCTGTCGACCTGCATGGTATCGAGCAGAATGCCGCGGGTGATCAGCTGGACCATAGCACCAACCGTTGCGACATCAGCGCCGTAGCGGCCTGCCTGTTCGACATCCACATCAATTTGCCAGTCGATCCCGGGCAGGGGCCGTGTGTCTTCCTGATTCGCCAGATTGGGCTGATCATCAAGGAAGCTGCGGACAATGCCGGTTGCATCTTGCAAATCCTGCCAGTTGTCGCTGGTCAGGCGTATGTTGATGGGTTTGCCCTGCGCCGGACCGCGCGCAATCTCCAGAATATCAGCCTGGATGCCGGGCACTGTGTTGATCGCCGCATCGACGTCTTTGAGAATCTCTTTGCCCGGACGGCGTTCGGTGTAGTCCACCAGTTCGATCTGAATTTGCCCAACAGTATCGTTCGGCGCGTTCGCGCCGCCTGTGTTTTGGTTGATGCCGCCAGCGCCTGCGAAGGCGAAAACGGACTGGATTTCGTCAAAATCGAGGAGTTGCGCTTCGACCTGTTGAACAAGACGATCTTTTTCCGAAAGGCTCAGGTTTCCGCGAGCACGCACGAAGACGATGGCCTGTTCGGGGTCGGTTTCCACAAAAAATTCAACACCTTTGGAGTTCTGGCCGAAGTAGCTAAACGTGCTCATCACGAAACCGATTGTTGCCGCAATGGCGACGAGCGGCATGATCGGATTGCCAGCGATCATATGGATGAACCAACCAAAGAGGGAACGGCGGTAGCCGGCGCGCTTGACCTCAGGCTCTTTGGCTTTGCGCAGGCTGGTGGCAGCGACGGAAAATGCCATGGCGCCGAAGATGAAGGCGGCAGCGCCGGTGGCTTTTGCGCCAAATCCGGGTGTGAGGACGACGCTAAAGAGGCCGTAGAAGAGAGCAGCGGCAGCGAGGATGAGGAGGGCTAGTCGGAAAATGATGTTCCAGCGGGCGCGGATGGTGTTGGCGCTGTTTTCCAAGACGCGGGAGATGCGGCCCGATACGCCGCCGACAACTGGAAGGTAGACGAGGGCGACGATTAGGGAGGCGGAAAGGACGAAAATGAGTGTGCGGGGCAGGTTGCCCATAAACTCACCCGGAATGCCGGGCCAAAAGAGCATTGGAAGAAAGGCGCAGAGCGTGGTGGCGGTGGAGGAGATAACCGGCCAGAACATGCGTTTGGCGGCGGCGACATAGGCCTGCATCGGGCCAACACCGCGATTTATTTCCTTATCTGCGTATTCGACGACCACAATTGCGCCATCCACGAGCATGCCAACCGCGAGGATCAGGGCGAACATGACGATGTTGGAGATGGTGATGCCGACGACGGCCAGAGCGGCGAAGCACAGCAGGAAGGAGGTCGGGATTGCAAATCCGACCAGCAGAGCGGAGCGGATGCCGAGCGAGGCGAGCACTACGATCATGACAAGGCCGATGGCAGTCAGAACCGCCGCCTCAAGTTGGGAGACCATGCTATCTACAACGATGCTTTGGTCCATGGAGTAGCTGATCGTGATCGACTCGCTCAGTTCTGTGGGCCAATCGGCAGTGTGGCTCGCGACGACCTCTTTGACGGAAGCAACAGTGCCGATCAGGTTTTGGCCTTTGCGTTTGACAACCTGAATGGCCACCGTGCTCTCGCCGTTGTAGCGCGCTGTGCCTTCGCGGTCTTCGAAAGTGAGGCGGATGTCGGTCAGATCGCCCAATGTGATGACGCTGTCGCCGTTGACCTTGACGGGCAGGTCATAAACGTCTTGCGGGCTGTCGAAAGAGGACGGGATTTTGACGGAATAGGCCCCGGAGCCGGATTCGATCTCGCCGGCGGCGACAAGCTGATTGTTGTTCACGACGACATTTATCAGCTCGCCTGCGGTGACATTGTAGGCTTCAAGTTGCAGCGGATCGATCAGGACTTCGAGCATCTCGTCGCGATGCCCGGCAAGGGGCGCTTCGAGCACTTGCCCGAGACTTTCGATCTCGGTTTTCAGATCATCGGCGACACGCAGGAGCGTGCGTTCGGGCAGATCGCCGGAGAGCGACAGGATCAGGATGGGAAACTCGGAGAAGTTAATCTCGTCGATGGAATATTGCTCCGCGCCCGCAGGCCAATCGGCTTGCGCGTTGTTCACCCGGTCGCGCACTTCGGCGATGGTCGCCTGTTTGTCCCAGCCAAACTCGAATTCCATCACTACGATGCCGTAGCCTTCGGCGGCGGTCGAATTCATCTTGTCCAGCCCGTCAAGATCGCGCAATTCGTTCTCAAGCGGTTTGACGATGAGCTTTTCGCTGTCCTCGGCAGAGATGCCGGGGAAGGGGACGGAGACAAAGAGGGCTGGGATATCGATATCCGGCTCGCCCTCTTTGGGCAGACCTGTGTAGGCGAGCGTCCCAGCTGCAATGGAGAGCGCAATGAGCGCAATGACCATGCGGGCGTGTTCTGAGGCCCAATCAACGATGGCTTTCATCGGTTAATTCCTCATGCTCACGTCAATGGCGCGGCCATCCACGACGAACTCTTGCCCCACGACGATCACATCAAGTTGCTCGTCCAAACCGCCCAGCCACACGCCTTCTGCGCTGTCGCGGATAAGCTCGACTTCAAAGAAGCGCGCAACACCATCGACGGCAGCGCGAATGCCAAGCCGCCCCTCGTCATTCAGGGTCAGAACCGATTGGGGCAGGAGATGTGCTTTCTCGCCTGCGAGCGAGATGAATATCTCGGCAGTCAGACCGTCGCGAATGGCCAAATCATCGTTCGGCAAAGAGACCTCGACGCGAAAGGTACGTGTGAGAGGGTCGGCGGATCGCGAAACGAATGTCAGCTGGCCAAAAATCTCTTTGCCAGACACAAGGCGCGCGCCAGCGTCGGCACCGATGGTGAGGCGATTGACGTCTCGCTCGGGCACAAAGCCGACGATTTTGATTGGGTTGAGGTCAATGATCTTGGCGCAGGCGCTGCCCGGTTGGAGCAATGCGCCCAATTCTGCTGTATCGGATTCGAGCAAACCGTCAAAAGGTGCTGTAATTGTGAGCTTTTCCAGCTCTTTTTCGGCTTGTTCAACTGCGGCGCGGGCCGATTCAAGCTGGGCAACGCGCGCGATTGCAGTGGTCTCCGCCGTAAAGCCGCGTTCTGCCAAACTTGCGGCAGCTTTGTTGTTTGCCTCTGCCTCGGCGAGAACGGCTTTAGCGGTGACGAGTTGAGCGTTTTTCGTGCCAACATCAAGCTCACACAAGGTCGTTCCGGCTTGAACAACGGTGCCTTTGGGCAAAGGCTCTGAAATGACCAAACCTGTTGTCTCCGCGCGAACATCCACGTTGCGCGCCGCTTCTGTACGCCCGCGCAAGACAATTCCGCTGGAGATGGTTTGCGCTTTTGATCGCATCGCGACCACGGAGACCGCGCCATTCCTTGCGGCGGCGACTTTGACGTCTTCGCTTTGCGCAGTATCAGTTTCCTGCGCCCCTGCGCTGCCAGCAAAACTGTTCAGCCAGTCACGCTCCATGATGAACACGTACATAAAGGCCGCTACGATCAAAGCTGTGAGGATTGGTGCGTAACGCATTGATCAGTCTCCGTTAAAACTTGCGACGCTTTTTATGTACCGTCGGTGCCAAAATCGTAATCAAGCCGATTTCACGGGTGAGCGTTAATCCTTTTACGGAGCAGACACCAGATTGGATTGACGTGTCTGGCCGATCGGCTGCAACTTCTTCTTTTTGGCTTCAAAACTGAGAATGAAAAACTCAATTTGCAGGGCTTGGCTTTTGTCCTTTGCTCGGAGTAGTGTCCGACGCGATTTACGAAAGGTGTGACAGCGTGTCCGAGAGCGATTCCTTTGTCGGAGAAGTGAGCGAAGAAATTCGCCGTGACCGGCTTTACCATTATGCGAAAAAATACGGTTGGATTGTCGGTCTGATACTGGCGCTGATCGTAGGTGGTGCGATCTACAACGAATGGCGCAAGGCGAGCCTTGAGGCGCAGCGACAAGCGACGGGCGATGCTCTGCTCTCGGCCATTGAGCAACAAGACCCCGAACGTCAGTTGGACGCGTTGACTACCCTGAGCGATGACGGTGGCAGTGCAGCGGTGCTGAGCGCTTTGGCGCGCGCCGGTGCATTGGCCGAAACGGGCCGGACCGAGGATGCGATTGCGGCCTATAACACGGTTGCGGAGCGCGGCGACATCTCTGAGGTCTATAAGGATCTTGCGCTGCTCAAGGGCCTGATGCTGTCGCCCGATGGGCCGGATGCGGATCAAACCATTGAATATCTTGCCGCGCCCGGGCGTCCGTTTTCGTTGCTGGCGATTGAAATTCGAGCGCTCAACCACGTGCGCACAGGAGATACTGATGCAGCACTTGCGGATCTGACCGCTATTCTCGAAGCACCGCAGACAACAGCGCAATTGCGTCAACGCGCTCAACAGCTTACCATTGTTCTGGGTGGTGAAGTCCCGCAAAGCGCGGTATTGGTACCGTCTGACGACGACAACGGGTAACATCTAGGGCGGGGTTTTGTGCGATGAGTGTTCGGCAGCTATGCGCAGTCTTGTGCCTGTCTTTGATCGTCTCCGCCTGTGCCAGAGAAGAGGTACGGCTGGAAGGCGCACGTGAGGCCGTCCGTGTTGACACATCGGTTATTCCAAGCGGGGTTGTTGAAGATGCGCCAGCGGTTGGGTTTGGTGCGGCGCGCAGCAACACGTCATGGGCGAATGAAAACGGCTCGGTAGCGCATTCGCCGGGGCATGTGGCGCTTTCGTATCCGCTGACCCCGCTCTGGCAGGCGTCCATTGGCACGGGAAATTCGAAGCGGCAGCGGCTGACATCGGGTCCGATTGTTGCCAAGGGTCTGGTCTACACGATAGATGCTGAGGGTTTGGTCAGCGCCTTTGACCCCAATGGTGCGCTCGTGTGGCGCAGCGATTTGGCGCTCAGGGGAGAAGGGCGCGGTGATGGTATCGGCGGCGGGCTGTCTTATGGTGATGAGACGCTGATTGCCACGACCGGATTTGGACAGGTTGTGGCGCTGGAGCCTTTGAGCGGTGATATCCGCTGGCGTCAGGATATGGATGCGCCCGCAAGATCGCCTGCGGTTGTGGCAAACGGTCGCGCGTTTGTCGTCTCACGCGACAATCAGAGCTTTGCGATTGATCTGGAGAACGGGCGCATTCGCTGGCGTTTGGAAGGGATCGAAAGCACCGCATCGATGTTGGGCGGTGCAACGCCTGCGGCGAGCAACGGTGTTGTGATACTGCCTTTCGGGTCGGGAGAAGTGGTCGCGGCGTTGGCGCGAAACGGGCGTCGTATCTGGACGTCTTCGATCTCGGGCGGGCGAAAAGGGACGGTCCGCTCACGCATTTTCGATATCACGGGTGATCCGGTCATTGACGGTGAGACTGTGTTTGTGGCCAATCAAAGCGGGCGGCTGATCTCGGTGGATCGTCAGAGCGGCGAGCGTAACTGGATTGTCAACGAAGGCTCCATCGCCCCTGCGCTGCCTGCCGGCAATTCACTTTATGTCATTAACGATATTGCGCAGCTCAAGCGGCTTAATCGCGATACGGGCGCGCAAATCTGGTCGGTGCAATTGCCGGTCTATGAGGATGCGGAGAAACGTCGCATTGCGCTCGTGCATAACGGGCCCCTGCTGGCGGGCGGGCGTATTCTGATCGCGAGCAGCGATGGGTTGATCCGAAGCTATGACCCGCAAACCGGGCAATCGCTTGGTGCGAGTGTTGTGCCGGGCGGCGGTGCAGTTGTGCAACCGGCCATTGCGGATGGGCGCCTTTACATCGTAACAGACAGCGGGACGCTTGCTGCGTTGAACTGACGCGCGTTTGCCCCTGAAACCCTTTCGCCAAGGCGCAGATTGATGTCCTTCACTCTTGCCATTATCGGCCGACCCAATGTCGGAAAATCCACCCTTTTTAACCGCCTTGTCGGGCGGCGGCTGGCGCTTGTGGATGATCAACCGGGCGTAACCCGCGATCTGCGCGAGGGCGACGGACGGCTGGCGGATTTGCGGTTCAAGGTGGTTGATACAGCTGGGCTTGAAGATGCCAAGGATCAGAGTTTGCAGGGACGTATGCGCGCGCTGACCGAGCGGGCGGTGGATGATGCGGATATCTCGCTCTTTCTGATTGATGCGCGTGCTGGTCTGACGTCTGTTGATCATGAGGTTGCGGATCTGCTTCGGCGACGTGGCAAGTCGGTAATCCTTGGGGCTAATAAGGCGGAAGGCAAGGCGGGCAGCGAGGGGATGCTGGAGGCTTACGAGTTGGGGCTTGGCACGCCATTGGCCCTGTCTGCTGAACACGGCGAAGGCATGGCTGATCTGGCGCAGGCGTTGCGTGAATTTGAAGAGACGTTTACGCCGGAGTTTGATGAGGCGGTCACGGACATCGAGATTGACGAGGATGATGACGCGCTGCATCCCGACAGGCCGCTGCGGATTGCTGTGGTCGGGCGCCCCAATGCCGGGAAATCGACGCTGATCAATCAAATCCTGGGCGAGGATCGGCTGTTGACCGGACCGGAGGCGGGGATCACACGCGATGCCATTTCGGTGGATCTGGCTTGGGAGGGGCAGGCGGTTCGGCTCTTTGATACCGCGGGGATGCGCAAGAAAGCCAAGGTGCAGGAGAAGCTGGAAAAGCTCTCGGTGGCCGATGGGTTGCGTGCGGTGAAATTTGCAGAAGTGGTCGTTGTGCTCCTTGATGCGGACAGCAGTTTTGAAAGTCAGGATTTGCGGATCGCTGATTTGGCGGAGCGCGAGGGGCGTGCTGTCGTGATTGCGGTCAACAAATGGGATATCGTTGAGGATAAATCGGCGCGTATGAAGGATTTGCGCGAGAAGCTGGACCGGTTGTTGCCACAGCTTTCGGGTGTACCCTTTGTGACGGTCTCTGCGCTGACCGGGCGCGGGCTGCCGAAGCTGAAGACGGCGGTTGTCGATGCGTTCGAGGTCTGGAATGCGCGGATTGCGACAGGACAGTTGAATACTTGGCTTTCAGAGATGGTTGCACATCACCCGCCGCCTGCACCATCGGGGCGGCGCATAAAGCTGCGCTATATGACGCAAGTCAAAGCGCGGCCGCCGTCATTTGTGGCGATGTGCTCGATCCCCGAAGGCGTGCCTGCGGCCTATAAGCGCTATCTCATAAACGGCTTGCGCGAGGATTTCGATCTTCCCGGCACGCCGATCCGTCTTTTCCTACGCAAACAGGACAACCCGTTTGCGAACAAAAAGGAAAAGCGTGTGACGAAGCTGCGCAAGCATCTGCCCAAAGGCTAACTCGTCGGGGCGATGCGGTTTGACAGGTATATGTGCAAGCCAGCAAAGAGCGCGAAGACGGCGCTGGTGTAGCCCAAGGCGTTAATCCCGAAGGTGTCGATTGCAATGCTCCCGATGGCGGAGCCTACGGCCGCCCCGACGTAGATGGCCGCTGCGTTGAGCGAGAGCATGATGCTGGCGTTTGCTGGTGAAAGTGCGATCAGGCGCACCTGTTGCGCGGCGAGAAACGACCAACCTGAGACAGACCAGAAGACCAAAAGCGCCATCAGGACGATCGGATTTATCGGGAGCATTGAGAATACCGGCGCGACTACTGCCTGCGCGACACAAAGCGCGATCAGCGGGCGCACGGAGCCGAACCTGTCAGCAGCCATGCCGCCCAGAATATTTCCGATGACCGCGCCAATTCCGAACATCAGAAGCGCGAGTGTGATGCCGTCACGTCCGAACCCCATTTGGCTGGCGAGCAGGGGGGTAACATAGGTAAAGCGGATGTAGACCGACCCTAGAAAGCTCGTCGTGAAGAGGATCGCGAACATGAGTTTGGGTTGGGAGAGGATTGACCCCAGATCAGCAAGTGTCGCCGGTTGGAAGGATAGCTTTGCCGGGACGCGGTTCCAGACCAGCCAGATGCACGGGAGCGCCAGCACGGCGACGATCACAAACGCAGTGCGCCAGCCAAAGGTATAGGCGATGTAAGCGCCGGCGGGTACGCCGACGACTTGGGCGAGGGTGAGACCGAAGTAGATCGTGGCCAATGCGCGGGCTTGCCGTTCAGGCGCGCTGAGCCCTGCGGCAACCGCTGCGGCGACGGGGGTGAACATGCCCGCGCCTGCTGCTGCGAGGACGCGGGTTGCAAAGAGTGTGTTCACATCGGGCGATGCAGCGCCCGCGAGGGAGGCGGCGGTGAAAATGCCAAGACCGATGGTGAGAATGCGCCGCCGTCCGATGCGCCCTGTGGCGGAGACGAGAATTGGCGACAGGATCGCGTAGGATATTGCATAGGCTGTCATCACCCAGCCGGCTTGGGCCGGGGAGAGCGCGAAACCATCGGCGATAGGATTGAGCAAGCCGATGACGATGAACGCGCCCATCCCTATCACGAAATTTGAGGCGGATAGGACGTAGAGCAGCAGCGGATTGCTGCGTGACGCGGGGGCCTGGGGCGTATCGGAGGCTGGGTTGATGTCGTTAGACAAAATTGGACTGGAAGAAGCGATAGAGCGGCAGGAAGCGGTCGAACTGCGTGCGTGTTATGTCGAAAATCTTGGCATCAGGTTTGGAATATGCGGGCATCAGATCAGCGCTGAGCACAAGCGATTTGCGACGCAGCAAATCGCCATGGGGATGTTCCGGATCAAAGGGTTTGGGCGCACGCTTGAGCGGCTCTGCCCCGAAATCCGAGAACGGCGCGCCTATCTCATCAAGCGTTTTGACCAATGTATCGCCATGGCGGTCCACCATATTGCGGTATTTTTGCAAACTCTCTTTATACAAATCCATGATCCCGAAACCGGAGGTGACATAAGTGGGGCTTGCGCCGAAGAAGTAGACCGGCGCAATTCCGTCGACGCCCGATTTGGTCCACATCATGTGCAGATGCGTGTTGTAGGGCGATTTGTCTTTGGAAAAGCGAACATCGCGATTGACGCGGAATACTTTGCCTTTCATCGGATCGCCTGTGGCTTTGGACAGCTCCTCGGTCATCAACGAGACGAACAAATCCGCAGGGGCTTTGATATTCTTTTTGTAGCGCGCACGATGATCGTCGAACCAGGCTTTTGCGTTATTCTTAGAGAGCTCTTCGAAGAAGCTGATGGCGTCTCTTACCATGAGTGTAAATCCATCGCCTTGGGTCATCGCAACGCCTTTCGATTCTCGCTTGCATCAGGATAGGGCGGTGCTGGCGGAGGTAAAGCGGACCCGCAACGACAAACGCGCAAAGGGCGCAAATTGACGCACCTCCTTCCCCCATGTAAGGCGCATATTATGTGTGTGTCAGGAGGTACGAGCCATGTCTGATCAAAGTCTTGAAACCGAAGCCGCTGCGCTGGATATTCACCGTAAACCAACCGGTCTGAGCGATAAGGTCGCGCTGAGAACGGTGAAATTTATGCGGATCTTTGCGGATGCGTTTTTCTCGAAGCGGTATGGTCACCGTGCGGTTGTGCTTGAGACAGTTGCTGCGGTTCCGGGCATGGTTGGCGGGCTCTTGCAACATCTCAAATCCGTTCGACATATCCGCGACGATCAGGGTTGGATTCGCGAATTGCTCGAAGAGGCGGACAACGAGCGCATGCATTTGATGACCTTCATCAAAATTGCAGAGCCGTCCTTCTTTGAGCGTGCATTGATCATGTTTGGTCAGGCGATCTTCTTCAATTTCTACTTCTTCCTCTACCTCTTTGCTCCAAAGACGGCGCATCGGGTGGTTGGGTATCTCGAAGAGGAAGCGGTGGTAAGCTATACGCAGTATCTTGAGCAAGTGGATGCGGGCGCGCAGGAAAACGTACCTGCACCGCAATTGGCGATTGAGTATTGGAACCTGCCGCAAGATGCCCGCCTTCGGGATGTAATCATCGCCGTGCGTGCGGATGAGGCCGGGCATCGCGATAAAAACCACGAGTTTGCCGACGCGCTGGCCTAAGCGCTACCGTCTTCGAGCATCTGGTCAATCTTTCCGCCCCCGATGCCGCGCAAGTTGGAGAAGTCGCCGCTTTCGAACATCGGGCTGGCGGCTTGCAGGATCGCTTTGTGGGTGACGCGGGCAAGTGCTGAACCCAGCGAGATGCGGGCAACGCCTGCGGCGGCGTAATCGGCGCGGCTGTGCGCGATGAACGGGCCGGCAGCGAGGGCGTTGACGGGCGTTTGGGTTGAGGCGCAGAGCGTTTTGATGGCGTTAAAATCCGGCGGGATGGGCACGTAGAGGCATGTGGCGCCTGCCGCGTCAAAAGCTTTGATGCGGCGCATGGCCTCGTCCATGTCGTAATAGCCATTCATCACACCATCTGCGCGGGCGACGAGAACAAAGTCGTTGCCCAGTGCGTTTGTTGCAGCGACGGCGGCTTTGATCCGCTCAATCGTCAAATCGAAGTCATATGCTGTGCCGTTCGCAAAATCGCTATCCTCAATGGATATGCCCGAGACGCCCACTTCGCTAGACAGGCGCACGGTGTCAGCCACGCCATCTGGATCATCGGCAAAGCCGTTTTCGAAATCACCAGAGACAGGCAGCGGCGTGGCGGCGACGAGGTCTTGGGCGTGGGCCAGAGCCTCATCCCGCGAAACCTGCCCCATATCGGGACGACCGAGCGTGAAGGCATGGGCGGCGGATGAGGTTCCGATGGCCTGTGCGCCGAGGCTGGCGAGCATTTTCGCACTGCCTGCATCCCATGCGTTTGCCAGAATGAACGGATCGCCCGGCTTGTGTAGGGCTTTGAACGCAGTGTTCTTGGTGGTCATGCTCGGCGCCTTCCTTATGCTTTGGTGCGCTCGCCTTTGGGGTCGTACATCGGGCGTGAACTGACATCGGCTGTCACGCGCGTTCCGGCCACTTCCAACTCGTATGTGGAGGCGAGAATCTGATCGAGTTTCTCACCTTTGCACGGCACATAGCCCATGCCAATGGCCCCGCCCAGCGTGTGGCCGTAATTGCCGGATGTGACATAGCCTACGTAATCTCCATCGCGCAGGATCGGTTCGTTATGGAAAAGGAGCGGTTCTGGATCGGTGAGTTTGAACTGGAGCAGGCGATTTTCAAGGCCTGCTTCGCGTTTGGCCAGCACCGCATCGCGGCCGATAAAGTCGGGCTTGTCAGTTTTCACGGCAAAGCCCAGACCTGCCTCGATCACATGATCCTCGCAGGTGATGTCATGGCCGAAATGGCGGAAGGCTTTTTCGATGCGGGCGCTGTCCATCATATGCATACCGCAAAGCTTGAGATCGACGTCGGCGCCTGCCTCCATGATGGTTTCGAACACATGGGCGGCCTGATCGGAGGAGATGTAGAGCTCCCATCCCAGTTCGCCAACGTAAGAGACGCGATGCGCGCGGGCGTGGCCGAGACCGATCTCAATCTCTTGGGCGGTGCCGAAGGGGTTTGTCTCGTTCGAGAAATCTGCGGGAGAGACCAGATTGAGCAGTTTGCGGCTGTTTGGCCCCATGACCGCAAGCACCGCTTCTGCGGCGGTGACATCGGTGAGGGTGACGCGGTGCTCGCCGATGTGGCGGGCGAGCCATGCCTGATCCGCTGGGCGTGTGGCGGCGGGTGTGACGACGATATAAGCCGTTTCGGTCAGGCGTGTGACGGTGACATCTGCCTCGATACCGCCGGATTGGTTGAGGAATTGGGTGTAGGCGATTTTGCCCGGTGCCACATCCATTTGCGCACCGCAAACATGGTTGAGAAAGGCGCAGGCATCTGGGCCTTCGACGCGGATTTTGCCAAACGACGTCATGTCGTACATGCCGACGTTTTCGCGCAAAGTGCGATGCTCGGCGGCGGAGTTTTCGAACCAGTTCTGGCGGCCCCAAGCGTAGTCGTATGCGCGGGTCTGGCCTTCGTTTGCGAACCAATTGGCACGCTCCCAACCGGCAATCTCTCCGAAGACGGCGCCTTGAGCTTTCAGGTGTTCGTGGAAGGGCGTGCGGCGGACGCCGCGCGCGGTAGCTTTCTGGCGGTAGGGATAGTGGTCGGCGTAAAGGAGGCCAAGTGTCTCGGTGGAGCGTTCGACCAAATAGCGCTGGTTGTTCTGGAAGGGCTGCATGCGGGCGATATCGACATCGCCCAGATCGAAGGGGCGCGCGCCTTTGTCCATCCATTCCGCAAGCGCCCAGCCAGCGCCGCCCGAGGACTGGATGCCGATGGAGTTGAAGCCTGCAGCGACAAAGAAATTACGCAGGTTGGGGGCTTCGCCCAAGTGGTAGGCGTCATCGGGGGTAAAGCTTTCGGGGCCGTTGAAAAACGTGTGGATGCCTGCGCTTTCTAACATGGGCAGGCGGGCGACGGCGGCTTCCAGGATTGGCTCGAAATGGTCGAAGTCTTCGGGCAGTTGGTCGAACTCGAAATCAGCGGGGATCCCGTTCATACCCCATGGTTTCGAGACAGGCTCGAACGCACCGAGGAGCATTTTGCCCGCGTCCTCTTTGTAATAGGCGCATTCATCGGGGACGCGCAGGACGGGGAGTTGTTTGAGGCCGTCGATAGCTTCGGTGACGATGTAGAAATGCTCGCACGCCTGCAAGGGGACGCTGACGCCAGCCATGAGGCCGACTTCGCGGCCCCACATGCCGGCGCAATTGACCACGTAATCGGCTGTTATGTCGCCGCTTTCGCCCGCATCGCTCTGCCAGGAAACGCCCGTGACCTTGCCGTCATCGGTGGAGATAGCGGTCACACGGGTGTTTTCCGCGATCAGCGCGCCGCGATTGCGCGCGCCTTTGGCCATGGCCAGCGCGACATTGGCCGGATCGGCTTGGCCGTCGCCCGGCAGATAGACCGCGCCGGTCAGATCGTCGATGTTGATATGCGCGTAGCGGGATTTGACCTCGTCGAGCGTTATCTCCTCGACATCGACGCCGAATGCGCGGGCCATGGAGGCTTGGCGGCGGATTTCTTCGAGACGGTCGGCGGTTTTAGCCACAGTGATCGAGCCGACTTTGCGAAAGCCTGTGGCGACGTCGGTTTCTTTTTCCAGATCGACCAGCAACTCTTGCGTGTATTTCGCCAGTTTGGTCATGTTTTTGGTGGCGCGCAGTTGCGCGACCAGACCAGCGGCATGCCATGTGGTGCCGGAGGTGAGTTTTTTGCGTTCCAAGAGCACAACATCCTGCCAGCCGAGCTTGGTCAGATGATAGGCGACCGAGCATCCGATAACGCCACCGCCGATGATGACAGCGCGGGCTTTGTTGGGAATGTTAGGCATAGGCTTGGCTTTCTGATAGGCGCGCTAGGGCAGTTTGGATTGTGCGAAGTCGGCGATGGTTTTGAGGGCCGAGACGAGCTGGTCGTCGGGAATGGTCAGGGCGACGCGGATATGGCCTGCGGCGGCGGTGCCGAAGCTTTCACCGGGCATCACGGCGATAGCGTGCGTTTCGATCAGTTCATGGGCGAAGTCATAGCCGGACATGCCTGTGGGGCGGATATCGAGCATGACGTACATGGCTCCTTCGGGGGGCGAGATGCGCAGCGCGTTGGCGCCTTGGAGTGTATCGACAGACAGATTGCGGCGACGGGTGTAGAGCGCGGCGGTGTCGGTTTCGGCTGATTGGCCATGGGAGAGCGCCTCGACAGCAGCATCCTGAATGAAACTGGGTGCGCCATAGGTTGTCGCATTGGTCAGATCGGTAAGCGATGCGATGAACGGCGCAGGTCCGATCAGCCAGCCGAGGCGGAAGCCGGTCATGATGTGGGATTTGGAGAGCGAGCCGACAACCAGGGCGCGTTCGGCCATATCGGTCATCTGGCGCGGCGAGATATGCGCGCCTTCGTGGATTTGCGTGTCATAAACCTCGTCCGAGACAACCCAAAGATCGTTCTCGATCGCGGCACGTCGGATACCGCCCAGCGTGTCCTGATTGTAGACCGCGCCGGTGGGGTTGTTGGGCGTGTTGATCAGCAGCGCTTTTGCGCCTTTGGTCGCTTCCAAAAGCTCATCCGCATCGATCTGAAAGCCGTTGCCGGGGCGAGCTTTGACGATTTTCATCTTGGCAGATGCCGTGTGCACGGTGGCGGGGTAGGTAGCGTAATAGGGATCGATCACCACGACCGTATCGCCGGGATCACAGGCGGCCATGAAAGCGGCAAACAGCGCGCCTTGCCCGCCATTGCTGACAAAGACATTCTCGCGTGTCGTCGGGATGCCTGTACGGTCTTGCGTGCGTTTGGCAATCACATCGAGCAGCGGTGGTACACCATTCACGGGGGCATATTTTGTGCGTTTGTTGTCGAGGGCCTCTTTGGTGGCGTCGATGATCAGGTCGGGGGTCGGCGTGTCATGATCACCGATGCACAAGAGCGTCACATCGCGGCCCGCCGCAATCATATCGCGCGCTTTATACCAGACGGACCAGCCATCATCAGTGACATTCTCACCGTTGAGCGTTTGGATGCGGCGCGATAATTTCATGGGAAAGCTCCGTTGGGGTTGGTGGGATATGCATAGGCCGCAAATCCCACCATCCGGTTCACGTCAAGCGCGAATACGCTCGTTCTGGGGATCCCAAAGCGGTTCATCCGGCATCACCGTGGCCTTGCAGGTCTCACCATAGATATCGATCTCTACCTCGGTGCCCGGCTCGGTCAGGTCCATGCGCAGCATTCCCAGCGCGATGGAGTGACCGACGCGATAGCCCCAACCGCCGGATGTGGTCTCGCCCACAACCTCGCCGTTATGGCTGATGGTGGACATGTAGGGCGCGTCCGCATCGCCCGCCTCGACTTTGAGGGTGACAAAGCGTTTCTTGGTGCCTTGCTGTTTTTCGTTCTGAAGGGCGGCTTTGCCAGGGAAATCCTGCGGTTTGTCAAGTTTGACAAAACGCTCTATCCCGCCTTCGAAGGCTGAATAGTCTGTGGATAGATCGCCTTTCCACGCGCGGTAGCCTTTTTCGAGGCGCAGGGAGTTGAGGGCGTACATGCCGAAAGGCTTCAGGCCCATCGGTTTGCCTGCATCCAGGAGCGCATCGTAAACGGCGGGCGTATCTTCGATTTTCGTGTGGACTTCCCAGCCGAGCTCGCCGGCAAAGGACACGCGCACAAGCTGCACCCAAGTTCCGGCGATCTGCGTCGATTGATGGGTGAGCCAGCCGCTTGTCAGGTCCGCGTCAGAGACCGCCGCCAGCACATCGCGGGATTTGGGGCCGGTGAGGATGTGACAGGTGAAATCGTCGGTGACATCAGTGATTTCAAACGTCGCATCGGCTGGCTTGTGCTTCATTAGGAACTCGTAGTCATGCCATTGCGCGGGCGCTGCGGTGGTAAGGAAAAAGAAGTCTTCCTCCATGCGCATCGCTGACATTTCGGTCACGATCCGGCCACGCGTGTCGGTGAAATACAGGAGATTCAAACGGCCGATTTTCGGCAAACCACCTGCGCAAAGGCCACGCAGGAATTCGGCGGCGCCTTCACCTTGCAGGCGGTAGCGGGAGAAACCCGGCAGATCGAGGATACCGGCAGCATCGCGCACCGCTTCGGCTTCCTGGCGCACGCGTGGCTCCCAAGGGCCGTGGCGAGACCATGTTTGCGTGCTTTCCTCAGACGTGTCATCGCCGTCCTGCGCGTACCAGTTAGCGCGCTCCCAACCGTTATAAGCGCCCATAACGCCGCCCTGCGCAAGAATGCGGTCATGAACAGGGGATAGTTTTTTATCACGACCTGCGGGCCATTCATGCTGCGGGAAGTGCATGGCGTATTCATGGCCATACGTCTCCAACGCCTTGGCAAGGCAGTAGTCGTGATCGGCGTGCTGAGTGTAGCGGCGCGGATCGACGGCCCACATGTCTTGCTCTGTCTCGCCATGCATGACCCATTCGGACAGCACCTTGCCTGCGCCACCCGCCTGTGCAATCCCGAAGGTGAAGCTGTGCGCTTCAAAGGCATTCCTGACGCCGGGCATGGGACCGATCATCGGCAGACCATCGGGGGCGTAGGGAATGGGGCCGTTGATATTGCGGCCAATTCCTGCGGTGCCAAGGGCAGGGACACGTTCCATCGCGTCTTCGATATAGAACTCCAGACGATCCAGATCATCGGGGTAGAGCTGGAACGAAAAATCTTCGGGCATCGGGTCTTCGGGTGTGACCCAATGGGCCTTACAATTACGCTCGTAGGGACCGAGGTTTAGGCCGTTTTTGTCCTGCCGCAGATAGTAGCTGATATCCACATCGCGGATCATCGGCATCTTGTGACCCTTCTCCTTTGTCCAAGCCGCCAGTTCAGGAATTTCATCGGTTAGGAAATACTGGTGCGACATGACCACCATCGGCACGGTGCGCCCGCCAAAGGGCTTGAACATCTCGCCGATGCGTTGTGCGTAATAGCCGCCCGCGTTGACGACGAACTCGCAGCGAATGTCGCCCTTGGGGGTTTTGACGATCCACTCGTCGCCATCGCGGTCGATGCCGATGGCGGGGCAGAACCGCTCGATCCGTCCGCCCGCATCGCGCGCTCCCTTGGCCATAGCTTGTGTGAGTTGCGCCGGATCAATATCACCATCGAGCGGATCCCAAAGACCGCCCGCAAGGTCATGGGTTTCCATGAACGGGTTGTGCTCTTTCAGCTCTGCGGGTGTGCAGATGTCCATCTGCAAACCCTGATAGCGGCCCATGGAGGCGACGCGCTCAAACTCCTGCATACGCTCTTTGGTATGGGCCAGACGGAGCGCGCCGGTGACGTGGTAATTCATCGGATAATCAACATCGTCGGCAAGGGTGCGGTACATCTCAAGCCCATAGCGCTGGATGTTCATCACTGCCCATGAGGCTGCGAAATTCGGGCAATTGCCAGCTGCGTGCCATGTTGAGCCTGCGGTCAACTCATTCTTTTCCAAGAGCACGCAGTCTTTCCATCCCGCCTTGGCAAGATGATAGAGCGCCGAGGTGCCAACTGCGCCTCCGCCAATGATCACAACACGTGCTGTGGTTGGAAAATCTGCCATGGGGGGATCCCTTTTTTGTTAGTATGTTGGCGGTGAGATGACCCAAAGGGCCACGACCGGTGTTTTGGTTGTGTTGTGCCAGCGGTAGGGCTGGTTGCGAATGCGAAAACTGTCGCCATCTGTGACTGTGAAGTCTTTTCCGTCAATCCAGATGTGGAGCGTGCCGCTGAGGATGTAGCCGATTTCCTGCGTCGCGCGTTGTGTGATCTGGTTGGAGGCGCCGGGGGCGAAAACAGAATGGACCACTTCGAAGTTGTCCGTGAGATCGGGGGAGATGAGCGTCTCTGTCAGACCCTCGCGCGAGCCGATCTTACGGCGTTGGTTGTGGCGAACGATCAGGCCACGCTCATCTTCAGGGGCGGTCGGCTCACCAAAGAACAGGGAGACGGGAACATCAAGCGCATCTGCAATGTCGCGCAGGTCTTCGAAACTGGGCTGCGACAGATCACGTTCAACTTGTGAGAGCCACCCAACAGAGCGACCGAGTTTTTGCGCCAAAGCCATCAGACGCACGGATTTTGCAGTGCGGATGGCGCGTATGTCTGCGCCAAGCGTTGAGGGTATCTGTGGTGCGTTCAGCACGGGGGTTCCCACCTGATCATGAATATTTCATACATTATTTCATGAAAACAGACAGAGTATTTTCATTTCGCGACCGATCCATGTCGCAATCGGCCCTTGGCGATCCGGTGGTTTTGTAATTTGCGCGCAAGAGGATAAAACGCTTTTATGGGGAACGATCATAAATCTGCTTATCTTCGACTATTGCGACACGCGCGGCGGCATGTGCGCAATCCAGATGATGCTGAGGATGTTGTGCAGGAGGTCTTGCTGGCCGCGCTCAAGGCAGGACGGCTCGATATGTCTCAGCCGCGCAATCGTGCGTGGGCTATGGGGGCGTTGCGCAAGCGTGCGGCGTTTGAGGCGCGGGGCGCTGTTCGGCGTCGGGCGCGGGAGGCGGGAAGCGATCTGAGCGCGCCGGATGCGCCTGATTTGGATGCTGGCGTGGATGCCTTTGTTGGCGGGCTACCTAAGTCCTTGCGCACGACGGGATTGCTGGCTTTGACGGGGCATACCAAGACGGAGATGCTTTGGCTCTTGGGCATATCGGATGCGGCGCTGCGGCAGCGCTTTGTTGAGATCAAGAAACGCTGGACGACAATGGGCGGCGGCGCTGTGGGCGGGCCATTTCTGGGTGGAAATCTGGAGTTTGGCCGCATCCGGCAAACGCTTTTGCGACTGGCAAAGCAGCGCGAGATTGTGCTGGCCAGTCATGACCCGGATGGGCATTTGTTTCTTGTGACCTCACAAAACGGGGGCGGACGGCAACTCTATAATACCAGGTAAAATTTCAGGAGGAAAATGATGCTGGGACACTGTAAAATCGGTGCGATCTCATTCTTTGTCAGTGATGTGGCCAAGACCGAGACATTCTATCGCGATGTGCTGGGGCTTGAGGTTCAGAATATGGGCGATGACGGTCAGGGCAATGACTGGCTTATGGGGAGCACGGCCAATGAAATATCGCTGGTGTTCTTCAAGGGCGAGGTGAAGGCGGGGAATACGCCGGTCATCGTGTTTGAGCTTGAAGCGGGCGGGATTGATGATGTCGTTGCGGGACTATCGGAGAAGGGGGTGACGATTGTGACGCCCGTGAGCCATGCACCCGATGGCTGGACGGCGGATGTCGCTGATCCGGATGGGCATGTGGTGTCTATGTATCAATCTGACCAAATGCCGAAGTCGCTGGAGTGATTTTAGGGCTGTGTTTGGGGTGATACACAGTGCCAAAAGGTTAATGCGGCGTTCGGGGCCTTGTTTTTAGGGGTTAACGGGGTGTTGCGTGATGCACATCCTATGCACAAGCGATGCACAACCTATGCACAGTCGGATGTGCGGTGGGGGTTTGTTAACGGGAGCGGGCGGACGGTTGTGGGGATTGGCAACAGTGGGCGCTCGACGGGTTTGGCGTGGTGATGCGTTTCGATCCGTTGCGCCCCGGCCTTGAGCCGGGGCCTCTTGTAGAGAGGGGAAGGACTTTGAGTTTTCTCGATCCAACTGACCTGCGCCCGTCCGGCAACGCCGGACGGCCACCCACGCGGGGGGTCGTAGGCTGTCCGATGTGCGCTGTGCGGCGATGAATGCGGGAGATCCCGGCTCAAGGCCGGGATGACGGAGAATGATGTAAGAGGTCCCGGATCAAGTCCGGGACGACGGTGAATGATGCAAGAGGT
>CAYRKW010000015.1:0-23885 GCA_964425135.1 uncultured Rhodobacterales bacterium
TAAGACAAGCATCCGACCCAAAAATCTGAGGTATTCAGCCAATCAGAATTTTCTCTAGATCAAGCCGCTCCCCGAAATGCGGGCTCGTTGCCCGGACGAGGGGCGCGGCGACGGGATTGGGGAAATTCTGCTTGGCCCGAAGGGTTCTGCGCAAAGCCCCTGCCTCCGGGCCGTCGCGGCTCGACCGGGCAACCAGCCCGCATTTCGCCGCGACAATCCGTAGTCAGCGCCTTTGTGCGGACCTGAATACCTCAGGTTTTAGGTCGGAGGCTCTAACTTCTTTGGTTCTTAAATATCCAAATCACAAAAAATCGTGCGGCGCGCTTCTGGCGCGACGCTCCGTTTGGCCAAAGCGCCACACCCGCCTATTTGTCCTTGTCCTCCGGCAACGGCCCATGCACATCACAAATGCCCTTAAGTGCCGCCCATTCCTCCTCGCTCAAAACCGGCTCGAACCCTTCCGAAACGCGCCCCTGCGCCTTCACCGCAGCGCTGCGCTGGCGCAAATCCGGATGGCTTGCCAAATGCGACAACAAGCTTGGGTTTGCACGCCCATCTTCATCCCCGCCAAGCTTGTCGAAAAATCCCGCAAGCGGCTCTGTCGGCAGCGCTGCGCCATTGAGAACGCGCACCGCAAATGCATCCGCCGCCGTCTCCGCCGCTTGACTGTGCGAGGCTGATATCACCCGCTCGGTCAGGACCAGCACAAACGCACCGCCTGTAAAATCCCCAAGAACCAGCCCCAATATCCCCGCCGTCCCGGAGGAGCGCAGCGCCAGCCGCAGGCCGTCGCGATTGACCACATGCCCGATTTCATGGCCCAGCACGCCAGCAACTTCCTCTGGCGAGCTGGCCTTTTGCAGCAACCCATCGAAAATCACGACATATCCTCCGGGAAGCGCAAAGGCATTCACCATCTGATGATCGAATACCGCCAGCTTGATCTCATGCGGCGTCTCCACTCCGTTCATCAGCCGCGCGCGCATGGCCTCCAGCGCAGCGACACCCTCGTCTTGTGCGCACACTTTGATTTCGCCCTCATCGTCGTCGAAAAACGACAGGCCCCAGCGGATTTGCTCCAGCCCGGCTCGTCCCATGCGCTCTTCGGCTGCTTGCGGCACCAGAAACACCAGCCGGTCTGCAATTGCGGGAATAATGACAAAAACGATGAGCCCCACCGACATGACCGCCGCCGCAACCCACATCCCGATCCGACGCAGCGCGCCCGACGCCAAAGCGCGTTTCCTAAGATTTGGCGCAACCTGCCCGATCAGTGCAATCGCATGCGCGTCCTCAATCACGAGCCGTGCGTCGGGATGATCCGTGCTGTAGTAAACACGCCCGCCCAAGTGATCCTGATCCGGTAAAACCCGCAGATCTAAGGCGCGCCAGCGCATGAACACGCCGCGCGCATCCGCGATATGCAAGCGCGGCTCGGATCCTGTATCAATCTCAACCGAGACCGTTCTGACCCGCGCCGATTGCCCGTCCGAGAAGAATGCCGGATACGGCTGTTGGGCCATCAGATCGCCGCCCCGACATCAAGCGCATCGGCAAAGCCTTCGGCCTCAACATTTTCATCGCGCGCTCGCTGGCGCACGTTTTCGATCTCGTCATGTTGATCCACAACCGTCAGCGTCTCACAATAATGCCGCAGCACAGGTTGCGTCACGAACAGATGCCAGAGCGCCGATGCGATCATGATGATAATCGCATAGCTCGCAAAGGCCATAATCGCCGGCAGATAATTCCCGCCGCGTATCAGCTCGAAAATCTGCAGCAGATCGAAATCGAGCCAGACACCCGTTACAGCCAATGTCAGCAAAAACGCACCATACGCCAGCACCGCGCAAATCGCCAAAATCGCAAGAAAAGCAACGATCGTGATCCGCACCAAGAGCCAGGGTCGTGCGTGACTTCGAAATATAACCGCCCGGCCCGCAGTTTTATTCTGCGTCAAAATGATGAAACTGCGCGCCTGAAAATAGACAATCGCAATCCCGATCAACAGGTAAGACGTGCCGATCACACCCAGATCAATGCCGAAAATCCAACTGCTCTCAAGCCCCGCTCCCGAATTGCGGAAATATCCAATCATCATCGCGAACATCAGTCCAATGATCAAAACGACCGGCAAAAACGCTGCGAGCCATGCCTTCATCAACGCGCTCCATCGCCCGCCTTGGTTCAGCTTCAGATCGCCAAACCACGTCCTGTCTGTCGCGTATTTTTCTAGCCGGAAAAGTTGTAGCGGGTAGAGAATGCCACCCGAGATGATCGTCAGCAGCGAATACCCCATCGCTCGCATCGCATAGCCCACCGCCGCCTTCTCCGCGCCAAAACGGATCCCCCGCCAGCGGGTGCGCGCCAGAATATAGCGCCGCGCGCGGTATCGCGCGTAAAATACCAGCGGAACAACTGCCAGAATGGCGATGTTGAAACCAGACTCGCTCAGCAATGTGAGGCTCACAAACGTCAAAATAAGCTGGAAAATCCCCAGATAAATTGCAAGGAACACCACAGCGATCAGAAACCCGATAAACTTCTCAGCGCCCGTCCCAAGATACTCCATCGATTGCCCGCCGGGCCGTACCGACGCCCAATAATAGCGACGAATGCGCGCTCTCATCCAGAACCGATACATCCCCAGCGTCAGCATCGTCAGCAACAAGGTCTTGAGCACAATCGCGAAAAGCGCACCACGCACGCCGGTATAGCCCACGCTCATGTCCTGCGGTTGCGCGATATCTGTGCTCATCTGATCGATCCTCGTCACTGTCTCCCCATGCCTCGCAGGCAATTGCGGCGCAGATTAGGTCGTGAACCTGTTATCTCGCGGGAACCCGCGCGGTGCCATACGGCCTGCACTCGCGCGTTTGGCAATCCAGTCGCCCAAATCGGTTTCTGTGCGCGTGCGCCCGGCTGGATCCTTCCACGTTAGCCCCTCCGCCAGCGTAAAAGTAACCGCGTCATTCAGCCCGCCGTCCTTGTATTTCTGCAACCGCACACCCTTGCCGCGCCCCATCTCCGGCAGTTCCGTCAGCGGGAAAATCACAACTTTGCGGTTGTCCCCGACGCAGGCCACATGATCACCTGTCACCACACGGCACACCTGCGCCTTGACGAATTCCTTGACGTTCAGCACCTGTTTGCCGTTACGCGTCTGCGCAATCACGTCATCCTCAGGCACGACGAACCCATCCCCCGCTGAAGAGGCAACCAGCAGCTTGCGCCCGGGTTGATGCAACAACAAATCAACGATCTCCGCCTCATTGGGCAAATCGACCATCAGGCGCACAGGCTCGCCCATGCCGCGCCCACCGGGCAGCATATTCGCACCAATCGTGTAAAACCGCCCGTTCGAGCCGAACACAAGCAGCCTGTCTGTCGTCTCCGCATGGAAGATGAAACGCGGCCCATCGCCATCCTTGAATTTCAACTCCTGGCTCAGATCAATATGCCCCTTCATGGCCCTGATCCAACCCATCTGCGAGCAGACGACCGTGATCGGTTCTTTCTCGATCATTGCCTCAATCGGCACATCCTCGATCTCTGGCGCTTCTGCGATTTGCGTGCGCCGCGCGCCGCCCTCGCTGTCCTTGCCGAATTTCTTGCGGGTCTCGCGCAACTCGTCCGCTATCTTGCGCCACTGCCCGTCCTCGCTTTCCAGCAAGTCCTCCAATTCGGCCCGCTCGATAATCAGCGCATCGCGCTCGTTGCGCAATTCCATCTCTTCGAGCTTTCGCAACGACCGCAAACGCATGTTCAGAATCGCTTCGGCCTGCACATCCGATAGCTCGAATTCGGCCATCATGACCGGCTTCGGCTCATCCTCGTTACGGATAATCTCGATCACCCGATCCAGATTGAGGAAGGCAACAATATACCCCTCCAAAACCTCCAACCGATGATCAATCTTGCCCAGACGGAAGCGCGAGCGGCGCAGCAGCACCTCGCGCCGGTGATCGAGAAACGCCCGCAGCAGATCGCGCAGATCGCATACTTTGGGCGTCACCCCGTCGATCAGCACATTCATATTCATCGAAAACCGCGTCTCAAGATCGGTCTGTTTGAACAGCGTCTCCATAAGCACCACCGGATCAACCGTCCGCGATTTCGGCTCCAGCACAAGGCGCACATCATCCGCGCTTTCATCGCGCACGTCCGTCAGTATCGGGATTTTCTTGGCGTTGATCGCCTCGGCAATCTTCTCCACCAGCTTCGATTTTTGCACCTGATAGGGCATCTCACTGACGACAATCTGCCACTGCCCGCGCCCAAGGTCCTCAACCTCCCACGCCGCCCGCACCCGAAACGCCCCGCGCCCGGTACGATACGCCTCCAAAATGGCCTCCTGCGGTTCGACCATCACCCCGCCCGTTGGAAAATCCGGCCCTTTCACATGCTCCAAAAGCGTCTCAAACCGCGCATTGGGCGCCTTGATCAGATGCAAACAGGCATCCAGCAATTCGCCCAAATTATGCGGCGGAATATTGGTAGCCATCCCCACCGCAATCCCCGATGACCCATTGGCCAACAAATTTGGGAAAGACGCAGGCAAAATAACCGGCTCTTCGCGCGAGCCATCGAAATTCTCGCGAAAATCAACGGCGTCCTCTGTCAGCCCGTGCATCAACTCCGCACCGGCCTCATCCATCCGCGCCTCAGTATACCGATAGGCCGCCGCGTTATCCCCGTCGATATTGCCAAAATTCCCCTGCCCGTCGATCAGCGGATAGCGCACCGAAAAATCCTGCGCGAGCCGCACCAGCGCATCATAAATCGCCCCGTCCCCATGCGGGTGGTAATTGCCCATTGTGTCGCCAACGATCTTGGCACATTTGCGAAACGCCGCATTCGGCTCCAGCCGCAATTCGCGCATCGTGTAGAGAATACGCCGATGCACAGGCTTCAGCCCGTCGCGCGCATCCGGCAGCGCCCGGTGCATAATCGTCGAGAGCGCGTAGGTCAGATACCGATCGCCCAGCGCCCGCTGCAATGTCTCGCTAATCACGCCCTGTTCGTCTGGGGCGTCTGTCTCATCTGACATGGTGCCAAAACCTGTTTGTTTTTATCGCTCGCTTGACCTTGTCGCGATACTAGCGGATGTGAGCGCGCAAACAAGACCTGCA
This sequence comes from uncultured Rhodobacterales bacterium, assembly GCA_964425135.1. GTDB lineage: Bacteria > Pseudomonadota > Alphaproteobacteria > Rhodobacterales > Rhodobacteraceae > CAYLLD01. The sequence goes on from CAYRKW010000015.1 coordinate 5,133, forward strand.
CAGGCCTAAAAACATGGCAGAAGACGCAAAATCCATCCTGATCACCGGCTGCTCCAGCGGCATCGGCCACCACGCCGCCCATGCCTTGCAAAAACGCGGCTGGCACGTCCTCGCCACCGCCCGAAAGCCCGAAGATGTCGCACGATTAAACGCAGAAGGCCTCACAAGCTTTCAACTTGATCTGGCCGATGACACGTCCGTCGCAAACGGCTCAATCGAAGCGCTAGAGCGCACCAACGGCAAGCTTTTCGCCCTCTTCAACAACGGCGCATTCGCGATTCCCGGTGCCGCCGAAGACCTGCCCCGCGATGCCCTGCGCTCGATCTTCGAGACCAACTTCTTCGGCCAGTTTGACTTGGCAAACCGCCTCCTGCCCGCCATGCGCGCCAACGGACGTGGCCGCATCATCAACAACTCGTCAATCCTCGGCTTCAGCGCCCTACGCTTTCGCGGCGCGTATAATTCCACCAAATTCGCCATGGAAGGTTTCACCGACACCATGCGGCTCGAAAACCGCGCGCCAAACATCAAAATAATTTTGATGGAACCCGGCCCGATCCGCACGATGATCCGGCAAAAGTCGCAAATACATTTCGAACGCTGGATTGATCCTGAAAACTCTGCATATTCTGGCCTCTACCGCAAACACCTAATCCCGCGCCTATACGCACAGGATGGTACGCCGGACAGGTTTGAGCTCACCTGCGAGGCCACAACCAAAAAACTCATCCACGCAATCGAAAGCCCGCGCCCAAAAATCCGTTACCTTGTGACCACACCGACCTATATAGCATGGTTTATGCGCGGATTGCTCCCGATCCGCCTCAGCGACGCCATCCAGCGCCGCCTCTAAACCGAAGGAAAAACTATGGCCAATGACCCACTCTTTTGGATCGTCGCAATCGCCTGCCTCGCCGTGCTGGCGGTCCTCGCGTTTGGTATCGGCTCGTTCACAAAAGGCGGTGAGTTCAACCGCAAGAACGCCAATAAAATCATGCGCTGGCGCTTGGGCCTGCAATTTGTCGCAATCATCCTGATCCTCGGCTTTGTCTGGATCAGACGCCAGACCGGAGGTTGAACCATGGTCGTACTCAATAAAATCTACACGCGCACAGGCGATGCAGGCGAAACCGCACTCGGCAATGGGGCGCGCGTTGCGAAATACTCCGACCGCGTCTGCGCCTATGGCACGGTGGATGAAACCAACGCCACCGTCGGCCTCGCACGCCAACACAGCTCCGGCACGCTCGATGATCAATTGGCGATGATCCAGAACGATCTGTTCGATCTGGGCGCTGATCTGTGCCGCCCGGACATGGCCTCGGACGCCGACGCCGAGTACCCGCCCCTGCGGATCACCGAAGCGCAAGTTGACCGGCTGGAGCGCGAAATAGACGCCATGAACGATGCGCTTGAGCCGCTGCGCAGTTTCATCCTCCCCGGCGGCTCCGCCCTCGCAGCCAACCTGCACCTGTCGCGCACCGTCTCGCGCCGCGCCGAACGGCTGGCCGTGGAACTCAGCAAAACCGAAGACGTGAACCCCGCCGCAATCAAATATCTCAACCGCCTCTCGGATTGGTTTTTCGTTGCCTCGCGGATCGCCAATAACGATGGCAAAGACGATGTGTTGTGGGTCCCCGGCGCCAATCGCTAAACCAGATACGAAACAATGACGTACCAGTGCCAGACCGCGTCGATTTTGCACTGTTAAGGTCCGAAATTTTCGCATAAACCCACGCTAGTTATTCCTACCCGAGCGCGACGGCGCTGCGGGTTTACACTTGGGAGATACGCCAATGAAGGTGCTCGTACCTGTAAAGCGCGTGATTGATTATAACGTGAAGGTTCGTGTCAAAGCGGACGGCAGCGGGGTCGATCTTGCGAATGTCAAAATGTCGATGAACCCGTTCGACGAGATTGCTGTCGAAGAGGCCATCCGCCTCAAAGAAGCCGGCAAAGCCGAAGAGATCATCGCCGTATCCATAGGCGTGAAGCAAAATCAGGAAACCCTGCGCACAGCACTCGCGATGGGTGCCGACCGCGCGATCCTGATTATCGCGGCCGACGATGTACACACCGACATTGAACCCTTGGCCGTTGCCAAACTGCTCAAAGCAGTTGTGGATGAAGAGCAACCGGGTCTCGTTCTGTGCGGCAAGCAAGCCATCGACAACGACATGAACGCCACCGGCCAAATGCTCTCCGCGCTGATGGGCTGGTCGCAAGCGACCTTCGCGTCCGAGTTGAACATCGACGGCGACAGCGCGTCCGTGACCCGCGAAGTTGACGGCGGCCTGCAAACCATCAAGGTGAAAATGCCCGCTGTCGTAACCGTCGATCTGCGCCTGAACGAGCCGCGTTACGCCTCGCTGCCAAACATCATGAAGGCCAAGAAAAAACCGCTCGATGAGAAAACACCGGGCGATTACGGCATAGACGTTGCACCGCGCCTGACCATCGTCTCCACCACCGAGCCGGAAGCGCGCAAAGCTGGCGTTATGGTCGGCTCGATCGATGAGCTGGTCGAGAAACTGAAAAACGAAGCGGGAGTTTTGTAAAATGGCTGTTCTTCTTATCGCAGAACTCAACGGCGCAGAATTATCCGCTGACCAAACCGGCAAAGCCCTCACCGCTGTCAAAGGCCTGGGCGATGTTACCATCCTGTGCGCCTCTGGCGGATGTTCGGGCGGCGCGTCTGATGCTGCGGCCAAACTCGATGGTGCAGCCAAAGTGCTCTGTGCCGACGATCAAGCGCTATACGGCAACGGGCTTGCGGAAAATGTCGCCGATCTCGTGGTCAGCCTTGCTGGCGATTACGACCACATCGTCGCCCCAGCCACCGCATCGGGCAAGAACATCATGCCGCGCGTTGCAGCTTTGCTCGATGCCATGGTGATTTCCGATGTCACCGACGTTAAAGACGCCGACACATTCGAGCGCCCGATCTACGCGGGCAACGCGATCCAAACGGTCAAATCGGGCGACGCCAAAAAAGTCCTGACCATCCGCACCGCAGGCTTTGACGCCGCCGCTGAAACCGGCAGCGCCGCTGTCGAGAAAATCGGTGCCGCTGGCGATGCGGGCCTCTCCTCCTGGGTCGAAGACAAGGTTCAGGACAGCGACCGCCCCGAGCTTACCTCCGCCGGCATCGTCGTCTCAGGCGGTCGCGGCGTTGGCTCGGAAGAGAACTTTGCCATCATCGAAAAACTGGCCGACAAACTCGGCGCAGCCGTTGGCGCGTCCCGCGCCGCCGTCGATAGCGGCTACGCACCAAACGATTGGCAAGTCGGCCAAACCGGCAAAGTCGTCGCCCCCGATCTCTACATCGCCATCGGTATCTCAGGCGCGATCCAACACCTTGCGGGCATGAAAGACAGCAAGGTGATTGTGGCCATCAACAAAGACGAAGAGGCCCCGATCTTTCAGGTCGCCGACTACGGCCTCGTCGCAGACCTCTTCGACGCGGTTCCGGCACTGGAAGCCGCGCTGTAACACCAAATGGGTCCGCTCGGCGCGGGCTCCAAACACATCGAAAGCCGGGATTGCGCAAACACGCATCTCGGCCTTTTTCGTTGTAAATGACTGCTTTGAGCCCTTACGTGCGAACTCGCGCACACCAATTCCGGTGTTAATTCCGAGGCAAGTGCGCAAATCCGTCGGGGTCAAAAGCCAAGGTCTGCCGTATAATCATGGCTGCATATTCATGTGCGACTATTCTGAACGAGATGCTGAAGTGTCGTTCCCAGCCATCCTCATAGCTATTTTTTTCGATCGCTAGTGTACAACTGTTTATGGGGAATACCGTTCGCCAGACGCACTTATTTTCTTTTCCGCGTTCGAAAAGCGATGGGATATAGGAATCCATAGACTTTCGAAATTCGATGGCGTTGAACTGACCAGCTTTGATCCAAACCACACAGCCGAAATCTTCATTTGTTTCAATGCTGAAAGACAAACTTCGAGAATTATCACCGCGCTCGTTAGCCCAGTCAAGATCAGCCTCAGCGAGCGATTTTTCGTCTGTCAAAGAGGTGCCACTACGTGCATTTGCCACGCAAACATCAAAGACCTTCTGCATGGAGTCGTACACACTTTGTGGGGTCTTAGCGTCAGATCTTTCTGCTCCAACAACTAAAAGGAGCAAGGCAAGCAAACTACACACGCGACTTGTCATAGAACCGAATCCAAAATTCACAATCGAGAGGGGATTTCCTCGCTTAGTACAAGACGGGTGTAACATCTCTATCGGCGGCAACTCAATGGCAGCAAGGTCCCAAAAACGCATATTTCGTACCCAACCAACAAGCGCGTTTTCGCTCGCATCGCCGATCTATAGGCGTGCTTTTCAATTCGACAATCCAAAACCACGATCAATCAAATCAGCCACGTATCAGTTTCTGATACACACCCACAAGCACGAAGGCTTTCTACCCTCGCAACATCTTTCCAATCAGCCGATCTTGCGAAATGATCTCTCGCAGCGGCTCTTCCAGCAATTCTGCTGTTTGCATATGCATCGTCGGGCCCGGCCATAGAATTGCGGATTGATCGGCCTTCCGGTCATAAACCCGCCCGTCTTCGCGATCTGCCGCAACTGCCGCGTCAGGCACATATTCAACCACCAGATCAGCGTGCGGCACGATCTGCTCAAACATATCACGCGTCACAAACGCAGGGGAGGTCGTGAAAAAATCTTTCGGCAGCGTTGCCGGCACATCCTCTGGTTGCCGCGATGACATCCACAACAAAACCCGGATCGTCTCGATATCATCCATCAGATCGCGCATGCGTGCGACCCAGGCCTGGCGCAACTCAATCTCGATCATACGAAATCGCTCACTGGAGACACGATACATCCGCCGCAGCATGTTATGAACAAAGCGAAACTCGCTCAGGTCAAGTTCAGGATAAAGCGCGCGCAACGTCTCTGAGGTATCCAAAAGCCGACAATTCCGCCGCTTGAACACCGAATAGAGCCGATTTGACATCGGCACCGCGCCCATCGCCGAAATCACACATACGCGCGATTGGCTGCATGCCTCCAGAACCACCGGATCTTTGAGAAAAAACGTCGGGCCCGCCCCCGGCGTCCCCCAATTGGCACTTTGCACGCCAAGGCGATGCGCCAGTATTTTCGGAAACGGATTGGGCACAAATCGCCCATATGTTTCGGTCCCGCCGATATACGAAATATAGGGCTGATTTAAATCAGGCTGCGGCCCACGGAAAAGCTGTGACGCACGCCCAAACCGGTACGTTTTGTAGTCGATGACATCAACGTCCGCAGTTTCCACTGTATTGCACCCAACGCAAGGACCGCCCAATTCACTCTCGCAATCTCGCACGATGGGGTTGCCAACCGTTTAACGCGCCAGAAAAAATAGTGAAAATCGGTTGCAACGGGGTTGAGGACAGGTCATCTTCGCGGCACATTTTCACCCCAACCGGAGACCCGCGTGACCCAGATCAAAACAGTCGGTGTGATCGGCGCAGGGCAGATGGGAAACGGCATCGCCCATGTGTTCGCGCTCGCAGGGTACGACGTGCTTCTCAACGATATCAGCCAGGATGCACTCGATGCGGCGATGGAAAAGATCAGCTCCGGTCTCGACCGTCAGATCACCAAAGCAACGATATCAGAAAATGATGCCAAAGCGGCGCTGGGGCGCATAAAAACCACCTTGGATATCGCACAGATCGGTCCGTGTGATCTGATCATTGAAGCGGCCACAGAGAACGAAGAGACCAAGCACAAGATTTTCGCGGCTCTCGCCCCGCATCTGGGCAAAGACACGATCCTGACGTCCAACACATCGTCGATCTCGATCACACGGCTCGCCTCACGCACCGACCGGCCCGAGCGGTTCATGGGCTTTCACTTTATGAACCCCGTTCCTGTCATGCAACTGGTCGAGCTGATCCGCGGCATCGCGACGGACGAGCCCACTTATAAGGTCATGAAAGACCTCGTTGCCAAAATCGGCAAAACCGCCGCCAGCGCCGAGGATTTTCCCGCCTTCATCGTCAACCGCATCCTCATGCCGATGATCAACGAAGCAATCTACACGCTCTACGAGGGCGTGGGCACAGTCGAGAGCATCGACACCTGCCTCAAGCTGGGCACCAACCATCCGATGGGTCCGCTGGAGCTCGCCGATTTCATCGGGCTCGACACCTGCCTTGCGATAATGAACGTCCTGCACGACGGGCTCGCCGACACCAAATACCGCCCCTGCCCGCTATTGGTGAAATATGTCGAAGCCGATTGGCTGGGGCGTAAATCAGGCCGGGGATTCTACGACTACCGCGGAGAAGTGCCGGTGCCAACGCGGTGAAGCGCGCGATTTAGAGCCTCCGACCCGCCACCCAAACGAACCAAACCACACAGAACTTGAGATAGCCCAGACATTGGGTGGGACAGGTCGGGGGCAATCCGGCGATGCTGGACCATACGTGTTGAGGGGGACGGACAACACCAAAGGTGATGCGCGTTAACGCGCCAAACGGTCCCTAGATTCCTTCATTAAACTTGCCATCCACCAACGCGCTCAACGCTTCCGCCAAAGCGTCCGCTTGCGCCCCGCTGGTCTGCACCTCGATCTCGCATCCCTGATACGCACCCAGCATCAACAGCCCCATGATCGAGTCCCCGCTCACAATCACGCCCTCATGACTGACGGCCGCATCCGCATCGAACTGCTCCACTGTCTCTGCAAACTTTGCCGATGCCCGCGCATGCAGTCCCTTTTCATTCTGGATCTTTAGAAGCAATGGTTCGCTCATAGGGGCGCCTCGACCTCAATTATGCCGGTTTGCCATCGGTGCAGTTGATGTATTTTCGCGCCGCAGTGATGGCCTCTTCTATAGCCTCATTCAACGGCTTATCGCGCAAAGTCGCAAGCTTTATCAAAAGCGGCAAATTCGCCCCGTATAACACACGCCGGTTGGGTGTATCGCAGGCATTCAGCGCTAGATTTGAGGGGGTGCCACCATAGATGTCCGTGACCACAACAACGCCGTCACCCTCATCGGCCTCTTCGATCGCCTCATGAATGGCCGTCTTGCGCTCCATCCGGTCGCACTCAGCACCGACAGGCACGGCAGCTGTTCCCGGCTGTTTGCCGACCACATGTTCCATTGCTGATAAATACTCATCCGCCAAACCCGCATGGGCGACGATCACTATCCCGTACACATTACACCTACCCAAGATCGCGGACCGGTACGGATCCGCTCAATTCAAGTTCCCGGTGGCGAATAGACACCCGCCAGCCGATTTCAGCAAGTCTTATTGCAAGGGTTTCCGCTACGGACACCGAGCGGTGTTGCCCTCCGGTGCATCCGAGCCCTATCGAGAAGTAGGATTTTCCCTCGTTTTTATATGCAGGAAGAAGCAGTTCCAGCATACCCGTAAGATGGTCAATAAACGGTGAATAATTCGCATCCTCACGCACATAAGCAGCCACCGCCTCTTCGCGCCCGTCCAAGGGGCGCAATTCCGGCTCCCAATGCGGGTTGCGCAAGAATCGCACATCCATCACCATATCGGCGCTGCGCGGCACACCGCGCTTGTAGGAAAACGACTGCACCTGCACCGCCATCCCGCCTTTTTCCGCCGTGTCGAAAAGCCGTGCCAGCGCACCGCGCAATTCCTGCGGCGCCATATGGCTCGTGTCATAAACGATATCCGCCCGATCCTTGAGCGTTTGCAACAGCGTCAACTCGCGCATCACCCCCTTGCGTACCGTCTCATGCGGGGCCAGCGGGTGGCGACGGCGGGTTTCGCTGAACCGTTTGAACAGCACATCTGCGGCACAATCCATAAACACCAGATGCGGCTCAACCCCATCCATCGCCCGCAATTCGGCGACAATATCGAGCACTTTCTGGCTCGAGAAGTCACGGTTGCGCGGATCAATCCCCACCACCATCTGCCGATCGAGCGGCGCATGGCGCGAGACCAGACGCGGGAAAAGCGACAGTGGAAGGTTGTCTATCGCCTCAAACCCAAAATCCTCCAGCGCGTTAATCGCCGTGGACCGGCCTGCGCCAGACGCGCCGGTGACGATCACAATGTCAAACCCGCGCTGTGCGCTCATATCCGCTGAGAAAACGATGTCATGGTAGCGGCAACCTAAGACTTCGTGCCGCGCGGTCAAGCGCCACGCGCTTAAATGTGATCAGTGCCGCGCTTTGGCCCCATGGCTATTTCAGCCGTCCGCCCCGCAACAGCGCATCAAGCGCATCCACCAATCCGGGATTTTCCCGACCGTGGATCAGCGCGATATCACATCCCAGCACGCAATGATGCCGCATCGGCGGCAGCCGGTGCAGCTCTGTCTGATCCATATCAAGAACATAATCAATGGTCTGTGATCGCACGTGTGGGACCTGCAATATCCCGACACCGCGCGCCTCGATCCAACCTTCAAAGTCCTTGCGCACATGTGCAACCACACGGCTCTTCTCAAGGGTCAGATCGACCTGATCATCGCTGACGAGTTTCGCCCCGCGTCCAATCAGCGCCAACGCAGTGGCGGATTTTCCCGAACCGGACGCACCGATAATCAGCAAACCCTTACCGTCAAGAGCGACCGCAGAGCCATGCACTGTCGATTTGGAAGGATCGCTCACACCCGATCAGGCCGGAAGATCAACCACGAAGCGCGCGCCAAGTGGCGGCGTGTCCGTATCAGCGCCGTCGGGGCGCACATTCTCCGCATGGATGCTGCCAGAATGCGCATCGACAATCTGCTTGGAGATCGCCAGACCCAGCCCGGAATGGTTGCCAAACTGCTGATCAGGGCGCTCCGAATAAAACCGCGAGAACACATCGTCGAGATTATCATCTGGAATGCCCGGACCATTATCCTCAACAGTCACCCGCACCATGCCATTTCCCAGCACAGTCGTGCGCACGGTGATCACACCGCCCTCTTGCGTGAAGGAAATCGCATTGGTGATCAGGTTGACAAACACCTGCGCAAGGCGCCCCTCAAGACCGCACAGCATGATCGGGCTTGGCCAAAGATCAGCCACCAATTCACCGCCGCGCTCCTGCGCGCCATCCTGATTATACTCGACCAGATTGTTCAAAAGCTCGTGCAGATCGAAGGGTTGCATCTCGTCGCGCACCAGCTCCTTATCGAGCCGCGAGGCATTGGAGATATCGGTCACCAGCCGGTCGAGCCGCGTCACATCCTGCCCGATCACCTTGAGGAGTTTCTCCCGCGCCTCATCAGTCGAGGCATATTTCATCGTATCAACCGCAGAGCGCAGCGATGTCAGCGGGTTTTTGATCTCATGCGCAACATCGGCTGCAAAACTCTCATTGGCATCAATCCGGTCATAAAGCGCACTCGTCATCGACGTCATTGCGCCCGCCAGATAACCAATCTCGTCAGGTCGGCCCGTCAGGTCAGGAATTTCGATCCGCTCCGGATTGACCCGTCGCGTGTTGGTCGCGCCGCCCCGCTCTGCCGCTTCGGCAAGCTCTTGCAGTGGATGGGCAATCGTATTGGCCAGCGCCAGTGACAGAATGACGTTGATCACCATCGCCAGGAAGAAAATGCGCAATATCTGGCCGCGCTCTTTTCGCACAATTCCGTCAATCTCGCCGGGATTTGTCGACAGAACCAGCGCGCCCGCAACCGTGTTATTTTGCACCAGCGGCAGCGCGACAGTCAAAATAATCTGCCCGTTCGAATCCGATTGTCGCGCCTTTCGCAAATTCCCGTTCAGGGCCGATAGCATGCTTTCTTCGGCAAAATTCAGGCGTTCTTTGAGCGGCGGCAATTCGGGCGGGGCAGTATTGAAAATACGCCCCAAACGCTTCGTCACCATATCGGCAAGCGAGCGGTCTACGCTTTCATCCTCATCCGAGAGCAAGTCCTCGCCGAGTGCCGAGTTGCCGCGCACACCGTCCGAATAGGCTTTCAAATTTCCCTGCGCATCGAAGATTTGCATCAGCGAGTTACTGTTTTGCGCAATCTCGTGGAATGTCTTTATGGTTTCGGGCGAAATGGTGCCGTTTTCCACCATGGATCCCGGCGTGCGGATCAGCGCTTCCGACAGGAAACGCGAATCCGATTCAATCGACTGCTCACGCAGCGAGATCAAGCCCTCGTCGAACTGGTTGAGATACAAGATCCCCGTCATCATCATGCACAGCGCAACCAGATTGAAGGTAACGATCTTGCGCGCAAGCGGGGAGTATTTGAGCCCAAAACTCTCCGCATAGCGTTTGGCAGACCCATCCGCATTGGTATTTACCGGCGCGGACAACAGAATTTGTCCGCGTGGTTGGCTGGCGTCCACGTCGCTCATTGTCCCGTCCACGGGCATCCGTTCATGCCTCGGTGTATCTGTAGCCGATACCGTAAAGGGTTTCGATCGATGAGAACTCATCGTCTACCGCGCGGAATTTCTTGCGCACGCGTTTGATGTGGCTGTCGATTGTACGGTCATCCACATAGACCTGATCATCATAGGCCACATCCATCAGCTGATCGCGGCTTTTGACAAAACCGGGACGGTTTGCCAGCGATTCGAGGATCAGAAATTCTGTGACCGTCAATGTGACGCCCATGCCCTTCCACAACACCGTGTGGCGCAGTTTATCCATCGTCAGCGAGCCACGCTTGAGGATCACATCATCGTCCTCCTCCGCCGTATCTTCGCTGGCAAGCGCTTCTTTGCGGCGCAGGATCGCGCGGATCCGCTCCACCAACAAGCGCTGCGAAAATGGCTTGCGCATGTAGTCATCCGCGCCCATCCGAAGACCGAGCACCTCGTCAATCTCGTCGTCTTTCGATGTCAGGAAGATAACCGGAAGATCGGATTTCTGACGCAGACGCCGCAGCAACTCCATCCCGTCCATCCGTGGCATCTTGATATCGAAAACAGCCAGATCCGGCTCTTCATCGCTCAGCGCAGACAGTGCCGCTGCGCCGTCATTGTAGGTCTGTACGTCATATCCTTCCGCTTCCAGTACCATTGATACGGAAGTAAGAATATTACGGTCGTCATCCACCAAGGCTATCCGTGCCATACCCGATCTTTCCTCGTTTTATGCGTTTTGGGCGCACTATTCGTCACGTCGATCCGCAAGACAATATTTTTACACATATGGACTGCAAAATCGTTAATCTACGGACACATAAAAACCACACCTAAGATGTGGCGAAACTAAGACCTCAACACGACGATTTAGCGGCCCCACGCTGATTGCGTTGAAAACTTCCCGATCAAAGGGGGCTTAACTGAAGTGTATTTACGCTCTCAAACTGCATCGGTCGGCGTCGCAATTGGGATTCGCGGCACGTTAAATTCAACCAACACTGTCGCAACTCTATGTCCAAATATGGGACTTTTAACATACTCTTAATGGAAAAATTATCGCACCAGAGGCACAATCTGCGACCAAACGTCTTATCTCACCTTATGTAAACGTTCTCACTCTCGACAGATCAAACACCCCTCAGCTAGACCACCGCGCAAGGGTGCGGGACCCCAAATCCCGGGCGTAACCAATGGCCGGACTGCGTATTTGACCGGCGTTAGATCAAGGAGTGAGATCTATGACCACGGGTCGGGTTAATCCCAAAATGCGACTTGAAGATCAAGGCGTGACGAATGTCGAAAATACCTACTACAATCTGAACGAAGCAGGCCTTGTGGAGCTTGCGCTCAAGCGCAACGAAGGTGAGCTGGGCAATGGCGGCGCGTTTCTCGTCTCCACCGGCGCACACACCGGCCGCTCTCCCAACGATAAGTTCGTCGTCGAAGAGCCTTCGGTCAAGGACACGATCTGGTGGGAAAACAACGCCCCCATGAAATCCGAAGACTTCGATCAGCTTCACCAGGACATGCTCGCCCACATGCAAGGCGGCGATTATTTCGTTCAGGACCTCTTCGGCGGCGCTGATCCCTCCTTTCGCCTCGATGTGCGCGTGGTCACTGAACTGGCGTGGCATGCCCTCTTCATCCGTCACCTCCTGCGCCGCCCAAGCCGCAGCGAACTGGACACGTTCACACCCGAGTTCACCGTCATCAATTGCCCCAGCTTCAAGGCCGATCCAGCCAAACACGGCTGCCGCTCCGAGACAGTCATCGCCATCTCGTTCGAGCGTAAACTGGTCCTGATCGGCGGCACCTCTTATGCAGGCGAGAACAAAAAATCCGTCTTCTCGATCCTCAACTACCTGCTGCCCGAAAAAGGCGTGATGCCGATGCACTGCTCGGCCAACCACGCCAAGGGCGACCCGCAGGACACCGCTGTCTTCTTCGGCCTCTCGGGCACCGGCAAAACCACCCTGTCCGCCGATCCCAACCGCATCCTCATAGGCGATGATGAGCATGGCTGGTCCGACACCACGACGTTCAACTTCGAAGGCGGCTGCTACGCCAAGACCATTGACCTGTCGGAAGATGCAGAGCCGGAGATCTACGCCACAACCTCCATGTTCGGCACAGTGATCGAAAACATGGTCTATGATCCGGAAACCAAAGAGCTGGATTTCAAAGACGACAGCCTGACACCGAACATGCGCTGCGCCTATCCGCTCGACTATATCTCAAACGCCTCCGAAACCGCCCTTGGCGGCGTGCCAAAAAACATCATCATGCTCACCTGCGATGCGTTTGGCGTCTTGCCCCCCATCGCTCGCCTCACATCCGCGCAAGCGATGTACCACTTCCTCTCGGGCTTCACGTCGAAAGTCGCAGGCACCGAGAAAGGCGTGACCGAGCCACAACCGACCTTCTCGACCTGCTTTGGCGCGCCTTTCATGCCGCGCCGCCCCGAAGTTTATGGCGCGCTATTGCGTGAGAAAATCGCCAAACACGGCGCAGACTGCTGGCTGGTAAACACCGGCTGGACAGGCGGCGCGTTCGGTATCGGCTCGCGCATGCCAATCAAATCGACCCGCGCGCTCCTGACAGCCGCCCTCAACGGCTCGCTCGCCAACGGCAAATTCCGCGTCGATGACACCTTCGATTTCATGGTGCCAGTCTCCTGTGAGGGCGTGCCGGACATTCTTCTGGACCCACGCCGCACTTGGGACAAACCCGACGCCTACGACCGACAGGCCGCGCGCCTCGTGCAAATGTTCCACGAAAACTTCAAACAATACGAGCGCCATGTGGACGACGAGGTTATGGCCGCCGCGATCTAAAGAAATCGCGCCATCCAAATCCGAAGCCGACCCTTCTTTCGGGGGTCGGCTTTTTTATGTCCGAATGCGAAACGCATCATATTCCTCTTGAACCACCATCACGGATACGCTTGATCTTGCGCCCATGAGCACAGAACATCGCATAGCCGTCATCGGCGCCGGTCTCGTCGGCACCCAGCATATAGAACGCCTCACCCAATCGTCGCGCGCGCGCCTCGCCTCCATCACAGATCCAGCGCAAACCGCAGGCAAAATCGCCGCCCGCCGCGGCGTCGCACGGTTTGAAACCGTAGACGAGATGCTCGCAAAAGACCGCCCCGACGGCGTCATCATCGCGACCCCAAACGACCAGCACCGCAGCGGCGCGCGCGCCACCATCGAGGCAGGCATCCCTACACTGATCGAAAAACCAATCGCTCAAACCGCGCAGGCCGCCCGGGACATCGTGCAAGCGGTCCAATCGAGCGCCGTGCCTGTCCTGATCGGCCACCACCGCCGCCACTCCCCCGCAATCAATGCGGCCAAAACCCAGATCGATGCAGGCGCAATTGGCGAGATCACCGCCATCCACATGTCCTGCTGGCTCTATAAACCCGATGATTATTTCTCCGCCGCATGGCGCACCCGCAAAGGCGCGGGTCCGGTCTTCATCAACCTCATCCACGACATTGACCTGTTGCGCCATCTTGGCGGAGAGATCGAAAGCGTGCAGGCCCTCACATCAAACGCGCGCAGGCGCCATACTGTCGAAGACACTGCCACAGTGATCGCCCGGCTCCAAAGCGGCGCACTCGCCACCCTGACCATCTCCGATACCATACCCGCCCCCCATAGTTGGGAACTGACGGCCGCCGAAAACCCGGCCTACCCGCGCACAGGCCAATCCGCCTATCACATCGGCGGCACCCATGGCACGCTCACCCTGCCCGATCTCAAACTGTGGAAAAACAAAGACACCCGCAGCTGGTGGGAGCCCATGAGCGCCACCGCCCTGCCCAAATCCCCGGGCGATCCGCTGATCGCACAACTCGATCACTTTTGCGATCTCATCGAACGCAAAGCCGAGCCGATAGTCACCGCACAGGACGGTTACAACTCCTTGCGCGCCATCGAGGCGATCATCCAGGCCGCAGAGAACGGCATGAGCATTACCTTGACGTAAACACTGCTGTTGCAAAACACCGCCCCAAACCGCCCGCTGCGCTTAACGTTTCCCAACCGCATATCCGACTGTGCATAGATTGTGCATCGCTTGTGCATAGGATGTGCATCCCCAAATTTCCCGTTAACCCTTTAAAATAACGCCCGAACGCCCGATTAACCAAATCCCCGCCGTTTTTCGCATTTCCCAAAATACTCGCCCGTCGCGGCAGCGACCGCACCGCGCTGCGCAAGCGCTTTTATAATCGCGCCGCGCGCCAGCGCGGCACATTTTTTAAAGGCCAAAAGCCCGCCCCGCAAACTCCCATATTGCACCTGACCGCCCAGAGCGCGATACTGCGCCATGGCATTTCCACCCGGCTTTCTTGATGAGATAAAATCCCGCGTCAGCCTATCGCATGTGGCAGGCAAGAAGGTCACATGGGACAGTCGCAAATCCAACCCCGCCAAAGGCGACTACTGGGCACCCTGCCCGTTCCATCAGGAAAAAACCCCCTCCTTCCACGTCGATGATGCCAAGGGCTTTTACTACTGTTTTGGCTGCCACGAAAAAGGCGATATCGTCGGTTTCACCATGGCCACAGAAAACCTCAGCTTCATTGAGGCGGTCGAGCGCCTGGCAGGTGAGGCAGGTCTGGAGATGCCTACCCGCGATCCCAAAGCGCGTGAGAAATCAGACGCCCGCACCCGGCTCGTCGCGGTGATGGAGACCGCAACTCAGTTTTTCCGACTGCAACTCAAAACAGCTGCCGCAGACCAAGCACGCGACTATCTGACCAAACGCGGGCTCAACGAGGATCATCAAACCCGCTTCGAGATCGGCTTTGCCTCCAACACCCGCACGGCCCTCACCGACCACCTCAAAGGCAAAGGCATCTCCGATGAGGACATCATCACCGCAGGTCTTGCGATCAAACCCGATGACGGCGGCAAACCCTTTGATCGGTTCAGAAACCGCATCATCTTCCCCATCCGCGATCCACAAAACCGCGCCATAG
This sequence comes from uncultured Rhodobacterales bacterium, assembly GCA_964425135.1. Classification (GTDB taxonomy): domain Bacteria; phylum Pseudomonadota; class Alphaproteobacteria; order Rhodobacterales; family Rhodobacteraceae; genus CAYLLD01. Next base: position 20,467 of record CAYRKW010000015.1, read on the forward strand.
CCTTCGGAGGCCGCGCACTCGATCCCAACGCTCGCGCCAAATACCTCAACTCCCCCGAAACGCCGCTCTTTGACAAAGGCCGCACTCTCTACAACTTCTCACCTGCACGCGAAGCCTCCGGCAAATCCGGCGCGCTCATCGTTGCCGAGGGCTACATGGACGTCATCGCTCTGGTCACCCATGGCTTTGCCCATACCATCGCGCCCAATGGCACCGCGATCACACCCGATCAGCTGCGCCTGATGTGGCGCATCGCGCCCGAGCCGATCATCGCCCTTGATGGCGATCAGGCTGGCCAGCGCGCCGCCGCACGCCTCATTGACATAGCCCTGCCGCTTCTGGAAGCTGGAAAGTCATTGCGCTTCAGCGCCTTGCCGACAGGACTTGATCCTGATGACCTGCTGCGCCAGCAAGGACCATCAGCAATGCAGACACTCTTCGACAAATCCAAACCGCTCTTTGATCTGATGTGGGAGCGTGAAACAGGCGCAGCGCCGCTCGATACGCCAGAGCGCCGCGCCGCCTTCGATCAACGCCTCAAATCAATCCTGCACAGCATCGAAGACGCCTCCGTGCGCCGCCATTATGACGCGGAAATCCGAACCCGCCGCCGCGTCCTCTTCACACCGCAGCAGACCAACCCCAGACAGAACATCTTCTCCCGTGGCGCTTCCCGCGGCCCCGCAAAACGTGGCGCGGCGGCCCGTCCGATCCCCCCATCGCTTGGCACCAAAAACTCTGCGCTCGCGACCGCCGGATCAGACGCCATCGCCACCCGCATGCGCGAGACGACCATACTCGGCCTTTGCCTTGCCCACCCCATCATCATTTCAGCCTGCGAGAGCGCGCTTGAAAGCGTCGTCTTCCAAACCCCCGAACTCGCCCAACTGCGCGATGCGCTGATCACCCACAGCGCCAGCGACGGGAACGCTCAAGGCAGCAAATCGCTCAAAGATAAAATAATTTCACAAATCGGACCCCACGGCCTTGAAATGGTCGAGACATCGAACCATCTCAAGACGCACCCCTTGATCAAATCTGGAACCGACGCATTGGTTGTCCAAGCTGCTCTTCTTGACGACATCTCCCGCCACCGCGCCATTCTGGGGCGAAGTTCAGAAAATCTTGATGCTCAATCTGACATCACCTCCGACCATCAGGACGAAGGGCTGACATGGCGGTCTCGCGAAGCGATGGAGGCCGAAGAACGCGCCGCCCGCGTCGATTTTGATAGTGGCAAAGGGGACGCATCGTCTGATCAAAGCGGTGATGACTACTTCAAAGATTTGTTTGATCGAGAAGTGTGGATAAAAAAATAGAGGTCCGCGTGGATTGCGAATCAGTGATTCGTTATTTAAGCGGGTGTGATTCGAAAGCGCTTTGACACCGCAATCGATCCGACCTCGGGGTGACATATCTTACGGAGACGCCAGATGGCCGCCAAGGATACCGAAGAAAACAATCGAGATGATGAGAACGAACAGGGTCTTGATCTGTCGCAAGCAGATGTCAAAGGCATGATCGCCTCCGCGCGCAAGCGTGGCTACATCACCTATGATGAACTCAACTCGGTCCTGCCCCCCGACCAGGTCTCTTCCGAACAGATCGAAGATGTTATGTCCATGCTCTCCGAGATGGGCGTTAATGTGATCGAGGCCGAAGACGCCGAAGAGGAAGAAGCCAAATCCACCGAACTGGTCGAGGCGAAATCCAAGGACGTCACCGCCGCCAATGCGCCCGAGGAAAAGCTGGAACGCACCGACGATCCCGTGCGCATGTATCTGCGCGAGATGGGCTCGGTCGAGCTTCTCAGCCGTGAAGGCGAAATCGCGATTGCCAAACGGATCGAAGCTGGCCGCAACACCATGATTGCGGGCCTGTGTGAAAGCCCTCTCACCTTCCAGGCGATCACCATCTGGCGAGACGAGCTGTTGGAAGAAGAGATCATGCTTCGCGACGTGATCGACCTTGAGACAACCTTCGGAAACGCCATGGACGGCGAAGACGAGGTTTCGGTTCTGGGCTCAACCCCCGATCCGGCCGACCGCCAGACCCCGACCCCGCAGCAGCCCCAGAAGATCGAGATCAAACGCAAAGATGACCTCGTTGACGAGGAAACCGGCGAATCGCTTGATGACGACGACGATGAGGAAGACGAGGACGATCAGGCCAACCTCTCGCTCGCTGCGATGGAGGCGACGCTCAAGCCCGAGGTTCTGGAAACGCTAGACCAGATTGCTTCCGATTTCGAAAAACTCTCCGCCATGCAGGATGATCGCATCTCCGCGACCCTGAACGAGGACGAGAGCTTTTCAGATAAAAAAGAGAAGAAATATCAGGATCTTAGAACCGGTATCGTTGAATTGGTGAACTCGCTCCACCTGCACAACAACCGTATCGAAGCGCTTGTCGACCAGCTCTACGGCATCAACCGCCGGATCATGACCATCGACGGTCAAATGGTGAAACTCGCCGACCAATCGCGCATCAATCGTCGCGATTTCATTGAGGCCTACAAGGGTGAAGAACTCGATCCAAACTGGCTCGATAAAGTCGCCGGCTTTAAAGGGCGTGGCTGGGCAACGCTGATCGAAAAGCACTCCGACCGCATCACCAAATTGCGCGGCGATATGGCCGAGGTTGGCCAATATGTCGGCGTGGATATCTCCGAATTCCGCCGCATCGTCAGCCAGGTGCAAAAGGGTGAAAAAGAAGCCCGTGTTGCCAAGAAAGAGATGGTCGAAGCCAACCTGCGTCTGGTGATTTCGATTGCCAAAAAATACACGAATCGCGGCCTGCAATTCCTTGATCTTATTCAGGAAGGCAACATCGGTTTGATGAAGGCGGTCGACAAATTCGAATACCGCCGCGGTTATAAATTCTCCACCTATGCCACCTGGTGGATTCGCCAGGCCATTACCCGCTCGATTGCCGATCAGGCCCGTACGATCCGAATTCCCGTACATATGATCGAAACGATCAACAAACTGGTGCGCACAGGTCGCCAAATGCTCCACGAAATCGGCCGCGAGCCGACACCCGAGGAATTGGCCGAGAAGCTGCAAATGCCGCTGGAGAAGGTCCGTAAGGTGATGAAAATCGCCAAGGAGCCGATCAGCCTCGAGACCCCCATCGGCGATGAGGAAGACAGCCAACTCGGTGATTTCATCGAGGACAAAAATGCCATCCTGCCACTCGATTCAGCGATCCAAGGCAACCTCAAAGAAACCACCACCCGCGTCCTCGCCTCTCTCACCCCCCGCGAAGAACGCGTGCTCAGAATGCGCTTTGGCATCGGCATGAACACCGACCACACGCTCGAAGAGGTCGGCCAACAATTCTCGGTCACCCGCGAGCGCATCCGCCAGATCGAGGCCAAGGCCCTTCGCAAGCTGAAACACCCCAGCCGCAGCCGCAAA
>CAYRKW010000015.1:23895-35363 GCA_964425135.1 uncultured Rhodobacterales bacterium
GCCGCAAACTGCGCAGCTTCCTGGATCAGTAATAGATCCGCTTGAGCCCAGCGCGAAAAAAACAAACATCTCTCATCGGCGCCGCCGGTGAGCATCTGGTGATGGGCGAGCTGCTTCGGCGCGGCCACATCGCTGCGCTCGCACCGCAAGGCGCACCGAACATGGACATCCTGATTGCCGATCAAGCCGGCAACCGTTTATTCAGTATTCAGGTTAAAACACGCACTCAAATCGGTGGCGATGGCGGCTGGCACATGGGGGTGAAGCACGAAACGATCTGCGAAGATCAGTTGTTCTACGTCTTCGTCGATCTGGGAAACCAAGACTGGTCGGCCATCGACTATTACGTAGTGCCGTCTGCGACCGTCTCCCGAACCGTTCGCGAAACCCACCTCATCTGGTCTCGGAATCCGGGCAAGACGGGACAGCCGCGCAAATCCGCCACGACGATGCGGCGCATTCGACCCGATTATTCCAGCATCTACAGCTCCGAGCATCCAGACCCCAAATATCAAGCCGGATGGATGGACAAATACAAAAATGCTTGGCACGTTTTCGAAGCCGAACCATAGATCACAAAGAAAGCGCCCAGATGTCCCTCCTCAAACGCCTCTTCGGCGGCGGTGCCAGCAAACCTCAAACCGAACCGGTCGAGCACAACGGCTACCGTATCTTCCCCGAACCGCAGAGCACCTCTGGCGGTCACCGCATCGCAGCGCGTATCGAAAAAGACTTCGGGACAGAGACAAAAACCCACCACATGATCCGCGCCGATGTCATCTCCAATCGCGAAGAGGTGGAAAGCGCGATCGTAAATAAAGCCCGCCAAGTCATCGACGAACAAGGCGATCAAATCTTCACCTGATCAAAACACTGATCTGAACACACGGCAAACTCGCATCTCCTCAATGCGTTCACCACACGCCCGCTCGCGCCCTTGCACCACATCCACCGCGGAATAAATACTAAGGCATTGTTTTATTTAGCCTTTTAGAAAGGGGCATATGAACGTAGCATAGCAACGCGGCACCCAAACCAACCCTAAACCTGAATTACCTTCGCCCCTAAGCGCCTCCCAAGAAACGCCCAAAATCTCCGCCGCCAGACGCAACGCGCCAACACCTCCACCTTCTTTGGTTCACAAATATCCCGCTCCGCGCGCAGCGGTGCCCTGCGTGGCAGGCGGATATTTTGCGCAGCAAAATTGCGCCAAGAACGCAAGGCAAAATAACGGCGCGCGACCAGCGCGTCACCGCTTGGCAATCCTGCGCAGCCTGCGCTAAACACGCCATCATGCACCACACGATCACCATCAACACCCACGGCCCCGGCCTCTACGAGTTCACACAGCAACTGACCCACCTGCCGCTCACCGGCGCACTCCTTTCGCTATTCATACGCCACACCTCTGCCTCCCTGCTCATTCAGGAAAACGCCGATAGCGACGTAAGGGCTGATCTCGCCGACTGGCTCCACCGTACCATCCCGCCCTCCAATCACCCGGATCAAAGCTGGATGCGCCACACCGCCGAAGGCCCCGATGACATGCCCGCCCACATCAAATCCGCCATCCTGCCTGTCTCCCTGTCGATCCCCATCATCGACGGCACGCTGGCGCTGGGCACATGGCAAGGCGTCTATCTCGTTGAGCATCGCACGGCCCCGCATACCCGCAAAATCATCGCAACCATCACTTGATCCCACCCCCGACAAAATGCTCTAATGGCGCGCAATAAGAGCAGATAAAAACTCAGGGATAAAAGCCCCAATGGCCCCAGCCGCAGACGACCTCTTTGCAGAGGATGCAGCGTCCAAAGACTATGATGCCTCCTCCATCGAAGTGCTGGAGGGGCTTGAGCCTGTGCGCAAACGTCCCGGTATGTACATTGGCGGCACCGATGATCGCGCCCTGCATCACCTGGTCGCCGAAGTGCTCGACAACTCTATGGATGAGGCCGTTGCAGGTCATGCCAACCGGATCGAGATTGAGCTAAACGGCGATTACTCCTGCACGATCCGCGATAATGGCCGCGGTATTCCCGTCGATCCGCACCCCAAGTTTCCTGATAAATCCGCCCTCGAAGTCATCCTGTGCACGCTCCACGCAGGCGGCAAATTTTCCGGCAAAGCCTATCAGACATCGGGCGGCCTGCACGGCGTTGGTGTGTCTGTCGTCAACGCGCTCTCGGACCATCTCGAAGTCGAAGTTGCCCGCAACAAACAACTCTACCGCCAGACATTTTCCCGCGGCATCCCGCAAGGCGCGGTCGAAAACATCGGCCCCACCCCAAACCGGCGCGGCACCACCGTCACTTTCCATCCGGACGCGGAGATTTTTGGCCCCAACGCGCGGCTTAAACCCGCGCGCCTTCTGTCCATGGCCCGCTCCAAAGCCTATCTCTTTTCGGGCGTCGAAATCCGCTGGAAATGCGATCCGGCGATCATCAAGGACGACACGCCAGAACAAGCCACGTTCCATTTCCCCGGTGGCCTTGCCGATTACCTCAACGAACGGCTCGACGGCGCAGCAACCTATTCCGCCGCCCCCTTCGCAGGCAAAGTCACTTTCGCTGAGAAATTCAACAACGACACCCCAGGCTCTGTTGAATGGGCGATCAACTGGACGCCTGCGCGCGATGCGTTTGTCACCTCATATTGTAACACGGTGCCAACCCCTGAAGGCGGCACCCATGAGACCGGCTTCTGGGCCGCCATCACCAAAGGCATCCGCGCCTACGGCGAATTGGCCAACAACCGCAAAGCCGCCCAAATCACCCGCGACGACATCCAGTCGGGCGGCTCGGCGCTGATTTCCGTTTTCATCCGCGAGCCTGAGTTTGTCGGCCAGACCAAAGACCGCCTCGCCACCACCGAAGCCCAGCGCCTTGTCGAAAACTCCGTGCGCGACCATTTCGACAACTGGCTCGCCGCCGATCCCAAATCCGCCTCCGCGATCCTCGATTTCGTCGTCTTGCGCACCGAAGAGCGCTTGCGCCGCAAGGCCGAGAAAGAGACCGCCCGCAAATCCGCGACCAAGAAACTGCGCCTGCCCGGCAAGCTGGTCGATTGCACCAATGCAGACCGCTCCGGTACAGAGCTGTTCATCGTCGAAGGCGACAGCGCTGGTGGTTCCGCCAAAATGGCGCGGGACCGCAAGACCCAGGCCCTCCTGCCCCTGCGCGGTAAAATCCTCAACGTCCTTGGCGCAGCCTCGTCAAAACTCAGCCAGAACGCTGAATTGAGCGACCTGTCCCAGGCGCTCGGTGTCGGTTTGGGCACGCGCTTTAACATCGAAGATCTACGCTATGACAAAATCATCATCATGACCGACGCGGATGTCGATGGTGCACATATCGCCTCGCTCTTGATGACCTTCTTTTTCACCCAGATGCGCCCGATGATCGACCAAGGCCACCTCTACCTTGCCCAACCCCCGCTTTACCGCATCTCCCAAGGCGCACGCCGTGTCTATTGCATGGATGATGCGGAGAAGAACCAACTCGTTGACAAGGGCTTGGGCGGCAAAGGCAAAATCGACGTCTCCCGCTTCAAGGGACTTGGCGAGATGGACGCAAAAGACCTCAAAGAAACCACCATGGACCCGGCCACCCGCACCCTGATCCGCGTGCGCATCGCCGAGGAAGAGCCGGGCGATACCGCTGATCTGGTGGAGCGTTTGATGGGCAAGAAACCCGAGTTGCGCTTTGAGTACATTCAGGCCAATGCCAAATTCGTCGAAGAAATCGACGTCTGACACGCCATAAATCAGTCAAAATCCTGCGCGAGACGCTGTTCCATTGAATGAACAGCGGATTAAGCGGTTATGTTAGTCAAAACAGTTGCCATCATGCTCGGCCTATGCATCTGCGTTCTGATGTTCGGCGGTCATTTCATCAACCTCGACAGCGGCACCCGTTACGCCCGCGTCTCGGTGATCGCGGCAGAAGACGCGTTTGCTGGTAAGACCAAAATCACCGTCAATACCCCCGATGACGGCCCCGTATCTCTAAAAAGCTCTGATCCGCTGGGGCCCGGCAATATCATCTGCCTGAAAACCGGTAAGGGCTATTTTTCGCCCGAACCCAGCTACTCCATCGCGGCCATCGACAAATGCAAACTTCCCGTCTCCCGCACAATTGTGAAATCCGGCACAGCAAAGGTGGAGCGCGGCAGCAACGGGCGATCCCGGACCATTACCGTCGGCAACGGTGACAGCTTCCGCAATAAGACCATCAAGGTGCAGTAAGCGCGCTCGAAGCGATGCAATGTGCTGTGGCACGTTCGGTTTGGATATCACCAATTGAGCGCTTTCCAAATCAATCCAATCTCGTCGCATCAATCCAGTATTTTGCCCTTCCAAAAGACGTGAGCCTGCACCATGCTGGCGCGCATGATTGAGATATTCGATAAGCCCTTCACCCAGCAAGAACCCCTGCCCGACGCCGCAATTGCGCGCGTGACCGAGCTTTTGCAAAACGGCCGCTTGCATCGCTACAATATTGCGGGCGACGAGGTGCCGGAGAGCACGCTGCTGGAGGAAGACTACGCCGCCTATCAGGGCGCGAAGTATTGTGTCGCCGTCACATCTGGCGGACAGGCCATGCAGATCTCGATGCGCGCTGCCGGTCTCAAGCCAGGCGACAAGGTGCTCACCAACGCCTACACGCTCGCCCCGGTTCCGGGGGCAATCCACGCGGTTGGCGGCGTGCCGGTGCTGGTCGAGATTGAGCGCAACTGGCACATTGATTTGGATCATCTGGAGGTGCAGGCCAAAGCCTCCGGCGCGACATTCATGATGCTATCGCTCATGCGCGGGCACATCCCCGACATGGCCCGCATCACCGATATTTGCGCGCGATATGGCATCACGCTGATTGAGGATTGCGCGCATACGATGGGTGCAAGCTGGCAAGGCACCAAGTCCGGCAATTTTGGCAAGGCCGCCTGTTTTTCCACCCAAACCTACAAGCATATCAATTCCGGCGAAGGCGGTCTCATCACCACCGATGACCCCGAACTCGCCGCCCGTGCCGTGATCACTTCCGGCTCTTACATGCTTTATGAGGCTCATGGCGCGCGGCCAGATGATGCGGTGTTCGAGCGGATCAAACTTGATGCGCCCAATTGCTCGGCCCGTCTCGATAACGCCCGCGCAGCCATGATCCGCGCCCAGCTTCCGACCCTTGATCACAACGTCGCCCGCTGGAACGATCGCTACAACGTGCTCGCCAAAGGGCTGTCGGCCATCGAGGGATTGGATGTGCCAGAACGCGCGCAGCACGAAGCCTTCGTCGGCTCATCCATCCAGTTCCACGCAACCGCGCTCGGACCCGAACGTATCCCCGATTTCGTCACAGCCGCCGCCGCCCGCGGGATCGACATCAAATGGTTCGGCGCAGCGGCCCCCAAAGCCTTCACCTCCCGCTATGACAGTTGGGAATATCTCGGCCCCGCCCCAGATTTGAAACAAACCAAAGATGTACTTTCGACCACCTGCGATATGCGCGTGCCCCTGACATTCTCGACCGATGATTGCACCAAAATCGCACGCATCCTTGACGACATTCACAGCGAGATGACATGAGCGCCAACACCTACGATACCGGCCGCCTGAACCTGCCGTTCGTCGGCATCGCCACTTTCGGCAAGCGCTCGTATGTCTCCGACTGGGACAATTTCGACGCTGACGTCGCCATCATCGGCGCCCCCTTCGATGCAGGCACGCAATACCGATCCGGTGCGCGATTTGGCCCGCGCGCGGTGCGCGAGGCCTCGACGCTCTTCTCCTTTGGTCATGCGGGCGCATACGATCATGAGGACGATGCAACCTATCTGGGCGAGGACGTCAAAATCGTCGATATGGGCGATGCAGATATGATCCACACCGACACCGAAGGCTCGCATGCCAATATCGAGTTTGCTGTGCGCAAAGCCTTGGATGCAGGCGCGCTGCCGGTGACCGTCGGCGGCGATCACTCGGTGAATATCCCCTGCATCAACGCGTATGACGCGCAAGAGCCATTCCATGTCTTGCAAATCGACGCCCATCTTGATTTCGTCGACGAACGACACGGTGTGCGCTTTGGCCACGGCAATCCCATGCGCCGCGCAGCCGAAAAAGACTATGTGACAGGGCTCACGCAAGTTGGCATTCGCAATGTCTCATCCACCGCCAAGGAAGGCTATGAAGACGCGCGCGCCATGGGCTCTGACATCCTTTCGGTCCGTCAGGCGCGCGCTTTAGGTCCTCAAAAACTGAGCCAGCGCATCCCCAAAGGCCGTGTTTATATCACCATCGACATCGATGCCTTCTGCCCGTCGATTGCTGCTGGCACAGGCACCCCAAGTCACGGCGGGTTTCTCTACTACGATGTGCTCGAAATCTTGAAAGAAGTCTCCCGGCGCAATGAGATCGTCGGTATTGATTTGGTAGAAGTCGCCCCGGACTACGATCCGTCCGGCTCCACCCAAATCCTGGCAGCACAGGTACTGATGAATCTGCTCGGTTTCATCTTTGACGAACGCGGTTAACGTGTCCTTGTCCGCACCCGCCAAGTACCGCTCTGCTTGGGCAAAAACGCCTCGACCGCCGCCGTGGCTATCACGATCTCACCGTCAGTCTCAGGATTGCGCACGTTCAGCCCGCCCTTGACCGCCCGCACATTCGCCTTGCCACGCGGCAAGAGCTTTGCAAGCGCCTCGACATCCAGCTTCTCCGGCTCGTGAACCCCGACCGTCACAGCAATCCGCATCGCGTCCGTACTCAGCCCCGTTGCCTGAAAAATCGGTAGCGATGAGTGACGCAACGCGTCTTCAATCGCGCGCCCAGCTGCCTTGGTATAGTCCTTGCCATACTGGTCATTGCCCATTCCCATCTCAACAATCAACCGCTGATCACTCATGCCACCGGCTCCAAATCTAGCGAGACATTGATGGCGACATTGGCGATTACTGTCACTCCCGTTCCGTCAGGGCGCGGCACATCCAAACCGCCCTCAACCACATTTACGGCAATCTGCCCATAGGGGAACACTGCCGCCAGACCACTCACATCGACCTCATCTGGCTTTTGCACACCGACCTCCACATCAATCAACATCGCCTCTTTTGGCGCATCATAAAGCTCCGCCAGATTGATCGAATTATGCCACAGCGCATCTTTGAGCGCCCGTGTCGCCGCCGCCGTATAATCGCCGCGCCGCAGCGAGCTTCCCATGCCAAATTCCGTCAGAAGTCTCGTTTTCGCCATTACAATCACCTCGCGTTGCGTCTGGACCAGTTGCGATGGCACCCTGGCAATTGTCAACCGCCCGAGCGCACACTACATGATGGGTAATCAGATGGAGTGAGATACGATGGAAAAAGTCACCAAATCCGACGCCGAATGGCGCACACAACTCTCCGATGAAGCCTATCGCGTGGCACGCAAGTCAAAGACTGAACGCCCGTTCACCCACGATGATTTCCCCAAAACGGCAGGCACCTTTTCATGTGTGTGCTGCGGCGCGGACCTCTTTGATGCTGACCACAAATTTGACAGTGGCACCGGCTGGCCCTCCTTCTATCAGCCCATCAATGGCGAGATTGTGGGCGAGAAAGCGGACAACTCCCTGTTCATGCGTCGCACCGAAGTTGTCTGCAACCGCTGCGATGCGCATCTGGGACATGTCTTCCCAGACGGACCGCAACCCACAGGGCAGCGCTATTGCATCAATGGTGTGACGCTCAATTTTAGAGAAAAAGGCTGACCCTATTGAGCGGGTAGCGGCGGTGTGATCGCGCCAACATTGCCCAAAAGCCGTTGCAGAACACTTCTGCGACGGCTTTCGGTCGGGGTGACGCGGGTTTGCAAATTGACCACCCGCCCTTCACTCAAGCCAAATTGCGAGATATCACTCAGCACGCCATCGCCGTCAAAATCCAGAACCAGCACCCGGCGCTCGGTCACTTCGGGCGCATAGAACGCAAAATTGCGCACCGTGCTCTCAACGTAATACCACGCACCGTCCTCGCGCAATCCGCTGTCCGACGGCGCACCTACCGCATCCTCGATGCTCAGTTTGGTGTCAACGCCGCGTGTCAAAAGCTCAATCTCGCCCTGATCAGGCGCATAGCCATGGGTGCGATTGGTCGGAGCGCAGGACGCAAGCGCCATGGCGCAGGCAAAACCCGCTGCGATGATTGACTTTCCCACCCGAACGCCCATATCAGACCCTTGAATTTGACGCGATATATCTCACTTGCTGTATCCTGCGCACAATCTGATTTCAAGAAACGATGCGCGGCGTAACAACAATCGAGACTGATTGAGGCACCCATGGATACGCCAGAGCCTGCACAACCACCGTTTTCACACCCCGTCCCGCTGTCCAGGCTAGCGGGAAAAGACCGCTTTATTTTTAATCTCACTCCCGATGCCCAAATACTGGAGCAATTGGCGACATTTCTGGGCGCGCTCAAGGTCGCAAAAACCACGTTTTCAGGGACACTGATCGCGCAAGATGACGGCTCTGTTGTCCTCGAAGCTGACCTTGGTGCAAGCGTAACCCAAAGCTGCGTAGTGACGCTCAAGCCGGTGAAAACCCGTATTGATGAAAAAGTCACCCGCCGGTTCGTCAAATCTCTCAATACGCCGCAGGACGATCACCAAATATTGCCCGAGGACGATGAGAATATCGACCTTTTGCGCGATCCGATTGATTTGGGCGTCGTGGCAACCGAAGCGATTGCGCTAGCTCTACCCGCCTATCCGCGCGCGGACGATGCAAATCTCGACACCCACAGCGTTGCCCCCCCAGGCGTGACACCGCTGAGCGATGATGACGTGAAACCCTTCGCCTCACTTGCCGCACTGCGCGATAAACTCAGTGGTCAAAGCACGTCGTAAAAGCACGCCATTGTTGTGCGTTTTTCGCAAAAAACACTTGCGCCAAGCCGCAATAACGCTAAACACGCGGTTCTGATTTCTTTCGGGACCGGGTGTTGCCTTGAAGACGGCTTCGAGATATGTGCGGTGACGAAATTAACGCCAGCGACCAAGGGTGCTGCGCGATGGATGTAAAGGTGTGAACAATGGCTGTTCCTCAGAATAAAGTGACACGCTCCAAACGGAATATGCGCCGCGCGCACGACTCGCTGGTGGCAGACAATCCTAACGAATGCTCCAACTGTGGCGAACTCAAGCGCCCGCACCATGTTTGCGGCGCCTGCGGGCACTACGCGGACAAGGAAATTGTCCCCATGATCGATGACGTCGATCTAGACGAGGACGCTGCCTAATCGGCATTTGGTAGGAGCTGCGCATGTCGGTGCGAAACACCGATCTATCTGCAAACTCCAAGACAGTCATTTCTGTTGACGTGATGAGTGGCGAAAGCGGTATTGCGGCCGCCATCGGCGGTGTTGCAAGCTGCGCTGCCGCCAACCCCGACGTCCATTTCCTGTTACACGGCGACAAGGCCAAGATTGACCGGATTGCGGCCAAACGCAGCGAGTTGTTAAGCCGCTATGATGTCCAAGACACCGATGTCGTCATCCCCATGACACAAAAACCCTCTCTCGCCGCCCGTCGCGGCAAGGGCAGTTCCATGTGGAACGCGGTCCAGGCAGTAAAAGACGGCAAAGCTGCCGTTGCAGTCTCCTGCGGTAACACTGGCGCGCTGATGGCAGTGTCTACGCTGATCCTGCGCCGAGCACCTAATGTGAACCGGCCTGCGATTGCGATCTACTGGCCGTCACGCAATCCGGCGGGCTACAATATCATGCTCGATGTAGGCGCAGATATTCGCGCGGATGCGGATGATCTGACAAAATATGCAATCATGGGTGCAGCCTATGCGCGCCACGGGCTTGGCCTCCAAGAGCCACGGGTCGGAATTTTGAATGTCGGCACGGAAGAGCATAAGGGGCGCGAGGCCTTGCAAGAGGCTGCTGCCAATCTTGAAGGCATGACAGATGCAGATTTCCAATCGGTCGGCTTTGTGGAAGGCGGCGATATTCCATCCGATCGCGTCGATGTCATCGTCACCGACGGATTTACAGGAAATGTAGCGCTCAAAACCGCAGAAGGCACGGCCATTCAGATCGGCGAGTTGGTCCGCGAGACCTTGCAAAGCTCGATCCTGACCAAACTGGGCGCACTATTATCCATTGGCCCGCTCAAAAGCCTGAGGCAACGGATCGATCCGCGCACCGAAAACGGAGGCGTGTTTCTTGGCCTCAATGGCACGGTCGTCAAATCCCATGGCGCGGCAGACGCAACCGGCGTCTTTGCAGCCCTGCAACTCTCGGTGCGCCTTGCGGAGAACAAATTCCACGAAAGACTGGCCGCACGGGTTGCATCCGAAGGCCCAAGCGCGCAATCATAAGTCCAGCAAATGTTAGCGCTGAGAGCGAAATTTAAGAGTAAGTAGGAGTGACATGACTGTCACAAGATCAGTGGTCGCAGGGACTGGCCACTACCTCCCCCCACGCATCGTCGAAAATGCCGAGTTCGAAAAAGATCTCGACACCGATGACGCATGGATACGTGCGCGCACAGGTATTGAGCGTCGACATTTTGCCGCAGAGGATCAACTCACCTCTGATTTGGCTATAGAAGCAGCGCGCATGGCGCTGGAGAATGCCGGAATGCAGGCAAATGATATTGACGCCATCGTGGTTGCGACCTCAACGCCCGATGACACCTTCCCCTCCACAGCAACCAAAGTGCAAAACGGTCTGGGCATGACCCGCGGCTTTGCCTTTGACGTGCAAGCAGTCTGCGCAGGCTTCATCTTCGCGCTCGCCAATGCAGACGCGATGATCATCTCCGGTCAGGCCAAAACCGTGATGGTCATTGGTGCGGAGACCTTTTCGCGGATCATGGACTGGACCGACCGAGGCACATGCGTGCTCTTTGGCGATGGAGCTGGCGCAGTGATCTTGCGGGGCGAACAAGGGAAAGGCACGCCTGATGATCGCGGCATCCTTGCCACTGATCTCAACTCCGACGGCCGACATCGCGACATTCTCTATGTCGATGGTGGTGTCAGCGCGACCCAGACAACGGGCGTGTTGCGCATGGAAGGCCGCGAGGTTTTCAAACATGCGGTCAACAAACTCGCCGAAACCGGTGAGCATGTGCTGCATAAAATTGGGCTTAATAAGTCCGATCTCGATTGGCTCGTCCCGCATCAGGCAAACATGCGGATTATCAGCAAAACTGCCGATAAAATGGGCCTGCCGATGGAGCGCGTTGTGCTGACCGTGCAAGACCACGGTAATACATCTGCCGCCTCCATCCCGCTCGCGCTCTCAACAGCGGTGCAGTCGAACACCTTCAAGCCGGGTGATTTGCTGTTGATGGAGGCGATTGGCGGCGGGCTTGCATGGGGCGCTGCTGCGCTGCGCTGGTAAGTCCGATCCAGCGGCGGGGGGGGGGGGGGGGGCCGCCCGGGCGTTATAAAAGAAGAGACCCCGCCCGGGCG
>CAYRKW010000015.1:35373-58637 GCA_964425135.1 uncultured Rhodobacterales bacterium
GGGGGGGGTTTGGTGGGGGGGGGGGGGGGGGGGGGGTTTGGGGGGGGGGGCGCGGGGCGCGCGCCCCGCGCCCACGACATTTTTTGGATGCGCTCCCGCGCGGGGGAGTATTTGCTCAAATGCGAAATTTTAATTTATACACATTTAAACTTAATCCTCCGCCGCATCCGGTGCTTTTAAGGCATTGTTATTGACTCCTTTTCGCGAATCTAAATAGAGTCCCGACGGATAGGGAGAAGTCATAACAATGAGTGCAAAAACATTAACCCGCATGGACCTAAGTGAAGCTGTATTCAGGGAGGTCGGGTTAAGCCGCAATGAGTCCGCCGATCTTGTCGAAAGCGTTCTCGATCATATGGCGGACGCGCTTGTGCGCGGCGAGCAGGTCAAAATCTCGTCGTTTGGAACATTTTCCGTTCGCTCGAAGTCCGAACGCATGGGTCGCAATCCAAAGACTGGTGAAGAGGTCCCCATCACGCCGCGCCGCGTTTTGTCCTTCCGCCCCTCCAATCTGATGAAAGAAAAAGTCGACGCTGGCAATCGGCGATAAGGGCACGTGACCGGCATCATGGTTGAAAAATCACCGAACGCATTTCGCACCATTTCAGAGGTCGCCGAGATCATCGACGTGCCTGCTCATGTGTTGCGATTCTGGGAGAGCAAGTTTTCCCAGATCAAGCCAGTCAAGCGCGGTGGTGGACGACGCTATTATCGCCCCAACGACATCAACCTCATTCGTGGCATTCGCGATTTGCTCTATTCAGACGGGTTGACCATCAAAGGTGCACAAAAAGTGCTGCGAGAGCGCGGCGTGAAAGAGATCATTTTTGCAGGCGAAGCCGCGCTTGCAGGTGGTGCGCCTACGTCGTCCGACCATGATTTTGACGAGGACGTGGCGCAGGAAGAAAAGCGAGACACGCCCATGGACCAAATTGACGCTCCAATTGCAGACCGGACATATGACGATCCTATGGGGCTGAAGGACAAAGAGATTGCCGCGCCGTCATTGCAAAGAGGCGCAGCGGAGCCAGCCGAACCTTTGGTGCAAAAAGACATCGCGCCCAAAAGCCCCGATCTTTTCGATGGTATTGCCACGCATGACGCGCCAGCCCCCCAAGCGCCTGCTGCATCCGTTGTCAGTGATAGACGCGACAGCCGCGCGAGCGAGCTACGCGATCTTTATGCGCGGTTGCAAAATTTGCGCAGCCGGATGATGTCCGGCTAAGTCCGCAACGATGATCCCGCTGTCCACAGCGCGCTGCTTGGCCGCCTTGCCAAACACATCCTTGCACTTGGGATCAACGCAGTTATATATGCGGCAAGTCGGGCTATGGCGCAGCTTGGTAGCGCGTTCGTCTGGGGGACGAAAGGTCGTGAGTTCGAATCTCGCTAGCCCGACCAAATTTATCAGCATGGATTTCACATGAACGGCGCCCTGCCCTCTCAAACCTTGCGCCGGTTGATCGAGACGCGCGCGATCTGCGCGGATACACCTGTGACCCCTGCCCAGATACAACCCGCCTCCCTCGATCTAAGGCTCGGTGCGCAAGCCTGGCGGGTGCGCGCCTCCTTTCTGGCAGGCAAGAACCGAACCGTTAAAGAGCGTCTCGCGGATTTCCAAATGCACGCGTTTTCTCTCGATGGCGGCGCAGTCCTGGAGCGCGGATGCGTTTACCTGATCCCGCTTATGGAAGCACTGGATCTGCCCGACGATATCGCAGGGGCCGCCAGTGCCAAAAGCTCCATCGGACGGCTTGATCTTTTCACGCGCATCATCACAGACCAAGGCGTTGAATTCGACCGTGTGGCGCGCGGCTACAAAGGTCCACTCTATGCCGAGGTTTCACCGCGGTCCTTCTCCGTGGTTGTGCATCCCGGTCTGTGCCTGACGCAAATCGTCTTCCGCAAAGGCGATGGTCGCCTCGATGATCCAGCGCTGCACAAGCTGCATGCTGCGCAGCAACTCGTGAATGGCACCGCCAATATCAACGATGGTTTGGGCTTCTCGGTCGATCTAAAACCCCAAGGCAGCGGTATTGTCGGCTATCGCGCCAAGCCGCATACGGACCTCATCGATCTGTCGAAAATCAACCATTACGATCCGCAGAGTTATTGGGAACCCGTGACCGCCAGCGATGAAAGCCTCATCCTCGATCCGGGCGCTTTCTACATTCTGGCCAGCCGCGAGGCCGTGCATGTACCGCCCGACTATGCCGCTGAAATGGCCCCTTATGTTGCCATGGTCGGCGAGTTTCGCGTGCATTACGCAGGTTTCTTCGATCCTGGCTTTGGACATGCTCCCGCCGGCGGGCACGGCTCACGCGGAGTTCTGGAGGTGCGCTGCCACGAAGCACCCTTCGTATTAGAACATGGACAAACTGTGGGACGGCTCATCTATGAGACGATGACCGAAACGCCAGATGTCCTCTACGGCATTGACCTCAAATCAAACTATCAAGGTCAGGGTCTCAAACTCTCCAAGCACTTCAAATCACGCTAAAGCATCGTCCACTCGTTCTGAAACTTCTCCGGCAGCCTTGAAGATGTTCTTTCATTCTTCCGGTAAAAACAGCTCACAGGTTTGAGCCACGGATAGGAAGAGCGCATGGAAGATTTGGGCCTTGATCGTTTTTGTCGCAGAAACCTCTATGCCGCCAGATTGGGGTAACCATTTGTAAGAAGGTCGCATCACTCAAGCCGTTCTTGCGGCATAGATCAGCAGTGCTCGCATCCGCCTGAAGCTCTTTCAACATTCCGGCAGCAACCTCGCTCCTGTAAGCGCCTGATGCGGTAGCCACACGGTTTTGCGCATCAAGCTTTGCACCTGTCCCTTGTTCACTGCCTCTCGCTTTGTCCGAACGCGAAAAGCGATAAGCGTGCATCTATGAAAACTGGAAACGCTTTAGCTGCACTGGCGAAGCTGCGCCGCATATCGCCGCTCAATCGCTTTGACCTCATCGGCGGCCCGCAGCAAGAACACTTTGGCCCTATACGACCCGCGGCGATACCCAGCATGCCCTTCGTGATACGCCAGATACTGACGATAGGCATCCGTCACGGGAATGCCGTTCTCAATCACCGTGCGGTTCATGTACCAGCCGATGAAATCGCTCGCGTCAGAGAAATTTGTGCGCGATGCAAACCGCCGTCCGGTATCATCGCGATACCAACCCCACGTTCCATCAATCGCCTGAGCGTATCCGTAGGCCGACGAGATGCGCCCGCGCGGGATGATACCGAAGGCGTATTTTTTCGGCGTTTTTGCGTCCCCCACAAACTTACTCTCGCGGTATATTGTTGCCAGCTGTACCGAAACAGGCGGACCCCATTTCACCTGCGTGCGCGACATTGCCTCGAACCACTCAGGCCGCTCGGCCTTCATGACGCAGGCATTTGTAATGTTGCTCGGCGGGGACAGGCTTGAGCCCGCACAAGCTGAGAGCACCAAAAGTGCGATTATGGCGATGATCCGGGTCATGCGCGATTGCCTCTGCTCAGTTGGTCGGGTCTTTCGCCCGCTTTCTTCAAACTTAACGCAAATTTGCGACCAGTCAAAGTCTCAAAACTGGTGACAGCTATCACAGGGATGTGCGCAGGCGTCCGCTACAACCGACTTAACGGCGCTCAATTCCGGGTACCGATCCAATTTGATGAGACAAAGGATACATCATGAAACGCACCACACTTGCCCTCGTGGCAGCCATCGTATTGACCGCAACAACCGCCAATGCACAATCCACACAGACACTCACACAAGAAGAGATCCTCGGCCAAACTGAACTTTCCGTCCGTACCAGCTCTCGCCTGCACCGCTGGATCACCTTCTTCGGCTTCAAAATCTGCACAGGTCAAGTCGTCGTCCTGCCCGGCGAGACCCAATGCGTCTAAACAAAACCATCGCGCAGCGCTGATACAAGCGCTGCGCGAACAGATTTCGCTTTTCCCAAAATACTCCCCCGCGCGGGAGCGCAAATCACCTTTAAGTCGCGCGCGCGGCACGCGCGCACCGCTTGGTTGGATCAGGCGCGCACGGTTCCGTCTCCGCGCACCAAATATTTGAAAGAGGTCAGCTGCGCCGCGCCAACCGGCCCGCGCGCATGCATCTTGCCCGTCGCAATCCCGATCTCGGCCCCCATGCCAAACTCCCCACCATCGGCAAATTGGGTGGACGCATTATGCATTAAGATCGCGCTATCAAGTCGTGTGAAAAACCGCTCCACCGCCGACGCGTCCTCCGCCATGATGCAATCCGTGTGCTCCGAGTGGTTCGCCGAGATAAACGCAATCGCTGCATCCACCCCATCGACCTCACGCACCGCCATAATCATATCGAGATACTCGCGACCCCAATCGTCATCGCTTGCAGCGCGCACCTGGTCGTGCGCCGCCATCGCAGCATCACCGCGCATCTCAACACCAGCCTCCACCAGTGCTGCAATCAGTGCCGCGCGATCAGCGGCAGGGTAGTTGCGGTCAATCAACAAACACTCCGCAGCCCCGCAAATCCCTGTGCGCCGTGTTTTGGCGTTCAGCACCACATTCATCACCTTCGCCGGATCGGCAGAGCCGTGAACATAGATGTGCACGATCCCTTCGAGGTGCGCGAAGACCGGTACACGCGCTTTTTCCTGGACCAGCCCGACCAACCCCTTGCCGCCGCGCGGGACAATCACGTCGATCGTGTCGGTCATGGTCAGCATCTCGCTCACCGCCTCCCGATCACGCGTCGGCACCACCTGCACCGCATCCTTGGGCAGTCCAGCCGCCTCCAACCCGACGACAAGCGCGTCGTGAATGGCCTGCGCCGAATGCATCGCCTCTGATCCTGCGCGCAGGATCGCAGCATTTCCCGCCTTCAGACACAGCGCGCCCGCATCCGCCGTCACGTTGGGCCGCGATTCGAAGATCACGCCAATTACGCCCAATGGCGTACGCACCCGACTGATCTTCAGCCCGTTGGGGCGCTCCCACGCGTCCATCACAGCCCCCACCGGATCATCCTGTGCAGCAACTGCACGCAGACCGCCGACAATTCCCTCAATTCGTGCGTCATCGAGCATCAGCCGATCCATCATCGCCGCTGACAAGCCCTTCTCGCGCGCGAACTCCATGTCCTTGGCATTAGCGCTTAGAATTTCATCCTTGGCGGCCCAAACCGCATCCGCCGCCGCCTCAAGCGCGTCCCTCTTCTGCTGAGCCGAGGCATAAGCGAGCTCCCGTGCTGCCGCCTTGGCCCGCGCCCCGATATCGGCCATCATCTCTTTGACTGTCATCCCAATCTCCCTAGAGCGCCATATTGTCCCGGTGGATCATCGCAGCGCGTCTTGGATAGCCCAAAATCCCCGCGATCTCTTCAGATTTTGCACCTGCAATCTGGCGCGCCTCCGCGCTCGAATAAGCAATAAGTCCCTTCGCAACAAGCCCGCCGTCTGGCCCCGTGACATCGACAGGATCACCGCGCTCGAAGGATCCGTCGATCTGGCGAACACCTGCAGACAGCAGCGATTTGCCTTGCGAAAGCGCATTGACCGCGCCTGCATCGATGCTCACCGCGCCTTTCGATTTCATCCCCTCAATCCAGCGTTTACGCGCCGCTGCCGGGGTAGCGGAGGCCGCAAAAACAGTAGCCACGCCGCCATCTTCGATCTGTGCCAAAGGTGCCGCGACATATCCATTCGCAATCACCATTGCAGCCCCTGCCGAAGTGGCCGTGCGCGCCGCCAAGATCTTGGTTTTCATCCCACCTTTGGACACTGCGCTTGGCGCGTCCCCCGCCATCGCCTCAATCTGCGGCGTGATCTGCGCCACAAACGGAATATGCGCCGCGTCATCCTCATGCGGCGGACGGTCATAGAGCCCGTCAATATCGCTGAGCAAAATCAGCATATCCGCACCGCAAAGCGCTGTGACCTGCGCGCCCAACCGGTCATTGTCGCCAAAGCGGATTTCATCCGTCGCAACCGTGTCATTCTCATTCACAATCGGTACGCAAGACAGCCCCAAAAGCGCATCCAGCGTTGCGCGCGAGTTGAGGTAGCGTCGCCGGTCTGCGCTGTCTTCGAGTGTCACCAAAACCTGCGCCGCACGGATATCATGTGCCGCCAGAGCCTCCTGATAAGCACGCGCAAGCTGAATTTGCCCCACCGCAGCAGCGGCCTGGCTCAGCTCAAGCGACAGATACCCATCGCCCAGCCCCAATACATGCCGCCCTAACGCAATCGACCCGGATGAGACGATCACCACATCCTGTCCACGCGTCTTGAGCCGCGAGACATCGCTTGCAAAGTCGCGCAACCAGTCCTGCCGCAGACCGCCTGCTGCATCGACCAGCAGGGCGGAGCCGATCTTGACAACAACACGCGACGCTCCGGCCAGCAAACCGCCCGCGCTTACGGCGTCCACGGTGCTATCTCCTCGGGCGCGTCATCCGCTATCTTCTTGGCGTCAATCACACCGCGCAAGGTTCGCAACACTTCCGTAACGCCCTCGCCGGTGACACCAGACATCATCATAGGCGCATCATCGCACAGCGCGCGCAAAGCCCCCATTGCCTCGGCCCGCTCGTCTTCATCGAGCGCATCGATTTTGTTGAGCACCGTCACCCGCGGTTTACCCGCAAGATCAGCCGGATATTTGCTGATTTCTCTCAGGATCACGGCGTAGTCGTCTTCCAACGTTTCGGAGGTGCCATCGACGAGATGCAACAACACCGCGCAGCGCTCCACATGGCCCAAAAACCGGTCGCCGATCCCTTTGCCTTCATGAGCGCCTTCAATAAGCCCGGGAATATCGGCCACGACAAATTCCGTGCCATCCACTCCGACCACGCCCAGATTGGGATGAAGCGTTGTGAACGGATAATCCGCGATTTTGGGCCTTGCGTTGGAGGTTGCTGCCAAAAACGTCGATTTGCCCGCATTAGGCAGACCCAACAGCCCGACGTCCGCAATCAGTTTGAGCCGTAGCCAGACAGTCATCTCCTCGCCCACAAGCCCCGGATTGGCCGTGCGGGGTGCGCGGTTGGTGGAGGTCTTGAAATGCAGGTTCCCAAAGCCGCCGCTGCCCCCCGCCGCGAGCTTTACCCGCTGCCCAACGCGTGTGAGATCGGCAAGCACCGTATCCTGATCCTCGGCCAAAACCTCCGTGCCCACAGGCACCTTCAGCGTGATACTCTCGCCGGTTTTGCCGGTCATCTGACGCCCACCGCCGCCCTTGCCGTTCTTGGCGAAAAAATGCTGCTGATAGCGAAAATCAATCAGCGTGTTCAGCCCCTCAACGGCTTCAACCCAGACATCACCACCATTGCCGCCATCGCCGCCATCCGGCCCGCCATATTCGATGTACTTCTCGCGCCGGAACGAGACGGCGCCATTGCCACCGTTGCCGGAGCGGAGATAGACTTTTGCGAGATCGAGAAATTTCATAACACGGCCCTTTTGACCGCAGCGCATCGAAGTTTCAATGCATTGCCAGCCATTTCTCCCGCGTCAGTTCATAATCCGGCCCGCTCGCCACTTCGCCGCGCGCTTCGTGATAAACAGTATCATAGCCTGTCTGCACAAACCCGAGCCGTTCCAGAATGCGCATTGAGGCCGGATTATCGTCCCATGTCCCTGCAATCAGCGTCTCGCGTTTGGGATCTTGAAAGGCCGATGCAATCTTGGCGCGCGCTGCTTCCGTGCCAATGCCCTTGCCCCAAAACTGGCGGCGCAAGGCATACCATAAACTGCCACCCAGAACGCCGATTTGCCCCACAACAGCGCCCTGATATTCGATAGCAGAGATCAGACCCGCCCGTGCCACCGCCGAGCTTATCCGCATCTTTGTGAAATCCTCATCCGCCGGATAGGGCCAGGTCCACAGCATCTTCACCGTCTCCAGATCGGAGACTATCGGCCAGATCGCGTCAAAATCATGAATGCAGATGGGCCGCAGCGTCAGCCGCTCGGTATGGACCGGTCTAAGCATTTGCGGTGCGGACGACAGGACAAACGTTCGGTCCACAACCGTCTCACCGCGTGCCAATGAAAAAGTCTCGCCCTCGCCGATTTCCGTCCAGCCACATTTCTCAAACACCCGCGCAGAGGCCGGATTGTCGATGAAGGCACAAGCAATCAACGCCTCGTTGCCTAGCGCAGACATGGAATAATCCTGCACCGCCCCCAGCGCTTCGGTCATCAGCCCCAGCCCATGCACCTTCGGTGACAGCATGAACCCAACGCCCGGCCCGCAGCCAATCGTCCCGACACAATTGCCCTCATATTCAATCGCAAAGCCGGAGGTCGGATCCTTGGCATTGCGCTCAAATAGCTGATCGAGACGCGCCGGATCGAAGGGAAACGGCCATTTGGCCAGCATCCGCACTACATCCCAATCCGACATAATCTCCGTCATGGGCGCGCGATCGGCATCGGCGAGCGGACGCAGCAAGAGCCGCTTCGTCTGAAGTGTAACTTCAGACATTGGACCGCTCATATTCGATCATCTTCATAACCTCGCCGCGCGCAACCGACATCTCTTTGAGGATGACACCGTTGGGTGCCATGCCCAGCTTGACCATCACGCGGCCAGAGGCGGGATTGTCCTCAAAATGGCTGGCATGCACACGTTCGGCTCCGCTTTTGAAGGCGTAATCGACAACCGCCGCGCCCGCTTCGCTCGCAATTCCGAGGTTCCAGAAGAACGGCGCGATCCAATAGCCAAGACCACCAGAGCCGCGCAGCCCCATAATCCCGACAAACTCGGTGCCAAAGCCCTTGGTCGCGTCGATTGCCCAGACCGCTTCGTGATGATCCAATCTATGCGTAGAGGCTATAAACGCCTCAACCGCGCCCGGCGGGTTCGGGTGCGGAATGCTCGTCGTCATCGACGCCACACGCCAATCGCTCGAATAGAGCGAGCAAAGCCCCGCATCCGATTTACGCAATGGCCGCAATGTGAGCCGTTCTGTCTCCAGAACAGGTTGAAAACTGTCGTTGTTTTTCATCATTGACCTATCCTCCCTTCAATAAAACGTACAAAACCGAACCAACCATCAAGATCGCCATCGCCCGCATCAGCATCGGCTCACGCGGCGTTCCGGTCACAAATTTGGCGATCTGAACACCTGCCAACATCCAAAGCGGCTGGATAATCGTCTGAACAAAAATTAATGCCAGCGCGATGGAGAGTGTCGCCATCAGCGCAGATGCACCCGCATGGACGAAATTGGTAAAGCCGCCGATCACCATCGCCCAGGCCTTGGGGTTGAGAGGGTGCACGATCAGCCCTTGCGCAAATCGTGGCGGGCTTGTGCCCGCTTCAGCCGCAACGATACGGGTGCCTGCAATCTGCCACGCGAGCCACAGAATATAAGCCACCGATGCCCATTTGAGCGCCAGAAAGACCGGCCCCTCAGGATCAAGCGTAGTGAGCAAGCCCAGGCCCAGCGGCCAAATGATCAGTTGCTTACCGAGGATCACACCGCCAAGGAACGGCAGCGAGGCACGCGCACCATAACGCGCCCCCGAGGCCATCACGACCATATTGGCAGGACCCGGCGTTCCAATCATGGACGCCGCGAAAACCAGAAACCCTATCCATTCGATGGGCATATGCTGCCTCTTTCGCTTCGCGTGGCTTTGAAAAAGAAACGGGGCCCGGTGTTTCCACCGAGCCCCTGAAATCTTTTCAAGTTTTGGTTCGGTAGCTACTCAGCCGCCTCCGCTGCCGGTGTGACAGAAATGAACGTGCGACCCTTGAGACCCTTGTGAAACGTCACATTGCCTTCGACTTTTGCAAAAATCGTGTGGTCACGGCCCATTCCAACGCCCTCACCCGGCCACCACTTGGTGCCGCGTTGACGACAAATGATATTGCCCGGGATCACGTTCTCGCCGCCGAATTTCTTCACGCCAAGGCGACGGCCCGCGCTATCGCGACCGTTACGGGAGGAACCGCCTGCTTTTTTATGTGCCATTGATTACGCTCCTTACCCTTTAGCCAACGCTTTGGCTTGCTTTATCCAATCATCGCGCTCAATGCGACCCTTAAATGACAACAGGTCATCCATCATCGCGATATCCGCCTTTTTCCACTCGGCAATTTGCCAGAAATGGAACACGCCTTGCGTATTCAGCGTATCTTCCAGCTTCGGACCAACGCCCGAAATCAGCTTGAGATCGTCCTTCTCACCCTTTGGCGCATCCAAAAGGTTCGCAGGCTTGCCACCTGCTGCGGGAGCCGCCTCTTCTTTCTTCGGCGCCGCTTTCTTGGCCGCTGGCTTCTTGGCTTCCGCCTTAGGTTCTGCCTTTTTGGCCTCAGCCTTCTTCGGCGCTGCCTTCTTAGCAGGTGCTTTTTTCGGCGCATCCGCCGTCAAAGCCGCCATTGACACGGAACCTGCACCAATCGCCGCAGCAATGCCCGACTTGTCGCCGCCGCTGGCCAGAATGTCCGTAACCTTTACAACAGTAAGGTACTGACGATGACCCTTTTTGCGCTGTGACGAATGCTTCCGGCGACGCTTTTTGTAGTTGATTACCTTGGGGCCACGAATTTGCTCCAGCACTTCAGCCTGAACCGCAGCGCCTTTGACCATAGGCTCGCCCAGCGTGACCTTGTCACCGCCAAGCATCAGAATGTCGTTGAACTGGACCTTGTCACCTTCTTCGGCGGCAAGACGCTCGATCTTGAGCGTGTCGTCTTTGGCAACTTTATACTGTTTGCCACCAGTTTTCATTACTGCGAACATAGCTCGCGTCCTTCTTGTCTGTCGCGCTCTGTGGCCCCGGTCGTTCCGGTGTTGTGACGGTCACTCCGTCGCCTCGAACTGCGTGATGTTGCCCATCAGGCTGCACCAATACCAAATGCGCAGAATCCTACGCAGGCGCGCGTTATTGTGAAATGCGGCGCAGTTGTCAAGAACCAATGCGCAATAGACACGGTCTTTGAATAACCCCAGCCTATCACGCCAATCTCGCGCACGCGCCAAGGGTGCTCTCCTTACTCGCATCAAACACGCCTTTGGCCGCGAGAAAAGGCATCCGGCAGAATACGTTCCGTCCACACAAAACCCCAAATTTGCAGAAAATAGCAAAACTGCCTCCGCCCCGATCCAAGTTTCCCTTGAAACACGGCAGCAAGAGCAATAGGAGAGGCGCACTTTCGACAACGACCTCGCGGAGAGGTGCCGGAGTGGTCGAACGGGGCGGTCTCGAAAACCGTTGTGCCTTTACGGGTACCCAGGGTTCGAATCCCTGTCTCTCCGCCATTGAACAAACCAACTCGGAAAAACACATTTTGCGCTTTGAGAACGTGTGTTGAGGTTTGCGCTGCCAATACAATTCTCGAAGCCTTGTCGCATTTAACCAATTTGGCTCGTTATGTCTTCCAGCGCCGCTTTGTCGGGTTCGTCCTTTGACCGATATGGCAGATCAGACAAACGGCAGATAGAAGTCGCGCACTTCATCGACACTTTTTCCGAGTAATCGTTTAAACTCATCACGCTTGAGATACAAAAGAGCGTCGCAATACAGTTCTCCGATTGCTTTTCTGAGCTCGATATCTTTGTCCAATGCATCAAGGGATTTATCCAGCGCAGACGGCACATGACGCTTTTCGCGCACGTTTTCCCAACCGTCTAGGTCTTCAGCGGGTTGCAAGGGCAGTTTGTTGACGCAACCCAACCGTGCAGCTTGCAACACAGCTGTGACCGCTTGATAAGGGTTTGTCGCGCAATCCGCCATCCGGTGTTCCAAGCGCGCAGATTTCGGAGATTTAGATGAAGTGCGGGTTGTGACCAACCTGTGATCTTCCGCCCAATTCGCCCAATAACCGGCGAGCCCTCCGGGGTTCAGCCGGTCATAGCTATTCACGGTCGTGGCCAACATACCAGCCAACGCAGGATGGTGATGGATCAACCCTGCAACGCAGTGTTTTGCGAGATCAGACAGCTCACCCGTTGGCGCGATAGCATTATTGCCGGCTTTGTCGTTGAAGCTGAAATTCACGTGCAAACCGGAGCCACCGCGATCCGGGACTGGCTTTGGCATAAACGTCAGCAGCAGACCTTTTTTCAAGCCAACTTCACGCGCCATTGTGCGCATCAAAAACGCATCATCACAGGCTTTGACCGCGTGATCGAACTTCATGGTCAGCTCAAATTGACCGTTGTCGAACTCACCGTTCATGCTTTCAATCGGGATGTCAGCGGCGTAGGCAGCTTCCCAAATGTCGTCCATGACACCCTTTGGATCCCCTTCCGGTCCGGTATTGTAGACGAAGGCGCCGGGTGTGTCGTATGGGCGCCAGATACCGTCTGCATCGCGCTGAAAAATGAAAGCCTCGGTCTCAAGTCCGATCATTGGTGTATAGTTAAGCAACTCCCAATCGTTGACGGCACGTTTCAGTGCGCCGCGCGGACACAGACCAAAGGGTTCGTCATCGGCATAAAGATCACCAAGAGCGATCTCGGTGCCGGCTTGCCACCCTTTGCGGCGCTCTTGATCAAGCACCAATTCCATATCCGGCACACCATTGAAAAAGTCACACCCCGGTACAGTCACAAGATCGCGGTCATAAGACACAGCGAACGCACCCCGCGCAAAGCCGATAGCCCCGCTCGCGGCAACGTCCATCGGAACATATTTCCCGCGCGGCAGGTTGAGAAAGTCGGTGAAAAGCGCCCGTGTCCGATTGATTTGCGTCATGTCTGTCAGGCCCTCGTCGCACGTACGGTCAGTTTCTTCACACCGCAAATGAAATTCGATCGGGTCCATGTCGGCCCTTCAATCGCCTCAAAGACGCCGACCCGTTTGACCAGCTCTTCGATTGCGATGCGCACCTCGAGTTTGGCCAAATGCATCCCCAAGCAGACATGGACGCCGCCTTGCCCGAACGCCAAATGCCTGTTCGGCGTGCGAGCCAAGTTGCAATCGTCTGGATTTTCAAAGACCTGTTCATCGCGGCTGCCTGACACGAACCAAAGCAGAGCTTTGTCGCCCTTCTTCATCGTCTTTCCGTGCAATTCATAGTCTTGGGTCAACGTGCGCCGAAAGTGCATAGTTGGCGAGGCCAGGCGTATAAATTCATCCGCGCAGGTGTCCCAATGCTCCCCGGTACGCAACTGCTCAATCAAGCCGGGATTGTGCGCCAGCAGGTTGAGCGCCATAGCTATTGAATAGCGCGTCGTATCGTTTCCAGCAGCGACCAACAGGCAAAAGAAGTTCTTAAACTCAAGCTCTTTCAACCCGTTTTCGTCTTGCATCATCTTGGCCAGAATACCCTCCTCAGCCACCGCACGGCGGTTTTCAAGAAGGTCCTGCGCATAATCATACAGCTCAACCCCCGCAGGGCTGCGAAACGGCATCATAGCGTATTCGCTGGTGTCAACTTTATCGATGACATGCTGGGTGAAATCAGGATCGGAATTGCCAATCAACGCATCACCCTTTTCGACAAGCCAATCCAAATCCTCATCTGGCACGCCCAAAATGCGCCCGAGCATCAGCATTGGCAATTGTTTGGCAATTGCATCTACCGCATCAAACTCAGAGTGCAGCAAGGCTTTGTCAGCAATGTCGCTCGCCAATTCTCGGATCAAGGGTTCAAATCGACCAACAACCGGTTTGGCAAAATTCGGGTTAACAACGCGGCGCGTTGCGGTATGTTCGGGCCTGTCGGTTTCTTGAAACGTCCGGCGCGCCATGTATTCTTCGTGGCTTTGATCTTCAAGCCGGATGCCTTGCGCAGAGCTAAAGATCGCGCCTTCGCGATTGGCGAGCGAGATGTCCGCGTGGCGTGTCAGGCTCCAAAATCCCTTTGTCTCATCATCTCCTTCCGTCCAAGACAGCGGATCTTCGCGGCGCAAACGCGCAAAGGTTTTGTGCGGCACGCCAGACGCAAAGCTGTCATGGCTCAGCAGTTTGAGATGACCATCATCTTGCATTGATCATGGCTCTTTTGAAAAATTCGGTTGTCCAAAGGCCGAAAATGTACCCTTCTTGGCGTTGCTTTAAGCTGTCCCAAGCAGGCTTGCGACCCTCCTGAGGGATCGCCTCTTCGGCAGACGCCAAAACGCAAGACATGAAAGCATGCGTGAACTCAGGATGTGCCTGCGTTGTAAAAATATGATTGCCCTTCGCGAAACTAGCGTTTTTGCAATTTGCTGTTGATCCCAGAAGATCGCACCCTTCCGGCAGCTCGGTCACAGCGTCTTCGTGGAACACATACATCGGCAGCGTGTCGCGGTCCGGGGTCATCCAACTGCGCTTTACATCGAAAACAGTATCCTCAATTCCCACGTTATACCCGTTGGGGGATTTTTCGACTGTCCCACCGAGCGCCAACGCAATCGCCTGATGCCCGAAACAGGCGCCCATCAGCGGTTTTTTGGCTGCGTCACAACGGCGGATAAACGTCATCAAGTCATCGGTAAAAATATGACGATCTAGCACGCTCAGCGGACTGCCTGTGATCATAAAGGCGTCTTGTTCATCAAGATCGTGCGGCACCTCGCCGCCAATTGTCATATAGATACGATATTCGAACCGGTCGTCCTGAGCGTCAAACATATCGCGAAACCGATGCGCATCGTCGGGAAACGCGTCTCCGACGTCGACCGATTTATCGTGATTGGTCTGTAATATACCAAGTTTTATGCGCTTCATGGGTACTGTACCTGTCGGATCGGGTGCCTGCCGAATGCAGCAGGCACCCTGCGTGCGTTATTGACCGATGGCTTCCATCATGCCGGTAACAACCTCTCGATCATTTAAGACACGACCAGCCGCCGTTTCTGCATCCTGCCAGTAAACGCCTGCACCGGTTTCAGCCATCAACTGCTGCGCCGCCTCCGAGGCCATCGTTTCTTCTGCGATTGCTGCAAGCGTATCAACGACCTCTTGTGGTGTGCCTTTGGTGACAAACAGACCATTCCACAGCTCAAGGTCTGCGATGCCAGACTGGGATGATAGCGTTTCAACACCGTCAAGCTTCGGGATCGGGTTGTTGCCAATATTGGCAAGGATGTTCAGGTCGGCCAGGCAAGGCTCGATCAGCGCCAGCGTTGTGTTGATAACATCTGCATCGCCAGCAGACAGCGTATTACAATCCAACAGATCAAATGCAGAATCGTCTGCAAATTCAAATCCCATAGATTGGGCTGCGGCAAAAGATGCGACAGTCGGCGTCAGGCTTGCACCGAAGTGACCCAACACCACGTCATTGTCCTGAGCGTAGTCCGCCAACTCTGCCATATTACTGTACGGTGCATCACCAGAGGCTGCCAAGACAAACGGGTAAGTCAGGAAGATGCCAACGGGTACAAAGCTGTCCATCTCGATGCCGATGTCAATCAGTGGACCAACGATTGGCACAACCCCCACGAATGAACCAACGACGGTGCCGTCATTGGGGGCTGCCAGAACCTCTAGCGCGCCGGGGAATGGGCCATCGCCGCCGCCAGGCTTGTTCACCACAGATACAGACACGCCCGTCTTCTCTTGCATATTGGCTGCGATCATCCGCGTCAGAATGTCTTCAAAATCGCCCGGAGGAAATGGAACAACAAATTGAACGGGGGATGTCGGATAGTCCGCCAAGGCTGGTGTTGTCCCAGCAAAGACCGTGGCGGCTGCGAGTGCAGCGCTCAGTACAAGTTTTTTCATGATAGTCTCCCTTTCGGTTTGGTTAAGTTTGAAAATTCGTGCGTCTGTTCTTGAAAGACGTCCAAATGATGAACCCTATGACCATAAGGATCACCACGAATAAGGTGCCCGAAACGGGGCGATTGATCAGATCAACCGCGGATTTAATTTGGCTCGCGCCAGCAGTTAGACGTTCAACGATTATCGATCCAAGCACGAGACCCAGCACGATCGGAACCAACGGCCAATCGAGACGTCGTAGCACAAACCCGATAAAGCCAAAAATGACGGCAAAGATACAATCTGTCAGACTGTTTCGGATTGAATAGACGCCCACAAACGACAAGATCATTATGAATGCGCCAAGAAATCGGTTTGGGATATACACCATCTTGGCGATCCACTTGGTCGATACCAGCAAGGTTGCAAAGACCAGCACATTTATAATCAACAGGGCAGTAAACAGGCTGAAGAGAAAATCAGGGTTGTTTTCAAAGATATCCGGCCCCGGTTTGATCCCTGCGTCAAAGAACACGACCATCATCATCGCGGTCAGCGCCTCGCCCGGAACCCCAAGTGCCAAAAGCGGGATCATCGCAGCAGACGGAACGGCGTTGTTGGACGTCTCTGAAGCGATCAGACCCTCAGGCGATCCATGCCCGAACCGCGTTGGATCTTTGGACAGAGACCGCGCAGTGGAATAGCTGAAAAACTGCGCAACAAATTCACCAACACCTGGGATGATACCCATAATCGTTCCGTACATCGCCGAGAACAACGCGATCAGCTTCTTGCCGGCAATCTCGCGGAAACCACCCAGAAGTCCGCCAGAGATGCGGGCTTCGGGCGGATCATCGTCTTTGCCCACCAAGAGGTTCAACGCTTGGCTCAATGCAAAAACACCGACGATGACAACGATCAGATTGAAACCGGAATAAAGGTACTCCACATCAAAGGTGTAGCGGTCAATCTGGCGCGTGGATTGCCGCCCGATCATGGCAATCAGGAACCCAAAGCCAAACAGCAGCGCCGCAATCCCCATGGTTTGCCGGTGCGCGGCAATCAACAAAACGCCGCCCAGAACAGCCGCCATCAAGATGTCGCGTTGACCAAAAAGCGCCCCAAGATCGCGCAGATATGGCCCGAAGGCGAACAAGGCGACAAGCGCTACGATGATCGAAAAACACCCCCCAAAAAATGACGCGGAATAAGCCAACGACAGCGCCCGCGACGCCTCGCCTCTGCGCGTCATGGAATAGCCATCGTAGGTCGTGAGAGCATTGACGGGTGTTCCGGGCGTATTGATCAAAATTGCAGGGATCGCGCCGCCGTACATAGACGAACCGTACACACCCAGAAGCAAAACAAGGCTCACAAGATCATCCAAAAACACTGTCGCCGGGAGCAAGATCGCGATCGCAATCGCAGGCCCGATCCCCGGCACTGCACCAATGATCAACCCGCCCACGGATCCAATCAGGATTGCAAACAACACACTTGGCTGCATCAAACTTTCAAGACCTGTCAGAAACGCTTCCATGTGACCCCTTAGAAATACGTCAGCATGAAGTTGCGTGACGCGTCTGGCAGTTGATCATACAGCCAAATATTCAGAGGCGTTTTGATTTGCAAAAGCGTGCGAAACGCAATGACAACCGCGAAGCTGGCAGCAAATCCGATCAGCATCCAACCCCGACTGCGATAGCCAAGCCGCCAGGTCAAAAACGTCCCCAGAAGCAAGGTCGACACAAGGTACCCCAGGATAGGAACGATAAGGGTGTAACCAATAAAGTAGACGACATATTCCAGCGCGGCGACGTATTTTGTTAGCTCAAAATACGCACTCGTTGGCAACAAGAACCGCTTGCGCCAAGCGGTTTCACGCCAAGAAGCACGCAAGTTCCAAAGCGCCGCAGGCACCAAAATCGACAAACAAATGAGCGGCGCAACCCACGACTGCTTCAAAATGCGACCCAACCGCGTCACGCGTCCATCAATCTCCGTCAATCCGAATTGATAGGCCACATACGTCAAAAATTCATCCGGCAGTTTGCGATTATCCCAGCCCGTTTGCGTCCAGAAGAAAGCAAGGAAAAACAGCGCCAAAATCGCAGCGACAATTGATACTTGAAGGTCACCACGGCCACGCGAAAACCGAAACAGATCTTCCACTTTGACCTTAGCATCTTCTGGGCATTGGCTTTGGAAACGCGTCAAATCTTCCGATGGTACACTCTCATCGAAGAGATATAGATCTGTGATGGAAGACCGTTCGACAGTCATCTGCTGAACTGACCCAAACAATCAAACTTATTGACGTTGCCGCCGCAAATCGCTGGCACTGCGATCTCCGATTGTACGCCCGTATTTTGCGCCCTTGACCCCATCATCATGCGACTTTGCCAGAAGTGGTTAACACGTCAAGTCGCAAAAACCTCTGCTTAATCATTTCTACTCTATTAGAAATGCGAGCGATCCTCATGGATAAATGTCATCCACTATTTCGGCGCAGATTGCTCGCACCGACATCTGCGTCGGGACGAGGCATTCTCATCTGAAATATAGTCGCCGCCCGCCATCTTCCGCGGATTTCGTGGCGTGGGACATACTCTTTATAAAAAGCGCCTTTCATGCGGTTCTTTCCCTATCTCGAAGGCTATCGGCCTTAGCGGAGATTAAACCGTCCAACTCAGCAGCTTGTTTCGCGGAATGGGCGCCGTAGGCCTTCAGAAAGACGTGCAACCCGTGACCAATCGCATTCAGCAATTCCTGCTCTGTCGGTCGTTGATCAACGTAATGAAGGTAATGGTCGCGCGGGCCGGACAGAATGAGCGACCAAAGGTTTT
The DNA here is from genome assembly GCA_964425135.1 of uncultured Rhodobacterales bacterium. GTDB lineage: Bacteria > Pseudomonadota > Alphaproteobacteria > Rhodobacterales > Rhodobacteraceae > CAYLLD01. The sequence goes on from CAYRKW010000015.1 coordinate 53,843, forward strand.
GGGCCGCAAGTTCGGGAGCTTCGGTGTCCAGCTCTGCTGCCGCAACGGCGTCGGTGACAAATTCAACTAAGCCCTCTAAGGCGCGCGAAGGGCCGTTTTGATGATATGCAATTGCATTTTCCGGACGTCGCCCTGCCTCTCCTAGGATCAACCGGGCGAGAGATAACATGTCAGGGCGCAAAACAAATTCAGCATAAACCCAAGAGAACTGCCAAAGTCTTTCAACGAGTGATCCATTGCCCGACCTCAAAGGTGAGACAATATGGCTATTCGCGACATCCAAAACAGCCTCTAACAGCTCATCCTTGCCGCCAAAGTACTGGTAGACCGTTGGTTTCGAGACTTCTGCCCGCGTAGCTATTCGGTCCATTGAAGCACCGTGATAGCCGTTTTCACAAAACTCGATATGGGCGGCCATTCTTATGCGTTCGCGCTTTTCACGTTGGCGCTCGATGACGCTGGATTTGTAGTTCCGCGCCACGTCAGGAAGGCGTGAGAGAAACCTGTGGATCAGCGCATTCGTATCGCCCGCGGCTTCCAGATTACACACATGGCCTGCATTCGCGATGATCTCAAAATGAACGTCGGCGGTTTTACCAGCACTGCGCCGCTCATCGGCGATACGTTCAGACACACGTCGTATCTCTGCTGGCGGCGCCAGCTTGTCATGCTCACCCGTAAACATCAGAACAGGACAATCGATGCGGGAAAAATCAAACTTTTCCAATGGATTGCAAAAACAATTCAAGGCATCCCGATAAGTGGAAGCTGGAATGCCCTCCATAGACGCTCGCAATTCTTCGCGTTGTGCTGATGTCGCGGATGGCCCGGCGATGACATCGACCACTGCGCCTGCAAAATCAGCGGGTGTTTGACCTGCGTTTAAGGGAACCTCGCGCGTTATACGGAAATTTTCACGCTCGCGCGGATCAGCCTCGGACATGCCGGTGCACCCCCCGGCAAGGATCAACCCTGTCAAAACATCGCTGTGCCGCATGGCAAAACTGGTTGCGATCCAACTGCCGTAACTCAGGCCGGCGAGCACCAAGCGGCGCGCGCCCCGAGCCTCCATAACGCGCATAATATCTGCGCAGTAGTCATCGATTGTGGATTGTTCAAATCCCAGCGAGCTGTGTCCGTAGCCCCGCAAATCAAGGGCCGCGACATTGTAATCCGCCCCCAGCGCGCGCAGCTGACCATCCCAATTGGCCGCGTTTCCGCCAATTCCGTGGAGAAACAAAACCAGCGTATCCGTTGCATCATCTGCATCAGAAGTCGCGCGAAAGCCCAAGTTCGGAACCCCATCCAGTGTGAACTGTACCGGCTCACCGACCGCGTCGCTCAGTTTTGGACGCGTGACGGCCCTGCCGGATGCTTTGGTTTCCAATGCATCAAACGCGACCTCAAATAGAGTACGGGTTCCCACGGCAATCGCATCGACCCCGCCACTTCGAGCAGCGATATCGGCATGCCAAGTGATAAGACTGCCATTTTTGTCTGGCGTTACTTCAACACGCGCCTCATAGCTTTGGATACCGTCAATCCCGCTATCAAGCTCGTAATTCAGAACGCGATCTGTATCGCTCAGATACGTGCGCCGCTCTTCGTAGATCTTCCCGTCGCTATCTGAAAAGTTGCGCAGCAATGCCCCGCGCGGCGAGCGCACCAGATTGCAGCTTTCGACATGGGGGTGCCAGGACACATCGAACGTCCCAAGCACATCCCAAAGCCGATCAGGATCAACTGGTATCTTGCGTAAACAATGAACGGTCGCCCTGCTCATGGATCAGGCAACCGCATCCGCCGGACGCCACATAGAGATACGGGCGGATGCGGTTTCGGTGTTTACGTTATCAATGTCATCCATATCGTAAACACTCATCATTGACAGATAATCTTCCATAATTTCAGTCGTATAGGGCAACATCAATGCCCCGCAGCGGCTGTCACGGTAAATCCGTTCTAGCGGGAGTGTCTTGAGCATCGACTGGCCTCCACATGTCCGAATGGCGAGGGCTGCCAGTTCCTGCACACCTTCCATGACTGAATACTGCGCGGCGTAAAGGCGCATGACTTCTGCTTTTGACGGGAAGGGTTTCGCCTCCAGAAATGCGTTTGTCCAAATGCTGCGCATTTCGGTCAGTTTTTGATACATCTTTCCCACTGTAGCGCGCTTGGTTGGGTAAATACGACGGTCGATTGGAGGCAGACCGGGTGTTTCTCCGCGCAGATATTCAACCGTGAAATCATAGGCCGATTGCGCGACCCCCATATAAGCAGGCGTCAGCGTCGCCATCATGTGCGGCCACTGCGACAGGGTTTTCCCGAAAACACCCGCAGGCATCATCAAAGCATCCTCAGACACAAACACATCTTTGAGGATCAGGTCCCGGCTGACGGTCGCACGCATGCCAATCGGATCCCACTCACCTACGATCGACAAGCCCTTGCTGTCTTTGTGAACCGCGAAGTCCATTGTGTCTTCATGCGCCGGCTCTTTGCCCTCAAAGTGCTCTGTGCAAACGATGGAATAGTAGTCACAATTGCCCGCTAGCGAGGCAAATTTCTTGAAGCCGTTGATAACCCAGCCACCATCGACGCGACGACAATTGGTTTTGATCGGCTCGGACGTCCAATTTGCGCCCCCTTCAGAGATAGGCTGGCTAAAGATTGCACCATCCTGCACGACCTTAGCGAATTGAATTTCGCGCATTCTTTTGAATGCCATGCGCTCGTCTGGCGTCAGATTGTCCATCTCATACATAAACCGAAGCCACATCATGGACGACGTGTGCATATTGAACGTCAGCGCCGTTGCGCCGCAATATTTGCCGATCTCAGCGCCAACGGTGGCATATTCGCCCAAGGTAAAGCCGTGCCCGCCAAACTCTTCTGGGATCACGAGCTTCAGGAACCCAGCATCGCGAAGATCATTGTAGTTTTCTGTGGGAAAGCTGGCCTCGCGGTCATGCTTTGGTGCTCTTTCAGCAAATTTCGGACCAAGGTCGTTGATCTTTTCGAGCATATCCACAACCTCGGGGCGGAACCGTGAAAGATCGTAATAGTCTGAAAATTTCATACCAATTCTCCCTGGAGCGTGCCGTTGACGACAACGGGCGTACCATCGAGCGTAATGGTGCAGCCGCGCATGGGCAGATCGAAATGCCCAAGCGTAAAGCGATTTGCATATTGGTTTGAGCCTGTCGACCACAGGAAATTGCCGGACCACGCGCGGAACTCTGTCGCCTGAACATCGCGCTTGTCGTAGAGCGCCATACTTTCCCAACGCGCATGCGGGTTCATCCCCCACCCAACATGGCTGAGGCCGTAAGCAATTGGATCGTCCCATGCAGCCAAGTATTCGCGAAACAACTCCGCATCGACGCTATCGCCGCCGATATTGCGGACGAAATCGCTTTCGATCTCAAATTCGATCGGGTTGGCCAGGTAGGTTTTGAACGTCAGGTTCATGTCACCAGGTGCCATCACAATACGGCCGTTGATCGTGTTCTCTCCCGGAAAGCACAGGCACAGCCCGCCGGGCCAATGGGCAACGCCGCCTTTCGCCGTCGTGAACCCCGGCGTGCCGCCACAAGGCGCATCGCGGATGTCGATTACAAGATCAGTGCCAGCTTCCGAAGTCACACGCATCTGTGCTGCATCGCGTAACATAGCGATGCCGCGATCCACCTTTGGGCCCAGCTCTGCACGCGGCTCGCACCGCTCAAGAATTTCGGGGTGTTCATTGCAAATCACGAACAAGCGTGTACCGGACTCTTCGATTTCAGGCCATTCTTCAGCGTGCAACAACCCCTCGACAGTGACATCAACGATCACCTCGACATGTTTAAGCGCCTCGATGACGGGACGAATATTTGCAATCGCGTTGGACGCCCCTGTTGAGCGAACAGGTACGGGTGCCGATTGATCCGGCGTCGGCAGATCTATCGTGAAAAACGTCGCCCCCAGATCATACAGGGCGATTTCAGACAGTTCGCGCAGGATTGGGCGTGTTTGGCTCTCAGCAACAATTGCAACGGAAGTCCCTGCCGCGATCCCGTTTAGCTTGAGAACGCGCCGAAAGCTTGCAATCCATTTTCCCTCTGGTCTCTCTTGAAGCATGATCTAATTCTTTACTAAACCGTTTAGTAATCTAGATCGCACTCACCTGAGTCTGTCAACAAAAAGCGTTAAGCGTAAATGTCAAACACCGCGCAAAAAAACTGGCCTTGCTTTGGCCAGAGATGGTCGCGGAAATTCAGACCAGTTGTGTGTGCCCCAAGTGTCTCGCTAGGGCAGGGTCTATTGGCTCGGTCTGTACGAGCACCTTAGAATTATTTTTCAGGGAATAGTCTGCCCTTCTGTACGGGAACCAGATTGATCCGCCCCGCCGCGCTCTACAAAAAACGTGGCTGGTGACAAAGACGATGATAGGTTTCTGGACGCGTTTTCCTGAGGGGGGCCAAGGGGGTAAATGCGATCCCGCCGCCGCGCGATATGGGGCCTCAAATTTTTCCGAGATTTTGCCGCCAAGGGTTGATGTTATGCAAGTGCGAGATCAACACCTGATCCAAGCAAGCTGCAAAGAGTAAAGGACGTCAACTTCTTACACGCCCTATCGTAGTTGATTGATCGACGTATTACCTGCTCGAACCACAAGGGGTCACTTAGGGGGTCTCAGAGAACGCAGAGACCTGTTAGGCTTTTGATATATACCACTAAAATCACCCGCTGATTTTATGGCGGAGGAGGTGGGATTCGAACCCACGGAAGACTTGCACCTTCGCTGGTTTTC
>CAYRKW010000016.1:0-58345 GCA_964425135.1 uncultured Rhodobacterales bacterium
CGTTTCCAGTTTACATTGAATCCCTTGTTCGCTGCCTCTCGCTTTGCTCGAACGCGAAAAGCGATAAGCGTGCACCTATGAAAACTGGAAACGCTTGAGGAGCGCACACCGCTTGGTCAACTGGCTTTCATCTGCATATTTTCCAGCATTTTCAGCACCATACGGCGCGGCATCAGCGGGGTAATCCATTGCATCATGATGCTCAGCGAGCGCTGGTTGATCGCCACAAGCTGCCCTTTCATCATCGCGTCATAGCCGAATTTGGCGACTGACGCTGCGGTTGCGCCGTTTTGGGCCGCCAGTTTCGTGCCTTTCAAATCGGCAACATCCGCAAATTCGGTCTCGACATATCCGGGCGCCAGAAGCGTGCAGGTCACGCCTTTGGGGCGCAATTCCTGATCTATCGCTTGCGAGTAGGAATTCACGAAGGCTTTGGTCGCGAAATACACGGTTTGCATGGGTCCGGGGACAAAGCCGGCAGTGGAGCCGACATTCAATATCCGGCCCGACCCGCGCGCGGCCATGTCGCGCCCAAACTCATGGGTCAGGGTCATGAGCGCCTTGACATTGAGATCGACCATGGCGTGCTCGTCCTCAAGCGCGCGGTCTGTGTGCAAACCCTGACCGCCGAAGCCTGCGTTGTTGATGAGCACCTCGACCTTAAGTCCGGCGGCAGTGACGGCGTCGTAAAGCTCTTTGGCGTTCTGTCCTGCGCCCAGATCAAGCGCAAAGATGAAGGCGGTGATGTTATATTCGCTTTCCAATTCTGCCTTGAGCGCGGCAAGTGCGGCTTCGCGGCGGGCGGTCAGGATGACATCACCACCTTTGGAGGCGTGGTATCGCGCGAGTTCTTTGCCAATTCCGGCGGATGCGCCTGTCACGAGAGCGATATTGGGCATGGGGTGGGATCTCCTTGATATGTCCCACCTTTATGACCGCCCGATCCTAGCGCAGCAAGCGGGAGGCGTCTTTGCGGGCGAAGGGTTTCATCTGTGCGCCGTGCTCTGCCAGAAACGCGCGCGCGGCATCGGGGTCGTGTTGCGAGAGGCTTCGGATCCACCAGCTTACCGACTTTTGGATGAACCATTCGGGGTCTTTGGTGTAATCGCCAGCCCAACCCAGAATACGCTTGCGGGCCGCCGTTTCGATCTCGCTGGGGTGGTTGGATTTGGTAAATGGCAGGGTGAAGACGAGCGCCGCGCGACGGGTCCACATGTGATCTGAGCGGGTCCAGTTTTCCACCTCATCAAGCCGTGCGGGGTCGGCGGTAATCCGGCGCGCCCCTGCCGCGGCAACATGATCTGCAATGGCCCAGGCATCCAGATCGGGCATCCAAGAAAGAATCAGTGCCCAAACCGCGTTATCGGGGCGGATGCGCGCTTGGGTCAGCAGCTTACCAGCCGCGATCCGGGCCTCGTGGATGTTGCTCTGCCAAAGCGCCCGCGCTGTGGCGAGACGGGTGGGCAGATCCATCTCGCGTCGCCAGTGTTTTGTCAGATCGTTTAGGACTGGATTTCCCACACCCAGATAAGGGCGTTCCGCCTTGTGATACTGCGCCATTTCCGCTGCTTTTTGCGGGTTTTCGTGAGATTTGATGGCAGCGAGCGCGTCCATCAGGGACGTTTGCCGGTCGCTTTGATGCTGCGCAGCATTTCCACCAGCTTGGCGCCATAGCCCGACTTGTTGACCTGCTGCGCGCGGCCCAAGGCAAGATCGCCCGATGGCACCGATTGGGTGATGGTCGAGCCTGCGGCGATGAAGGCGTCATCCTCGATGGTCAACGGGGCCACAAGTGTCGAGTTTGTGCCGATAAAGGCGCGTTCGCCAATCGTTGTCTGATGCTTGAACACGCCGTCGTAATTGCAGGTCACAACACCTGCGCCCACATTGGTCGCCTTGCCGATGTCCGCGTTGCCAATGTAGGTGAGATGATTGACTTTCGCGCCATCATGGATGCGCGCGGATTTGATTTCCACGAAATTGCCGATCTTTGCGTCATTGCCGATCTCAGCGCCGGGGCGCAGACGGGCGTAGGGGCCGACGATTGCGCCAGACGCGACATGGGCGTCTTCGAGGTGCGAGAATGCGCGGATGGTTGCGCCGCTTTCGATGGTGACGCCCGCGCCAAAGACAACATTGGGGCCGATGGTGACGTCGCGGCCAATGACCGTGTCAAACGCGAGAAACACCGTTTCGGGCGCGCGCATGGTCGCGCCGTTATCCATCGCTTCGATGCGGGCTTTGTCCTGAAAGAGCGCTTCGGCCTGCGAGAGTTGAACGCGGGAATTGATCCCCAGCGTTTCGCTTTCATCGCAGGTGACAAGACGGGTCGTGAGCCCGCGTGTGCGCGCGATGCCGACGATATCGGTGAGGTAGTATTCGCCTTGTGCGTTCTGCGGCGTCACCGCGTCGATCAGGTCGAACAACAGATCGGATTTGGCGGCGAGAATGCCCGAATTGCACAGATCGATTTGCAACTCGCTGGCGCTGGCGTCCTTGGCCTCGACAATTTTCTCGACCGTATCGCCATCGGTCACGAGCCGCCCGTAAAGCCCCGGATCAGCCGCGTGAAAGCCCAAAACAACGACATCTGCGCCCGCCTGGCGGGCGGCGACAACGTCACGAAGCGTCTTTTCAGAGATAAATGGCGTATCGCCAAAGAGCACGATGGCATCGCCGTCAAACCCCTTGAGCGCATCGCGGGCCTGAGCGGCGGCGTGGGCGGTGCCGTTTTGTTCGGTCTGGAGGACGATCTGCGCATCGGGATTGAAGTCTTGCGCGGCCTTGGTCACCGCCTCTGCGCCATGTCCTGCAACGACAATCACATGCTCCGGTTCAATCGATTGTCCGGTGCGCATCGCATGGTGCAACATAGGCGCGCCTGCCAGTTTGTGGAGAACTTTTGGCAGATCGGACTTCATCCGGCTGCCTTTACCAGCGGCGAGAATAATCAGGGCGGCAGACATAACGCGATACTCCGGTGCAACTTGAAAACAGGCTGGGGTGATAACAGGCAGGGCATGCTTTCGCCAAGGGAATTTACGCGACCTTGATTAAGAGCTAGGGGCTGTCGTGACATTTTTGCGAAGAAAGGCAGGCATAAGGTGACACGCACGGTAATTTTCGATCTCGATGGGACGCTTGCCGATACCAGCGCTGACCTGATTGATGCGGCCAACGCTTGTTTTAAAGCAGATGGGCTGCCCGCCATTCTCGACTACACCAAACACGCGGCGGTTGCTTTTGGCGGCGGGCGGGCGATGCTGATGAAAGGGTCAGAGTTGCTGGAGCAGGGCTGGGACGAGTCGGATGTGCGGCGGCATTATCCGCGCCTTTTGGAGTATTACGGCGAAAACATCGACCGCCACACAACGATTTATGATGGTGTGGAGGAGGCGCTGGATGAATTGAGCGCGCGGGGCTGGGTTTTGGGCGTATGCACCAACAAGCCAAGCGGGTTGGCGGAGACCTTGTTGCAAAAGCTGAATTTGCGCGACCGGTTCGCGTCGATGATCGGGGCTGACACGCTGCCGGTGCGCAAACCGGACCCAAAGCCACTTTTCGCAGCGATTGATGGGGCGGGCGGTGATCGTGCGCGCTCGGTCCTTATCGGCGATACGATCACTGACGCGAAAACCGGGGAAAATGCGGAAATTCCGGTTGTTCTGGTGGCCTTCGGGCCGGAAGGAGAGGCGGTGGAACGCTTCGATCCTGCGGCGCTTTTGGAGCATTACAGCGACTTGCCGGACCTGTTGGACGCAATGATTGCCAAGTGATGTAAGCAGGGCGCAGATCGCGCAAGGCGCGGGGTGGCGGCTTGTTTCAGGGGTAAATACGTGATTTTCGTAGATTTGCAGAGAAGAAAGGCGCGATCTGATGGCCAAAACTGTTCTGATCATGAACGGACCCAATCTTAACATGCTTGGCAAGCGCGAGCCGGAGATTTACGGGTCGGATACGCTGGATGATGTGATCGCGCAGTGCGCCAAGCTGGGCGGTGAGCTGGGCCTTGCGATCAGGGATGTTCAGTCAAATGCTGAGCATGTGCTGATCGACGCCATTCACGACGCGCGCGGCAAAATTGATGCGCTGATTATCAATCCGGGCGCGTTCACCCACACCTCGATTGCGCTGCATGATGCGTTGGTGATGCTGGAATGCCCGATTTTTGAAGTGCATATTTCCAACATCCATGCGCGTGAGCCGTTTCGTCATCACTCCTATGTCTCGCCGATTGCGAGCGGTGTGGTCATGGGCTGCGGTGTTGAGGGCTATGCGATGGCGCTGCGCCGTGCAGCCTCGGTGATCGGCTGAATGATGGATATTGCGCCTTTTGCAGTTGAGCAATGGATGGACGCGTGGGAGACGCGGTGCGAGCTAAATCTCGCGGAAACCTGTGTTCACAGTCTGAGCCTTTCGGAGGTGATGACAATCGCTGGGAAAAACTCGGATGATCTTTCACAGATCCTAGAGCGACCCATGACTTATGGCGAGATACGCGGGTCGGAGCGGCTGTTGAGCGCGATTTCAGCGCTTTATGCGACGCAAAGCGATGCGAATGTCATTGTGACCCACGGCACGATTGGCGCGAATATGCTGGTGCATAAGACGCTGGTCTCGCGCGGGGATCGGGTCGTGGCGGTGGTGCCGACATATCAGCAGCATTATTCGATCCCTGCGAGTATCGGCGCGGATGTGCATTGCGTGAAACTGCGGGCGGAGGACAATTATCTGCCTGATCTTGATGCACTTCGCGATGCGGTGACAGCGGATACGGTGTTGATAGCGCTCAACAATCCCAACAATCCAACCGGAGCGCTGATGAATCGCGCGATGCTCGAAGAGATTGCCCAGATCGCGCGGGAGGTGGATGCGTGGATATTGTGCGACGAGGTCTATCGCGGTCTTGATCAGAGTGGTGATGGTGTGACGGCCTCAATCGCAGACATCTACGAAAAAGGCATTTCGACGGCGAGCATGTCGAAAGCCTATTCGCTTGCGGGGCTGCGTTTGGGCTGGATCGTGGGGCCAGAGCAGGTGATCGAAGCGGTTTCGATCCATCGCGATTATGATACGATTTCGGTGGGTCAGATTGACGATTATTTCGCAACCATGGCGCTTGAGAACAGCGGGCGGGTGCTGGAGCGGAGCCAGTCGATAACGCGGGCTAATCTTGCGGTGCTTGAGCGTTGGATGGAGACCCAACCTCGGCTTTCATGGGTGAAGCCGCGATCAGGGACGACGACGCTGCTGTCTTATGAAGCGCAAATAAGCTCACACGCTTTTTGTGTCGGGCTGATGGAGCAAACCGGCGTGCTGTTCACACCCGGTTCGGCTTTCGATATGGAAGGGACCGTTCGCATCGGCTTTGCGAATGCGCCTGATGCGCTGCAAGACGGGTTGCCGCGCGTTTCGGATTATCTGGCGGGATTGCCCGCTTAGGACAGCTTGCGACGTCGGCCTGCGAAGGCCAAAGCGCCGAACCCAAATACGATAAGCGGCAGGGCGGCGGGAACTGGCACGACCGTTGGTGGTACTGGCATGATCGGATCAGGATCAACCGGATCGGGTGTGCCCGGACCTGGATTGGGACGGGGGGTTGGCGTGGCATTCCCCAGATCAACGGTTGGGGATGAGCCGATGTCGATCAGTGATCCGTCAACACCCAAAGTGAAGTCGTAAAAGTTGTCGTTTGGTGTGAAATCGTCGACGGCGAATGCCAATTCGTTCGATGATTCTACGCTTTCCAGAAATTGTGCGAGCAGGGCGGGATTGTCGGAATAGAAAAAGCCGGTGTCGAGTTCGTCGTTTGAAAAGCCGAAATCAGTGGCAGCAAGTGCGTTGCCCTGGGCATCGGTGCGCTGCGTCTGAGCGCCGCTCCAGAAACCGAAATCAAGGCCGTTGACCAGCAGGCTGTTGGCGCCGCCATCGTCAAAGTCGCCTGCAGCGGTATCGCCGTCTTCGAGGGTGAACCGGAATGCCACTTCAGAAAGTGAGCCGTCCAATTCGTCCAGAATGACTGGGTCAAATCCTGTTTGAATCCCGACAATCAGCGGGTTTACGTCCTGGCCGGAAAAGCCTCTGTATAGCTCGGTTGCCGCAAGCTGAGCGACCACGCGCGCGCCATTCGTGCCGATGAAGTCGGTCACGATACCGCCGATGGTCGATATCTGAGATGGCAACAAACCTGCGCTTGTTGGTGATGTGTCAGTAAAGGTTGAAGCACTTACGCTGCTTGAGCCAATCGCGCAGAACAGCGCGGCAGATAACGCGTATTTCATGTCTCGCCCCATCACGTGTGTTTTCCTGAGCTTTACGATGCAGAAAATTGCGGAGCAAACAAGGATTGGGTGAAGATCGAACAAATTTCAGTCTGAACTGTGACCTAGAAGCCGTTGTTTCACTTGAGTATTTTGTGGAATGGAGTTCGCAAGGCTAGATATTGTGTCCAAATCTGCGGCTGCGGCCATATGTGATTTTCGCAAATAATTCCAAATATTCGCGAAGGGACGGCCACGGTGTTCAACAGGGCTCGTTATGGTTCAAACCGATAGGATCGGGCATTAGCCTTGCAATTTTGAGGTAAAGACGCCATCTAAGCGCCGGTAGCCCTGACGGATCAGGGCGATGACAACCTATTAGGAGACCGCATGGCCAAGGAAGAACTGCTCGAATTCCCTGGTGTCGTGAAGGAGCTTCTGCCGAACGCGACATTTTTGGTAGAACTCGAGAACGGCCATACGATCAATGCTCACATGGCAGGCAAGATGCGCAAAAACCGCATCCGTGTTCTGGCAGGTGATAAGGTACAGGTGGAAATGACGCCCTATGATTTGACCAAAGGGCGTATCAACTACCGGTTCAAATAGCGCTCACTGCTGGTGGGTTTTGGTCCACAAAATCCCATCAAGCTCATTCGCCTCACCATCAAACGCGTGGAAATCGTAGTTTGTTGAGACGGTGTAGCCGTTGCCATATTTTGCGAAATAGGCGCCGAATGAGCTGTTGATGCGGCCTTTCCAGCGCCAACTGCCTATGTGCCAATAGTTGAACTTGAGCGGCGCGGTCGGGCGCAGGAAAACGCCTGACGCGTAGCGGCGTTGGTTGCCTGCGCTTGAGCTTGGGACTGCAACGCGCGGATCTTGCCCGAAAATCTTGTTGTCAGCGAGATAAGCGTCGGCAAATTTCATGTAGTCGCGCGAGGATATCTCCCAACCGCCCCAGGAGGACATGACAGTCCAGTCATCTGCGAGTTTGGCGGTTGTGATGCCAATCGGCGCAAGCAAGACCTCTTTGCAATAGGTCTCGTAATCAGCGCCGCTCACGGCCTCGATCGCAAGGCCAAGTGCCAGAAAATTCGCGTTGGCGTAGGTGTAGGGTGCTTTGCCCGGATCGCCTGTGAGCGTTTCGGCAGAAAACTTGGACAATTGCCACGGCTTGTTTTCCTTGGCGAATGTGCGCAGCACTTCGAGCTTGGTGTGATAGCGGCTGTCGATGCCGCTGGTTTGCGCGAGCAGGTGTTTGACAGCGATATCGGCAAAGCGAGGATCTTTCGGGGCGTTTTTGGCCAGTAGATCAGGAAGCAATTCGCCCAACGTGATGTCGAGCGAGGTGCCTGCCGCCTCAAACGCCTTGATCGTGCAAAATCCGGTAATCGCCTTTGACAGGCTTGCGACCGGGGCAGGGTCATCCGGGCCGCGATTGATACCATCACTGGCGATCTCTTCGCCATTGTATGAAATCGAGATCGCCCCGCCCTTGATGTTGTGTTTTGCCATCCACTCGTGCCACCCGTCGATGGTGTTTTGCGCAATTACGTCCTGTGGTGACTTGGCAAGTGAGATGTTCGGCGCGGCGCAGATCAATGCAAGAAAAACAACGAGAAAACGCATAACTTCCCCCAAATTGAAATCTGTGTGTAGGGTATTTAAGCGCATTCAACAGAAGATGTGTAGGGCTTTGGCTTGACGCGCGGGGCTGCTTGACGCATGGCGCAATGCATGGACGAGACACAAGCACCGCGCCTGATCCTGGGATCTGGATCGCCGAGACGGCTGGAGATACTGGCGGTATTGGGGATCACGCCCGATGCGGTTACGCCGCCCGATATTGATGAGACGCCTCAAAAAGCTGAATTGCCGCGCCCTTATTGCATGCGCATGGCGCGCGAAAAGGCGCTGGCGGTGAACGCGGCGGCGGGGGATCTGGTTCTATCGGCAGATACGACCGTTGCGGCGGGGCGGCGGATTTTGGGCAAGCCGGAAGATGAGGCAGAGGCGGTGGCGTTTCTGCGCCTTTTGTCCGGGCGGCGGCATCGCGTGATCACTGCGCTAGCCATTCGAAAAGACGCGCAGGTTTGGGCGGCGGATGTCGTGACGGCGGTGAAAATGAAGCGTCTGTCAGATGCAGAGATTTCCGCTTACATCCGTTCTGGCGAGTGGCAGGGCAAGGCGGGGGGCTACACGATCCAGGGGCGCGGGGGGGCGTTTATCCCGTGGATTTCCGGCTCGCACACTGCGGTTATGGGGCTGCCGATTGATCAGACGTATAAACTGTTGCGCGCGGCGGGCTATCCATTGGACGTGGACGCGCCGTGAGGGATCGCATGTGGCTCTTTGATCGCGGGATTGCGGCACTGATTGAAGATGGTGTGCTTGCGGATCTGTTGGTTGAAGACCCGGTTGGGCGACCGCGTGTGGGCGATATATTCACCGCCAAAGTGGAGCGGGTCGCGCCAAAGATCGGGGGCGCTTTTGTGAAGCTGAACGCTGAGTTCCATGGTTTTTTGCGCGAGTTCAAGGGATGCAAGCCGGGGGATATTCTGCCAGTGCAGGTGCGCAGTATTCCGGAGCCGGGCAAGGATACGCCGGTCTCGCGCCAGATTATGTTTAAAACCCGCAATGTGATGCTGACGCCGGGGCGACCGGGCGTGAATGTCTCGCGTGCTATTCGCGGTGATGCATTGCGCGATGAGTTGAAAGCCGTTGTCGCGGATGTGTGGACAGATGCTGAGAATGGTGTTGTCATCCGCTCCATGGCGCGATTTTCGCAGCCGGAAGACTTGCTCGCGGATGTGCAAAAGGCGCTTGCGATGCAGGCGTCGGTGCAATCTGGCACGGACATACGTCTGAGCGCCTATGAGGAGGCTATGCGCGAATGGCCGGTCGCGGATCGCGTCTATGCGACGTCCCAAATCGATTGGCCGCATGAGCATTTTGACGGTGATCTTTTGGATCATTTTGACATGCGGTCGGCGATTGATGCGCTTTCGGGCTCGGATGTGTCGTTGTCGGGCAGTGGGTCGATGGTCGTAGAGGCGACCCGCGCGCTGGTTGCCGTGGATATCAACACCGGCGGTGATTTTTCACCTAATGCGGCTTTCAAAGCCAATCGTGCCGCGGCGCAGGTTTTGCCGCGGGCTTTGAAGCTGCGGGGATTGGGCGGGCAGGTGGTTGTCGATTTCGCGCCCGCGACCAAGAACCAACGCAAAGATATCGAAGCGACGTTGCAGACCGCGTTGCGCAAGGACGGGATTGAAACCTCGCTGGTTGGTTGGACCGGCATGGGACTGTTCGAGATGCAGCGAAAACGCGAGCGCAGGCCTTTGGCAGAGATTTTAAAGGAGAGAGATGATGGCTGACGTGAACCTATTGGGAATTTCCGGCTCGTTGCGGGCGGGATCGTTCAACACCAAGCTGGTGCAGGAGGCAGCGCGGCTGATGGATGGGGCGAGGCTGACGATGGGAGATATTCGCATGCCGCTCTATGACGGTGATCTTGAGGCCAACGAGGGAGTGCCAGAAGAGGCGCTGACGCTTGAGGGGCAGATTAAAGCGGCAGATGCGATTGTGATCAGCTCGCCAGAATATAACGGCAATATCCCGGGCGGTTTGAAAAATGCGCTGGATTGGATAAGCCGCATCGACGGCAAACCCATGGCGAATAAACCGCTCGCTCTGATTTCAGCGGCGGCTGGGCGTACTGGTGGTGCGTTGGGTCAGTATTCAGCGCGCGCGTGTTTGGTCGCTTTTGGGCCGGATATTCTTCAGGGACCAGATGTGATGATTGCGGGCGCGCATAATGCCTTTGATGATGACGGTCGCCTGAATGATCCCAACAGTGAAAAGATGCTGGCCGCAATGATGGCGCGGCTTGCGGCGAAGCTGGGGTAGCGCGCTACCCGGCAAGCTCCGCCTTATGCGCGGTCACAAGATCGGCCATGGAGTTGAATTGAACGTCATAGCGCGGCATTTGTCCGGGGTTCATCGTCGCGCCAAAGCCGTCTTTGTTGTGCCGCCGGTAAATCCACGCATTCGCAAGTCCATGCGTATTGGCAGGGCCATGATCGTGGAACATGCTTTCGGCGGTGTGCAGAACTTTTGACGGATCTATTCCGCGCCGTGCCAAAGTCTCGAGCATGTACTCGAAATTCCGCCGATCCGGCTTGTAGGAGCCGATATCATCTGCGGTGAATACGCCGTCAAAACTGATCCCGAGTTTGGCGTTTGAATGGGCAAAACTGTCGTTGTCGGTGTTTGTGAGGACCATCAGCTTGAAATGATCCTTAAGGTAGGCGAGCGCGTCGGGACTGTCGCCGAACGCAGGCCAGTCCTTTACGGACGCACCATAGGCGAGGCACTCCTGCCATGATGCCTCCAGCCCCCATTCCTCGGCGAGCCGTCGATAAACGGTTGCGAGCAGATCCGCGTATTTCTTGGAAGGTGCCCAGCGTTGGGTCGAGGATTCGTAGTAGGCATGGGCCTGCAAAACTTCATCGCGGGGCAAATGCGTGTCGAGTTGAGATGTGAGGGGTTTGAGCCCGGCAATCATGCCGCTTTCCCAGTCGATCAGGGTTCCATAGACATCGAACGTCAGGACAGAGAAATCGGAGAGTTTCATCGGGTTTGGCCTTTTTCGTGAGAGCGGTCTGTGCGCATGATTTTGCAGATGCGGGTTTTGCGAGATCATGGCAGAGTAGCGCGCAGCGAACAATTGGGAAACGCATGTGGGCGAGCAACGGATAACGACGCGGAGTGATCCGATGCGTGTGGAGGCGATGCATGCCGCACCGGGCGGTGCTGGAGGCGCGCCGGTGCTCTCGGGGTTTGCGGCTTATGGTGCTGAGGACAGCGACGGATTGGAGCTTTGGGTGCGGGCCAAGAGCGATGGACATCAATGGCTGAACGCGCAGGCATCCGCTTTATGAGCGGGCGGCTCTGTTTACAATCCCGCTACGTCGTCTCAGCCGCGGGAGAGGCGGTTGGGCATTTCGCGTTTTCGCTCGAAAATACCACCGGAAAACCGATTGCGTCTTTGCGTTTGTGTCTGCAATCGATCACGCGGCTCAAAGCGGATGCGCGGGTGGTCGGGGCGCGATTTATCCGGCGGTTTGCCAATCTCCATGAGTTTGAAACGGAAGGCGCGCTTGGGGTTGGGGAGGTATGGACCTTCGAGGCGTATGGCCTTACCCACGCGCCGCAGCACGCCTGCGACGGACCCAAGAGCGCCTATGTGACCTATGCCGACGGGAGCCGGGCGGCGGTGGAATGTGCGCCGCTGACCTGCCCGCCCGGGCTCGATACCGGGCAGAGAAAGGCGTTGCCGGACGGCGCTTGTCCCGAGACCATTGGCGTCATTCCCTGGCCGTCGCAAGTGGCGACTGATCAGCTACGCGACGGGGTGCCCAGACTGGTGGGCACGAGGCTTCAGGCAGAGGATGCGGCGGCGTTTGAAGATGTGCGGGCGCTCGGTCAGCGTTTGTTTGCGCGGGATGTGTTTGCAGGGCAGGCGGGTGAGCTTGCGCTGGAGAGTGAGAGTTTCGCAGGCGCAGCGGCGGCCTATGAGATCAGCTTTCAGACCGGGTGTGTCACACTGCGCCACGCAGATGCGGCGGGGCGAGTTTATGGTCTGATCACGCTGGCGCACATCTGGCAGGGGGCGTGGGAAACAGATGAACTGGGCGTGCCGGAGACCGGGACTATCGCCGATGCGCCGCGCTTTGGGTGGCGCGGGTGTCATGTGGATGTGGTTCGGCATTTTCTGACGTTTCCCGATCTGATGCGTCTTGCCGATATTCTGGCGTGGCTCAAGTTTAACGTGCTGCACGTGCATCTGACGGATGACGAAGGCTGGCGGTTACAGATTGAGGCTTTGCCGGAGCTGACGCAAATTGGTGCATGGCGCGGGCCAGACGAGCCTATGACGCCGCAATATGGGTTCAGCGCAGAGAGATATGGCGGCTTCTATACGCAAGCGGAAATGAAAGAGCTGATCGCGCAGGCCAGCCGTTATCATGTTGATATTATGCCCGAAATTGACATGCCCGGGCATTCAACGGCTGCGCTAACGTCACTTGCGTATTTGCGCGATCCCGATGAGCCGCCGGAGAGCTATTTCCCGATCCAAGGATTTCCCAACAACGCGCTCAATCCCGGCGTGATCGAGACGTATCGGTTTGTAGAGACGATGCTTGAGGAGGTTTGCGCGCTCTTTCCATTTGAGTATGTGCATATCGGTGCCGATGAAGTCGGGCCGAATGCCTGGATGCAATCGCCCTTGGCTGCGGCGTTGCGTCAGGATGAAGGGCTGGCGGATACCGTGGCGATGCAGGGCTATTTCTTGCGCAAGGTGCAGGCCATGCTAAGGGCGCGTGGCAAGCGGCTGGCGGGATGGGATGAGGTCAGCCACGGCGGCGGCGTTGCGCGCGATGAGGCGGTGCTGATTGCTTGGCAGGACACAGATAAGATCGGAGATCTGGCGCGCGCGGGCTATGATGTGATCGCCAGTCCGGGGCAGGCGTATTATCTCGACATGGCGCAGGCGAGCGGTTGGTCGGAGCCGGGGACGAGCTGGGGTGGTACGGTCGATTTTGCGACATGCTATGATTATGAGCCGAGCAAAGGGCTGTCTGATATCGGGCTGGCGCATTTAAAGGGCGTGCAGGCCTGCATCTGGTCTGAGCATCTGACGGATATCGCGGCGTTCAATCACATGGTTTTTCCACGTCTTGCGGCCGTGGCCGAGGCTGGGTGGAGCGATCCGGCGCGCAAGGATATCGCGCGGATATCGTATTTGACGCGCCTCCTGCCACGCTTGTGAAACGGAGCGGCCCTTGCGGGCCGCACGACATATCGTTTTGCGTGCCGCAAAACCGTTTTGAGTATTTGTCGGAAAGATGAAGGTGGGATCAGAGCGCGATGGCCCGGCCCGTGTCATTGGAGGTCACGGCGCTATCGAGCACGCGTTGATGGCGGGCTGCTGTGGCGAAGTCCGGGGACATTTGTTGGCCTGATGCAACGGCGCTGGCAAAACGCTGGTATGTGCTCGGGGTGTCTTCGAACGCGACATCGCGCCATGTGCCGTTTTGCAAGTCCTCACCTGTTGAGAGGCGCAAAAGGCCGCGCTCGCCTTCGTTGGATACGTCGAGCCCGCCTTTGGTTCCGAAGATTTTCAGGCGCACGTCATTGATATGGCCGGAAGCAAAGCGGGAGGCGTGGATCACGCCGGTTGCACCGTCTTGCAAAGTGGCGGTCATCGAAAAGCTGTCGTTGGCGTCGAGGGTGTAGTCGCCGATTGTATTGTCGGGGGCTTTGTCGAAGGTTTTGAGCGTGCAGGTGAGCGCGTTGATCTCGGAACCTGCAGCGAAGCTGAGAAAATCAATGATGTGGATGCCGATATCGCCAAGCGCGCCGTGCGAGCCATGGGCGGTGGACAGGCGCCAGAGCCAGCGTGGCTCACTGTCCCATGCGCCCCATGCGTCCTGCGTCAGCCAGCTTTGCAGATAAGATGCCTCGAAGTGGCGCGGCGCGCCGATGGTGCCGTCTGCGATCAGTGCCTGCGCTTTGCTCAGCGCGGGGACGTTGCGATAGGTCAGATTGACGCCGGTGATTGCGCCTTTGCGCTTTGCAAGCTCCGCCATCTCGCTGGCATGCGTGTAATTGGTGGCCAGCGGCTTTTCGCAAAAGACGTGCAGTCCGGCATTCAGGAGCGTGAGCGTGGTCGGGTGATGCACCGCATCGGGCGTGACATTGGCGGCGGCATTGCATGTGCCGCTGGCAAGCGCCGCGTCCAGATTATCGAACACATGTGCGATACCGTGATCCTTGGCAAAGGCGTTTGCGGCCTCGCGGTTGACATCAACGCAGGCCGTCAAAGTGACGCCGTCGATGGCTTTGAACGCATCGGCGTGTGCGTTGGCCATGCTGCCGGTGCCCAGGATCAGAAGGCGCATCAGTGGAAACCCTCTTCGCCATCCTCGTGCAGCCTGGGGCCGCGCGCTTTTATGGGTTCGAGCGCGGCTTCGACGGGTCTGTTGGGCGCTTTGGTCACATCCTTGCGGCGATCAAGCGGATTGGCGGCCCAATGGACCGCGTTTTTGAGGACGGTTTGGATGTTTGGGTCGTGATAGGTCGGGTAGGTTTCGTGACCCGGTTGGAAATAGAACACGCGACCCGCACCGCGTTGGTAGGTGACAGCTGAGCGGAAAACCTCACCGCCTGAGAACCAGCCGATCATCAGGGTTTCGAGCGGTTCTGGAATGCCAAAGGGCTCGCCGTACATTTCTTCGTTTTCAAGCTCAAAATGATCGGGCAGACCTGCGGTGATCGGATGATTTGGTGCGGTGATCCACAAGCGTTCCCGCTCGCCCGCCTCGCGCCATGTCAGATTGCAAGGCGTGCCCATCAAGCGCTTGAAAATCTTTGAGAAATGCGCGGAATGGAGACAGATGAGGCCCATGCCGGACCAGACATGTTCGGCCACACGCTCAACAATTGCATCCTCGACATCGCCATGGGCGGCATGGCCCCACCACGTCAGAACGTCGGTTTGCGCCAAACGCTCTTCGGTCAGCCCGTGTTCAGGGTCTTGCAGGGTTGCAGTGGTCGCATGGATGGTCTTGTCGGCGTTCAGCGCAGCGGCGATGCAGCCATGCATGCCATCCGGGTACAGTCCACGAACGGTTTTATTGGTGTTTTCATGAACATTTTCACCCCAAACGACGCAGTTGATCGGCATTGGTCCATCCCTTTTCTGACGTCAGAAATGTTTGATATGCCTGATGACTAGCGCGCGGGGATGGCGCGGTCAAAAGAGAAATCTTGGGGGTCGGGCTAGAGACGATCTGTGCCGTTGGCGCGCATTTTGTCGATCAGAAGGAGCAGACCGTTTTCTTCATCGGCTTCGGGATCGTTCTGGGGTGGCGGCGCGTTCACATCGACGAGTTTGGTGATCCGCTCGCGACGCACCTGATCATCTTCGCTCACGTCGATCTCCGCTTCGTCAAGCAGGGTCTTGGCTTCTGGATCTATCAGTTGGTGAACCTTGCCACTTTCCCCTGCAGGGTTTCGGAAACTCGCCTGTTCGGTGTGGTTTACTTTGACAACAGAGATGGAGATGTTGTCCTGATCCGGGTCGTTGAGCGCCAGCACCGTCGAGAGCAAGATATCCACAATCTCGGTCGCGCGGCGTTTGCGGTTTTTGTTCAAAATCCGCTCGATCTTGCTGTCAGACAGGAATTGGAGCCCATCCGAGGAGAGGATGAGAATATCGCCGGCAAGTAATTTGTAGGGCACTGCCGGGCAGTCGATTTGCGAGACTTTGTCGCCGAGCAATACGGATGTCAGGCAGTTGCGATCAGGATGGTTGCGGCCGGTTTCTTCGTCCATGAGGCCCGATTTGACCATCAAGTCAATTTGCGGTGCCATCGAGTGATCTTCGTTCAATTGGGTAAGAACGCCCTTGCGCAGCACATAAAGCGGGCTGTCGCCGATTGAGATCCAGAAGAGATTGTCCTCAACAATCACCGGAATAACCAAGGTTGCGCCCATGCCGCGCACATCGGGGTTGTCCGCGACATGCTCGCGCAGGCAATCATTGGCGGTATCGGCCACGGCGCGCAGGACTTTGGGGGCATTGGCTTCAAAGGCGAGGATGTTGCTGGTGTGGAATTTGAGCTCGCTGTAAGCTTCGGTCAGGACGAGTTTGGAGGCAATATCGCCCGCCGCATGTCCGCCCATGCCATCAGCGAGCACCGCATAGCCGTAGTCGGTGCCAATCGGGAAATCGGCGACAATAGCGTCTTCCTGGTAGTCGCGCATTCCCTGGTGGATTGCGCAGGCTACATCAAAACGTGTCTCGTTAGAGCGCCAGTTCACGCGGTGTCCTCACCATCCTTGGATGTCTCGGTGCTGTCAGTTTGGTCACTTTCGTCCCAATTGAAATCGGCAGAGCACAGGCCGATAAATTGCAGCGTGGTTTCGCCGATGAGGATTTTGTCGCCCGACGCCATTTGTTCGGTACTGACAACCGGTTTGCCGTTGAGTTTTACCAGATTGGCTTTGCCGCCATGGCCAAGGTAGAAATCGTGGGTGTCAGGGTCGTAGGCGATAGCGGCGTGATTGTTGCGCGAGATTGCGTTGTCGCCGAAATCGAGCTGAATTTCCTGATCTTCGCCGCGTCCGATGTTGGACATGCCCGAGGTCAAGGAAAAGCCATGGCCGCGACCGGGACCGTCAAGAACGATGATCCAGCCAACGGGGTATTTGACGGTCAGACGTTTAGCCGCTGTTGGCGCTTCTTCTTGTTCTTCGAAGAGTTTGGATGTGCCGTCCGAATATTCGAAACCCAGAAGACGTGTTTTGACGCGGCCGGATTTGCGGCGGGCCGTCACTGGCACGGATGCCGCGTCTTCGGCGGTTTTTTCGGCAGCAGGTATTTTCCCGACCGCAGCAGCGGCGGCGGCTTGCAAAGCTGCGGCTGAGGGAGCCGGTGCAGCAGTTGAGGCTGGCGCGTCCGGCTCAGCCGCCGGAGCTTGCTCTGCCTTGGCTGCTTTGGGGGCGTCCACCTCTGGCATTTCTGCTTCGGCCTGCGCCATTACTTCGGCAATCGGTTTGATCTCAGGCTGATCGCTTGCATCGTCCCCGAGCGCTTGGCTCACATCCTCTGGCGCGGTGTTGGCTGGCGTGGACGCCATTACATCGCGCATGCGCGGCCTGCCTTGCGTTTGTTCGACTGGCGGCGCAGCTGATATCTCGGTCCGGGCGCCAGCTTCGGTCTCGTTTGGCACCTGATTGTCTTTGGAGAGCACAAGCTTTGGCATCGCTTCGTCGTCTTCGTAGTCGAAATCGTCGCGCTTTGGTTCTGTTTCGAACTCGTTTGCGAAGCTCAATTCGATCTTTTCAGCAGCTCGATCAACGTCGCGCTCTGTGCTGATATCCACTTCTGCCTGATGATCCATCATCAGCGAATCCCAGCGATCATCTTTTTTGGCCGGAGCGGAAGCGTCGGAGCGTTTTTCGCGGAAGAGTTTCATGTGTGTTTTCCCTGATTAGAGATAGGTCGAGCCAAGCGGCGAGATGCTGGTTTTATTCGTAAGATGAAGGGCTATAGGACAATTCTGCCGAAATAACGGCACCGTCACGATTTACCGAGAACGCAAAGCGTTCGGTTCCCGATTGCGTTTCTCGATCAATGAGATTGAAAATGTCGTTTGGATGCGTCAATTTTTCTTCGGTTTTCAGATACATAACGAGTTCATCGCCTATGAGCAGGCGGGCAGGGTCGAGATTGTCTGTTTCAATGACAGTGGTTGTCCAGGCGGCTCCATTATAAGCAATCGCAAACTCCGTTCCATCTTGCAGCGACACGGTGGGAGCGACCGGAACAAACAATGCAACCGTTCGCTGATCCCCGCGCGCAGAGGTTTCGAGGGTTATAGATACACCAGAATTCGAAATTTCACCAGCATTTGCTGTTGTTTCTATTCGATTTTTCAAGTCAGCGCCGGAGATTGCGGGCAATCCGTCGATGCTCTCTATCTCGATCCCCGGTTGCAACGCGGATGGTGCGGCGCTTGAAACGGTTTCGATGAGCAGGTTGTTGTTGCCACCTGTGGTGAAGGGAAGCTCGTAGGCCCATGTCACCGAGACGGGGTTTTTGGAGAATTCCACTCGGCGAGATGTTACGGGTTGAATGCCCGACGGCGCGCTCAGACCCAAAGGCAGTTGCGAGGGCAGTGTCAGATCAAGTTTTGTGAACGCATAGGCCCCTGCGGCACCGGCAAAAATCAGAAACGTGAGCGTTTTGCGAAGGTTGGCTTTGCGGCTGGTCTTTTGGGCCACTGGACTTTTCTTGCCGGTCGCATTCTCGATTGCTGCTTCGGTTTGTGCGACTCTTTCGCGCGCGTTGCGGGTGGTCAACTCACCTTCGGGGCTTTCGACACCGGCCTTGGCTTGCGCCACTTCAAGTTGAACCAACTCGTCAATCGTCAGTTGCGGGATAGCCTCTTGTTTCGGCGCGGCTCGTGTGCGGTCGCGTTTGGCTTTTTCCGGCATGGTTTCGACCTCGACCTCGAAACCGGTCAGCAAACGCTGGATGTCCGCATTCGCTGAGGCAAGATCGTTGACGTCGGCGACGGGCGTTGACACCTGCACCGATTCGATCTGTGTGGATGCCGACCTGCGCGGGGTGCGGGCAACCTGATGGGTGTCATCCTGACGGTTGCTGAGCGCTTTGTCGGGCGATGATGGTGTCCCGATCATCTCTAGCCATTCATGCGCTGTTTGTGTGCGATCTTTCGGCAGAACTTTCAGAGCTTTATCGATCGCATGCAAAAACGATTGATCGTATCCGTCTATATGCCCTTCGAGCGGTTCATAGGGGTCGGGATTGCCAGCAGCCACTTCGGCAAGGCGGGTCGGGCTGTGGATCGGCGGCTCGCCTTTGATCAGATGATAAAAAGAGGCAGCAAGCGCATAAAGATCGCTCGACGGGCTCTGATCTGATCCTTGGATGTAAAATTCATGCGGCGAGTATCCGTCTTTGACAACGGCAAGCTTCGTCAAAATACGGCTTGTCGTGTGGATATCTTCGCGTGCTGCACCAAAATCGATCAGCACAGGTTCGCCACTTGTATCGATCAGGATATTGTCGGGCGAAATATCGCGGTGCAGGATTTCGCGATCATGGACATACGCAATGGCGTCGAGCAGCTTGGTCAGGGTTGAGACGACAGTTGCCGGTTGCAGATCGTAGGCATCGTCTTCCAAAAGGTCGAGAAGGTCGCAGCCTTCGATATAGTCGAGCGCCATATAGGCGGTGTCGTTATCTTCAAAAACCTGATGCACACCGACGATATTGGGGTGGTTCAATTTGGCGAGCGAGCGGGCTTCTTGGATGAACCGGTCTACGATGCTGCGGAAATTGTCCTCATTGGATCGCGAACGGGCATAAACTTTTTTCTCGTGCCGCGCACACAGCGCACCTGGAAAACACTCTTTGAGGACAATCTCGCGGTCGAGACTGTCCGTGGCCAGATAGGTGATGCCAAAACCGCCACTTGCGATGTACTTTTGGACGACATAACTGCCGCGCAGGAGTTCGGTGCCCGAGGGGAGGTCTTCGACGAGCTCCTCATCGGCATCAACTTCCACCTTTTGTTGGGCAACTGAGGGCATTTTTAACCTTGAAACCTACGCGAGTAGGACGTTTACGCGCCGACGAACATTTTGACAGACAGGAATGCAATCAACCCGAAAGAGGCAAGGACTGCCACGCGTCGAAGAGCGCGGTAAGGGATTGATGAGATTTCGCTTGGAACATGCGCCTCGGGGATGAGCGAGTTTGGGATTTCCACGCTATCGGCTGCAGGCAGTTTTTTGAGATATTGCAACCATTCCGTCGCGTGGTGAATTCGCTCGTCCGGGTTCGCACTGAGCGCCAGATCGATGGTTTTGAGCAAGATTTGATCATACTCAGGAAAGCGCCCTTCGAGCGGCACATACGGATCGGACTTGCCCTGAGCGATGTCAGAGACGCGTTCGAGATTGCCAATCGGTGGCTCGCCCGAAATCGCGAAATAGAAGCTTGCGGCAAGGCTGTAGATGTCGGATGCAGCGGATTGATTTTCTGGAGAAATACGCATCTCAAGCGACATGTAACTGTTTGATGCGGCGAGAACTTTCGACACGGCGCGCGAGCGTTGACCTGACTTGTCGGTCAGCGTTCCAAAGCCCACGAAGAGCATTGGCTCTTTATCCTGCGAGATCGCGATGTTCAGCGGCTCGATGTCGCGATGCAAAAGGCCTTTTTCATGGATCGCGTGCAAGGATTTGAGAAGTTTTACCAGCATTCCCGACTTATCTGCGGGAGTTAGTTCAATGGTGTTCTTACTCACCGCTTCAAAGAGAGAGATACCTGCAAGCGCCTCAACAACCATATAGGCTGTGCCGTTTTCTTCGAACCATTCAACGATTTCTGCAATATGCGGGTTCGACAGGCTGACGAGCTTTCCGGCATCTTCCAGAAACGCATTTTTCAGCGTATCAAACTCATCCTGCGCACCAATGGCGCGGGTGATGACGGCCCCGTTTTCGCGGGCGCAAATCTCGGCGGGAAATAACTCCTTGAGAATAAAGATTTTTCCACTGGCGTCTGAAGCGACATAGTCGATGCCGAACTGGTTGGCGCCGTGGACTTTTTGGATCTCGTATTTGCCATTGCAAATGGAGTTACCCGCCGCCAATTCGTTGTAATCTTTACTGCCCATAGGTTCGGTTTCCGTCACATATTACAATGTCGTTGCATAAGTGTTGCCAGTCGAATTTGGTCCTTTTGGGGCGCATTGTGGATAAAAACGCTTAAGCGCAGATTATTTTTGTGTTTTTTTCCGCGCATTTAAGGCGGCATCATTTTGATCTTAGGCCATCGCCGCGATGCAAATTGCCGCTATGCCGCGCGTCTTTTCGGGCAACCACCCTCAACCTACTGGCGTTCTAAAAACGCAATCCGGCAAGTTCTTCTTCGCCGCGCAGGATGTTGACCGATTCTGGCATTGTGCGGGCATCAATCATCGATTTGATATGTGCTTCGAGAGCCAAAGGGCGATCGAAGCGCAGCACACCATCTTGATCTGACACAAGAATATCGCCCGTCAAGATGTGATCAGCGGCTTCGTGCGGGCTGGCGGTCACTGAGGTGATCCACCTGCCATCTTCGAAGTAGATTTCAAATTCGAAACCGTTTTCCAGCAACAAACGCCGCGTCCAACGCAGATCGAAAGTTTTGGTTTCCTGACTATTCGCGCCTCGCGTTTTAACCAGAAAATCGAAACTGGCGACTGGCGGGGTCGCGGTTTCGGCCCAGCCGAGGGTGACCTGATCCATGCTTAAATCTTCGCCAAGCTGCGCGCCATCAACAGCGTAGATCGCCAGACCGGGGCGGAGCCATTCGGCCTCATCATCGGTAAGGCGCGCACTGTCGGCTTTGGAGATAATAGCAACTTTCGAGCCGTCGATTTTCCCTTCGATGAAAGAGAACGGCAAGGTCATCGACCAAATGCGACGGTTGATGGCGAGCCCGTCGAGTATGGCTTGCGTGGCGGGATCGATCTGAGCCAGTGTGGCCTGTGCGTCGTTTGTTGTCACTGCAACGGCGGCGGTTTGAATGGTCCGTAACTGATCCGGTTGCGACTGCGCATTGATGGATGCTTGCAGTTCAGCAGACAAACGGGCGCGTTCAAGCGCGAGGTTTTTGGCGGAGGCCTCTAATTCCTCTTCTTTTTTCGCGAGCTCAGCTGCGACGCGTTCCTGCTCTTGTCGCGCAGTCTTCTCGTTATCAAGGCGCGCTTGACGTTCCCGCTCAGCCGCTTCGGTGGCTTCTTGTGCGGCCAGCCGCGCTGTTTCAAGCTCTGCGGCGATGCGTTCTTTTTCAGCCTCTTCGGCCTGTTGCGCGGCCAGAAGCTCCTGCTCTTTTTGGCGGAGGGTTTCTGTCACACGCTCTTGTTCGCGCTGCGCGTCTTGCTGTGCGGCGAGACGGGCGGATTTTTCAGCATCGGCAGCCTGATTGGCCGCTTCGGCTTCTGCGCGCGCCACTTCTAACTCCCGCTCGATGCGGCTTTTTTCTTCGGCTTCTGCCTCGGCTGCGCTGAGCAGCTCGGCTTCTTTTTCTTTCAAAACCGCAACGACGCGCTCGCGTTCCGCTTCAAGCGCTTCCTGAGATCGCAAACGGGCATCTTTCTCGGCCTGCGCCTCTTGCAGCGCCTTGGCCATCGCAGCTTGGGCAGCTTCCAGTTCGGCGGCGATTTTGGTGGTCTTGGCCGCCTCTGCTTTGGTCGCATCGAGAAGATCGAGTTCTTTGTTGCGCAGTTCTTCGGCGATACGTTGCTTTTCTTCAAGCGCCGCAGCTTCGGCAGCGATGCGGGCCTGCTTTTCGGCCTCAGCAACTTTGGCAGCCTCAGCAGCTTGCGCGCGGGCTTCGGCAAGTTCGGCGGCAATGCGGGCTTTTTCCTCAGCTTCCGCATTGGCAAGACGCTCAAGCGCTTCTTCTTTGTCTTTGAGCTCGGCTGCGGTACGTTCGCGTTCCGCCTGGGCAGCAGCTTCGGTTGCAATGCGGGCGGAACGTTCGGTTTCAGCCGCTTCGTTCGCAGCCTGAACCGCCGCTTGAGCAGCTTTCAACTCTTCGGAGATGCGCTGTTTTTCGTCGGCATCTGCAACCGCAGCGGTGCGCAATTCGCTTTCCTTGGCTTCCATTTCGGCGGCGATGCGCGCGCTTTTCTCTTCTGCCGCTTTTTGGGCTGCCAGAAGTTCCGCGTTTTCCTGAGCGGCCTTTTCCTGAGCGGCCATCAGAGCCGCTTTTTCCTCATCAGAGGCTTGCTGGGCTGCCAAAAGACGGGCGCGTTCTTCATCCGCTGTTTGTTGCGCCGCCAGAAGTCGGGACTTTTCTGCCTCTGCCGCTTCTTGCGCGGCGAGGAGTTTAGCCTTCTCCTCTTCGGCGGCTTTTTGGGCTGCCATAAGTTCGGCTTTTTCTTCTTCAGAGGCCTGCTGCTCAGCGAGGAGTGCGGCCCGTTCGGCGTCGGCCGCCTCTTGCTCAGCCAACAGCGTGGCTTTTTCGGCCTCTGCGGCGGCCGCTGCCTGGCGTAGCGCTTCAAGCTCTGCCTCGCGCACGATCGCTGCTTCCTCAAGCTCGCGCTGGCGCTTTTCAAGTTCGGCTGAGACCCGGTTCGCTTCTTGCGCCGCGTCTGCTTCGGCGGCTAGGCGCGCTGTTTTCTCAATTTCGGCGGCCTCGGCTGCGCGGCGCGCGGTTTCCTGTGCCTGCGCAAGCTGGCTGGCCTGCAACTCCAGCGTTTTGGCTTGTTCATCGAGCACGGCTTGGGTGTTTTTCCCACGCTCTTCGAGTTGGTTGGAGCCGGAGATTGTCGTATATATTCCACCGCCGACAGCACCGGCGACAATCAGACCGCCCATAGCCATGGCTGCCAAGCTGAGTTTGTTGCGTGGCTCTGGCGAGGGGGCTACCTGAAGGGCTGGTTCAGGTTCGACAACCGGCTCGCTTTTGGGGCGGGATTTCAGGCCCGACGTGGAAAAACTGACTGGAGAGGGGACAGTATTGCTGCGCCCATCGAGCATATCGAGCCATTCATCTGCCGATTGGATGCGGTCCTTGGGCAGCACATTCAGCGCCTTATCCATCGCTTCAAGGAAGTTTGGCGGATAGCCTTCATGCGCACCGGTTAGCGGCGGGTTCGGATCAATCTGACCCTCTGCAATGCTCGCAAGACGTTGTTGGCTGTCGATCGGGGCCTCACCGTGGATCAGATGATAGATACTGGCGGCAAGGCTGTAGAGATCGCTTGATGTGGTGTGATCGGATCCGGTGATATAAAATTCTTGCGGCGAATAGCCATCTTTGACAACGCGCATCGCTGTCATGGTGCGGTTGGACCGGGTCGCTTCTTCGCGTGCTGCGCCAAAGTCGATCAGGACAGGGTCGTTCTTGTCGTTGATCAGGATATTGTCGGGCGAGATATCGCGGTGCAGGATATCGTTGTTATGGATGTAGCGGATCGCATCGAGCAGTTTGCGTGTGATCGCAACGATATCTTCGACGGAAAGACCGGTGGTTTCTTCATCGAGAATATCGGCAACGTCACGGCCTTTGATATAGTCGATGGCCATATAGGCTGTGCTGTTTTCCTCAAACACCTGATGCACACCGACAATATTGGGATGACGCAGACGCGAAAGCTGCTTGGCCTCGGCCACAAACAAACGCAGCATTGCGCCGTACTCACGCTCGAACGAGCGCGAGCGGACAGTCACCTCCTGATTTACACGTCGGCAGAAGGAGGTCGGATAGCATTCCTTGATGACAACAGTGCGATCGAGGCTGTCCTTGGCAAGATAGGTGATCCCAAAGCCGCCGACATTCAGAAAGCTTTCGATCGTATATTGACCGTTCAGGAGCTGGGCACCGGGCTGTAGTTCGTCAAGCTCGGTTTCATTGTTTGTCATGGCGCGCGTGTCCAAAAAATAAGCAAGTTATTCAAGCTTATATCAGTTTATCATTCCTTAACATGCCCTTGGGGGTTAATCACATCGAAAACATGGCCAATTTCGGGCTGTTTCTATGATGTCTTATTGTTCAGCACGTTTGACCCAGACTTCGACGCGGTCGCTGGCGTTTCCGGCGAACTGGCTGCCGACGCATGTGGTCTTTGAGACCGTGCCAAAACCAACAGCGGATACTGTCACAGCTGCACCCTCTTCCTGATACTCCGGCGCATAGGCCAGCAATGCGCCGCGGACGGCACGTGCGGACGCGAGCGATTCTGCGTAGGCGTCTTCGCCGTCGGTCTGGGTCGTTACGCCGGCGAAAATGATCTCGTATCCATCAAGAGCACCGGACTGCATTTCTGCGACCAGACGTTGAAGATTGGCACGGTTCCATGCGGCGGCATCCTCGCTCAGCGCTGTGTGCTGAAAGCTGATCGGCAGGCGGTCGGCATTGAAAATTATCTCAGCGACAACACGCGCGACTTTCTTTTCCTCTTCGTCCAGTTGAGCGACGAGAAGATCGGACATGCGCTTGGCCTGCTGATCAGAGTTTTGCGGTGCAAAGGTGGTCGACAGATAGCCCTGCTCGTCGAGCGATGCTTGCGCGGATATCAGCGATGCGCGCTCGAATATGCGGCCAGAGAGCTTAGAACTTTCGTCTGTCATGTGATGCGCCATAACTGCGCGCGTCAGCGGGTAATCGCCCGCGTGGATGGAGAACGGTGTCGCCAGGGTCGGGATCCCGCAGCCATTGTCGACCGGAATTTTAATCCCGTTGCCATCGAGATCGAGACCTACAAAGCCAATTGCACCGGGAAACTCGTTTACAGCATTGATGATCTCGGCATCATCGGCGAGGGAGAGAACGTCTTCTGAAGGTGCGCTGCCGGATGGTTCCATCACAAGCGCTGTAAAGTCGCGGGCGTTTTCACTTTCTGGATCTGGAAGCAGCGGGAAAATCGCAAGATCGGTGCCGCCAACTTCAGACCAGTTTGTGATCTCTCCGGAGAAAATCTTCGCGATTTGCTCCACGCTCAGGCCGGTGACAGCGACATCAGAGGAGACGACAATCGAGAAGGCATCAAGCGCAATGAGTTGCTTGGGTAGCGGGTCATCGCCGGCCCAAAGCGTGGCGTTGTCATACGCCTCCACGAGCGGCCCTTTGGGGTCGGCAGCTTCGATCACGATGCTAGCACCCTCAACCTCATCGTTGAGCGTGATGGAGGCCGCGGTCGCAGTGGCTTCGTCGTCAAACGCATAGATCTTGGCGCCATTATCGCCATCTTGCGTGTCAACTTCTGCGCCATTGGAGCGTGCAAATCCATTGATCAGCGCATCCACAAGGGCAGTTTGGCGTCCTTCGGTTGTGGCGATTGTGATGGCCTCTTCCACGGCAACGCGCGCTGAGCCTTCGGGGCAATCGACTCCGTAGCACACAACCTGGTCAGCAGCCACTTTGGCAACGCCGACGGAGGTTTGAACGGTGAAGGAGCCATCCGAAAAATCGATCAGTTCCCCTTCGATGGCGAAAAGACCATCGGGCGAGCGCAATTCGATCGTTTGAGCGAGCGTGCTGGCCGGGACCAATAAGCTGGAGACAAAGAGTATCGATTTGAGTTTCATGTTCCGTCCGCAAATACGGTTTCGACTATTCCTGCAGCAATGTCGGTACGCACATGCCTTTGGGTGATTCCGTCAACGAAATCTGATTAAATTTAGGGGGTTACGCCCAGATTGTAAATTGCGCATATCAGCGCGCGCGTCGGCCAGTGCGTGCCCCATCGCCAATTGAGCGATGGGGCTGCTGTATATTTTTACTGCGTGCGCTTACGGTGCTCGGTCATGTGACGGCTGATAATCGAGAACCATTCGCCGCTGGCCTTGATGTTCTTCAACCCGCTGTCAAATGCGGCGAGCATGTCATCGCGGTGCGGGTGGTTTTTCGCGATCACCGCATGCAGGGTCAGAACCTGGCTGAGGTTTTCATTGTAACGCACTTGGTCTTTCGTTCCTGTATCGAGCATGCTGCCTTCGCCGGTGTCAGACGCGATTGCAACCACATCGTATTTGCCGGAGACCAGACCTTCGAAACATTCGTCGGGCGAAATTGGGCGTGCGAGATTGATCGTGTCGACATTCAGCCCGTTTTCTTCGAGCATGAAGATCGCATAACCTGCGGGGCGGCAGACATTCTTGCCCAGCATATCGTCAAAAGAACGCAGCGCCGGTTGGTCGGCACGCGAGTAATATCCGAAAATCTGCTCGAACATGGGTTCGGACCAAGCGAGGTTGTTGCAGCGGAATTTCGATCCATCGCCCAAACGATCAATGAAATCGCAGTTTGGACGGAACCACGCGAGCGCGAAATCATAGGCATGATCAGAGATCAGCGGCTGGAGATGCGAGCCCCAGTCATTAATAAAATCGATCTTATAATCGGGCTTCTGGTCAGAATTGGCCATGGCTACATTGGCAACTTCTGTCAACATACCGCCCTGTTCCTGATCTTCGTCGAGAAACGGCGCCCAATCCGTTGCGGTCACGAAGCGGATGGCACCCATGTTTGGCGCTGGCAACTCTTCGGTGGTGTCTGTGTCGCGGATCGCATCGGCGTCTGCTGTCGATGTCGAGTTGCCATCAATACACGGGATAAACAGACGCGAACCGACGCGAATGATGCCCGGATTGCCGCCAATCTCGGCAGAGTTTGCGCTGTAGATAAACTGAAAGTCAGACGCGCTTCCGTAGGCGCGCAGGGCCAGTTGGGACAGGCTCTCGCCGCGCTGAACCGTGTGGGTTATGCCGCACTGCAAGGATTGAGCCTGTGCCGTTGTCGCGCCGGCGAATAGAGAAAGTGTAAGTGCACCAGCCGCTGTGGCCGTCAGGGCGCTGAATTTCATGATTGGGGTCTCCGTTCATTATCGTCTTGGTGTGGTGTGCTCAATCTGCCTGTACGCGCTGATGAGCACAAACGCAGAGGGCCGCATGGTGGAACTGCTCGAACGCACGCGGGAACAAATCACAGTATTTAGCGGTGTTATAGGACGGAATATGGCAAAGTTAAAATTTCTTTGCCATGGTTAATTTGACGTAAAGGCGAGAAAAATGCGGGGTGAGCGCTTGAGGGGAGGCGCCGAATTGCCGTCACAGAAGATCAGTCTTTGAATATACGGCTGGTTTTGATCTGATCCCACGCCCAAACGACTTCCTGCAACCGCTCCTCATCATCACGCTTGCCACCATTCATATCGGGGTGGAGGTCTTTGACCAAAGCTTTGTATTGCTTGCGGATTTCGGTCTTTGTCCAGTTTTCCTTGGCATCGAGGATGGCAATGGCTTTGCGCTCGACCGGCGGCAACCGGCGCATCCGCTCCTTGCCGCGATGATCCGGGTTTTGCGTGGCGTTGCCGCCCAAAACCTCGGTCGGATCATTGATGCCAAAGCGCGCCCAGGCAGCTTCCTCGGAATTGGGATGCTGGTTCTCGACACTATCACGCAGGGGGCGCGTTGGGCGTTCCCACACTTTATCGGCGGCAAACTGCTTTTCGAGTTCTTCGTCTGAATGGTTCTCGAAGAAATTCCATTTCAAATTGTAAGCCCGCACATGATCCATGCAGAACCACCAATACTCGTTGAGATGGTCCGAATTCTTAGGCGCACGGTATTTCCCAGATTGCTCGCACCCCTCGTGATCGCACTTCCGGCTCGACGTATCGAACGCACCTGACATACCGCGCGACGAATTGCGTCCTTTGGCGCGGCGCTTTTTGTCAGCAGAAACCGAAATATCGAAATCAAACGGGGAACGTTTCATACAGCTTTGACCTCATGCCCTTGCGAGTCGGGAGGCATAGTTTAAGTAACGATAGCCGCAGGAACAACATCGTTTGTGACATTTTCTAAGAGGTTTTCGCGCCATGAGCATGAGTTCGACCATTCAAGACAAGCTGCAAGCCGCGTTCGCGCCTTCGCTTTTGCAGGTGATCGATGAGAGCGAGCAGCATCGCGGACATGGCGGATGGCGCGAGGGCGGGGAGACGCATTTCCGGGTTGTGATCCGAAGTGCCCAGTTTGATGGGATGAGCCGTGTGGCGCGGCAGCGGGCGGTTTATGGAGCGCTGCGTGAAGAGATGGCAGGGCCGGTGCATGCGCTGGCGCTGGATGTGCAGGGAGAAAACGGATGATACGGATTATCATGCTAACAGGATGCGCGGCGTTTGTGTCAGGGTGCCTGTCGCTGGGGGTCAGCGGATCGGCGAACCCGACTTCAAATTCTCAAGTCAGCGTCGGCGCGTCGGTCGATCAGAGCGGCGTCGTCAAACCCACGGGCCGCGTGATTTTCGATCTGTTCTGAGGCTCAATCCCAGTAGGATTTCCCGCCCTGCGGCTCAGCCGTGATCGCAGCGGAGGCCGTTGGTGCCACATAGGCGCGCGTTGGGATGTCGAGCGTGGAAGGCTCTTTCTTTTCAGAGGCTTGCTCGGCGCGCACGTCTTCTTTTGCCGCATCCAGAACACCCGAATACGCCGGATGGTCTGACATATCCATCTCGTCCGTAGCGACCGCACGGCGAAACACGAGCACCGTTTGGAACATCTCTACCGGCTTTTTCAACATGCCAGGTTTGCTGTCCATCGGCAGGGTTTCGGAGCGCAAATACTCCCAGCCTTCGGCGGCCTCGGCATTGATCACATCGGTGAGAGTGAGCGCAAAGCGACCTGCCTCGGTCTTGACGCCCTTGGCCTTCTTCACCCGCCTTGGGGTGGGGATCACCTTGTATTCAAACAGTCCCATAGCACTCTCCCTATCGGGCGCAGGTTTGTCAAAACCGGCGCGCGTTTTCAAGGCGGTTTTTTACGTTAACGATTTGTGAAAGCAGCGTTTGCGGCTTTCGGACTTTTATCGGACTTCTATCGGGTTTGCGTCGGGCTTTTTTGCGGGGCGGGGCGTTAAGGTTGATTAACGCGCGTTAAGATACGAGCCAATCGTGGTAGCACGCGAAGATGTCGATGAAACCGTTCAGAAGACGCGGGGAGCCGATCAGCGCCTGCCATGCGGCCCATGACACGAAGCTGGTGGCTAAACCTGCAAGGGCGGCGAGGCCGTAGCGGGCGACCATGATTTGGGTTGGGGTGCCATCGAGCCAGTGGCCGATTGATTTGCCAGCACTTCTTGTCGTAACGGTCATAAATAGAACTAGGCCGAGCGTTATATTTAGAGCAGTTGGAACCGTCACTGAAAACAACATAAATGCGAGCCAGAAGTAGTTATTTCGGAGGTCGTGATCCTGTAATTCGTTAAACAGCAGAGAAAGGTCGACTATCTTGTCTACTTCGTTTGCGTTTACTAGGAATACTATTGTTATAAATGTGCAAACTGAAAAACAAAAAACAGCACAACTGAACAGCAAATCAAATAGTGAGCCAATTATTATGCTTTTTTTGAGGCTATTTCGTAATATCCATCGAGTCGCGCCAAACGAGAGAAAATCGGTTAATCCATTCAATATGGGTAGAAACCCAAAAATAAGGGGTGTATCCCCTTGACGCAAGTAAGGATATTTGCTATATATGATGCATGGAAAAGAAAAGTGCATCAGCCTCACCCGACTTCAGCGTTCGCGATTTCTTCGAGCGTTTTCCCGACGATGAAGCTTGTCTAGAGCATATCTTCAAGGTGCGTTTTGGCGAGCGCCACACCTGTCGTAAATGCGGTGTAGAAAGCACGTTCAGCCGTATCGGATCGGCTGACAAGCGCAACAAGAAAGGTAATGCACGTCGCGCATGGGCTTGCGCCAATTGCGGGGATCATGTCTATCCAACCGCTGGCACAGTATTCCAAGACACACGGACGCCGCTCCAGTCTTGGTTCTATGCAATCTATCTTTTTGTGACCACGCGCCACGGTGTTTCAGCCAAAGAACTCCAGCGACAGCTAGGCGTGACTTACAAAACCGCTCACAGAATGGGAAAACGAATTCGCATTCACATGGGCAATTCTGAAACCAAAGCAATGCTTAAAGGCCATGTTGAGATTGACGAAGCATATGTTGGTGGCAAACGTCCCGGCAAGCGCGGTCGTGGTGCTGGCGGCAAGACAATCGTCATGGGCTTCAAGGAGCGAGGCGGGCGTCTTGTTACTGAAATTATTCCAGACGTAAAGCTTAAAACTCTCCGCGCCGAGACGTTAAAGAACGTCGAACGCGGTGCAACGGTATCGACCGACGAGCTCTACTCCTATGCCTTACTGAAGCCAGATGGATACACTCACATCGCTGTTAAGCACGGTGCAAAAGAGTGGGCGATTTATGACGCCGAAACCGACACAATGCACCATACCAACCATGTTGAAAGCTTCTGGCGTCACTTCAAGCATTCGATCCGTGGAACACACGTTTCGATTAGCCAGCGGCATATGCGCAAGTATTTGGACGAATTTACTTTCCGCGCAAACCATCGCGGGGAAGTAAACCTGATGTTTGATCGTCTTGTAGCGGCGTTTTGATAACGATTGAGGCGGCTTCATCGAAATCTGCCTCACTTATTGACGCAACATTGCGCCCTTCTTCTTGGGTTATAAAATCCTCGAGGCGATCTTCGTTCAAAGCCTGCATAAGAGATAAAGTCATCCGGATATTCCCTCTTTTCGA
This sequence comes from uncultured Rhodobacterales bacterium, assembly GCA_964425135.1. Taxonomy (GTDB): domain Bacteria; phylum Pseudomonadota; class Alphaproteobacteria; order Rhodobacterales; family Rhodobacteraceae; genus CAYLLD01. The sequence goes on from CAYRKW010000016.1 coordinate 30,977, forward strand.
CAGATTTCAGTAAAGTTGAGATGTTCGACCCCAACCGCAATGCAAAGGTCAGGTATGCGCATCTTCGTTTGGCTTGGCTGACCTAAATTCGGAACCTCCATGCTCACTATTGGAAGACCTAGTGTATGGGCCAGCGCGACAATTGACAGGTCATTAAGTCCAATCGTGTTTTTTCGATTGTTGTGATACTCAGAAATGAACTGGTGGAATTGCTTTTTCCACAAATCATTCGTCGTAAGGTACGCTTTCCAATCCCAGTTTCCCTTTCCTAGTTCATAGCAACATGAACCGTTGCAGGAGTTTAAGGCAGCGCCGATCATCCCATATATTTTCGACATTTCGTCAGCTATTTCAGGGTTCCAGCAAAAAATTTCTGACTCCACTTTTGCTACAACATTAAGCCACAAGGTCTTGTGAATATCCTCTGGCATGTTCATCAAAGGATTGGAAAAACCAGATGTATCGAGGCAATATTTGTGCGTCAAAACCCGTAGTCCTCTCGAATATCTCGGAGGTGCTCAAAGTTCTTTACGCCCATGTATTCAGCAGCATGGTGTGCCGTCACATAGCCACCAGCCCATGCTGACATAACCAGCCCCGTATAATAACGCCCCTTAGCATTTATGTAGCGCTTGCCGTAGTATTTGGGGCGACCAAAGGAAGTGCGCTCTTCTTCTTCCCTTAGGAAGATTGGACGCATTGTCCGCCAATAGAACTGCGGCTGGACATAACCCAGCCCAAGGAGACGAATAAGCATTGCGTGACGGCTCATAGCGAACATGTCTGCAAGGTTAGCAAGAAGAGTAGTGTCGATTCCGGAAGCCGGAGTCGAGGGCCGTTCAAGAGCCTGCTCAATTGATGCGCTGGGTGCGAGAAAGGCAGAAGCAAAGCGATTGCACCAATCTTCAATGGCCTTATGCCCCGCCTTACCGCCAAGACGTGGCTGTCCACTGATTCCACTCGCACCGAGAAGAACGTGTCCGAATTCGTGCGCAAGTGTGAAGGCCTGCGCTCCTGGTGATTCATTCCCGTAGACAATGACTGGAAGCGGATCAGCGAACAGACAAATGCCTCTGGCACCCAGCTTGGTTATTCCGCCTTGCTTTAGAACAAGAACCCCCATTCCTTCAATCTTGTCACGAAGCATATCTGGGAACGTGTATCGAAGCGATTTTTTGAGTTGAAGCTGCTCTTCAATATTGAAACTCATCGCCTCACGACAAATCTCAGCGGCAACCTCTACGTCAGCATCAATACTAAAACGAAGATTTTCGGAAAAAACAGGTGCTTGGTCTCCCAGCTCTTCGACTAGGGCTAGAGCATTCAATCGCTGCTCTTCCGCCCACTCTTGCACAGCTGAAATCGAGCGCATCTCCTTTGCGCTCGGCGATCTCTTGCCCTTGAAAGTCCTGTAATCTGGTACAAGATTGATTTCCGCAATCTCTGGTATGCTATCGGAGAAAAACTCGAGAAAATGCCTGTCATACGACGCCGCCAGCATTCGTCCTTGTCGCGTTGTCGGCCTTGAAGTGCCAGCCTCCCAATCAATCACTTTTTGAGCGGCAACGTTGATTTTCTTTGCGACTTCATCAACCGCCATACCTGTGCGCGCACGCGCCCACTCTAGGACGCGCGGATTATACGGAAGCTGGGTATCGGTCGCGCTCATGCAATTAAAGTAGTCTCTTAACTGCTCTAAGGCTAGGCCTGCGGCGTCACGTCATAGTTTGCCAGCGGCAGATTTGATTCACTTGCGTCAAGGGGATACACCCCAAAAATAATATTGCGGCATGAACTGAGAATGAGTTTCCTACCTCACCCAAAACATCTACTGAACGAATTGCGAGTATCAAAATAAACATTGCCACCAAATTCCAAAGTGCGAGTAGTACAGATTTTTGAAATCTTTTAATTTTATCAATTGAAGCACCAATAATGACACCAACGACGATAAAAACGAAAGTGAAACTAGCTGAAATTACTTCAGTGGCCGTTGATGCGGCATAAGTAGCAATTACTGCACCTGCATAGGGCAATTTTGAAGAAATATAACCTTTGAGCGCGGAGTAAGCGGCGAAAAAACTTATTAGTGCCAACGCGTACGGAATGGGAGTGATAGTCCCACTTTCCGCGCTGCTGAACAGAGTAATTACACCAAGTGTCGCGATAGAACATAGCAGCCAGAAGTATTGTAGCCGAGTTTGACTGATCAACGATAATAGTAAAAGAATGTAACAAAAAACTATACTAATTACTTCTAAGTATCTTTGGTTTGGGCTTAATTCACTCAATATTTGGTTTCCGGCAAGTGATCCATCCCCCGAATAAACCCAGTTAAATAAAAAGGCCGATACTGGATAAATAAATGCTACGGAAAGGTTCAGATTCAATAGCTTGTAACTAAAGGATCGAGCAATTGAATTTTTTGGCAATTCGATTTCATCTGGTGACAAATTCTCATCGAGTTGATCAAGCACTTTGTCAATCCATCGATTGTAAGTCGAACCGAAGTTGTCGTCCATCAGGTAAAGTGCCGTGGTTTGGCGAGTACTTTCATCCCACGCGAAGCGATTTGTAATAAACACAATTGCGCCGAATACCAGCAAGCCTAGTGCGCCGAAGGGCAGGTTTTGAAAAAGTGTTGTTATCAATTGAGTGGTCCAACGCTCGCTTGTGGGGAGAATAGCTGCGGGGTTGGGTAAGTAAAGTGTTGGGGTGCAGCTTGGCGCGCGTCATCCCGGGCTTGACCCGGGATCTCTTGTAACTTGGAAGAGGTCCCGGGTCGCGCCCGGGACGGGTTAACGCGGTGGTGCGCGCAGATCCTTTGAGGGGCGTTGATGTGGTGTGGTGTTGTCGGAGGTCCCGGGTCAGGCCCGGGGCGGGGTGTTCCCGTTTCCCCTTACAGCCCCAGCTTCTTGCTCACCAACTCGTTCACCGCCTTGGGGTTGGCTTTGCCGCCCGTGGCTTTCATCACTTGGCCGACGAACCAGCCTGCGAGTTTGGGGTTTTCTTTGGCCTTGGCGACCTGATCGGGATTGCCGTTGATCACCTCATCGACCGCCGTCTCAATCGCGCCGGTGTCGGTGACTTGTTTCATGCCGCGCGCCTCGACGATCTGCGCGGGGTCGCCGCCCTCGGTCCAGACAATCTCGAACACGTCCTTGGCGATTTTGCCGGAAATATCACCCTTTTCGATCAGGTCGATGATGCCGCCAAGCTGGTCTGCTGAGACGGGGGAGGTCTCGATGCTGAGGCCCTCTTTGTTCAGGCGGCCAAAGAGCTCGTTAATGACCCAGTTTGCGGCGATTTTGCCGGTGCGGCCCTTGGCGACCTTCTCGAAATAGGCGGCATCTGCGACATCCGCCGTCAGCACGCTGGCGTCGTATTCGGTCATGCCATAATCGGCAATGAAGCGGGCCTTTTTGGCGTCTGGCAGCTCTGGCAATCCGGCTTTGATCTCATCGACCCAGGATTGCTCAATTTCAAGCGGCAGCAGGTCCGGATCGGGAAAATAGCGGTAGTCATGCGCCTCTTCTTTCGAGCGCATGGAGCGGGTTTCGTTCTTGTCCGGATCGTAGAGGCGGGTTTCCTGATCGATCTGCCCGCCGTCTTCGAGAATGGCGATCTGGCGGCGCGCCTCGACGTCGATGGCGGCTTGGATGAAGCGCATGGAGTTCATGTTCTTGATCTCGCAGCGGGTGCCCAGATGAGAGAAGTCTTGGGTCTCAACATATTTCTCATACTGGCCGGGTTTACAGACCGACACGTTCACATCTGCGCGCATGGAGCCTTCGGCCATGTTGCCGTCGCAGGTACCCAGATAGCGCAATATTTGGCGCAACTTGCCGACATAGGCAGCGGCTTCCTCGGGGCCGCGAATGTCGGGGCGCGAGACGATCTCCATCAGGGCGACGCCGGTGCGGTTGAGATCGACGAAAGAGAGCGCCGGGTCCATATCGTGGACGGATGTACCAGCGTCCTGTTCCATGTGGATGCGTTCGATGCGGACGCGGCGGGCGATGCCTGGCTCCATATCGACGATCACCTCGCCCTCGCCCACGATCGGGTGGTAGAGCTGGCTGATCTGATAGCCTTGGGGCAAGTCGGGGTAGAAGTAATTTTTACGGTCAAAGCGGGAGTAGAGGTTTATGTCAGCCTTGAGGCCCAGCCCTGTGCGCACTGCTTGCTCAACGCAGAACTTGTTAATGACGGGCAACATGCCAGGCATGGCGGCATCAACCAGCGAGACATTCGAGTTCGGCTCGGCACCGAATTTGGTCGATGCGCCGGAGAAGAGCTTGGAGTTCGAGGCGATTTGGGCGTGGACTTCCATGCCGATGACCAATTCCCAGTCGGATTTGGCGCCAGCGATGGTTTTGGGCGTTGGTTCGGTAAATTGCAGGTCAAGCATGGGATTAAGTCCGTCACAAGGTTTGTGCGGCTCGGTGTATAGTGGGGCGTTTGGCGCGGGGCAAGAGGTGGATCGGTCCTGGTTCAGTCGTGAAGGGCGTAGGTCTCATAGGCTATATCGCCGGTCCAGCGCCACGCGGCGATCAAAGGGCGGGATTTCGTGATCGAGGCATGGGGCGCGTTCGACGGATGGTGAATGATTGCACCGCTCGTCTGGCGCGTCGCCTCGGCTCCATTGCAGGTCCAATGGCCTTCGCCGCCCAGCATGATGAAGGTCTCTTCGGCGGCATGGGTTCGGGTGACGTAATCGAGCCCTGCCGATTGCGCGAAGAGGCCGACGCGCACTGTGTCATGATGGATCATGCCGTGCGGTCCGATCAGCTCGCAGGTGGCCATTTGGCGGGCAATATCTTCGCGGATCCGACCGTCTGATAGACCCGAATAATGAAAGCTGAGCAGCGGGAGCGCTTCGTGCGCATGATGGGCGAGCGGATGCGGGGTGTCGGTCAGCGCTTCGCGGATCATATCGGTTAATATATGCTGTCTCGGCGGCAGCGTTTCGGGCGCATTCACGGCGTTGTTGATGGTGTCATGCAACGCTTGAGCAGCTTCATCGCCGCCCGCAGTCTTTTCAAGAGAAAACAGGGTTTCCAGCGCATTCAGAAGCGGAATTAACTTATCTGATTGCGATATATTGGTCATATCATTATCAAATTTTAGTCATATTATTGTCTAATTGCGATAAATCGCTTCAGCGCCCGCCTGTGACGTCAATTGTGGTTCCTGTAATGTAAGATGCGTCGTCACTGATCAAAAACGCGATAGTCTTCCCAATCTCATCGGCGGTTCCGGGACGCTTGAGCGGGACGATATGCGCTAGATCATGGGCGCGGTTCGGCTGCCCGCCCTTGCCGTGTATTTCTGTGTCGATAATTCCCGGCCGAATGCCGACAACGCGGATACCATCCTCGGCATTTTCCATCGCCAGCGCGGTGGTGAGCGTGTCGATGCCACCCTTGGCGGCGGCGTAATCGGCGTATTGATTTGCCCCGCCCAAACGGGCTGCGGCTGACGAGATATTGACGATCACGCCGCCTTTGCCGCCATGCCGCGTCGCCATTGCGCGCACGGCTTCGCCCGCAGCCAGAAATGCGCCGGTGAGATTGATGTTGATCATATCGGCAAGACGCTCTGGCGATATGTCTTCAATGCGCGACGCGAAACTGACGCAACCGGCGTTGTTCACAAACGCATCGAGCCCGCCGAATGCGGTGGTATGTTCGGCAAAAATGCGCTTTATATCGCTCGGGTTTCCGATATCGCCCTGAAGCAAAACTGCTTTGCCGCCCTCGGCCTCAACGTCTTGTGCGGTTTTCGCAGCACCCGACTGATCCGTGCGATAGCCGATGCCGACGTTAAAACCTTGACTTGCAGCGCGTCTCGCAGCAGCTGCGCCGATCCCGGCGCTGGCGCCGGTGATGAGGACGGATTTTCTGTCGGTCATGGCGGATCTTTCAGGCTTTGAGGATGCGCTCGACCATCTCACGGCTGTCCTTGGACAGGGTTTTGGTCGCAGCGATCCGGTCGAGTTGGGCTTTCATGGCCGCTTTGCGGGTTTTGTCGTAACGCGTCCACGTCTCAAAGGCGGCGCACATGCGGGCAGCGGTTTGCGGATTGAGCGCATCGAGTTTTAAGAGCCAATCGGTGAAAATTGCATATCCGCTACCATCTTTGCGATGAAACCCGGAGGTGTTTTGTATCAATCCACCAAACAGCGCACGGAAGCGGTTAGGGGTTTTCCATTCAAAATCAGGGTGTTGGCTCAGAGCTTTGGTGATCTCTACAGCTTTTTCCGGCGCGGCGGCAGCGACTTGGATTGCAAACCATTTATCGAGCACGTTGGGATTGTCGTGCCATTGTGCGTGGAATGCGTCGAGCGCGGCTTCGGCTTTCTCTGCTGTCACAAGATTTCGAAGCGCGCTTAATTTCTCGGTCATATTATCCGCATTATCATACTGGGCCTGCGCCATGCTGGCGGTGTCGTCGATAGCGGTCATCAGCCCCAAAACCGCGCTGCGCAGGGCGCGACGACCGGCGTTTTTGGCATCCGGGGTGTAGGGGCCGGGGGTTGCCATATCGTCGTAAAGCGTTGTGAGAGACTGGCCAAAATGCGTCGCAATGGCGCGGGCAAAGTTGCGGCGAGCGGTGTAAATCTTATCGGGATCAGGCGTTGTCCCTTTGGATTGCAGGGTCGTTGCAATCTCGTCTTCCGAAGGAATGTTCAGGAGAAGCGCGCGAAACGCCGGATCGGCGCTGTCATCCAGCGCGGCGGTCTTCAGCGCGTTCAGATGAGACGCATCCGGGCTTTGGTCTTGGAGAACAATCTTGATGAGTGTGGCGAGCGCAAGGGCGCGGCCGGCTTCCCATCGATTGAAGGCATCGCTGTCGTGGGCGAGCAGGTGGATTTGTTGATCTCGCGTCAGAGCTGCATCGAGGATGATCGGGGCCGAGAACTGGCGGAAGAGCGATGGGACAGGCTCTTCGGGAAGTTCAAAGGTAAATGTTTCTTCTTTTTGCGTGAATTCAAGAACACCGCTGTCCCCAATTTGGTGTCCATCCGCGCCGATAAAGCCATAAGCGATTGGAATTGTGAGCGGCTCTTTGGTTTTTTGACCGGGTGTGGGCTTGGTTTTCTGAGATAGTTTAATGGTGTAGTTATTATCGGAATAACTTGTCTTCACCTTGACGATTGGCGTGCCCGCTTGTGTGTACCAACGCTTGAAATTCGTCAGATTGTGGCCTGTTGCATCTTCAAAGACGCTGATCCAATCCTGTATTGTACAGGCCTGACCATCGTGGCGCTCAAAGTATAAGTTTAGGGCTTTACTATATCCATCGGGGCCAACCAATATCGCAAGCATGCGAATGACCTCGGCACCTTTTTCGTAGATCGTTGATGTGTAAAAATTGTTTATTTCTATATAGCTATCAGGTTGAACCGGATGCGCGAGGGGGCCTGAGTCTTCGCGAAATTGGCGAGATCGTAGGGCTTGAACGTCTTTGATCCGCTGCACAGCTTCTGAGCGCATATCAGCAGAAAAACACTGATCACGGTATACCGTTAAACCTTCTTTGAGCGAGAGCTGGAACCAATCGCGGCATGTGATACGGTTTCCTGTCCAATTGTGGAAATACTCATGCGCAATGATCCCTTCGATCAGTTCGTAATCCGTATCGGTTGCGGTTTCGGGAGAGGCGAGGACGTATTTGGAATTGAAAATGTTCAACCCTTTATTTTCCATTGCGCCCATATTGAAATCATCGACGGCGACGATCATGAAAAGATCAAGATCGTATTCGAGGCCATAGACCTCTTCATCCCATTTCATCGAGCGCTTGAGCGCGTCCATCGCATAGGCGCAGCGCGTTTGATCACCGTCGCGCACAAAAATGCGCAGATCAACGTGGCGCCCGGACTTGGTGGTGAACGTATCATCGTAGGAGACAAGATCGCCTGCGACGAGTGCGAAGAGGTATGAGGGTTTGGGATGTGGATCATGCCATTTGGCAGAGCCGTCGCGTTGTTCAATCAGATTGCCGTTCGACAGAAGCACAGGTGCATCGCCTTCGATATTCACGGTGAATTCGGCCAGAACATCCGGGCGGTCAGGATAATAGGTGATTTTGCGAAACCCCTCGGCTTCGCATTGTGTGCAGAACATGCCCTTGGATCGATAGAGCCCCTCTAGCGCGGTGTTGGCCGCCGGGTTTATTTCAACCTCGCAGGTCCACTCGAATGCGCCATTGGGCAATTCTGTAACCGGAACGGTGAGGTTTTTGTCGGTTATGACGATCGCGCCGGGGTTCAGCGTGTGGCCGTCAATTGCAGCATGTTTGAGCTTCAAACCAACGCCATCTAGTTCCAGATCACCACCATCCGACGCCGCGGGGTTGCGATAGAAGCGGATGCGGGAGGATACGATTGTTGCGCTTTCGTGGAGTTTAAAGCTCAGCTCGACACTTTCCACGAGATAGGCTGGTGGAGTGTAGTCAGCGAGGCGGATAGTTTTGGCGGTCTCGGTGCGCATGCAGGGATCACTCTTGGACATTTGTTACGAATTACCATTAGGAGGCGGAGGGGTTCATTACAACCTGCGTGTCAATCCAATCCTGCCAGATGGGGATTGTTGTCATTGATGAGAATTTCACTAGGTAGATGGCTGAATTTGAGCGTTGAAGGGAAATGCGCGTGGGACAAAGAGTAGAGCGGAGTGGCTTGCAGGTTGATGCATCATTTGTCGCGTTTGTTGAGGGCGTGGCTTTGCCCGGAACGAGTGTTTCGGCGGAGGCCTATTGGGACGGTTTGAGCGCATTGGCACATGAGCTTGGGCCGAAACGGCGGGCGCTTTTGGCAAAACGCGATGATTTGCAGCGTCAGATTGATGACTGGCATAAAACGCGCAAAGGTGAGGCGTTGAATCCAGATGTATACAAGGCGTTTTTGACCGAGATTGGGTATCTTTTGCCAAAGGGCGACGCGTTTTCGATTGAAACACAAAACGTCGATCCTGAAATCGCAACGATCTCCGGTCCGCAGCTTGTTGTGCCTGTGATGAATGCGCGTTTTGCGCTTAACGCAGCGAACGCGCGCTGGGGATCGCTCTATGATGCGCTTTACGGGACGGATGCGCTGGGCGATTTGCCGAGCGGCAAGGGTTATGACGCAGCGCGCGGGGCGCGGGTGATTGCCTGGGCCAAGGAGTTTTTGGACACTGCCGTGCCGCTCGCAGGTGGCTCATGGGCGGAGCTCACTGCCGTTAATGTATCCGACGGGATTCTTTTGGTGACGGGCGCGCAAGGGGAGACAGGGCTGGCGGATCCATCACAATTTGTTGGATCATCCCACGAAGATGGCGCGCCGCTCAAGGTGTTGTTGCGCAATAACGGGCTGCATATCGAGATCGTGGTCGATCCTTCGACGTCTGTGGGCAAGACCGATGCGGCTGGAATTGCGGATGTGCGACTGGAGAGCGCCGTATCTACGATTATGGATTGCGAGGACAGCGTTGCGGCGGTGGATGCAGCAGATAAAATCGTCACCTATTCAAACTGGCTGGGGCTGATGCGCGGTGATCTGGCCGAGGAGATCAACAAGGACGGCAAGAGTTTCACGCGAAAGCTGCACGAAGATTTGCGCTACACTGGCAGCGACGGCGAAGAGGTGACCATGAAAGGGCGCGCGTTGATGTGGGTGCGCAATGTGGGTCTTTTGATGGATACGCCAGCGGTTCTGGATCGCGATGGGCGTGAGATCGGCGAGGGTATGCTTGATGCGATGACCACGGTTATGTGCGCGATCCATGATTTGAAGCGTGAGAGCGGGAACTCGGTGCATGGCTCGGTCTATGTGGTGGAGCCGAAGATGCACGGGCCTGAAGAAGTCGCCTTCATTTGCGAAATGATGGATCGGGTCGAGGATGCGCTGAAGCTACCGCGCCATACGGTCAAAATTGGCATCATGGATGAGGAGCGGCGTACTACGGTTAATCTGGCGGCGTGTATTCGGGGTGCGAAGCACCGTGTCGCCTTCATCAACACTGGTTTTCTGGATCGTACGGGCGATGAGATCCACACATCCATGGAGTTGGGGCCATTTTTGCGAAAGGGCGATATCAAGTCGCAGCCCTGGATCGGAGCCTATGAAGATCAGAATGTCGATGTCGGGTTGGCGTGCGGGTTCGCGGGCAAGGCGCAGATCGGTAAGGGGATGTGGGCAATGCCGGACAGGATGCATGCGATGCTGGATGAGAAGATCGGGCATCCGCGCGCTGGTGCGGATTGCGCGTGGGTGCCAAGCCCGACGGCGGCGACGCTGCATGCAACGCATTATCATCAGATCGACGTGGACGCGCGGCAGGCAGAAATTGCCAAGGGCGGGCCACGCGGCAAGCTCGATGATATTCTGACCGTGCCTGTTGCCCGTGGGCAGAACTGGTCCGAAGATGAAATCCTGGCCGAGTTGGAGAATAACGCGCAAGGTATTCTGGGATATGTTGTGCGTTGGGTTGATCAGGGGATTGGCTGCTCAAAAGTGCCTGATATCAATGATGTCGGTCTGATGGAGGATCGGGCGACCTGCCGAATATCTTCGCAGCACATGGCCAACTGGCTGCATCATGGCGTGGTCAGCCGCGCGCAGGTGGAAGAGGTTATGCAGCGTATGGCAGCTGTGGTTGATGGGCAAAACGCGGACGATCCGAGCTACACGCCGATGGCGCCCGGCTTTGATGGAATTGCCTTTCGGGCCGCTTGTGATCTTGTGTTCAAGGGCACCGATCAACCTTCCGGTTACACAGAGCCGTTATTGCATAAAGGGCGTCTGGAATTGAAAGCGCATTCGGGTTAGTCTGGCGCGATGAAGCAAAGGTCTTGAAGATGTCCAAACCGGTTGTCGGAATTGTCACCAACCCTGCGATGTTGAATGAGGAGTATCCTGTTCAGGCGACGGGGTTGATGAATATTCGTGCGGTTGCCGAGGTTTGCGGCTGCACGCCGATGCTGATCCCGTCTTTGCCCGATGTCGTGTCAACCGAGGCGCTGATGGAGATTTGCGATGGCGTGCTGCTGACGGGCGGGCGTCCGAACGTGCATCCCGAGGAATACGGACAGGAGCCGACCGAGGCGCATGGCGAGTTTGATCGGGACCGGGATCGGGTGGTCCTGCCGCTGATCCGGGCTTGCGTCGATGCGGGACGGCCGGTTCTGGGGGTATGTCGCGGCTTTCAGGAGATTAATGTGGCTTATGGTGGCACGCTGCATCCTGAAATCCGGGATTTGCCGGGCCGGATGAACCACAGGATGCCACCCGATGGGACGCTCGAAGAGAAGTTCGAGCACCGTCACATCGTCTCGCTTGCGGCGGGCGGGAAGTTTTCGCAGATTTTTGGCCGAGATGAGGTGTTGGTGAATTCCTTGCACGGGCAAGGGATTGATGCGGCAGGCGAGCGGATCGTGATTGAAGGTCATGCGCCCGATGGCACGCCTGAGGCGATTCATGTGGAGGGCGCGAGAGGGTTTGCCATGGCGGTCCAATGGCATCCTGAGTGGAACGCGTCGCGCGATCCGGTGTCAAAGCCGCTCTTTGAAGCGTTTGGGGCTGCGGTTCGGGCCGCATCGGGACGCGCGCAGCGGGCGGCTTAGGTTTTTAATTCTTGGGAAATCGGGACGCAGCCCTGATCGGGCGCGTCATTTTATTTTGTGGCATCGCTGGCGCGATGGTGTCCTCGCGTATGTGTGTATTGTGCCGGTTGTTGGGTTTGGATTGGATATTTGGAAACCAAAGAAGGGTTTGGGGGGGCGTGCGTATCTTTTGTGCTTCGCAGGTTCTAGGATTTTGAAAACCGAAGCAGGATTGCTCCGACAAGTGTGATCATGGTTGAGGCGAGTTTGGCCAGATTGAGCGGTTCTTTGAGAAAGATGACGCCGATCAGGAGCGCCATGATGATGCTGGTTTCGCGCAAGGCCGTGACGAGTGCGATGGGGCTTTGGGTGAAGGCCCATGTCACCAGCGCATAGGCGATGAAAGAGGCGCTGCCGCCGATCCAGAATGCCATGCGGCCGTCGTTTGGGAGGGCGCGGAAGACATGCGGGGCTTTGATTGCGAGAAAGATGGATGTCAGGATCGCGTTGCCGATGGCGAGCCAGCTGTAGTAGCCCAAGGGGGTGCCTGCGAGCCGTGCGCCGAGGCCGTCGACGAGAGAGTAACTGGCGATGAAGCAGCCGGTGATCAGGGCGTAGAGGGCAGCGCCCGGGTTTCGCAATCCGTCTGCGCCGCGCGTAATCGTCAGGCTCAGGATGCCGATGCCGATGATGGCGATGGCGGTAAGTTCAAGCGCGCTGAGCTGGATGCCCAGAAAAGTGACGGAGACCAGCGCGACGAGGAGCGGGGCGCTGCCGCGGGCGAGCGGGTACACTTGGGTCAGATCACCGATGCGGTAGGACATCAGTAGAAAGAGTTGATAGCCCAGATGCAGGAAAATCCCGACGATCAGGTACGGGAAGGATGCTGGGTCAGGGAGTGGCACGATCAGGACGGCGGGGACGGCGAGGGGCAAATGTCCTAGCACGATGCCAGCCATGGAGAGGGTTTTGTCATTGCTGCTTTTGACCAGCGCGTTCCAAGAGGCGTGCAGGAGTGCCGCGAAGATGACGATGAAAAAGACGGTGAGGCTCACGCTGCGGGCTTTCGGGCTTGCAATGCTTTGTCAGCGTTTGGCATGGCATGGGTTGCGCGGGGGGAGCAACGTCAAATTTTAGCAAAAAAGGCGCCTGCCGCGGTGGCAAGCGCCTGATGGTGTCTCGAATTTGAGGTGTGATCAGCCGTAGACGGATTGTTTTCCGAAATGCTTGCACAGTTGGTAGTATACAACTGCGCGGTATTTGTTGGGGTTTGACTGGCCATACTGGCTCATCACGCTGGCGATTGCGTCATCAAGCGCTGAGCTGTCGGCAAGACCGAGTTTTTTGATGAGATAGTTGTTTTTGACGGTATCAACTTCGCCCTGGTCGGAGCCTGATACTGTCGACGCGTCCCGGTTGTAGATTGCAGGGCCACAGCCGATTGTGACCTTGGTCAGAAGATCCATATCAGCACTTTCGCCAAAATGCTCTTTAATTTCATTTGCGTATTTTGCAATCAGATCGTCGCGTTTACTCATAAGTGTCTCCGTTCCTTGCCGTATCGTGTTTTGTTATGGGCCAGAGTGTATTGCGCAAATAAAAACTTGTCCAACAGTTTGCAGCTGTGAATTATTTTGGCAGAAAATCCGCGAGTTTTGCAGCTTTGTGTTGTAGAATGGGCGGGAATTCAGTGATAACGGCGCCGGCACTCTGTGTATAAGAATCAACGCGGTGGACGACGATGTTGGAGACGATCCAAGGATATGTAGAGCAAGGGCGCGAGATTGCGCTTGAGTGGATCACCAGCCCAGCGGCTTATGCGCAGTTCGGGTTGCTCATCGGTGCGTTTGTACTGGCGATTCTGATAAATCGGATCATTCAACCCAAGCTGCGCCACCTTATAAATCCGGGCGATGCTGAGGGGCGGATTGCGCAGGCGCGCGGCTTTGTGCTGATGTTTTTGCCGCTGTTGCTGCCGCTGATTGCCTATACGTTGACGGCTGCTGGCGAGCAGGTGACGCGTTCGATCTTCGGATCGGGGGCGGTGATCGCCTTTGGCAAGCGCGTCTTTATCTTCCTCGCGGTGCGTATTTTGGTGCGCGATATCATCACTGACGGGTTCCTAAAGGCCATTGGACGCTATGTCTTCGTCCCCATGGCAGCGCTTTATGCGTTGGGCGTTCTGGAACCGGTGCAACTTTGGTTGGGTGAGACCCGTGTTGGTATTGGGGATATCCAGTTTTCATTGCTGGCGGTTCTGCGCGCCGGGATCGTCGGGTCGATCCTGTTCTGGCTTGGCCAGTGGTCGGCCAATCAGGGGACAACGGTTATTCGCGCACAAACCGATATGCGCCCGCCGACGCGGGAGTTGGCGGCCAAGGCGTTTGAAGCGGTGGTCTACGGGATCGCGTTCCTGCTCTTGGTGAATATCCTTGGGCTTGATCTGTCGGCGCTGGCAATTTTGAGCGGTGCCATCGGTGTTGGTCTTGGTTTTGGTCTGCAAAAGATCGCTTCGAATTTCATATCGGGGGTGATTTTGCTGCTGGAGGGACAGGCGACAGTCGGGGATTTCGTCGAGTTGGATGGCGGGGAGAGCGGGACTATCATCAAGATGGGCGCGCGGGCGACGATCCTGGAGACCTTTGATGGCAAGTGGATTGTGGTGCCGAACGAGGATTTCATCACAACGCGGATCGTCAATTGGTCGGATGCAGGGTCGGGCAATCGGTTGGAGGTCGATTTTTCTGTCAGTTACGATACGGATATCAACAAAATTCCTGAAATTGTTGCCAAGGCGGTGGCCAGTCATCCCAGCGTTTTGAGCGTGCCCGAGGGGCCTGATGTGGAGTTGCGCAAGTTTGGCGACAGCGGTGTGGATTTTGCGGTCGAGTTCTGGGTTGAGGGGATTGATGACGGTAAGAACAAATATTCGTCGGAAGTGATGTTTCTGATTTGGAATGCGTTGAAGGACAACAATATTGAGATTCCATATCCGCAGCGTGAAATCCGGTATCGCGCGGGACATGCACCAGCAACTTCGTGATTGATCTGCGCGATATGGAGCTTTTGGTGGCGCTTGCGCGGCAAAAGCACTTTGCGCGCGCGGCTACCGATTGCGGGATATCGCAACCCGCGTTTTCCATGCGGCTGAGCAATCTGGAGCGCGATCTGGGCGTGTCGATCGTGGCGCGTGGCAATCGGTTTGAAGGGTTTACGGAAGAGGGCGAGATTGTGCTGCGCTGGGCGCGCCGGATGCTTGATGATGCGCGGGCAATGGGTCAGGAGATCAGCACGGTAAAAGGATCGGTTGCAGGCGGGTTGAATATTGGTGTTGTGCCAACAGCGCTCGCCTATGCTGCACAACTGCCGGTGCAGATGCGGGGCGCTTATCCGGATGTTGTTGTGCGGGTCTATTCGGCGACGAGTTTGCAGATACAGCAGGGGATTGAGGATGGCAGTTATGATGCCGGGTTGACCTACGCTGAAGGCGTGCCTGCCTCGCTGATGCACATCACGCCGCTTTATGATGAGCATTATGTTTTGGTTGTTGCGGATGCTTTGGCGCCGTCCCCTGGCGGTTCGAGTGAGGTTTTGAGTTGGGTAGAGGCCTCAGAAGTTCCGCTCAGCCTGCTGGTGCCACAGATGCAAAACCGGCGGATTATTGATGATATGTTTGCGCAATCGGGGCAGGAGCCGCATGTGATTTCGGAGGCCAATGCGTTTACGATCTGCCTTGCGATGGTGCGTGAGGGTTTGGCGGGGACAATCCTGCCTGATAGTTTAGCGCAGGCGCAGGAGTTTGGGGCAGATATCAGGGTGCTTCCGCTTGAGCCTGCCCACAAAGCCCAGACGATTGCTTTGATCCGCGCCAAACGCGCGCATGATATTGCGACGGTGCGCGCTTTGATGCGTGTCCTGGAGGTTTGATGTCTCAAACCAGCGGCGCGCCCTATCGGGCGCACGTCTTAAAGGTGATCTGCGCTCCCGCGCGGGGGAGTATTTCTGGAAAGGCGAAATGCGATCTTTGTGATAAGTATTACTTATCACAAATTCGAATTTCTTGATTTGATTATCCGTATTTCTGATGCTTAAACCGCATCGGATAGTAGGAGACGGTCATGGCACCATTGGATCAAAGAGATGGCGTATGGAAGTCCGGTAAGGGCAAGGGGCGGCACACGCCGAAGGGGCGTCAGGTTGATGAGGCAGCTTTGGACGATGTTCGGGCGCTTTTGGGCGATCGGCCGCGGCGGGCGGATTTACTGATCGAGTTTCTGCATCTTATTCAGGATGAATATCGCTGTTTGTCGGCGGCGCATTTGCGGGCGCTGGCCGATGAGATGCGGATGGCGCAGGCGGAAGTCTATGAGGTCGCGTCGTTTTACGCGCATTTTGATGTGGTCAAGGAAGGCGAGGCAGTGCCGCCTGCAATCACGATCCGGGTGTGCGACTCGCTGTCGTGTGAACTGGCCGGGGCGCAGGATTTGCTGGAGCTGTTGGGCAAGAAATACGGTGGCGGCGGCGAAGTGCGGGTATTGCGCGCGCCTTGCATGGGGCGCTGCGATACCGCGCCGGTGCTGGAGATCGGGCATCATCATGTCGATCATGCGGATGCCCAAAAGGTGGCGGATGTGATTGCGGCGGAGCATTTTCATGCGGAGATACCGCTCTATGAGGCGCTTGAGGCGTATCGCGATGATGGTGGGTACCAGCGTTTGGTAGAGCTGCGCAAGGCAGGCGATTGGGAGGCGGTGCAGGCGGATGTTCTGGCCTCGGGCCTGCGCGGTCTGGGCGGGGCGGGTTTTCCGTCGGGCAAAAAATGGGGGTTTGTGCGTGCCAATGACGGGCCGCGCTATCTGGCGGTGAATGGCGATGAGGGAGAGCCGGGGACGTTCAAGGATCGCTATTATCTGGAACGCGAGCCGCATGTATTTCTGGAAGGTATGCTGATTGCTGCCTGGGCGGTGGAAGCAGAGACCTGCTTTATTTACATGCGCGATGAGTATCCGGCGGTACTGGAGATTTTGCGGCGTGAGATTGCGGCGCTGGAAGAGGCGGGATTGGTTGCGCCTGGCTATATCGATCTGCGGCGCGGGGCGGGTGCGTATATTTGCGGCGAAGAAAGTGCGATGATCGAGAGCATTGAAGGCAAGCGCGGGATGCCGCGCCACAGGCCGCCGTTTGTGGCGCAGGTCGGTGTGTTTGGCCGCCCGACGCTCGTGCATAATGTGGAGACGCTTTATTGGGTTACAAAGATCGTGCGCGGTGGGCCGGAGGTTTTGAGCGCGCATGAGAAAAATGGGCGTCACGGGCTGCGGTCTTACTCGGTTTCGGGGCGCGTGCGCGAGCCGGGTGTGAAGCTACTGCCAGCCGGATCGACGATCACGGATATTATTGAGGCTTGCGGCGGGATGGCCGACGGGCATGACTTTATGGCCTATCAGCCGGGCGGGCCGTCTTCCGGGTTGCTCCCTGCCTCGATCAACGATGTGCCGCTGGATTTTGATACGTTGCAACCTTTGGGCTCGTTTATCGGTTCGGCCGCGGTCGTTGTGCTGAGTGATCAGGACAGCGCGCGGGATGCGGCGCTAAATATGTTGCGGTTTTTTGAGGATGAGAGTTGCGGGCAGTGTACGCCGTGCCGTGTTGGGTGCGAGAAGGCGGTGAAGCTGATGCAGGCGGATGCGTGGGATCAGGATTTGCTGGAGGATTTGTGCCAAGCGATGGGCGATGCGTCGATCTGTGGGCTGGGACAGGCGGCGCCTAATCCGATCCGACTGGTCATGAAGCATTTTGGAGATGAGATATGAGTGGATCGTCGGAGTTGGGTGCGTTTTCGGTCAGCCTAGCGGTGAAGGACTTGGCGGTCTCGCGCCAATTTTATGAAACGCTGGGGTTTACTGCCATGGGCGGTGATGCGGAGCAGGGATGGCTGATCCTCAAATGCGGGGATCATATCATCGGGCTGTTTCAGGGAATGTTCGACAAGAACATTTTGACGTTTAACCCCGGTTGGGATCAGGATGCGCAGAATGTCGAAGAATTCGAAGATGTGCGCGATATCCAGAAACGGCTGAAGGCGGCGGGCCTGACGCTCGACAGTGAAGCGGATGAAAGCGGGACGGGACCGGCGAGCTTTGTGCTGAGCGATCCTGACGGCAATACCATCATGTTTGATCAGCATCGGTGAGGGGTGAGGTTATGACGGATGGAAACGTGGATAAGATGATCACCTTCTCGCTCGACGGGCAGGATGTCACTGTCCCCAATGGTACGACGATTTGGGAGGCAGCGCATGGGCGCGGCTTGGTGATCCCGCATTTGTGCCATAAGCCTGCGACGGGGTATCGGCCGGATGGGAACTGCCGGGCCTGTATGGTTGAGGTTGAGGGTGATCGGACGCTGGTGGCCTCTTGTATACGCGTGGCTACAGACGGCATGGTGGTACGAACAGACACGGAGCGGGCCACAAAATCGCGGGCGATGGTGGTTGAGATGTTGATGGCAGATCAGCCGTCGCGGGATAAGGCGCATGACGCGTCGTCGCATTTTTGGGAGATGGCAGCGGCGAATGGGGTGAGCGAGAGCCGTTTTCCGGCGATTGAAGCGAAGCGGGTTCCTTTGCTCGATGACAGCCATGTGGCGATGAACGTCAACCTAGACGCTTGTATTCATTGTAATCTTTGCGTGCGTGCTTGCCGCGAAGTGCAGGTCAATGACGTGATCGGGATGGCGGGGCGTGGTCATGATGCGCAGATCGTTTTCGACATTGATGACCCCATGGGCGCGTCCACTTGTGTGGCTTGCGGCGAGTGTGTCCAAGCGTGTCCAACCGGGGCTTTGATGCCTGCGACGGTTGTGGATGCGGATCAGGTTGGCGACAGCAAGGACTATGATCGTGAGGTGAAATCCATCTGCCCTTATTGCGGGGTTGGCTGTCAGCTGTCGTTCAAAATAAAGGATGACAAGATCAAATATGTGGAGGGCGTCGATGGCCCTGCGAATGAGAACCGCCTTTGCGTGAAGGGGCGGTTTGGGTTTGACTATATCGATCACAAGCACCGCCTGACAAAGCCGCTGATCCGGCGTCAGGATGCGCCTGCCAAGGGGCTGAATGTGGACCCGAACAATCCGCTCACTCATTTCCGTGAGGCGAGTTGGGATGAGGCGCTCGATGCGGCTGTAAACGGCTTCAATCGCGTCGGCGGGAAGGCTGTGGCGGGGTTTGGGTCTGCCAAATGCTCCAACGAAGAGGCGTATCTCTTTCAAAAGCTGATCCGGCAGGGGTTTGGGCACAACAATGTCGATCACTGCACGCGGCTATGCCATGCGTCCTCGGTCTCGGCACTTTTGGAGAATGTCGGATCGGGCGCGGTGACGGCGACGTTTAACGAGATCAAGAACGCGGATGTGGCGATCGTGATTGGGGCGAACCCGACGGAGAACCATCCGGTTGCGGCGACGTACTTCAAGCAGTTCGCCAAGCGCGGCGGCAAGCTGATCGTGATGGATCCGCGCGGG
The DNA here is from genome assembly GCA_964425135.1 of uncultured Rhodobacterales bacterium. Lineage (GTDB taxonomy): Bacteria > Pseudomonadota > Alphaproteobacteria > Rhodobacterales > Rhodobacteraceae > CAYLLD01. The sequence goes on from CAYRKW010000016.1 coordinate 50,087, forward strand.
CAGGGGCTGAAACGGCATGCGAGCCATATGCTGCAATTCAAGCCGGGCGGCGATGTGTCGATGCTCAACGCGATCATGAATGTGATCGTTGAGGAAAAGCTCTATGATGAGCAGTATATAGCTGGTTTCACCGAGAATTTCGAAGCGATGAAGGCGCATTTGGCGGGTTTCCCGCCGGAGAAGATGGCGGCGCATTGCGGGATAGAAGCGGATGTGCTGCGCGACGTGGCGCGGGTCTGGGCCGGTGCCAAATCGGGGATGATTTTCTGGGGTATGGGCGTGAGCCAGCATATCCACGGAACGGATAACTCGCGGTGCCTGATTTCACTGGCGCTAATGTGTGGGCATGTGGGGCGACCTGGTACGGGGCTACATCCGCTGCGCGGGCAGAACAACGTGCAAGGGGCGTCTGATGCGGGGCTGATCCCGATGTTCTTGCCTGATTATCAGTCGGTTGCCGATGACGGCGTGCGCTCTGCGTTCACGGATGTTTGGGGTTCGGGCGACTTCTCCAGTGAGAAGGGTCTGACGGTTGTGGAGATCATGGACGCGGTCCATGCGGGCGATATTTCGGGCATGTATGTGCTGGGCGAAAACCCGGCGATGTCCGATCCGGATGTGGAGCACGCGCGCGATGCGTTGGCGAAACTGGAGCATCTGGTGGTGCAGGATATCTTCCTGACCGAGACGGCGAATTACGCGGATGTGGTCCTGCCTGCGAGCGCGTGGGCGGAGAAGACCGGCACGGTGACGAACACCAATCGGCAGGTCCAGATGGGTCGTCCGGCGGTGCCGCCGCCCGGTGAGGCGCGTGAGGATTGGTGGATTACGACGGAGCTGGCCAAACGGCTGGGACTTGGTTGGGAGTACACGCATCCGCGCGAGGTGTTTGCGGAAATGAAGCAGAACATGGGCTCGCTCGACAATATCACCTGGGAGCGCTTGGAGCGTGAAAACGCCGTGACTTATCCGTCCTTGAGCGAGAGTGATCCGGGCCAGCCGATTGTGTTTGGCGACGGGTTCCCACGGGCCGAAGGGCGTGCGCGGTTCACACCGGCGAAGATCATTGCGCCCGCTGAGGTGCCGGATGCGGACTATCCGATGGTACTGACCACGGGGCGGCAGTTGGAGCATTGGCACACAGGCTCGATGACGCGGCGGACCAAGGTTTTGGATGCGGTGGAGCCGGAGGCGAATGCCTCGCTGCACCCCAAAACCTTGCGCAAAATGGGTGTTATGGCCGGTGATATGATCGAGATTGAGACGCGACGCGGGTCGATCACGATTATGGCGCGGGCGGATCGTGCCGTGGCAGAGGATATGGTGTTTGTCCCGTTCGCCTATGTCGAGGCGGCGGCCAATACGCTGACCAACCCACAGCTTGATCCATATGGCAAGATACCGGAATTCAAGTTTGCAGCGTGTCGTGTGGGATTGGCCAAGCAGGTTGCGGCGGAATAAACGCGCGCGGTAGATTTGCCGCGCGGGTTTTCCTCAATTCACCAAGCGAAGCTTTGTGATCGTCGTTGCGATGGATGCGAAGGCGTCGGCGAGGCCACTGCCGGTTGCTGCAAAAAACTGCTGTTCGTTGGACGCGCAGGATTGCAGGTCGCTGTAGGCGTATGATTCCGGATTGAGGTCAAAGCCGATGGTGAATACGACCACATTTTCGGCGCGCGCCATATTGCACAGATCGATCAGACGCTGGCGGGCGACGTCGCGGGTTGTTTCCTCTTTCGAGGCAGAACGACCTGCTATCCATTGTTCATGAACACCCAGAGAGTTTGTTGCCCAGTAAGGTCTTTCTGTGTTGTAAATGGTTCCATCGCCATTCTCTTTCTTGTAGTGCGAGTGCCTTACACGGATCTGATTGGTCGTGCCGCCATCTGACATCAAAACGATGACTTTCATAGTCTCACCATTGCCGAACGGGCTGGGCCGGTGGGAGAAATCGGAGGATACCTCGCCCGCATTCACGAGCGTCTGCACAAGATCGTTTGAGCGACTGTCGAGGAGTGACAGGGCAACTTTCATGGCGTTTTGCGTTCCGGTGCCGTCGTGTGCGGTAAATTCTGAAATCCTCTTTTTCAGCGTGGTTGCATCATTGGCCAAATACGTCACGGCCTGAGTGTCGGAGGGACACCAGCCCCATGCTGCGTCGTGACCGTAGTCAGCTTCGAAGGCAAACCATTGAAAATGCTCGGTTTGGCGTGCTGAGTTGTTGGACGGGAAATTTGTGTCGTTGAAGGTATTGCCAGCGAAATCGATGCAATTCGAGTAACTGTGCTTTCTGTTTTTGTTGAGGCTGTCAAACACTGTTGTGCCAAGGTTCACATTCCCTGCGAACGGGATCAACGAGATCGAGGTTGTGGCTGTGTTCTCTTCGGAGAGAACTTCATCCACAAATTCTGATGCGGCAACGCGCAGAAGATCAAGACGGCTGACGTCCGCTGCATTGCCGCCCCAGGTCAGCTCGCTTGGGTAGGGATAGGCGTTCATAGATGCCGTTGTTGCAGGCGTCATCACTGTCCGCTCACGCGCCATGGAGCCGGAGATGTCGAGCGCGAGCGAAATTTCGATGTTGCTCACACCCTGGATCGCTTGACCATAGGCTTGTACTGGCAGTGAGCTGATGCCGACGATGCGCAGGAAAAAAGTGCTCAGATCATAAGAGGCGGTGGCTTTCACCGAATTGGACGACAGCCCCGGATTATCGTCGACAATCAACTGAACATCGCCGCTGGCGTAATTGGTGGAGCGCAGATAGGCGCGCACGGTAGCTTTTGCATCCGTATCCTTGGTGAATGTCGCAGCCGCAAGCACACCGCGATCGACCGCATCCTGAAGCTCGGCCCGATGCGCTTCTTGACGCATGAAGTCGATCCCCATGCCCGCGCCGATGAACATCGTCAGAAAACAAACCACTGCGAATGCGGAAATCGCGCCTTGTTCGTTGCGAATAAACTCGCGCATCCGAAGTTTTATATTGCCTGCCCACACACACATAACTCACCTAAAAACTGAACAAAAACGCACACAGAACCCCGTGAGAAATTGTGAGATAGGCGGGCAACATGTCGAAATTATGGTTTTTGAACGTATCAGATGCGTAAAAATTGCAACAGTGCATTTACAGGCGCTGGAAAAACGCCGCTTGGATGCCCCGAGAGCGCAGCTTATAAGCTCAAGGCTATGGCACGAAAACCATCAGGTGAATTGCGGCGGGGTTGGACTACAGGCGCATGTGCAAGTGCGGCTGTTAAAGCTGCGCTGACCGGGCTTTGGTCGGGCCAAATTCCCGGGAGTGTTCAAATCACCCTGCCACGCGGCGAGATGCCGGAGTTTCCGGTTGTTGAGGCCAAACTTGGGGGCGGTGTTGCGCAGGCTGGAATTATCAAAGATGCCGGCGATGATCCTGATGTCACCCACGGCGCGTTGATCCTTGCGCAAGTGCGGGCGAGCGCGGGCGGGATCATCTTCAAGGCAGGTGAGGGCGTTGGTATGGTCACCAAACCGGGTCTGCCCATCGGGATTGGTGAGCCTGCGATCAATCCGGTGCCACGCCAGATGATGCAAGAGCAGGTCGATGCTTTGGCAGCGCGCTTCGGACACGCGCCGGATATCGAGATAGAGATCAGCGTGCCGGGGGGCGAGAAACTGGCGCTGAAGACCTGGAACCCGCGTCTGGGTATCGAGGGCGGGATTTCGATCCTTGGGACCACTGGCGTTGTGCGCCCGTTTTCCTGTGCGGCCTGGATTGCATCGATCCATCGGGGCATTGATGTGGCACGGGCGAGCGGGTTGCGGCATGTCGCAGGCTGCACGGGCGCGACCTCCGAAAAAGCTGTGCAAGAGCGGCTGGCGCTGCCCGATCACGCCATGCTCGATATGGGAGATTTTGCGGGGGGGATGTTGAAATATATGGCAAAAAACCCGCTTGAGCGGCTGACGATTGGCGGTGGTTTTGCGAAGATGACCAAATTTGCGCAAGGCGCGATGGATCTGCATTCGGCGCGCAGTCAGGTGGACTTTGACGCGCTTGCGGATATGGCGAAAGACGCGCCCGCCGCAGTGGCCAATTCGAACACCGCGATGGAGGCGCTAGGCCACGCGCCGGAGCTGGCTGCATGCATCGCCGCCCAGGCGCAGGCGCGCGCGGCGCAAATGGTGCCTCTCACGCAAGTGGACGTGCTCATCATTTCCCGTGATGGGCGCGTTGTGGGGGAGAGCGGATGAAGCTTCTCCTTCTCGCAGGCACGGCGGAAGCACGGGCGCTGTCTTTTGCCCTGTCCGAACGCGGCGTTGATCTGATCTCATCGCTTGCGGGCGTCACGGAACGCCCCGAAGCGCTCGGCGGCGCGTCGCGGGTTGGCGGGTTCGGCGGTGCGCAAGGTCTGGCGGACTATCTGCGGGCAGAGGCCATCACGCATATCATCGATGCGACACATCCTTTTGCCGCAGTCATGTCACGCAATGCCTATGAGGCGGCGCAAGCGGCAGGGGTGGGTTTGCTGCAACTCGTCCGCCCTGCCTGGGTCGAGCATCCGTCTTGGACAATGGCGGACGATATGGATCATGCAGCGCAACTGCTGCCTGCGCATGCGCGGGTTTTTCTGGCGACAGGGCGCGGCTCGCTTGCGTCCTTCAAAGCGCGTGGGGATGTGACATTTCTGGCGCGGGTTCTGGAAGACAGGCCCGGAGACTTCCCCATCAAAGGCGGTGCGTTTCTGGTTGGAAAGCCACCCTTTTCTTTGCAGGAAGAGCGTAAAACGCTCAAGGAAAACGAAATTGACACGCTCGTGTCGCGAAATTCAGGTGGTACGGGGGGGATCGAAAAAGTTTTGGCGGCGCAAAATCTGAATCTTTCGATTGTCATGGTCAAACGACCCGATTTGCCAGATGCGCCGCGCGTTGAAACGGTTGAGGATGCTTTGGCATGGGTGGAGGCACATTGGACGAACGGGTCATAGTTGAAAACGCTTGTATCGCAGAGGGTTGCGATTATTTGACGGCGCATGAGCCAAGATTTGGTCACGCGCTCAGCCTTTTGGACAAACCTGTGCCGCTGCGTTTGCGCGCGGACGGGTTCCGGGCGCTTCTGGATGCGATTGTGAGCCAGCAGATATCGGTGGCAGCGGCTGACGGGATATGGCGGCGGATGCGCGAAAATGGGGCGTGTTCGGCAGCTGGGATTAAGCGCAAGACTGATGAAGAGCTGCGCGCCTGCGGGTTGTCACGGCAGAAAATCCGTTACGCGCGGGCGCTGGCAGCGAGCGGCATTTCCTACCGCTCCTTGCGCGAGATGCCCGCTGATGATGTGGTTGCGGAACTGACGAAAGTCACTGGCATTGGCACATGGACTGCCGAGATTTACGCGATGTTCTCGCTTGGGCGCGCGGATGTGTTTGCACCGGGCGATCTGGCCTTGCAGGAAGCGGCGCGCCTGTTGTTCGATCTCAAAGAGCGCCCGAATGAGAGGCAAATGCGGGCGATGTCGCTGGACTGGTCGCCGTGGCGCGGGGTCGCGGCACGGATACTCTGGGCCTATTATCACGTCGTGAAATCGCGTGAGGGTGTCCGATAAATACCGGACCCGGCTGAAGGTGTAACGCCGGGTCCGGCCATCCAAAGCCAATTGGTGAAGGGTTAATAAACCAACTGTAGCTTTGAAATCGTGATCGCGATCGACTCGAAAGCCTCGCTGAGCTCTACGCCGTTGACGTTGAAGAATGTGGTGTCACGGGATGCGCAGGCTTTGAGATCCTCATAGGCATAGCTGTCCTGAGAGATGTCGAAACCGATGGTGAAAACGACGACATTCTTCTCTTTGGCTTGTGCGCAAAGTGCGGTGAGTTGCGTGCGACCTGCATCGCGGGTGGTGTGCAGATAAGATTGCGACGTGCCAGGTGTGTAGCTTTCGGAACGGCCCAGGGAATTGGCAGCCCAGTAAGAAATATCCTGTTCGTTGCGGTAGGCCGATGCGGTTGGGCGTGTCTGCTCTGTGGTGTTGCCGTCTGACATAAGAACGATCACCTTCATCGCACCGCTTTGGCCAAAGGCGGAGGGGCGGTCGGCAAACTCGCTGGGCACTTCGCCCGCCGCTGCAAGATCGGAGATCATTGGCTGGCTGCGGCTGTCCAGAAGACCAAAGGCCCATTTCATCGCGTTTTGCGTGCCGGTTCCATCATGCGCTGTGAATTGCTTGATCTTCGCTTTGAGCACATCTGCATTGTTGGTCATATAGGTGATCGATTGATCATCGCTCGGGCACCAGCCCCATGCTGCGTTGTGACCGTAGTCAGCCTCGAAGCGGAACCACTGGAAATGTGGTGTCTGTGCGCTCGATTTTGCACCCGGCAGATCGGTGTCGAGAAAATCGGCCTCGGCAAAATCGATACAGCTGGAGTGGTTATGCGCTCTGCTGGAGGCCAGACGGTTCATGACGGTCGGGCCAGCATTCACTTGCCCTGCAAAGGGGATCAGCGAGATGGAGGTGTTGGCCTTGTTGGTATCGCTCAAAACTGTGTCGATGAAATCGGTCGCAGCAATCTTGAGGTAGTCCAGACGCTTGACGCTGCCAGTGAGGTTTTGACCTGACGTGAGGTTGAATGTGTTGAGATCGACGGCTGTATCCTCGCGGGACATGGAGCCGGAAATATCAAGTGCGAGCGAGATCTCGATATTGTTGACGCCCTGGCTGGCAGCACTGGCAGCGGTCACATCAAGTTCGGTCATACCGATGACCTTCAAAAACACTGTATTGAGCGGATAACTGGCGGAGGCCGCAACCGTCACAGCGCCATTATCATAGCTGTTTTCCACCTTAACGTTTGCGGCATCGTCGATGTAGTTCGACATTTGCATGAACTCTTCAACGACAGACTGGGAGTTCTTACCACCAACGATAGCTGCCGCGAGAACGCCGCGGTCGAGCGCGTCCTGAAGTTCTGCGCGCTGCGCCTCGTGACGCATGAAATCAACCCCCATCCCAACGCCAACGAACATGGTCAAAAAGCAAACCACGGTAAATGCGGCAATTGCACCGCTGGTGTCTTTGGAAAAAGAAGAGATGGACCGGCAGACACCGGTATTCGAATAATTACGCATCTTTACCCCACTAAAAACGCTTACTTGTTACACTTACGAGCCTCAGTATCGACTTAATTGAGGCGCAATTGTGGCAAAGATGACATTTTTTCGCCGTTCCTGTGATTTTATATTACTACATATTTTGAATGTACATATTTATTTCTTGTTATTGATGTCTGTTTGCATGCCAAAGAACGCTTGCGACAGGCTCTGCGAGCGCCTAAAACCTCAATAAAATCAACGGGGGAGCCTTGAAATGCTGACTGGTCCAAAGCGCGAGGCGCAATCAGGGGAAGCCGATGCGCTGGTGGTGTTTGTCCACGGGTATGGCGCTGATGGGAATGATCTGCTTGGCATCGGAGATGCGCTTGCGCCTTATTTGCCCGATGTTGCCTTTGTGGCCCCGAATGCGCCTGATCCCTGCACCAATAATCCGATGAGATATCAGTGGTTTCCGATCCCATGGCTCGATGGATCCAGTGAAGAGGATGCGCAGGCTGGCGCGGACCGTGCGTTTCAAATGTTTGACGCGTATCTCGATAATCTGTCCGCCCAAGAGGGGATTGCGGCTGATCGTATTGTGCTCTTCGGCTTTAGTCAGGGCACGATGATGAGCCTGCATGTCGGGCTGCGCAGAGAGGCGCAACTTGCTGGGATCGTTGGGTTTTCTGGCCGATTGTTGCGACCTGAACGGCTTGCAGAAGAGATCAAATCCCTTCCTCCTGTGCTGCTGGTCCATGGCGATATGGATGATGTCGTCCCGCCTGCCTCCATGCCAGAGGCGGCGCAGGCTCTACAGGCGGCTGGCGTGCGTGTCTTCTCACATGTCTCGCAAGGCATGGGGCATGGGATCGGTCAGGATGGTCTGGGGTTGGCGCTTGAACTGATCCGCCAGGTTTTGGGCATTCAGGATGACGAGGCCCCTGCTGAAGATGAGCAGAACGAGGACGATCTGGCTGAATAGCCAAATAAGGCAGATGTCCCGGAATAAGGCAGGGTGAGTCCGGTTTTGGGGTGCTGGTCTTACGCCCAAATGTGTCCAGATTCTGAAGGGGGCTGAAAGAGGTGTGGGCACCTTGGCTTACTGCGTGCTGGATACGTGGACGTTGTCCGATGTTCGAGAAATTCGGATTTGAAGCGCTGTTGGTTCAACGCGCGTTAGAGCCTCCG
>CAYRKW010000017.1:0-29488 GCA_964425135.1 uncultured Rhodobacterales bacterium
TATCGGTCAACCCCACCAGAAGTGCGCCGATGAGCGCGCCTTTGACCGAGCCGATACCACTGACCTGAGACCTTAAAACTCCTCCATTTTTGAGTAGGATCTGTCCCAAGCATTGGAGACAGGGTAATCCCCCCTAAAATTAGTGGTGTTCAAAAGTAGAATTTTCTCGGCAAGATATCTGAGGAGATTTACGATGAAGAATGGACGATACAGCGACGCGCAGATCATGGCAGTGCTGAAGCAAGCGGAGGGCATTGCCAAATTAACGACGTGATTTTAGTCGAAATGCGGCTGTATGAATGCTCAAAGTACCCTGCCGCGTCTCAAAGGCTTCCGCTTTCCCCGTGAAATCACATCATATGCCGTCTGGGCCTACCATCGTTTTGCGTTGAGCACGGCTGATGTAGAAGATCTGCTGGCGGAGCGTGGCGTGATTGTGAGCCGTGAAGCCATTAGGCTTTGGGTGAACCGTTTTGGCCGCCACTTTGCGGCTTGCATCAAACGTGATCGGCCTGGCGCGGCGGATAAATGGCACTTGGATGAAGTCATAATTTCGATCCGGGGTGAGAAATTCTGGCTGTGGAGGGCCGTTGATGCCAACGGCGACGTGTTAGATATCCTGGTTCAGAAACGTCGTGACGCAAAGGCTGCCAACCGATTTCTGCGCCGCTTGGTTAACCGGTTTGGAAAGCCGCGTGTTATCATAACCCCCTAACGTGCCATTGCTTCGCAAGACACTACTGGGCAATGGACAAACTGCGTAGCTACATCAGGCCCCTTAATTTCGTTGCACCGTACGCTGATCATCGAGTGCACAAAGGATTGAATAACCGCATCGAAGGATCACACCGGTCAACGCGAAAACGAGAGAAGATATTCGGCCGGTTCAACTCGCCCAGGCAGGCACAACGATTTCTAACCGCCCACGATCAAATCAATACCGTCTTCAAGCCCCACCGCTACAAACTCACAGCAACATCCTTCCGCCACGCTCGATCAGATGCTTTCAGTTTGTGGAACGACGACACGATGGAACTGACAGCGTAACTGGGTGGCTATTCAACCTCTTGCGCTCTGGTCAGAATAACTTGGCGATGCCGTTTGATCTGTTGAGGCGACCCGAAGTGCTCTCAACCAAATGAAATTGGCCAGCCCCCGAAGGAGCTGGCCACGCAACATTAGTTACCCCTGACGCAAATCTATCGGGTTACGGCAGCAACACGCTTTCGATGACGTGGATGACGCCGTTGCTGGCGACGATATCTGCGGTCACGACCGTTGCGCCGTTTACGGTGACACCATTGGTGCCATCAATGTGCACTGTCTCGCCGTTTACCGTTGCGACGTTGAGGCGTTTGCCTGCCAAATCTGCAGACATTACAGCGCCCGGGACGACGTGATAGGTCAGGATGGCTGTCAGCTTATCCTTGTTTTCAGGCAGCAAAAGGCTGTCCACTGTCCCTGCGGGCAGAGCTGCAAACGCATCGTCTGTGGGGGCAAAGACTGTGAACGGTCCGGGGCTTTTGAGCGTTTCGACAAGACCTGCTGCGCCTACAGCTGCGACCAGCGTGTTAAACGTGCCTGCACCGGCGGCAATATCGACGATGTCTTGTGGCGCGGAGGCTTTCGAGCTTGTCATCATATCTGCGCAACCTGATACGGCGAGGGCACCTGCGATAAGGGCTCCGGTCGCGAAATGTCTGCGGTTCATTTGATCTTCCTTTTGTCTATTCGTGTGTAATTTACACACAGTGTTACGCAGACCTGTTCAGATCGGATCACCCGGGAGTCATTTTTTGTGGAAAATTCTCACACACTGTCTACCTTAAGAAAATGGCGGGTCCAAAATCAACATATGTCAGCAATGCTTTTGAGAAAGTTCTCAGGGGTCTGCTGCGGCCGTTGGTCAAAGCGCTCATCGCACAGGGAATTGCAGCGCCCAGCTTCTACCGCATCATAAAAAAGACCTATGTTGATGTCGCGGATGAAATGCTGGGCGATGCGTCAACGGACAGTCGGATCAGTGTCATTACCGGCGTGCATCGTCGCGATGTTAAAGCCATGCGCGGGCAGGATGCGGAGGCAGCGCTGGATCTGAAAAAACGCGTCTCGACCCTAACATCGGTGATCGGGCGATGGCTTGCGGACCCTGATACGACACATGAAAATGGCGCACCCGTTGCGCTCAAACGCTCAGGCAATGCGCCCAGTTTCGAGACACTTGTCCAGTCTGTCAGCCGCGATATCCGGGCGCGTACTGTGCTTGACGAGTTAACCCGCCAGGGCATTGCAACCTTCGACGGGGAAATCGTGCAGCTCCAGCTCGATGCTCTGGTTGGACCGGCAGATCACGATCAGAAGGTGCATTTCTTCTCCCAAAATGTTGGAGACCATCTGAGTGCGGCTGTTGAAAACCTGCTCAGCGACACGCCGCGATTTATGGAACGCGCGGTTTACTATAACAATCTTACGGCTTCTTCGGTCGAGGATATTGAGGCGCAAAGCCGTGCGCTTGGTAATGACATGCTTCTGGCTGTCAACAAGAAAGCCAACACGTTACAAGAAAGAGATGAGGGCGCTGCCGATGCAACGCGGCGCTTCAGACTGGGCGTATTTTTCTATGAAGAAGACGAAGCCTAGCGCGATGCTGAGGACAGGATAGAATGAGATCTTTCATTGGATCACGTCGGGGGTTTTTGCTGGGCAGCGCCGCATTTGTGAGCCTGCCCACAGGATTGCCCGCCCAAATATCCCCGCGCGAGGGCGGTATTGGCGGCACAGGTATCGTGGGTGAAGTGACGGAACTTGAAACCCTGCTGGTGGCAGGCAATCGGGTCACGATTGACGCGGAAACACGCATCACAGACGGCTTTGGCACTGTGGCGCAATCTTCGCTCAGTCTTGGCGACAGTCTAACGATTGAAGCGTCCGGGCCTCAAGACGCGCTGGTTGCTGCGCGTTTACATGTGACCCATCCTTTGGTGGGTGCGATCGAAAGCGTATCTTCGGACGGGCGCGTTCTGCGTATCAACGGAACACAAGTCGTTCTGGAGCGTCGTTTGCGCAGCTTTGGGACCGGTGATCGTGTGGCTGTATCCGGGCTCTGGCGCGGCGCATCCGTGGTTGCGGGTCATCTTGCGCCAGCGCGGTCTGACATGGACCTGATCGCCGGGCATATCTGGCGACAATCGGCGTTCTCGACGCCGATGATCGGCACCAATGCCCTTCAAGGGCGTGGAACAACGGCGCTTAAATCCTGGCGATTTGCCACAGTCACCGGGCGCTTTTCAGCCGCTCGGAACAGGTTCCTCGCTGATCGTACCGTGCCTGAGCGCTTTGTTGGAAGTGCGGGACCACTGCGACGATTATCCATCGAAGGCTATCTGGAACCGTCACCCACTGCACCGTGGTTTATCGTTTCTGGCCTGGGTCATAGCTTTGACCGCAATTTGAATTTGGATGCATTCGCTGGCACGCGCGCTGTGTTTAATGGCGGGTATTTCGGGAAATTCCGACCCCAGTCCGCAATCGAACTCCCGGAAGATGCGGGCGCGCGGGCTAGACTGTTGCGCCGTCTGTCGGCGGCGTGATCCTATTGCGGCGGCGGGACGACGCCCTTGCGCAGCGCAAAACAGCCGTAGAACCTGAGCTCGCTGGTCTGGATAACAGCGAATGCCGATTTGGCCCGTTCATAAAACGCAAAACGCTCGACACCTAAAAGCTCAGGGCCGTCAACGGCGGACACCTCGGCTTGCACCTCTTTCATGACAGGAAGAAGCGTGTCCGGCTCCCCCACGACCTCCATCCGCGCTGCGGCGTCATCGACGAATGTGTCAATCGGATAGATGGACAAGATCGCCCTGATCACTTCCGCTGCCGATCGGTCAATCCTCAGCAGTGATCCGTGCGCGGTTTGCTTGGCGATACTGCTGGCCGGAAAATTCGTATCGGAAATAATCAGATCATCACCATGCCCCATAGCGCGCAGCACATAAAGCACATCTGCATTCAGTATCGGATCGAGCCCTTTGAGCATGGCGTCCTCTCAAATTGATAGGGGTTCATCTGAGTTCAATTCATCAGTTGATGCAAGGTCTCGATTTTTGGGCGTGGCGGAACGGATTGCAACGATGATCTTTAAATCAAATGCGAATTACACAGTATTTTGCGGTAAATTCTTTTGTAATTCCGCCGGACTAATAGCCTCCCGACGCTGTCAAAAAGGCAGCACCTACGGACCATTCGTCCATTCGAGGAGCAGTGATGAACAACCCTACAAATTCTCAAACAGGCAAAACCAGTAGTATTTCAACTTACGCTCCGCCGGCATTTGTGCTGGGAACCTGCGTCGAGGATACGCTGATCGCAGATTGTGTGGCGAGTGAAATTTACGGCATTGGCGCGGATGATCTGCTGATCGGAATGTGTGGGGACGATATCCTGTCGGGTGGTCGCAGCGATGATATGCTAATTGGCGGTTGCGGCGCGGATACGTTCGTCTTTGACGGTGACTTTGATGGCGATCAGGTTAAGGATTTCGACTGGGCGATCGATAAACTGTCATTCGTGGTGTACGATGCGGCGCAGCAGTTCTGGGATAAATCCGATATTCTGTCCTTCGCGCTAGAGGGCGAGAGCGGGCTCTCCATCACAATCCCCAATTCGGATGAATTGGTTTGGCTGGATGGTGTTAGCTTCGAGGATCTGTCTCAAAGCGATATATCCGTGACCTATGTTGCGCCCGCGGCGGATCACGCGGCGACCTTTGGCGGCGATGCGGACAATGCCATCGACGGGGATTGCGAGAATAATGAGATTTATGGCGAACGCGGTACTGATGTGCTCTGCGGGCATGAAGGCGATGACTTTTTGTCAGGCGGATGGGGCAACGACATCCTGTTTGGCGGCGAGGATGCAGATACCTTCGCGTTCGACGGTGACTTTGATTCCGACTATATCCAGGATTTCGAAGCGGGGATCGATAAACTGGCCTTTATCCTCTATGCGCCGGCGCAATCACATTGGGACAAATCGACGATGCTCGATCTCGCGTCTCAGGATGAATATGGTGTTCGGATCGCGCTTACGGGAAGCGACGAGTCCGTGTTTATCAAAGACGCGACGCTGGATGATCTCGTGGCAACCGAGTTCCTGTTTACCTATATCGGTGACGCAATCGTCTAACAGGCGACCGATGGCGTGATTTTGGTGTCAGATTTTTTGAAGGTTACATAAAAATCTGAACCCAGCATTTCTGTACTGTCAAATCCGATTGTCCCGTCCATTTTCTCGGTGAGTTCTTTGGCAATGCAAAGCCCCAGACCGACGCCGCCAGCGTTGCGCGTATTGGAGGAGTCTCCTTGAAAGAAGCGGGTGAAAATATCCTTTCTCATGTGTTCAGGAATACCGGGTCCCTGATCGCGAATATTTATTGAAATATCGGTGTCGGATTGGGTGATCTGAACCTCCACAATGCCCGCCTCGGGCGAGAATTTTGCAGCGTTTGACAAAAGGTTGGACAACACGATAGCGAGTTTCTTGGCATCGACATCGATATAACGAACGATCCCGAGCGGCTTTACGTCGAACTTGATTGCACGGTCCGCGCCGTAGAGATGGTTATTGGATACCGCTTCGAACACAATCTCATTGATATTGTGCGGCTGCATGTCAAATTCCATGTGTCCTGCAGTTAACTGCTCCAGATCAAGGATTTGGTCCACCAAATGCATAAGCCGTTCGCAATTGGCGTTAGCAATCTGCATCAAATCTGTACTTTTGTGCCCCACCGCTTCGTCCAAAACCGTCGGTAAAAGCCCCAGCGCACCTTTTATCGACGTCAGCGGGGTGCGCAGCTCATGGCTGACGGTGGATATGAGTTCGGCTTTGATCTTTTCGATCTGCTTTTGCTGGTCGATGTCCTGAATTTGAACAATGTAAAACGGAGCATCCGGGTCTGTTTCGATCAAATCGGATTTGCCGAGCAGCCCCCAAACAAGCGTCCCGTCGCTGCGCATAAACTGCCGCTCGCCCAGTCGCTCCAACTGGCTCATGACTTGATCTGTATTCGGCGGGCGGAAATCATTGATCGAATGGCTGAAGTTATGACCCAATAGATTCGCGGGCTCGTAGCCTAGGAACGTGCAAAGAGCCATGTTGGTTTTAAGCCATTTTCCATCGGCTGAGACCAGAGCCATCCCGATCGGCGCGTCCTCAAGCGCGGCGCGAAACATGGCTTCGCTGTTGTGGACAGCGGCGGAGGCGTTTTTGAGCTCTGTTATATCGATTTGCGAGCCGACCATGCGCGTTGCTGTACCTGCGTCATTGCGGCTCGCGACGTATTGCTCGACGCGCAGCCACTTCCATTCGCCGTTACGATGTTTCGCGCGGTATTCCCCATAGAGCCGATTGAAGGTTCCGTTCAGGCAGCTTTCATATTGTTGCGCAAATTTCTGCAAATCGTCCGGGTCGAGCGCCGATAGCCAGGCAAAATGCGGGTTTGAGACGTCCCGCTGGTTCAACCCCAATTGTTTGTACCAAGTATCGGTGACCGATACGGAACGATTTGGAATATCATGGTCCAGCACAGCTACACCACTGTTGGCGAGTGCGAGATCGAGCCGCTCTTCGGTGTTGCGCAGCTCGTCAACCAGACGCTGCTCCGATGTCACATCGCGCAGCACCAGTGTAAAACGCATCTGACCCGCATCGGTTGTCCAGGATGTGAGCTGCGGTTCGAACATCCGAGATGTGCCAGAAGGGTGCTCCGGCTTGATCAAATGAGCGTCTTCGCTCGTGTCTAAAGATCTTATTGAAAGCCGCCCGATCAACTCGTCGGTTAACTCCGGAAATGCGGCGCTGACATGCGCACCCAATACGATCTCTTCATGCGCACCAAGCAATTGATTGAGCGCAACGGTCGCATAAAGCACCCTCCCGCGCTCATCCAAAAGCGCGAGGGCAATGTCAGCAGCTTCAAGCGTCGCTTGAAATTCCAAGTCAGGCAGAGGATGTGCGTGCATCAATCCACGGACGTCAACTGTCTTTGAAAACCGATGCGATCCACCTTTGTGGTCAGAGCCTGTGCATAATGGCTGATCGCGTTGGAGATGGATTTTGCATCACCAGAAAGCGGACGCGAGATGCGGACATTCGCGAACGTCGGAATATCGACCGACTGTGCGAAGTCTATCCGTGCCAGTTGCCGGGTCCGGTTTGGGCGAAAGGCGTTCTGGAACTCTTTTGGCAGCGTTTGCGAGACAGGCAAAATTTCCGAGATGACGCCAGTGGCGTTATCCTGACCGTTCTGGACTTCGACTGGTAATCCCTGATTGACCCGAAACACGTAGGTGTCTGGTAGATAAGCAAGTACATATGGCGCGCCGGTGATGACCGACAGGATCGGCTCGCCCGCCAAAAATACCTCTCCTACCGAGGGCGTGACATCGCCGATAAATCCGTCGCTGGCCGCCCGTACGGCCCCGTTGGCATAGTGATCTTCCAACTTTTGTAGCGCGTCGGAGGCGTTGTCCCGGATCGGCTCCAACGACGCGAGCTCTATGTCGAGATTATCGCGCTCGGCATTCAGCCGCTGCAGGTTTTCTTGCGCAGTCTCGATCATCTCCTGCGCCGGATTGCTGCGCTGTCCGGGAACCAAACGCAATTGTGCCAGCTGCTGTTGATGCTTGAGCGCCTGATGTGCGCGGCGGAGCTTGTCTTCGGCCAGTGGCACCAGATCATCAAGCAATCTGCGGCGTGCCTCTAGTGCGCTGAACCGTTCCTTGATCTGCGCATTACGCAGCGAAAAATCTGTGAGCTTTTCGACGATTTCCAGCGAGCCGACTGTGAAGAGGACATCGCCCTTGGCAACGCGCTGTCCCGGCCGAACATTAATGTCCTCGATACGCACAATCGAGGTCGCCGCAACCATCGTCCGATCGCGCAAAAGCAAGCCATCCGCCCGCATCATCACCCGATCCCCCCAGACATAATTGCTCAGCGCAAGTCCAAACAGAACAAGCAGAAGGAGGTATATTCTCCGACCGGTTGAGCGGGACGATGATCTTGGCTGGTTTTGTTGCGTATCGGCGCGGGGACGTGATTTTAACTTACGGATCATGGGGTCAATCTCTCACCAGATTTACTTTTTGAGGCACGTAATTGTCGGAATAGGACGCCTGAAACACCCATTCCTGCACATAGGCAACGACACGGATCAAGCGTGTGAAGTATCCGTTGTAGAGCCCATAACCCGGTAGGTAGGGGATCAGACGTATGGCGCGTTGACCGGGCGTGACGGATGCAGCGATCATGAACGTAAAGATGTCCAGCACCAGCAATCCCAGTTGCGCGGCAACCAGAATATGCAGTGCGAAAACGCCGTAGATTGTGAATAGCCAACCGACGTAAAACGGCAGGGCGAGCGCGGCAATTACATTGAACAAAAGATATTCGAGTTCGTGGAACAATTCGCGCGGCGTGAAGTCGGTTGAGAACGGATTGATGAGCGCGCCATGCTTGCGATAGCGCAGCCTGAGCGCGTCCCGCTCCCAGCGCAGTCGCTGGCGAATAAGTCTGCCAACGCTCACCGGCACATCGGTAAAGCAAATGGCGTCGGCTGCGAATTCAACTTTTCCGCCCTGTCTTCTTAGACGCAAGGTAAGGTCGAGATCCTCACCGCTGCCTGCGTCAAACCCTTGTACGTCTCGGAAATTCTCAGAGCGATATGCCCCGAAAGCGCCAGAGACACAGCTAATCTGCCCCAGCCGGTTCAGCGCTTGTTTGCCGAGCGATATGGTAATCATGTACTCGATTGCCTGAAACGCAGTCAGCAGATTTGTGTGCGTGTTGCGCGGGGTGATGTTGCCGGAGACCGCGACTGTATCGGGATCGTCAAATCGGCTCACGATATTGCGGATAGCATCCCGGTCGAAGCTGCAATCGCAATCAACTGTGACGATGATATCGCCCGTTGCCCAACGACCAGCCATGTTCGAGCCGGCCGATTTACCGGATCTGATCTGGGTTGAATGGGCATGATCGATCAACCCGTCGTGCAGCAATTGCGCCATCACTTTACGCATTTCATCGCTCGACCCGTCGCTCACCACAATGATCTCGTCGGGTGGTCGGCTTTGCTCATGCATCGACCTGACGCAGCGCTCAATCGGTTTGGCTTCGTTGTGGCCAGTGATCAGCACAGAGACGCGAAAGGACGTTGTTGCATCCGGTTTGGTTCGTCGAAGTGGCAGCCAGATGACAAAGGCAAATGCCATCAGATAGCGTGGGAACTCGAACACGACAACGAACCAGTAGAGTGCGAGCAGGCTGGCAAAGCTCTGTGCAGTCAAATAGTCGACAGCGATGTCAAACTCTGCGCTCATGAAATGAGATCGCTCGGTCCAAAGAGCTGAAAGCGCGGCATCAGATCATGGGCGATATCGCCTTTGATCACCTCGGCTGCGGTCTCCAGCGCCTCCATAAATGCATCAGACGCCAAGTCATTGCCAAGAACAAAATCATAGGCTGTTCCGCGCACAGTGAGCGTGTCGGGCCCAAGCTTCTGGGCAAACTGCTCTAAAAACTGTTTGCGCAATTTTGACACTTGCCGGTGCCCTTTCCAGTCAATCAGATCTTCCTCGGCATCGTATCGGATATAGCTCAACGCAAAGGGTGTTTGATCGGCCGTGAAGGCTTGCGCGGCGCGATTGAGGGCGACCACCAGATCAATCGGCAGATCGGCAAACCGAAGGCTTTGCGACGTGAGACCCAGGAACGATGGACCGGCCTTGAGATAAGATTCCGCCTGTTTGGTCAGCGTCGCCGACATAACATCGCGGGTTTGCACCGCATCCCCGTCCGTGCGCGTTCCACAATCGCCGCAGATGAAACCCACAGATGGCTCCGACGTTGAATGCGAGCAGGCTTTGCACGTGACAACTGTACCGGGGCGATCGTAATCCGATCCGAAGTGCGACAGGCGACGACTGCATTTCGGGCAGATCAGCTGGTCGCCGGATTGAAAATCGCTTTCCGGCCCCTGATAGGCGCATCGGAAGTGGTGGATGTAGGACGCCTCTTCCAGATGCGGCGAATGGCAGGAAGGGCATTCCTCGCGCACGTTAAACCGCGATCCTTCGCAGGTATCGCACACGTGGACGCGGTCCTGAAACGTCAGCTCCACATGACCGCGTGCGTTCAGTTTTTCGAGCTCGCGCACGATCTGTTGCGCATCGGCGATGGTGTTGTAGGATACCATTCCCTTTTGGGTCACATCAGTTGCGGGCATCAACGTGCCGCCGCTGAGTTTTATACGTGCCAGAATACGATCTGCGGCGGCGGCTGTTTTGACGAAGCTCTTGTGCAGGGACCGCCGATGACCGTGGAAACTCTCGATCAATAGCTGAATTTCGCTCAGTCGTCCGGACAGGTTCTTGCTGGCATCGAAATCCGCCTGCGGCCCCAAGTCGCCGGAAAGATCGATAACAGGCAATAGATGCGCACGCTGCTTATTCCAAAGCTGATCAAGATTTTGCGCGCGCGTGACAACAACCGCGTCGCAATGATGCACATCCTCATCCGAAATATTCGTATCGCGCGGCCATATGAGATAGCTGTAATCGAGCGCATCGAGCGGGCTGTTGGTGGCGTTTGATGGGCTACGGCGCGGTGTGAGCGTCTCTGGGGCTCCTTCCGAGGGTTTGACATTCGTCTCTTCCACCAAGCGGCACACTTCGTCGATGTCGAGCGGTTTTGGAACAATCTCGTCGAAAACCTCACAATTTGCAGGATCGGCAAGCAGCCCCTTCACATCGCCGGTGATCGCGACAAAGCGGGGCGCATCATAACTGGCTTTTGCATCAAGAAAGTCGCGCACAACTTGCAGACCGCTGAAATCAGGGAGATGAAAATCCAGAAGTGCAATGTCGTAGGTCTTCGATTTCAACGCCTCCAGCGCGCCTGCGCCTGTATCGAACATGTCGATGCTATGCCCGCGCTGCGACAGGATCAGATGGATCAGATCCTGTGTAACCGAGCTGTCTTCGACCAGCAAAACACGGCGGGTCGAGTTTTCCGGCTGGACGTCATCTAAGGACACGAGAGCAAACTCCACCTGAGTTGATTCAAATTTT
The DNA here is from genome assembly GCA_964425135.1 of uncultured Rhodobacterales bacterium. GTDB lineage: Bacteria > Pseudomonadota > Alphaproteobacteria > Rhodobacterales > Rhodobacteraceae > CAYLLD01. The sequence goes on from CAYRKW010000017.1 coordinate 11,133, forward strand.
ATGAGGCTCTCGTCTAGACGCGATAGGTTTACAAATTCTTGTTTGTTCGATTTTTGTCCACAAAATGTTTTGCGACGCATGTGGAGAATTTATTAGGGAATGTCTGCGCAGATTGTAGCCCGGACGTTTAAGAACGGGAGTGTTGAATTTATGTGCCGCCAACTCAAGCGTATCACTTATGTTGAAGACGAACCCGACATTCGCGCGATCACTGATTTGGCCCTGACGACCATCGGCGGGTATGAATTGGACATGTATGAAAACGGGCAGGATGCGCTTGATAATGCTGCGAAATTCAAACCCGATTTGATCCTGCTCGATGTGATGCTGCCCGGTATGGATGGCCCTGAAATCATGCGCGGCTTTTCACATGATGCGCAAATGAAGGACAAACCTGTTATCTTCATGACCGCGCGCACACAGGCGTCGGAAGTGGAAGAATATCTCGAACTGGGCGCCCATGCGGTCATCAAAAAGCCCTTCGATCCGGTCACGCTCCCCAATCAGATCGCGGACGTCTGGAAAGATTTGCAAGAGGTATCAGTATGAGTTCACAAGACGCCATTCGCGCATTAATCGAAAAGCATTGCGCCACCCTGCGTGGTGAGGCCTCCGACATCACTTCCGCGCTCTCGCATTGGAGCGATGCACCCGATCTGGCCTGCGCTCGTGCCATTAAGGCAACGCATAAAATCAAAGGCAGCAGCGGGACCATCGGATTTCATGATGTCAGCATGATTGCTGAGCAATTGGAATACGCGTTTCGCGCGCTGGAAGATGAAGAGGAAGCACTGCTCACACGCGAGATTTACGATTTGACGCATTCGTTGACCGAGACGGTGTCCGGCCTCGATCCGGCGCAATCATCGCTCTATCATAAATCATTTTAGACGCTTATCGCCCACCCAGATAATCGCGAAGCGCATCGCTTGGGGACGTGAAGAAGGCATCGACAGGACGTGGTTCGCCCGCAATGCCATCGTGAAGGAAGATAACCGATTTGGCGAAGCGGCGGGCATCGTCCGGGTGATGTGTCACCATCAGGATGGTTTTGCCCGCTGCCACGAGTTTCGCCTCGATAAGCTCCAGCATCTCGTCTTTGAGACGCGGACCCAGCGCTGCGAAAGTCTCATCAAGCAGCACAATTGGCCGGTCGGCGAGCAATACACGGGCCAAGGCCGCCCGGCTTTGCTGACCACCGGAAAGCTCGGACGGCTTGCGCGCGCTCATACCTGCAAGCCCGACATCCGCCAGAGTTCCTTCAACCAAGCTGCGCTGGTCTTTGGACAGCCGAATGTCCGGTCGCAGCGCCATGCCGGTGTTGTCCATCAGGCTGAGATGCGGGAACAGGTTGTTGTCTTGGAACAGAATGCTCACAGGGCGTGCGCCCGGATCAAGGGGCGACAGATCCTTTCCTTCCCACAAAACACGCCCGCGGCTTGGCGCTAGAAAACCCGCCACGCAAGAGAGCAACGTCGATTTACCACCGCCGGACGCGCCGATAATCGCGGCAAAATCACCGGTTTCGACAGTAAAATCCGCACTCAGCGAGAAGCTGCCCAACTCGATTTTTAGGCCTTCAAGTGTCAGCAAATCCGCGTCCCCATTTGTCACACAGCCAGAACAGTGCGAAGCTCAACCCGAGGAGCAGAACCCCTGCCCCCGCCGCTGCGTCCATCCGATATGCGCCCATCAGCCGATACATCACAAGCGGTAAAGTTGTGGTCGCCTCATTGGCAAACAGGGTAATAACCCCCAGATCACCCATCGATAGCGCCGCCGCGATGCCGCCCGCAAAACCCAGCGCGCGGCGGGTGCGCGGGATGATCAAAAGGCGCAGATAGGACAGTCCGCGCAGACCCATGCTATGGGCGAGCGGATCGAAATTGGACTGCACCTGCGCAATCGCCGGATGGATTATCCGAATGACAAACGGGAGTGCAAAAAGCGCGTTCACCAACATGGTCAGCGGCAACGCAATTGCGGAAGGCGCAACGAACTGAAAGGTGATGATAAACAGCCCGGTCCCGACAACCAGTGATGAGGCGGCCATGGGCAACATACCGATGCCGAGAAATACGCCGCTTGCATGAAGGGTGAGTGCCAGTGCCATCCCAAGCGACAAAGCTGCCGCGCAAACTGCGACGGTGATCGAGCGCAACGCCGCCGCCCAAACTTCGGACGGCATATCGGCCAGTCCGCCCACTCCACGGATCAAAACCATGGCAAGCGGGACGAGCAAAAACAGACTGACCGCGCCAAGCCAGAACGGATCGAGCTTCGAGGGCGTATCCCAGCGCTGCACCACACGGTCGAGCCCTTTGCCAAACTGGTCGGGCGTTGTGACGCGCCAAGCAATCAGCGCGGCGATCACGCAGATGAGCAATTGCAGACAACTCAGAAGCGCGGCGCGTCCCAGATCGAAATCAAACCGGAGCGCCTGATAGATCGCCAGCTCGATCGTCGTCGCTTTCGGCCCGCCTCCCAGTGTCAACGCAACCGCGAAACTGGTGAGGCAAATGAGAAAGACGATTAGCAGGATGCCTGGAACCACCTGTCTTAGCATAGGCCGCTCGATGATTTTGCGTACATCCAGATTGAGCGTTGCGGCAAGGCGGTAGCGCTCGGCGGGCACTGACAGCCAGGCTTGAAGGATCATGCGTGTTGCGAGCGGCAGGTTGAAAAATACATGCGCAAGGACCACGCCGTGAAATCCATAGATCGACACTGGCGGCAGGCCGAACATATCGAGCGTGCGGTTGAGGATACCGGAGCGGCCGAAGACAGCGAGCAGTCCGATGATGGCAACGATGACCGGCAACAGGAAGGGCGCACCCAGCAGTGTGATCAGCGCGCTGCGTCCTCGAAACTGCCTGCGTGCAATGGCGCGGGCGGTCGGGATCGCAAGCGCTGTGCTGATGACGGCGGAGGCCATCGCTTGGGTAATTGTAAACCGTATGGCCGCCCAATCGGCGCTCGACAATCCGCGCTCAATCTCCGCCTTGAGCGCAACCGCGATGGTTGCGCCCAATGTGACAAACAGAACCAACGCCGCTGTAAGGGCGCTGGGCCACTGTCGTGTTATTGCGACAGCGCCGCGCGCCATTCTTCCAACGCGCTATCGCGCATTTCCGCTGCGTCCTGTGGTGACAGCAGCAGCGATTTTTCCGGCGTGATGAGCGTTTCAAACCCGTCGGGCAGACCTCCCTGAGGCGTTTTCGCCGGATACATCCAGTTGGTAGTCGGAATGATCGACTGGAACGCATCCGAGACCATGAATTGCAGGAACGCATCCGCCAATTCTGGCTGATCGGAGCTTGCGAGTTTGCCTGCAACTTCAACTTGCATGTAGTGGCCTTCCTCGAAAGCCCACGCAGTTTTGTTCGCGTCTTCCTCTGCAATCAGGTGATAGGCCGGCGAGGTGGTGTAGGACAGTGCCGCATCGGCCTCACCTTCGAGGAACAATCCGTAGGCTTCGGACCAGCCGGGTGTGACAGTGACGATATTATCCGCAAGATCGGCCCAAAGCGCAGCGGCCTCATCGCCATAGGCAGTCTTCACCCACATCAGCAGACCAAGGCCCGGCGTGGATGAGCGCGGATCCTGAATGACCACTTTCACATCACTGTCGGCCAGAGCGCGTAGCGACGTTGGCGCAGGCGCGCCCTCATTGCCGACAAAAGCGAAATAGCCCCAGTCAAACGGCAGGAATGTTGCATCATTCCAGTCAATCGGCAGGTTCAAATCCGCATCAACACCATGGGGTGCAAAAAGCTCGGTTGCGGTGGCGGCTGCGGTCAGGTTTGTGTCGAGCCCGAGCACAATATCCGCATCTGTCCGCGGCCCTTCGAGTTGAAGCCGCGCGAGCAGCGCCGCGCCATCGCCAGCACCGACAAACTGCAAATCACAGGCGCAGGTTTCTTCAAAGGCAGCTTCAACCGCCGGACCCGGGCCCCATTCGCTGACGAAGCTATCGTAGGTCATGACTGTCAGAACGGGGGTTTGTGCCGAGGCTGCACCTGCAGCCATGCACACTCCCGCAACAGTCGAAAGTAAGAGTGGTGATCTCATCGTATCCTCCCAATGCGACGGGCGGATTGGAGGACAGCTTTTCTGGCTGGACCTTCCCTCCGCCGGTCTTAACCGGTTCAGGTTCAACGGGTCCGCTTTCGCATCTCAGCCGGTGTTCCGGCCCCCCGAGGTTGTGCCTTACCTAGTCCGCCTCTGGAGCGAGTTCAAGGGCGTAATCCTGTTTGTGAGACCTGCGTAATGGGCGCATTTTGAGACCGAAGAAGGCTGCGGGATGTGCTGTTGGTCCTGATGCGTTTTACAACTCAAAAGATATAAACTTTGACACAAGCACCCTTTAGCGCGACTCTATTCATACCAACAATAAAAACTTAGCAGGAAGGGATAAGGTAATGTCGGTTACAAACGCACCACCAGAAGACCCGACTGACGGGTCGCAATACGCAACAGATTACGAAATGGGTCAGGACAACATCCGCCCTATGGGTCTTGATATTCATAACCCTGTTTTTCTGATTTCGAGCGTTGTGATTTTTGGTTTTGTATTGATTTCATTGGCCAATCAAGAGGCTTCGGCCGAGTTCTTTGGCTGGCTTCGCCCCTGGCTTACCAGTACGTTCGATTGGTTTCTCGTGTTGTCGGTTGATGCCATCACGCTCTTTTGTCTGGCGTTGATCATCTTGCCGGTGGGATCGGTCAGGATCGGCGGGAAAGATGCCAAACCCGATTACTCCTACGCTGGTTGGATCGCGATGATGTTCGCGGCGGGTATCGGTATTGGCCTGCTGTTCTTCGGTGTTCTTGAGCCAGTGTATTACAATTTCTCGGAAGGCGGAAACGCGCGTCCGCTGGGAATTGATGCGTCTCAAGCCGGGAACGAGTACATCGGCGTGGTCGGCACCATTCACCATTGGGGTCTGGAGGGCTGGGCGGTCTATGCTGCCGTGGGTCTGTCGCTGGCGATTTTCTGCTACAACCTTGGTTTGCCGCTGACACTGCGGTCCGCGTTCTACCCGATTTTGGGAGAGCGCGTCTGGGGTTGGTGGGGTCACGCGATTGACACGCTGGCTGTTTTTGCCACGCTCTTTGGTCTGACCACTTCACTGGGTCTTGGGGCGCAGCAGATCGCGGCGGGCTTGCAAGAGATTGCGGGGATCGAACCTTCGAACACCGTTGTTGTGCTCTTGATCATCGGCATCACGCTGATCGCGCTGGTTTCGGTGTGTTTGGGCATGGACAAAGGCGTTAAGCGTCTGTCGGAGATCAACATGATCATGGCAGTGTGTCTATTCATCTTCGTAATCCTTGTGACCGGCCTTGGCACGGCTATCGCGCGGTATTTCAACGTGATGGTCGATTACGTTATGCTCCTGCCTGCGCTATCCAACCCGTTCGGGCGTGAAGACACCAGCTACTTCCACGGCTGGACGACCTTCTATTGGGCCTGGTGGATCGCCTGGTCGCCCTTTGTCGGCATGTTCATTGCGCGCATCTCCAAAGGTCGGACGGTCCGGGAGTTTGTGCTATGCGCATTGATCGCGCCAACGCTTGTCTGCGCCTTGTGGATGTCCACATTTGGAGGCGCAGCCATCGATTTGCTCAACGCCGGCAGCGCTGAGGGCGTCAGGGCAACCGTGATTGACAGCTACAAGCCCGAAGGCGCGCTGTTCGGCTTCCTCAAGGAGCTGCCGCTCTATGGCATCATTGCGCCGATTTCGCTGGTTCTGATTGTGATCTTCTTTGTCACATCGTCCGACAGCGGATCGCTGGTGATCGACACAATCACCGCAGGCGGTAAGATGGATGCGCCTGTGGTCCAGCGTGTGTTCTGGTGTACGCTCGAAGGTCTTGTGGCCATTGCACTTCTGCTGGGTGGCGGCTTGAGCGCGCTTCAGGGCGCGGCGGTATCGACGGGTATCCCGTTCACCATCGTTGTGCTGATCATGTGCTACTGTCTGTGGCTGGCGCTGCGGGCCGAACGGGCGAAAATCTGATCTGAGATGCAGCAGATAATAAACCGGAAAAGGGTCCGTCGGGGCCCTTTTTCATATCCGGCGACGGAGGTCTCCCTAGTCGCGGTTTTGCGCCGGTAGCAGCGAGATCTGGAACCAATATTCTTTCAGCCGCGCGATAGATTGAATGAAACCATCCAGATTGATGGGCTTGGCAACATAGCTGTTCGCACCGGCGCTGTAGCATGCCTCGATATCGAACTCATCTCGTGAACTGGTCATTATGATCACCGGGATCAGTCGCATCTCAGGATCGTTTTTGATCTTGGCGAGCACTTCCCGGCCGTCAGTGCCAGGCAGGTTCAGGTCAAGCAGGATGATGCACGGAAGCTCCCGCTTGCCATCCGCAAACTCCCCGCGAGCATATATGTAATCAAGCGCCTCATCGCCGGTCTCGGCCCGCACGATCGGGTTTGCGAGATTGTTGTCCTCTTTGAGCGCCAAAACACAGGCTTCATAGTCATCGTCATTGTCTTCCACGATGAGAATAGTTGCATTCAATTTCATCGTACCGAATTCCCCTTTTTCATGGTTTTCACGCGGAGTTCTAAATGCAGGGGAAAAGAAAAATAGAACGTCGTGCCGCCACCAGGCATGGACTCAACCGATATTCTCTTCCCGTAGTACTCGATAATTTTTTTGACGAAGGACAAACCCGCACCGGTGCCTGCGCCAAAGTCGCTTTCGCGATGAAGGCGATTGAAAATCTTAAAAATCTTGTCGTGATATTTGTCGTCTATGCCAATACCGTTGTCGGTCACATAGAACACATCACGCCATTCTTCACCTTCAACCATTGTATAGCTCATGAAACCGACGGTTACGACCTTCTGGTCAGAATTGTTGTACTTCAGGCCGTTCACAATCAGGTTTTGAAGCACGGTCTTCACCTTTGCTGGCTCTGCTGAGATATCTGGTAATTCTGTTTCTACCACGATCTTGCCGTTGCACTCCGCGAGCATCTCCAACAGCTCAGTGTTGATATTTTCAACGACCTCATTGGGATCAACGCGGATCTGGGCAATATCTCCGCGCCCCAGACGCGAGAAATATAGTAGATCGGAGACAAGTTGCTCCATTCTGTGCGAGAGCGACACGACCCGCAGCAGGCGTTTTTTGACGTTTTCCGGGACTTCTTCGCGTAGAACGAAATCGGCATTTATCGAGATGCCGCGTAACGGTTCTTTTAGGTCGTGTGACGCGACATAGGCGAAATCTTCCAGATCGCTGTTGCTGCGTTGAAGCTCCTCATTCAACTCGACAATGCGCGCGTTGGTTTCGGCCAAATTTTTGAGATTTCTCTGGCGCTGGTGATCATAGAGCGCAAAGAGGAGCGCCATCAGCACCAACGCCCCGCCAATCGCTGCGGCGATGTATATTCTACGCGGTGTCCAGAACACTGTCTGCCCGAACCAACTGTCGCGACTGGCGCGGTATTCTGGCGAAATGATGTATCCTGGTATAACCGCGTTGATCCGCTGCAATGCGACATCAAGGCCGGGGCGCAGCGCAATTGCGCGTGACTTGGACCTTACGGGAGGTGTGACTTCTCTTATCGATCCGGGTTCAATTTGGTTTCTGGCGATCGTCAAAAATTCAAGCGGCTCTGTGATGACAGCATCCACGGCGCCACTCACGAGTAGTTCAAACAGGTCGTGTTGCGAGGTGGCGATGGACGCTATGAAGTCAGGCGCGTTTTCAAGCAATAACTGCGCCGGGCTGTTCTGTTGTACGCCAACTGTGAGTCCTTCGAGCGCATTGAGTGAGGTGAGCGTGCGCGACTCATCGGCACGCACCATGATTGATAAGGTGTTTCGCCGGTCTATGGGTTGGCTGAATAACATGCGCGCTGCGCGATCAGGCGTTATGCCAGATTGCGGAAGCAGATCGTAGGTTCCAAACGCGGGACCATCGCGATACTGAGTTTCGTCAATCTCCTCAAAACGAATTCGGAGCGCCGCGCGTTGTGCGATCTCCGTGATCGCTTCGACGGCAAAACCGCCAAAAGTACCGCTTGGTTCGATAACCTGGTAAGGTGGGTCGTGCAGGATACCGACAACGAGCACGTCTGGAACGGGATTACCCACATCCATTTGATAGGTTTGCGCAATTACCTCCAGGCGACCGTCGTTTTGAATTTCGGCAATCGCATCGTTGATCAGTGGAAGCAAATGGGATTTGCTTTTGTGTAACACCACAAAACGGTCGACTTCCCACAACTCGCTCCCCAGCGCTTCAATGCGCCCTGACAGGCCAAGGGCTGTGGCGCGCAAGGCGATCTGTTCGTGCGGTGCGATCAGAAAATCAACCTCGCCGGTGATAATCGCAACGACCATCTCATAGTAGGTTTCAAATGAAACCAACTCGCTATCGCGAAACAGATCGAGCCCGTCATGGAGCGGCCCGATGCCAAGTTTTCCAATACGCTTGCCCTTGAGATCCGTGTCATCGCGCGTAGCCATCTCGGACGTGCGTGCAAAGAGGTAGACTTTACTGCGGATCAAGCGATCTGAAATCACGACGTTGTCGGAAAATCGCTCAACATTTGCGGTGCCTGCAATGATGTCGATCTTGCCCGCTTCCATGCTTTCGATTGATCCCCGAAACGCTGTTTGCTCCACCGGTTCAACGTCAAATCCGACGATTTCCCCCAATGCGCGGGTAAGGTCGGTGGAGAAAGCGCGCTGCGTTCCAGTTTCGTCAATGTAGTGCGTGGGCGGCTCGTGGATCCACGGCGCGCGCAGAACACCGTGCTCTTGCGAGACAGCCATAGAGACAGGTAAGAAAAGCAGCATCGCGATGAGGCACACCGTTTGCGACACCCTTATCCCACCTGTGTTCAGTCTAATCACCAGAACGAGCCTTTTCGCGAGTCGTACACCTTTAACGCAAACATGCTGTGAATCATATACTTAAGGTTGTGCAGGTGTAGAGTGGCTTTCGGCGTTTGGGCTAGAACGAAGGCTGCCTGCTGACGGTCGCCCAAAGCGTCGCGCTATTGCGGCATGTGCTTTGATTGCCCGCCGTGCGAGATTATCCCGACCGCTTGCAACTGCGTCAGATTGTGAGAATGTTTGTGCGGCGAGGGCGGAGGGACATGAGCCAATGATCACCATCTACGAAGCCAAGAAGATCATAACCATGAACCCGGCGCGCCCGGTTGTGAGCCATGTAGCGGTGCGCGATGGGCATATTCTTGGTGCGGGTTCTCTGGCAGAGCTGGAGGGTTGGGGCGACTATCAGCTTGATACGCAATTTGCCGACAAGGTACTGATGCCCGGCCTCGTGGAAGGTCATGCGCACGCGATGGAAGGGGTGATGTGGCGCTACACCTATTGCGGCTATTTCGACCGGGCTGATCCTGAAGGCAAGATCTGGACAGGGGTCACGGATATAGACGGAGTGATCGCACGCTTGCGGGAGGCTGAGGCCAAACTTGATGATCCTGATGCGCCCCTGCCCGGGTGGCAGCTTGATCCGATCTATTTCGACAATCGCAAAGTGACACGGCAGGATTTGGACAAGGTCTCCGCCACGCGCCCTGTCGGTGTCGTGCATGCCTCGCATCACATTATGAACGTCAATTCCAAGGCGTTGGAACTGGCAGGTTTGCTCAGGAAGGGCGTCAACCATCCGGGCATTCCGCTGGGTGATGACGGTCTGCCGACAGGTGAGATCAAGGGGCCGGATGCGATGACACCTGTGGGCGCGCATGTCGGTTTTGACCGCGATATTCTGGCTTGCGACGAGAAGGGACTGCTCGATTTTGGCAAGCTGTGCGTGCGCGCCGGCGTGACCACGGTGACGGACTTGGCGGCGCGGTTGCGCGAAGACGCTGTGGAGATGATGAGCGAAGTAACCGCGCGCACATCCTATCCCGCGCGGGTCGTGCCGCTGCGGTTCTGGATGGGGCTGACGCCTGAAGAGCTGATCGAAGAAGCGCTGGCGTTGCGCGCTAAATCAAGCGACCGTTTGCGGCTTGGGATGATAAAGGTCGTGGCGGATGGGTCGATACAGGGCTTCTCCGCACGGATGCGGTCGCCCGGGTACTACAATGGTGCGCCCAATGGCATGTGGTATGTTGCGCCCGAACAGATGCAGGAGATTTATGACCGCGCCTTGGCCGCTGGTCTGCATGTCCACACCCACACCAATGGTGATGAGGCGACGCAGCTTGCGATTGAGACGATGGAGCGGGCTCTGATGAAACATCCCACGCCGGACCATCGCTACACGCTGCAACATTGCCAGCTTGCGGATGCGGCGCAGTTGCGGCGTATGGCGCAGCTTGGGATGTGTGTGAATTTCTTCGCGAACCATCACTTTTACTGGGGAGATGAGCATTATCGCCTGACCGTGGGTCCTGAGCGGGCAGAGCGGATGAATGCCTGTCGCAGCGCGCTCGATCTGGGGATACCCATGGCAGTGCATTCGGATGCGCCGATCACGCCGCTCGCGCCTCTGTTCACCGCGTGGTGCGCAGTTAACCGGATCACTGCATCTGGCCGCCTACAGGGTGCGTATGAGTGTATTTCGGTCGAGGAGGCGCTTTATGCGATCACGTTGGGCGCGGCTTACACGCTGAAACTCGATGGGGAGATCGGCTCGATTGAGGCGGGCAAGCACGCGGATTTTGCTGTGCTGGAGGATGATCCTTTGGCGGGGAAGCCGGAAAACCTCAAAGATATCAAAGTCTGGGGCACGGTGCAGGCGGGACGCGTCTTTGATGCGCAAGCACAATGACGCTGCCGGTCACATTGATCGGCGGATATCTGGGGTCGGGCAAGACGACGCTGGTCAATCACATCCTGCGCAACGCAGGTGGCCTGCGGATTGCGGTGATGGTCAATGATTTCGGATCGCTGCCGATTGATGCGGATCTCATTGAGGCGCAGGACGACGATATCATCAGCATTGCGGGGGGCTGTGTGTGTTGCAGCTATGGCAATGATCTGACGCAGGCGCTGATGGAGCTTGCCGCCATCGAGGTGCCGCCCGATCATGTGGTGCTGGAGACGAGCGGAGTGGCCTTGCCCGGCGCAATTGTCGCGTCTGTGGGGCTTTTGGACGGGTATCGGCATGACGGGACGCTGGTGCTTGCGGATGCGGAAACGATCCGCGCGCAAGGAGCGGATACTTATATCGGGGACACGATTGAGCGGCAGTTGAGCAGCGCTGATTTATTGGTTCTGAACAAGACCGATTTGGTGACAGAAGCAGAAGTCGCTACGCTGACGGGATGGCTGGCACGCAAGGCGCCGGGTGCGCAGGTCGTGCCGGCAGAGCATGGGCGTGTGCCGCGGGAAGTGTTGCTTCAGAGCTTTTTGGAGCGCGCGGTGCCTGTTGCGGGTTCGCATGATCATGCGGACGCTCTGTTCGATACGTTCCCTGTTTCTGTTCCGCAGCCTGTGGACGCGGAGCAATTGGCGCGCGGTTTATCGCAGGCAGCGTTCGGTTTGGCGCGGGCGAAAGGGTTTGTTCGGGGGCTCGATGGTCGGATGCGGTTGGTACAGATAGTAGGGCGGCGTTGGGATATTTCGGATGCGGCGGAGGATGTTGCGGCGGGGCTGGTGGTTATCGGGCGGGATGCGTCGGGGCACGCGCGAGCGATTGAGCGATTGGTGGATGCGGCGGCGCGGGGGGCTGTGCGTGTTTAGATTAATTTCTGAACAATGTGAACTCGGCGCGCCCGCACCATGCTTCAGAACGTCTTAAAAGTCAGTGTCGTCAGGGTACGTTCCACATCCGGCATGTCTTTGAAGGCATCATTCACGAAACGGCCAACATCCTGATCAGCGGCCACGTAAAACTTGGCGAGCAGGTCAAAATCGCCGCTGGTCGAGTAAATCTCGGAGTGCAACTCGCGCAACGCCAAGGCCTCGGCCACGTCATAGGCGGTGCTGGGTTTGCAGCGTATTTGGACGAAAATGCAGATCATGGCCGGGGTTCCACTGTCAGGCGAGAGGTAACTGTGCCCACCATGGCCAAGATTGGCGCGCAATTCAATGCGGTGATCGTGCCTATGTTGCAACGTGAGTGGCGTTTGCGCCGCTGAGCCGCGCTTTGTCGCGTTCACAGGTTGTTATTCGAAGAATTATACCGTATCGGCGCGCATCCACACCCCGATATTGCGAGACCCCACCGCGTCGAAAGGCTCTGCGATGCTGAGAAACACTCTGAATTCTTTCGCCCAAGGCCTGATGGACCGCGATATGCGACCCCGCTCCATGGGTTTGGCGCAAACACGCACGGAAATCCTGTCGGGACTGACGGTCGCGCTGGCGCTCGTGCCTGAAGCGGTCGCCTTTGCCTTTGTGGCCGGTGTTGCGCCTCTGGTCGGGCTTTACGCTGCCTTCATCGTCGGACTGATCACCGCACTCTTTGGCGGGCGTCCGGGCATGATCTCGGGCGCGACCGGTGCGCTGGCGGTTGTGATGGTGGCACTCGTGGCCGAGCATGGGGTGCAATATCTCTTCGCGACTGTTGTTTTAATGGGGATTTTGCAGCTTATCGCAGGTATTTTGAAGCTGGGTAAATTCATCCGCATGGTGCCGCATCCTGTGATGTTGGGCTTTGTGAACGGGCTTGCGATTGTTATCGGGCTGGCGCAGCTTGAGCAGTTCAAAGTCCTCGACGAGAACGGCAATCATGTCTGGATGTCGGGCAGCATGCTGGTTCTGACGCTGGGTCTGGTGGCGCTGACCATGGCGATTATCTGGGCAACGCCGAAGGTCACGCGGATTGTTCCGGCCCCATTGGCGGCAATCGGGATCGTGGCGGCGCTGGTGATTGCGCTCGATTTGCCGGTGTTGCGGGTGGGCGATATGGCCTCGGTTGCAGGCGGGCTACCGATCTTTGCCGTTCCACAAGTGCCGCTGAACATGGAAACGCTGTTGATTATCTTCCCCTATGCGTTGATTCTCGCCGCCATCGGGTTGATCGAGAGCCTGCTGACGCTCAACCTTGTGGGCGAGATGACCGGAAAGCGCGGCGGTGCGAGCCGTGAATGTCTGGCGCAGGGCGGTGCGAATGTTGTGACCGGCTTTTTCGGCGGTATGGGCGGTTGCGCGATGATCGGGCAGTCGATGATCAACGTCAAATCCGGCGGGCGCACACGGCTTGCCGCTGTTGCGGCCTCGTTGTTTTTGCTAAGTTTTATCCTGTTCGCATCAGGTATCATCGAGCTGATACCGCTTGCAGCGCTCATCGGCGTCATGTTCATGGTGGTGATCGGCACCTTCGCGTGGAACTCATTGCGCATGATGCGCCTCATTCCGCGCGCCGATGCGATTGTGATCGTTCTGGTGACGGTTGTCACGGTGCTGGAGGATCTGGCGATTGCAGTGGTGGTCGGCGTGATCGTCTCAGCGCTGGTCTACGCCTGGAACGCAGCGGCCCGTATCCAGGCGCACGCACGCCCGTCCGAGACGGAAAAGGGCGCTCTGGTTTATGAGATCGAAGGGCCGCTGTTTTTCGGCTCTGCCACCAGCTTTGGCGAGTTGTTCAAGCCGTCGGATGATCCGGATGTTGTGATCTTCGACTTCCAACGCTCGCGGATTGTGGATCAGTCGGCGTTGCAGGCCATCGAGGATGTGGCGGGCAAATATGAGGCGGCGGGCAAGAAGGTGATGCTGCGTCATCTCAGCCGCGATTGTCACAGGCTGTTGAACCGCTCCGGGCAGTTGATGGTCGATAGTGAGGATGATCCGGAGTACGGGCTTGCGGTGGATTATGACATCCGCACCGGGGCCTTTGGCGCGGCGCATTAGGGTCTTACCCCCTGTTGAATGTATTGAGTAATCCAGCGGGGACCGGTCTTGCGACCGGTCACGTTTTAAAGGTGATTTTGAGTATTTCTGGAAAGGCGAAGCTGATTTTGGTTAATGCGGCGTTCGGCAAGCTGCTCGGGGCTTGAAAATCAGGGGTTAACGACGAAAAGCGCGATGTGCATCCTATGCACAAGTGATGCACAATCTATGCACAGTGGAATGCGCGGTGGCCAAAAGTTAACCTGAGCGCGCGTTACTGGTGAAGATGGGGTTAATCGCATCTTCTCTGGAACTGGCGCTTCATTGCGCGCATATTGGGTCGTCAATTCCAATACGAGGCGTTTCATGTCAGGCAAGTATTACGCACCCAAAGGCGGGCATCCGGGGCAGGAACAGCTGTTGACGGATCGGGCGGTGTTCACCGATGCCTATGCGGTCATTCCCAAAGGGTGCATGCGCGACATTGTCACCAGCCAACTGCCGTTCTGGGAGGGCACGCGTCTGTGGGTTCTGGCGCGGCCCATGAGCGGGTTTGCGGAGACCTTCTCGCAATACATCATGGAGGTTGCGCCGGGGGGTGGGTCTGACCGGCCTGAGAGCGATGCAACTGCGCAGGCGGTGTTGTTTGTGGTTGAGGGGGAGGCGGAGCTGCGGGTTGGGTCGCAAACCCATGTGCTGGGTGAAGGCGGGTATGCGTATTTGCCGGCGGGGAGTGACTGGGCTTTGCACAATCGCGGCAGCGAGGCGTTGCGCTTCCACTGGGTGCGCAAGGCGTATCAGCCGGTTGAGGGTGTGGATGCGCCGGAGGTGATTATTACCAACGAGCGGGATGTGGCGCCGATTGAGATGCCGGATACGGATGGGGCCTGGGCGACGACGCGCTTTGTGGATCCCAGCGATATGCGGCATGATATGCATGTGAATATTGTCACGCTTGCGCCTGGTGCGGTCATTCCGTTTCTGGAGACCCATGTGATGGAGCACGGGCTCTATGTGCTGGAAGGTAAGGCGGTTTATCGGCTCAACAGCGATTGGGTGGAGGTTGAGGCGGGGGATTTCATGTGGCTACGCGCGTTCTGTCCGCAGGCGTGTTACGCGGGTGGGCCGGGGGTGTTTCGCTATTTGCTCTATAAAGATGTGAACCGGCATATGCCGCTCAGCGTGGGGTGAGGCTGGGGTTGGTTTGATGTTGTGGGCTGACGGTTCGTTAGCGCAATTCAGGCAAAGCCAACATACCTGACGTCTGTTTTGTAGCGCTTACCTTTCAATGCGTAACATCCGGCGACGCCGGACAGCCCCCGACCCTCCCCGCAGGGAGGGGGCAGTCCTTTGTTCTAATGTTGAAATCGGTATTCCCGGGAACAATTCATTTCATGCTCCCGGGAGTGCAATCGTTTGGCAACTAGTGATCGTCCGACCGAGCCATGCCGCCGGAGACCTCGCCTGTTGCTTCGTCGGTCAGGTCTTCGGGCAGGATCAGATTGAGCACAATCGCGATGATCGCTGCTGGCAGAAGACCCGATGTCATCAGGATGCGCAGCGTGTCTGGCAGGTATTGCACCGCTTTGGGGTCAAGTTGAAGACCGAACCCGATGGCCAGCGAGATGGCGAAGATGACCATGTTTCGGCGGTTCCATGTGACCTCGGAGAGCATGGAGATACCGGCGGCCACGACCATGCCGAACATCACAATCACCCCGCCGCCCAGAACTTCGATGGGTATTGTGCGGATCACGGCACCGACTTTGGGGATCAGGCCGCAGACGATCAGGAAGATCGCACCGATGGTCACGACATGGCGGCTCATCACGCCGGTCATGGCAATGAGGCCGACGTTTTGGCTGAACGAGGTGTTCGGGAAACCGCCAAAGATACCCGCGATGGCCGATCCGGCACCGTCTGCATAGGTCGCGCCCTGGATTTCCGCATCGGTGGCTTCGCGTCCTGCGCCGCCTTTGGTGATGCCGGAGACATCGCCGACGGTTTCAACAGCGGAGACGAAGGCCATGAGGCAAAAGCCGACGATGGCGGCAACGCTCATCTCGAAGCCGTATTTGAATGGCTCTGGCAAAGCGACGGTGGCGGCGCGATCCCAGCTTGTGGTGATGCCTTCGATGCTGACCATGCCCATCGCCATGGCGTAGAGATACCCTGCGATGATGCCCAGAAATACGGCGGATACCGAAAGCATGCCGCGCGCGTAGAACTTCAGGCCAAGTGTCACAAGGATCACGACAAGTGCGGCTGACCAGTTGAGGAGGCTGCCGTATTCGGGTTTGTCGATGGCCGGAACACCGCCAGCGGCGTATTGGATGCCGACTTTAACGAGCGCCAAACCGATCATCATCACCACAAGACCCGTCACCAGCGGTGGCAGGGCGAAGCGGATTTTACCGATAAATGTACCGATGATGGCGTGAAAGACGCCACCGATGATGACGCCGCCAAAGAGTGCAGGCAAGGCCTCAACGCCTTTACCGGCCACCAGCGGGATCATGATCGGGATGAAGGCAAAGCTGGTGCCCTGAACCACCGGAAGCCGCGCGCCCATGGGGCCAAGGCCGATGGTTTGGAACAGGGTCGCGATGCCTGCGAACAGCATCGACATCTGGATCAGATATGTCATGTCCGGGAAGCCCTGCGCGCCTGCATCCGAGCCAAAGCCGAAGCCTGCGGCCCCGGCGATGATGATCGCTGGTGTGACGTTCGAGACGAACATGGCGAGCACGTGCTGGATGCCCAGCGGCACTGCGCGATGCAGCGCGGGCGTGTAGTTGGGATCGCGGAGTTGCTCCGGCGTTCCGATGGAAGATGTTGTCATTTGGATATGTCCCTCTGTTGGTATTTTTTGGTTATGGGTCCCGTGATTTTTATGCGTCTGGTTCGACGGAATACGGGGTTTCGAACCAGTATTCTTCTAAATTGTCGCCAGCGCCGATGCGGTCGATCACCGCAAAAAGGCCCGGCGGGTGGAGCGGGGTCAGCACGCCGTGCCATGTACCGCGGTGAAAGTTAATCGCTTGGCCCGGCTGCGTGAGGAAGGCGCGGGGCGTGCCCGGCGCGCCGCTTTTGTCGGGGGCGGTGATGACCAGAAAGCCGTGTTCCGACATCGGGACAAAGCACTGGGCGCCGCCCGGGTGACGTTCCATCATATCGAGCTGTAGCGGCAGTGGGCGCGGCTCAGCGCGAAAGAGGCTGACGCCTGCCCGCCCGTCCGAGACATCGAGTTTGGCGCGGTCATGGTAGCGACCGCACAGGCCCTGATTGATGATCTTGTCTGGCGTGCCGTCGCAATCGATCAGATCGCCGAAGGGGGCGAAGGCCGCGCGGCTGATCGGCTCGATACGGATGATGCGGGTCACTTTGCGAAAATCTCTGCAAGGCGAAGCTGGGCGATGCGCTCGACCTGTCTGCAGGCCTCGGCAAATTCGGTGTCGCGGTCCTGCGTAACGCGGCGCTGGAAGCTCTCCATGATTGAGGCTTTGTCATGATCGCGCACCGCGATGATGAAGGGGAAGCCGAATGTCTCGGTATAGCGCGTGTTCAAATCGGAGAAGGTGCGGCGTTCGTCATCGGTCAGCGCATCAAGGCCGGCGGAGGCCTGTTCGGCGCTGGACTCTGCGGTCAGGCGCTTTGCAGCGGCGAGCTTTCCAGCAAGATCGGGGTGGGCGGTCAGAACGGCGAGGCGCTGCTGAGGATCGGCGGCGCGGAACACTTGGGCGAGCGCCTGGTGAACACCTTGCGCGGTGTCATGGGTCGGGCCAAGCTCGCCGCGATGGGCGCGTTCGGCGATCCAAGGGCTGTGCTCGAACACGCCGCCAAAGGTTTCAACGAATGTTTCGCGATCCATTTGAGAGGGGCGCAGGGTTTGCTTGGGCGGGTGATGCTGCGCCCAATGCTGCGCAATCTCAAGACGGGTCGCGAACCAGACGCCTTCATGGCCGCGCATGTAGTCGAGAATGCGCTTGAGGGCAGCGGCGCGACCGGGTCGGCCGATGATGCGGCAATGAAGCCCGATGGAGAGCATTTTGGGCGCGCCCGCCTGTCCTTCGGCGTAGAGCGTATCGAAGCTGTCTTTGAGATAGCTTTCGAACTGATCGCCGGTGGTGAAGCCTGCTTGAATGGCAAAGCGCATATCGTTGCAATCGAGCGTGTAGGGGACGATCAGCTGGTCACGCTCGCCCAAACGTTCCCAATAGGGCAGATCGTCCGAATAGCTATCGGCGACATAGGCAAATTGTCCGGTTTCGGCCGCAAGGCGGATTGTGTTGCAAGAGCAGCGGCCCGTGTACCAGCCGCGTGGGGCCTCACCGACAATTTCGGTGTGCAGGCGAATGGCCTGAAGGATTTGCGCGCGCTCTTCGTGTTCGGTCATATCCTTGTGTTCGATCCATTTGAGACCGTGGCTCGCGATTTCCCATCCGGTTTCTTTCATCGCGGCAAGCTGCTCTGGCGCGCGGGCAAGCGCTGTGGTGACGCCATAGACTGTGATGGGCAGGTCTTTGAGCAGGGCATGCACGCGCCAAAAGCCTGCGCGCGCGCCATA
>CAYRKW010000017.1:29588-42979 GCA_964425135.1 uncultured Rhodobacterales bacterium
GAGGCGCAGATTTGTGGCTTGTTTGTCAATTCGCGCAATGAGGGACGCAGGATGTCGGGATATCTAACAACACATGTGCTGGACACGGCTTTGGGGCGGCCTGCGGCGGGTCTGAAGATTGATCTTTACCGGCTTGATGGGGAGGTGCGGGCGCATCTTGCGAGCGTTCGAACCAATGCGGACGGGCGCACGGATGCGCCCATCCTGCCAGCGGAGACCTTTGCGACCGGCACCTATGAGCTGGTGTTTCACGCAGGCGATTATCTTGACGGCGTTGGCATCCCGCCCGAAGCGCCACGGTTTCTGGATGTGATCCCGATCCGCTTTGGCATGTCGCAAGAGCAGCATTACCATGTGCCGCTGCTGTTGTCGCCATTTGGCTATTCCACCTATCGCGGAAGCTGATGCGGATGCGCGTCGGGAGGGAAGCACAGCATGTATGATTGGGCGGTCATTTGGGACTGGATCGCGTTCGCCGTGCGCTGGCTGCATGTCATTACGGCGATGGCGTGGATCGGGGCGTCGTTCTTCTTCATCGCGCTTGATCTGGGCCTGCGCAAAGCGGTGCGCATGCCCGAAGGTGTGCAGGGTGAGGAATGGCAGGTCCATGGGGGTGGGTTCTACCATATCCAGAAGTATTCGGTCGCGCCGGAGAATATGCCCGAGCATCTGATCTGGCATAAATGGCAGAGCTATATGACATGGCTGTCCGGGGCTGCGCTTTTGATGATTGTCTATTGGATCGGCGGGGAGATCTATCTGCTTGATCCAAACAAGGCTGATCTGGCGCTTTGGCAGGGTATTCTTTTATCAGGCGGGTCGCTGATCTTCGGCTGGATTTGCTATGATTTGTTGTGCCGCTCGAAGCTGGGGGAGACGCCGACGCTCTTGATGCTGCTTTTGTTCGCGTTGTTGGTGGCGATGTCCTGGGGTTATAATCAGGTGTTCACAGGCCGGGCCGCGCTGCTGCATCTGGGCGCTTTTACGGCGACGATCATGACGGCGAATGTGTTTTTCATCATCATGCCGAACCAGCGCATTGTCGTGGGCGATCTGAAAGCGGGGCGGGTGCCGGATGCGAAATACGGCAAGATCGCCAAGCTGCGCTCGACCCATAACAACTATCTGACGTTGCCTGTGATTTTCCTGATGCTGGCCAATCACTATCCGCTGGCTTTTGCGACGGAATATAGCTGGATCATTGCGTCACTGGTGTTTCTGACGGGTGTGACGATCCGGCATTATTTCAACACGCTGCATGCCACCGGCTCAGGGCCGATGTGGACATGGGCGGTGACGGTGCTCCTGTTTATCCTGATTGCGTGGCTCTCGACCGCGGGCATGCCCGGCAGCCTTGAGACGGCTGAGGCGCGGGATTTGACGCCTTATGAGGCGCGGTACGCTGAGGCGGAAGGGTTTGAGGGGGCCTATGATGTGGTGCTTGGCAATTGTTCCATGTGCCATGCGCGCGCGCCTGTCTGGGACAACATGCATTGGCCGCCCAAGGGCGTGGTTCTGGAGACCCGCAGCGATATCGCGCGCCAAGCCGAAGCGATCTATTTGCAGGCGGGTGTGACGCATGCCATGCCGCCGCCCAATGCGGTTGCGACGATGACCGATGAGAGCCGGGCAGCAATTGTGGCGTGGTTTCGAAGCGCTCGATAGGGCGATTTTCGGGCGATGTCGCTTTGCGGTGAGCCGCTGACGCGGCTCGCTTTTTTTGTGATGCGCTCCGCGCGCAGCGGGATATTTTTGAACCAAAGAAGCGCGGGTGTTGTGCGGATGGTCGCGGGTGGTGTTGGGGCCGTGATTGGTTGATCGGAAGGTGATGTTATGGAACTGAATGCAGATTTCTCAACCCGCGTCGTGGTTCATTCGGCGCAAGTGGATTGGGTTGCCTCGCCGATGGCGGGTGTGGACCGGCGCATGCTGGATCGGATTGGTGATGAGGTGGCGCGGGCGACAACGATCGTGCGCTATGCGCCGGGAAGCGCGTTTTCGGCGCATACGCACGCTGGCGGTGAAGAGTTCATTGTGCTTGATGGGGTGTTTCAGGATGAGCATGGGGATTATCCGGCGGGGACGTATGTGCGCAATCCGCCGACCACATCGCATACGCCGGGCTCTGCGCTTGGCTGCACGATATTCGTGAAGCTTTGGCAGTTTGATGCGGACGACCGGACGCAGTTTCGCAAGGATATGGCGGATGCGTTGGAGCCTGCTGTGGACGGGGTTTCGAGCGCGCTGTTGCATATGGATGCGAAAGAGCGGGTGACGTATCACACGCTGGAGGCTGGCGCGACGCTTACCGATGAGAGTTCTGGCGGGATTGAGATGCTTGTTCTGGATGGTTCTGTCCGTGAATGCGGGGATGACTTCGTGGCAGGGTCGTGGTTGCGCTTGCCGGATGGGGCGGCGCTTCGGGCTGTGGCGGGGGAGGCTGGTGCGTCGGTTTGGGTGAAGGCCGGGCATTTGCGTTATGCTGCTGCGCCGGATGTGTGAGCGCCGTGTTGAGAGTTGTTTTTGACCTTTTGAAGGGTGCGGGCGGTGCGGCAATTGGGGTGATTTGGTTAACACAGCGTTCGCGGCCTTGTTTTACTGAGTTAACGCGGTGTTGCGTGATGTGCATCCCATGCACAACCTATGCACACTCCATGCACGGTTGGGATGTGCGGGAGCTGAATATGACCCGGGGCGCGCGGTGCAACGGCTGATTGCGCAGCGCGAGCCGATGGAATGACATCGGCGCTGCGTCAGCAAGACAAGAGCGGCGTGGGGCGGGCAGCTCCCATTCATTGCTAGGATTTCACCGGTGGAAAGCGATAGGTCTCGGCGGCGGTGGTCCAGTCCATGTGATTGCGCAAGTATTGTTGGCTGGCATCGCTGGGCGGGTTGTAGTCCCAATGCGCGCCCGCGCCCGCTTCCATGGCTGCATGAAGCGCGTGGCGGGATTTTTGGGTGGCGATAACCTGAGCGCGCAGGGCCTCGCTATCCCATCGCGCGGCGATCTCGGCAGCGAAGGCCGATGCGGTGTCAGCATGAGCAGGATCGGCGGCGAGATTGGTGGTCTCCAGCGGGTCGGCCACCACGTCATAAAGCTGTGGCGGATCGGGGTCGCAGTGGATGTATTTGAGCGGCCCGCGCCGGATCATGATCACCGGATAGGGCGTCATCTCGGCGCAATACTCGCCAATGGCTTCATCCACCCGATCAGTCTCACCGCGCGCCAGCGGCATGAGCGAGCGCCCGTCGATAGGCTCGCCCAGCGGCATGTCGGATATGCCCGCGATATCGAGGAAGGTGGGCAGAAGATCCACGAGTGAGCAGGCGTTTGGCGCGCTTCCTTGCATGATCCCGGGACCAGACATGACCAGCGGGACGCGGGCGGAATGCTCAAAGAAGTTCATCTTGAACCACAGCCCGCGCTCGCCCAGCATATCGCCGTGATCTGCGGTGACGATGATGATGGTGTTGTCGATCTCGCCGGTCTCTTCGAGGGTTTGGACAAGTTCACCGATTTTGCTGTCGAAATAGCTGACATTGGCCAGATACGCGCGACGCGCGCGGCGGATCTCTTCGTCCGTGAGCGGTGTGTAGGATGCCTCGATCCCGTCCATGACGCGGCGGGATAACGGGTCCAGGTCTTCGAGCGGCGGCACGAAAGCGGGCATGTCGATATCGTCGTCGGAATAGAGGTTCCACCACTCCGGGCGGGCGACGTAAGGGTCGTGCGGGTGGATGAAGGAGGCGACGAGCGCGAATGGCGCGCCCCGCCCCGCGGCTTTGTCGCGCGCCACGTCAAAGAGCCAGCGGCGCGCGGCAAACCCAACCTCGTCGTCATAGTCGATTTGGTACGTCGCCTGCGCGACACCGCTTTCCTTGACGGTTTGCATGTTGTGATACCATTTGTCGATCCGCTCATCATGCGCTTCCCAATCGGGGGTCCATGCGAAATCGGATGGGTAGATATCGGTGGTGATGCGGTCCTCAAAACCGTGCTTCTGGTCCGGGCCGACGAAGTGCATCTTGCCTGAAAGACATGTGCGGTAGCCGGCGGTTTTCAGGTAATGGGCGAAGGTTGGCACGCTGGCTTTGAACTCGGACGCGTTGTCATAGGCTGCGATGCGGCTAATGAGCTGGCCGGACATGAACGAGAACCGCGAGGGGGCGCAAAGCGGCGCGTTACAATAGGCTGCGTCAAAGCGCATGCCGCGCCCGGCCAGCGCGTCGAGATGGGGTGTTTTGGCGGTTTTATGGCCGTAGGCGCCGGTGAAATGCGGTGCGAGTTGGTCGGCCATAATGACGACGATATTGGGTTTATCGGACATGAAAGTCTCTCCGGCATTTGAACTGCGTGAGTGGGGATCAGGCAATCGCGGGAGGCGGCTGGTAGGCCATGGCTTTCAGGTGGATCATGGGCGTGTCGTTCGGTTGTTCGGGTCGCAGTGTAAGCTGGGTGGGTTTTTTGTGTCCAGAGGAATCGGAGCGTTTTATTGGCTGCTGATTAAGAGAGCTCAGGACAGCCCGCGACCCTGGGTGGGGGCTGTCCGGCGGTGCCGGACGATGAGCGTTGAGAGGGAGAGCAGTATCTCAAGAGTAATTTTCCGAGCTTCAGAACCCGTTTGTTCGGTCATGCAGAGACACCCGAGGGTCGGGGGCTGTACGGCGTTGCGGGACTGTATGCTTGTGCGAGGGAGTGCCTCATTTGAGGCGTGGTACATCCCGGCGAATTCAGTCAGGATGCGCGGGCCGGGAAAGACGATGGGAGAGGCATAGCGTGGCCCTAACGCCAAAACTGATCCGCGAGACGTATGCCGCAATTGCGCCGGCGACCCTGCGCACGCCGACGGTGCCTGCGGCGCGCTTGTCGCTGCATTTGGGGATTGAGCTTTATCTCAAGCTGGAGAATTTGCAGCACACCAATGCGTTCAAGGCGCGGGGGGCTCTGGCGAAGCTCTTGAGCCTCAGTGCGGATCAGCGCAAGGCCGGTGTGATTGCGTGCAGTGCGGGCAATCATGCGCAGGGCGTGGCCTATCATGCCAACAGGCTCGGCATTCCCGCGACCATCGTCATGCCGGAGGGCACGCCGTTCAACAAGGTCAAACGGACCAGCGATTTCGGGGCGGAAGTGATCCTGCATGGCAAGGGGTTTGATGATGGCGTGCCGTTTACGCTCGAATTGGCGGAGGCGCAGGGGCTGACCTTTGTGCATCCCTTCGATGATGCACTGGTGGCGGCAGGACAGGGGAGCGTTGCGCTGGAGATGCTGGAGCAGGTGCCTGATCTTGATTGCATCGTGGTGCCCATCGGCGGTGGTGGTCTGATCGCGGGGATGGCGGTGGCGGCCAAGGACATGCGGGCCGACATCGAGATTATTGGGGCGCAGGCGGATGCGTTTGATGCGGCCAAGGCTGCGTTTCATGAGGCGCATGCGGTTGGGACGGGTCCGACGCTGGCCGAAGGGATTGCAGTGCGCGCGCCTGCCAAGGGCAATCTGGCGATCATAAAGCGGCTGGTGGACCGCGTGGAGAGCGCCAGCGAGCCGCAGATCGAGGATGCGGTGTTTGATCTGCTGAGCCATGAGAAGCTGGTGGCTGAGGGGGCGGCGGGCGCTGGTTTGGCGGTGATCAAGAATAATCTCGATGTCTTCGAGGGCAAGAAGGTCGGGTTGGTGGTCTGCGGTGGCAATATCGACTCGCGGCTCCTGTCGACGCTGATCCTGCGCGGATTGGTGAAGGACGGGCGGATCACGCGGCTGACCTTTGAGATTGATGATACGCCGGGGCAATTGTCGCAGATCGCTCGTATCATCGGCGAGGCGGGCGCAAATGTGGTGGAGGTGATCCACCAGCGGATGATGCAGACGGTGGCGCTCAAGCAGGCGGAGCTGGATGTGGTGATCGAGGCGCGGGATCGGCTGCATGTGGTGGAGATCCTGAGGGCGCTGCGGGCGTTCGGGTTCACGGTTCGGGCGGATCCTGATCCGGGGGAGGGTCATTGATAGTCACAAAAGGAACCGATATCTCGGACTGACCCCGAAACGGAGGATTGGATGAACACGCGAAAGCTGCCGACATCGCTGGTGCAAGCGCCCTCCCTGCCCGGCCCGCACGAAGGCTATATGCCCGGGTTTGGCAATGACTTTGAGACCGAAGCGCTGCCCGGTGCGCTGCCGCAGGGCAGGAACAGCCCGCAGAAATGCAACTACGGGCTTTATGGCGAGCAGATTTCCGGGACTGCCTTCACTGCGCCGCGCCACCAGAACGAGCGGACGTGGTGCTATCGCATCCGCCCGTCGGTCAAACATTCGCATCGCTATGAGCGGATTGATCTGCCCTATTGGAAATCAGCGCCGCATATTGTCGATGACGTCACTTCTTTGGGGCAATATCGCTGGAACCCGCTGCCGCACGGGCACCAAGCGCTGACGTGGCTTACGGGAATGCGGACGATGACCACGGCGGGGGATGTGAACACGCAGGTTGGCATGGCGAGCCATGTGTATCTCGTCACGCAGAGCATGACGGACAGCTATTTCTATTCGGCCGATTCCGAGATGCTGGTGGTCCCGCAAGAGGGGCGGCTGCGGTTCTCAACGGAGCTAGGGATCATTGATCTGGAGCCGAAAGAGATCGCGATTCTGCCGCGTGGGCTGCTGTACCGCGTCGAGGTGATTGAGGGGCCGTGCCGCGGCTTTGTCTGTGAGAATTACGGACAGACGTTCGAATTGCCGAACCGTGGGCCGATTGGCGCGAATTGCATGGCCAACCCGCGCGATTTCAAAGCGCCCGTGGCAGCGTTTGAGGATCGCGACGTTGCCTCCACCGTGACGATTAAGTGGTGCGGGCAGTTTCATGAGACCAAGATCGGGCAATCGCCGCTGGATGTGGTGGCGTGGCATGGGAATTACGCGCCCGTGAAATACGATCTTCGCAGCTATTGCCCTGTTGGCTCGGTTCTGTTTGACCATCCTGACCCGTCGATTTTCACAGTCCTGACCGCGCCCTCCGGGCAGGAGGGGACGGCAAATATCGACTTTGTGCTGTTCCGGGAACGCTGGGCCGTTGCAGAGGATACCTTCCGGCCACCCTGGTATCACAAGAACATTATGTCCGAGCTGATGGGCAATATTTACGGGCAGTATGACGCCAAGCCGGAGGGCTTTGTGCCCGGTGGCATCAGCCTGCACAACATGATGCTTCCGCACGGGCCGGACAAGGATGCGTTCGAGCGGGCGTCAAATGCCAATCTTGGGCCGGATAAGCTGGATCATACGATGTCGTTTATGTTCGAGACCCGCTTTCCGCAGCATCTGACGGAATTTGCCGGACGCGAGGCGCCGTTGCAGGATGATTACATCGACTGCTGGGTCGATATTGAGAAGAGGTTTGACGGGACGCCGGGGCGCAAATGAATCTCTACGCGCAGGTGAAGGACCGACAATGCCACTGAAGACAAGTTGGGTTGAAAGCGCAAATTCTGCGCTCACGCCATTTCCGCTGAACAATCTGCCCTATGGGGTGTTCTCGACAGGCGGCGATGATGCGCGCTGCGGGGTTGCCATCGGCGATATGATCCTTGATCTGCATGCGCTTGAAGAGGCGGGAGTGCTGTCGTTTGACGGGGTGTTTGCGGCGTCCGATTGGAACGGGTTCATGGCGCTGGGCGCAGCGCGTTGGGCGGACTTGCGGGCGGCGCTGACGGATATGCTGGCGGAGGGGAGTTCGACGCGGGCGCAGGTTGAGAGCGCGCTGGTGGCGCAGGCGGATGCGACGATGCACATGCCGTTCAAGGTTGCGGAATACACCGATTTCTACGCCGGGCTGCATCACGCCACCAATGTCGGGACGATGTTTCGCGGGGCGGAAAACGCGCTGCCGCCCAACTGGCTGCATATTCCGATTGGCTATAACGGGCGGGCGTCTTCGATCGTGGTGTCTGGCACGGATGTGCGGCGTCCCTGGGGGCAGATTAAAGGGCCGACGGATGATGCGCCGCGCTTTGGTCCGTCGCAGCGGTTCGATATCGAGTTGGAGATGGGCGCGATTGTCGGGACCGCCAGCGAGGGACCGTTGAGCGTTGATGCGGCGGATGCGCATATTTTCGGTTATGTGCTGCTCAACGACTGGTCGGCGCGCGATATTCAGGCGTGGGAGTACCAGCCGCTCGGCCCGTTTCAGGCCAAGGCCACGGCGACGAGCATTTCGCCCTGGATCGTCACGCAAGCGGCGCTGGAGCCGTTTCGCGTGATGACGCCGGAGCGCCGTGTGCCGCTGTTGCCGCATCTGAAGGACACGGGGCCGATGCTTTATGATATCGATCTGGCGGTGACGCTGAATGGCGCGCAAATCACGGCGACGAATTATCGGGAGATGTATTATTCCTCGGCGCAGCAACTGGCGCATCATGCCAGTAGTGGGTGTCCGATGAATGTGGGTGATCTCTTGGGATCAGGCACGATTTCGGGGCCGGAGCGTGGCAATCGCGGCTCATTTTTGGAGTTAAGCTGGGGCGGGACGGAGCCGCTTGATCTGCCCTATGGCGAGAGCCGCAGTTTTGTGGAGGACGGCGATACGCTGGTGCTGCATGGCGCGGCGAAAGGCGATGGGTATCAGATCGGCTTTGGCGATTGCAGCGGGACAGTGATTGCGGCGTTGGATGCGTCGGATTTGGCTTAGCGCCGCGGTGGGCGCCCTATCGCCTCAATACATTGTATCGCGATAGAGCTTATCGACCGACGCATCCGAGACGTCCGGTGTTTCCACATCGCGCACCTGATCGCGGATGATGACGTTGAGGTTGGGGATGGGGCGGGTTTTGGGCCATGTCTCGGGCTTCCAAAGGCCGGAGCGGATGAAGGCTTTGCCGCAGTGCAGGAAGGCTTCATCCACCTCGATCCGCAGCACGGTTTTGGGCGGGATGCCGCGAATGGCGAAGGGGGCGCAAATCTCGGGATCGTCGAGGATCTCTGCCCGCCCGTTGATGCGCATGGTCTCTGTCACATCCGGTATCACGAAGATCAGCCCGACCGCTGGGTGTTTGATGATGTTTAAAAATCCATCGATCCGGTTGTTGCCTGCGCGGTCGGGGATCAGCAGGTGGTGATCGTCTTCAATCGTCACGAACCCTGCCGGATCGCCTTTGGGGGAGACGTCCAGATTGGTCCCATCCGAGGTCGCCAGCATCAGCAGCGTCGAATGCGCGATGAAGTCCTTGCAGTGCTGATCGAGCCGGTCCAGCGTCTTGCGCGCCGCCCGCGCCCCCGGCTCGCCATATATTTCGCGCAAACGCGCTTCGGTCATCGTCATAATCCTGGTCCTCTTTTCGTCGGTGCAGTGTCCTGTCCGAAGGCGATTTTGTGGCCCTCGCTATCGGTCACATCAAATTCCAGCATTCCGTAAAACGTCTCCTGCAACGGATGGTCCGGCGTCACGCCCCGCGATGCAAGCGCCTCAAGATAGCCGCGCGCATCGTCAATATAGAGATAGGCGACCCAGTTTGCATGTGGTGTAAACTCTTTGACATGGGCAAGGCCGATTGTGATCGTGCCAAGCTGCGCGATGGCGAAATACCAATGGTCCTGATCATCGGCAAAGCTGTTGGCCATCTCGAACCCAAGCTGTTCGGTATAAAACGCCATCGCCGCTTTGACATCTTTGCACGGGAGAACCGGCATGGATCGGATACCTGTGCTCATCGGGGTCTCCTGTCTCAGTTTTTGGGGCCGTTTGGCTCAAGTCTGCCTCCCCGCTACGCGCAATGCAAATGCTTGCCCGCCGTGGTGATCCGGTATAGGAACGCGCCATGAAACTGCTCTTCGATATGGATGATCGCGCCCGCCTGCCCTGGCGGTTTTTTGGCGAAGCCAGCACGGTATTTGCCGCCTGATAGGCGCGCATGTGCCAAAGCGCGTTGTTTAGTGACGCATTCCATTCGATAGAAATTCACTGAAATTCACGACGACCGGAGAGACCAATGACCGCTCCCAAGACACTCTATGATAAAATCTGGGACAACCATGTTGTCCATGAAGATACCGACGGCACCAGCCTGCTCTACATCGACCGCCATCTGGTGCATGAAGTGACCAGCCCGCAAGCCTTCGAGGGGCTGCGCATGGCAGGCCGCAAGGTCCGTGCGCCTGAAAAGACCGTAGCTGTGCCCGATCACAATGTCCCCACAACGCTTGACCGGGCCAAGGGTATCGATGACGAGCAAAGCCGCATTCAGGTCGAAGCGCTTGAGCAAAATGCCAAGGATTTCGGCATCACCTATTACGGCGTAGATGATGTCCGGCAAGGCATCGTCCACATCATCGGACCAGAGCTTGGCTGGACCCAGCCCGGCATGACGATTGTGTGCGGCGACAGCCACACCGCCACCCACGGCGCGTTCGGTGCGCTTGCCCACGGGATCGGGACGTCGGAGGTGGAACATGTTTTGGCGACACAGACCCTGATCCAGCAAAAGTCCAAAAACATGAAAGCCGAAATTCGCGGCTCGCTCTCGCCCTATGTCACGGCCAAAGACATCACCATGTCGATCATCGGCGCAACCGGCACGGCTGGCGGTACGGGGCATGTGATCGAATATTGCGGCCAAGCCATCGAGGAGCTGTCGATGGAAGGGCGCATGACCGTGTGCAACATGGCCATCGAAGGCGGCGCCCGCGCCGGTCTGATCGCACCGGATCAAAAAACCTTCGACTATGTGCAAGGTCGCCCCCAAGCGCCAAAGGGCGGCAATTGGGAACTGGCCATGGCCGCGTGGAAAGAGCTCTATTCGGACAAAGGTGCGCATTACGACAAAGAGCTGATCCTGGAGGCCGATGACATCGCGCCTGTCGTCACATGGGGCACCAGCCCCGAAGACGTGCTGCCGATCACCGGTGTCGTTCCAGATGCGGGCGATTTCGAAGGTGGCAAGGTCGAAGCGGCGCAACGCTCGCTCGACTACATGGGTCTGACGCCCGGCACCCGCTTGCAGGACGTGGCCATCGACACGGTCTTCATCGGTTCCTGCACGAACGGACGAATCGAGGATCTGCGCGAAGTTGCCAAGATCATGGAGGGACGCCGGGTGAAAGATGGCATGCGTGCCATGATTGTCCCCGGTTCCGGCCTCGTGCGCGCCCAAGCCGAAGAGGAAGGTATTGCACAAATGCTACAGGAGGCTGGCTTCGAATGGCGCATGGCCGGATGCTCGATGTGTCTGGGCATGAACCCCGACCAACTGGCCCCCGGCGAGCGCTGTGCCTCGACCTCAAACCGCAATTTCGAAGGCCGTCAGGGCCGGGGCGGACGCACGCATCTGCTCTCCCCTGCCATGGCCGCTGCCGCTGCTGTCACAGGCCGCCTCACCGATGTTCGCGAGTTGGTTTAACACCTTCGAAATACGGATAGTATATTAGACGATGAAAGGCTGCTTTTCTCTTCTTTATCAAAGAGTTAAGCAGTGAAAGGATAGAATGGAAAAATTCAATCAACTCTCGGGTGTTGCAGCGCCATTGCCATTGGTCAATGTCGATACCGATATGATCATTCCAAAGCAGTTTCTCAAAACCATCAAACGCTCCGGTCTGGGGATCAATCTGTTTGACGAGATGCGCTACAATCAGGACGGGACCGAGATCGAGGATTTCATCCTCAACCAACCGGCCTATCGCGACGCGCAAGTCCTTGTTGCGGGTGATAATTTTGGCTGCGGGTCGTCGCGGGAGCATGCGCCATGGGCGCTGCTGGATTTTGGCATACGCGCCGTAATAGCGCCATCATTTGCCGACATCTTCTTCAATAACTGCTTCAAGAACGGAATTCTTCCGATCGTCTTGCCGCAAGAAACGGTCGACGCGTTAATGGAAGATGCAAGTAAAGGAGCAAATGCTGTTCTGTCGATTGATCTGGAGAAACAACAGATTACACGACCTGATGGCGAAATTGTCGAATTTGAGGTGGACGCCTTCAAGAAGGAATGTCTGCTCAAGGGCCTCGATGATATCGGACTGACAATGGAAAAGTCCGCTGCCATTGACGCGTTTGAAGCCTCATATGGTGCGAGGGCACCTTGGGTGTAGTGATGCGTCGCATGAGCGGCGGCGCATAATGTGAGTGAGGGATGGAGCGTTGGGTAAGCGTTTCATAGGTGCTTTGGTCCGCGCGCTGCTGGTACTTGTCGTTGTGGCAATGCCGGCGCTGTTGCTGCCAAATGTCAGTCAGGCCGCGCAGGAGATATCACTGATTATCGGCGGTATCGCGGGGGCTTTCACGCTCTTTGAATATGCCTCCAGTCATCCCGGTCTGATCGATTTCCGCTTTGCGCCGCCTTACAATCGCATCCGTTTCTTTACCTTTTTCACGCAGATCGTTGCGCTGATTTTCCTGTCGCGCGCGGTTGTGAACGCGGATGCGTTCAGCGCGGATATTCTCAAATACGCAGATCAGGCAGTTGCTTTGACCAATGTGCCGCTGTCCCCGGTGCGCGTCGCCGTTGCTATGATCGGCGAGGGTGCATCCGAGGAGTTCCGGCTTTTGCTGGCGCGGGCCGCCTCGGTCAGCTTTCTGATCGCTTTCGCCTTTTTCATCCTCTTTGCGCTGACGCTTTGGGTGTTTCGCTGGCCGGTGGGGCGCGACAACTTCAACCTCTGGGTCAATCTGCCGACATTCGAGCCGTCCTCTGGCCGTGATGTCGAACGCCGTCTGTTTCGCGACGGCACCGCAAACGTGCTGATCGGGATTGGCCTGCCGTTCCTGATCCCTGTGGTCGCCTCCCGCTCCGGCGGCTGGTTCGACCCATCGGTTCTGGAAAACGACCAGCCCTTGATCTGGGGCTGTGCCATCTGGGCTTTCTTGCCTGCCAGCCTCGTGATGCGCGGCGCTGCCCTCCTGAAAGTCGGCTGGCTGGTAAAACGCGCGCGCGGTTAGCTGGGCGGTGGTTGATGTGAAGATCAGCCATTCGCTCGCGCATTCAAGACAAGATCTTTCTGCACTCGCCCGTGAATACCTGTCGTTGAGCGTCAGCGAGACTTATCGAGGCATTCAAGCGGACCGACCGCCCGAGGGCGGGCCGCTGCGCGCCTGCTGACCGCCCGGTGGGCCCGCTTTCATTATGCGCTTTCGGCGCTTTCTCTAGAACGATGACACGCGCAAAATGCAATTTCAGGCAAGAGCCTAAGAAGTCACCAATCGTCGGCTTACCCAATTCCCTGCCGAATGAAGCGCATCGCGCCTCACCCCAAGAATGCCATCGGTCGTGCGTCAGCGCGACTTATCGAGGCATTCAAGCGAAAGGGCCGCCTCAGGGCGGGCCGCTACGCGGCTGTTAACCGCCCCGGTCGGTCCGCTTTCATTCTGTGCTCGCAGCGCCGTTTCTTGAACGACGTCGCGCGCAAAATG
>CAYRKW010000017.1:43079-53503 GCA_964425135.1 uncultured Rhodobacterales bacterium
CAATCACTCCCCGCCCGCTCCGGTTAACGAATGCCGCTCTGCGCATCCGACTGTGCATAGGTTGTGCATAGATTGTGCATAGGATGCACATCCATCAATCCGTCGTTAACCCTTATTTCCTTAGACTTCACCCCATCCGCCCGCCCCGTTAACGCATATCGCCAATTTCCCGACCGCCCCGCACAGCACAACCGCAACGAAAGCCTCCGAATTGTCCCACCACGCGCCATCTGCTACGCCATAGCCATGTCACGCCGCATCCTAGCGCTCTGCACGCTCACCGCCCTTTTGCTCGCGAGTACCGTCGCAACCGGAGAGCCGCTCCGCGTTGCCACGTTCAACGCCAGCCTCTCCCGCGACGGTCCTGGCGTGCTGCTGCTTGCCTTGCAAAAGCGTAAGAACAAACAGATCAAAGCGGTGATCGAGATCATCCAGACGGTCCGCCCGGATATCCTGCTAATCAACGAGTTTGATCACGACGTTGATGGTTTGGCGAAGGCTGAGTTTATTGCTTGGCTCGCCGAAAACAGCAGTGATACCAAGGGCATAGACTATCCACACAGCTTCACCGCACCGCCCAATACGGGATATCTGAGCGGTGAGGATTTGAACGGCGATGGTAAGACGCGAGGGCCCAATGATGCCTTTGGCTTTGGTCGGTTTCCGGGCCAATATGGAATGCTGCTGCTCTCGCGCCATCCGATTGATGCGCCAAACGCGCGTAGTTTTGCACGCTTGCGATGGAAGGACTTTCCGGATGCGCTGCTGCCGACGTTCAGCGACGGATCGCCCTTCCCAAGCGACGCTGCGCAATCGGTCATGCGGCTCAGTTCCAAATCCCATTGGGATGTTCCTGTCATGGTCGATGGCAAAGCGCTTCACATATGGGCCAGTCATCCGACACCGCCAGTGTTCGATGGGCCGGAAGACATGAACGGTCGTCGCAACGCCGATGAGATCCGTTTCTGGGCGGAATACCTGCAAGGTACTGAATTTACTGACGATTCAGAGGTTTCAGCCCCGCGCGAAGACGCGCCATTCGTCATTCTGGGCGACCTCAATTCTGATCCCAAAGACGGGGATAGCCGACACGAAGCAATCACAGCCCTGATCACGCACCCGATGGTCCAGGACCCCGAGCCCACCAGCCGTGGTGGGGCGGAGGCCTCCGCCGTTCAGCGCGGCGCGAACGCTGTTCACAAGACCGACCCATCGCTTGATACTGCCGATTGGCGCGACAAGGGTGGGCCGGGAAATCTGCGGGTCGATTACGCGCTGCCCTCGGCCGATTTGTCCGTCACGGACGCAGGTGTCTTCTGGCCAACTGCCGATGATCCGCTCTTCCGGCTCATCGGAAAAGGCAAGCCTGTCAGCTCCGATCACAGGCTCGTTTGGATTGATCTCGACTGGTAGCGTGGCGCAGGGCGTCCGCCACCGGGGTCGGGGCAAAATCGGGCAAAAGTCGCGCGAATTTCGCCCCATCAAGCGCATGCGGATGATCCCAAAGATAGCGCATCTCCACCAGTGCCGCGCCGGTTTTCCAGACCAGCCCAGCCATACGCAGAGCAGGCCAGAACAACGGCTTAGATTTGAGCTTCTGCCCGCGGATTTGTTCCAAAACTTCGCGCATTTGCGCCCCGCTCAAGGTGAACCCGGGAAAGGCCACGTCTTCAAAGTCAGACAGTGTTTCCGCTGAGACAAGCTCGACCGCAGCGCGCGCGAAATCAGGCAGATAGGCCCAGGCATGCGGGATGCCGATGTTGCCGGGGTAGGTAAAGACCCTCTCATCGAGCTTGCCTGTCAGAACCTTATCGAACCAGTTCCCGGTCTGTCCCGCATCGATAAAATCCCCTGCGCGCAGGATCAGGATTTTGATACGGCTCTCGCGATACATCGCCTCGATATCCGCACGGATACGCCCCTTGCCGGTGTTGGGCCGATGCGGCGTTTTATGTGACCATGGCGCGGGTTGCGTGCCGAAATTATAGACATTCCCCGGCAGGATCACCCGCGCGCCCGACGCTTTTGCTGCGGCGATCATATCGCGGGTGATTTGGGGTAAATCCGCTTCCCAATTTTGATAATTCGGAGGGTTCAACCCGTTGAAAATGACCGAGCAACCCTGCGCGGCCTGCGCCATATCCGAGCTGCGCTGATAGCTGCGAACCTCCCAACCGGCGCGCTTGAAAGCATGCGCCGCATGCGATCCAGCGCGGCCTGATGCGCCTGCGATAAGAACTGTTTTGATCATCTGTTTTTCTCCAAAGTAGATTTCTTTGGACAGAATTACATATTCAATATATTCCCTAAATTATCTGAAATAGCATAGTTAACATTCAAAAATGAATATTCAAAATCTTGAATGGTCACTCATCCAGAGCTTCCTTGCTGTCATCAGATCCGGCTCACTCTCGGCTGCTGGCCGCGAACTGATGCTCAGCCAACCCACGGTCGGGCGGCATATCACGACCCTCGAAGAACAACTCGGCGCCAAGCTTTTCCAGCGCTTGCCGCGCGCGCTTGTTCCCACTGAGCTTGCTACCAAACTCCACCCGGTTGCGCAGGACATGGCGCAAGCTGCGGCGCAGCTTCAACTGACTGCCGCGGGGCAGGCACAAGACATCAGCGGCCCAGTGCGTATCACTGCGTCGGAGGTTGTGAGCACCTATGTTCTGCCGCCCATCCTGCGCGATATTCTGAATGCGCACGCGCGCATTGAGATCGAATTGGTCGTTAGCAATTCGAACGAAAATCTGCTGATGCGTGAGGCTGATATTGCCGTTCGGATGGTGCGTCCGACGCAAAACGATCTGGTGATGCAAAAGCTCGCTGAGCTGCCGCTGGGGCTTTTTGCATCGCGCGACTATCTCGATGCGCATGGTACGCCGCGCCGTTATGAGGATTTGGCCGACCATCTGTTTATCGGCTACGATCGAAACGATCAGATCATTCGCGAGATGGCGGCGATGGGCGTTGATGTGAGCCCTCGTGATTTCCGGTTTCGCTGTGACGATCAGGCCCTGCATGTGCAGGCGCTGCTGGCCGGGATGGGCATCGGGGCGACGCAGGTTGGCGTTGCGAGTGTTCTTGGGCTGGTTCAGGTTTTGCCCGACATTCCGATCCGGCCTTTGCCGATGTATCTGGTGGCGCATAACGAGTTGAGCGGTTCTGCGCGTGTGCGGCGTGTCTTTGACATGCTGGCTGGAGCGCTGCGCGCACATGCTAAAGGGGCGGGATCGGATTACCCAAGCGCTTGACGGCTCAGGCCCGCTCGGATACGCCGACCACCGGACGACAGACAAGGATATATCCCATGAGCAATCCCTCCCTTTTGATCCTTCCCGGCGATGGTATCGGGCCCGAAGTTATGGCTGAGGTGCGCAAGGTGATTGCATGGTTCGGCGACAAGCGCGCGTTGACGATTGATGTGTCCGAAGACCTTGTGGGCGGCGCGGCTTATGACAAGCACGGGACGCCCTTGCATGACGACACGATGGCCCGTGCGCAGGAAGCGGATGCGGTTCTTTTGGGTGCTGTTGGTGGTCCGAAGTATGATGATCTGGACTTTTCACTTAAGCCGGAGCGCGGTTTGCTGCGTTTGCGCAAAGAGATGGATCTTTATTCCAACCTGCGTCCCGCTCAGTGTTTTGATGCGCTTGCTGATTTTTCGTCGCTGAAGAAAGACGTCGTTGCAGGGCTCGATATCATGATCGTGCGCGAGTTGACTTCCGGCATCTATTTCGGCGAGCCGCGCGGTATTATCACCGAGGGGAACGAGCGGATTGGCATCAACACCCAGCGTTACACGGAAAGCGAGATTGCCCGTGTTGCACGCTCGGCGTTTGAGCTTGCCAAGCGTCGTTCCAACAAGGTGTGTTCGATGGAAAAGGCCAATGTGATGGAGAGCGGCATTCTGTGGCGCGAGGTTGTCACAGAGGTGCATCAGGCGGAGTATAAGGACGTTGAGCTGAGCCATATGTACGCTGATGCAGGTGCAATGCAGCTGTGCCGCGCGCCAAAGCAGTTCGACGTGATCGTGACGGACAATCTTTTTGGCGATATCCTTTCGGACGCTGCTGCGATGCTGACCGGCTCGCTGGGCATGCTGCCGTCAGCGTCGCTTGGTGCGCCTATGGAGAATGGTCGTCCCAAGGCGATGTATGAGCCGGTGCATGGCTCTGCCCCGGATATCGCGGGTGAAGGGAAGGCCAACCCGATTGCCTGTATCCTGAGTTTCGCGATGGCGCTGCGGTACTCGTTTGATCAAGGCGATGAGGCAACCCGTCTTGAGAGCGCGATTGAGAGCGTTTTGGCGGATGGCGCGCGCACGGGCGATCTGCTTGGCCCGGACGGTGGAACACCGATTTCAACCAGTGAGATGGGCGATGCGATTATCGCGGCGCTTAACGCCTCTTTGTAGGGTTTCAGGGCAAAGGGGCGCAAACAAACGGGCGGTCCTGACATGAACGAAAAAGCGCGATCCACGTTAACCGGCGTTGGCTTTGCGCTGCTCGCCTTCGGGATTTTCTCGACCCATGATGTCTTCGTCAAGCTGCTGGGCGAGACCTATGCGCCGTTCCAGATTATCTTCTTTTCGGTGCTGCTGAGCTTTCCGCTGGCCACACTGATGATCATGCGGGATACGCGTGAGGGCAATCTGCGCCCGGTCCATCCGTGGTGGATGGCGCTGCGCTCGTTTGCGACCGTGCTCACCGGCTTTTCGGCCTTCTACGCCTTTTCGGTTCTGCCGCTCGCACAAACCTACGCGATCCTTTTTGCTGCGCCGCTTCTGATCACCGTCCTTGCGATCCCGATTCTCGGCGAGCGTGTCGGCTGGCAGCGCTGGCTTGCGGTTCTGGTGGGCCTGTGCGGTGTTCTGATCGTTCTGCAACCGGGTGGTGCGCCGCTGGAATTGGGACACCTTGCGGCCATGGTTGCGGCTATCGGCAGTGCCACCGCGTCGGTGATCGTGCGCAAAATCGGGCGTGAGGAGCGCAGCGCGGTTCTGATGCTTTACCCGATGATTACGACTTTCATCGTCATGCTTTGCATGCTGCCGATTGTTTATAAGCCAATGCCGCTGGAGCACTTAGGCATGATCGCCATAGTCTCATTTTTCGGGTTTAGTGCAGGCCTGTGCGTCATCGCCGCCTATCGCGCTGCCGATGCGGCGCTCATCGCGCCGATGCAATATTCGCAGATTATCTGGGCGGCGGTGTTCGGCGCGCTGATCTTCAACGAATACCCCGAACGCACCACATGGATTGGAGCCGGGGTGATCATCCTAAGCGGGCTGTTCATCGTGTTCCGCGAAGCGACATCCTCGGCCTCGGAAAACACCCCTGTACTGCGCACCCGTTCCCGCCACGAGTTCGGGACCTTCCCGCGCATCGGCACTTATTTGCGGCGTTGGCGAAAGCCGACCCAGAAACCGCCGAAAGACTGAGGCGGTTGGACGATCCGCTCGGGTTATATTGGACGACGCTCTAGCGCGAGCGGCGATCCCGGCGTGAGGACATGGGCTGGAAGGCCACGGCAACATGGGCTTCGCAATATGGCTTACCCGATTGCACGCCCAGACCGCAGAACCAGAAATCCTCGGTCGCGGGATCACCGATGGGCCATTTACATGTCCGTTCGGTCAACTCCATGAGGTTCAGGCGCTTCGACTTTTTCTCAATCGCGGCCAGATTGGCCAAAGCCTCGGCACTGATTTCGGACTGTGATGGTTGCGGTGGCAAAGGCTGGCCTGCGGGTACGATCGCCTTGCGCGTGGCCACCGGTTTGGCCTCGGTCGTGTTTGTGGCGGCGGCTGCCGGAGCGGCGGCGGGTTTGGACGGTTTTTTCGCCCGCGGTTTGGCCGCTGCCGCCGGTTTTGACGCCGCACCATCGCTTGATTTGTTGGAAGTCGTGGCACGGTTGGACAATCCCAAGCGATGCACTTTGCCGATCACCGCATTGCGGGTGACGCCGCCCAGTTCCTTGGCGATCTGGCTGGCAGATTTCCCTTCACTCCACATCGTTTTGAGCGTTTCAACGCGTTCGTCGGTCCACGACATGAGGCATTCCTTTCGGGTGGCGGGCTAGGCAAGATCCTAAAATACGCCTCCGCAGCCGCGCTGACAAGGGGCAAGCACAGATTTCCTGCGCATTGCGGCAGTTACAATGACATCTTTGCCTTGCGTTGACTTTCACAACACCCGATGCGATAGCGCTTTTTTGCTCCGCGACAGGGGCGCCAAACCGACAAAAAGGGAGAGAGTCCATATGGTTACCGCAGTTATGCCGACCTATGCGCGCGCAAAACTCTCCTTCGTGAAAGGCGAAGGGGTCTGGCTGGTGGATGACCAGAACCGACGCTTTCTCGATCTGGGCGGCGGCATCGCGGTGAACGCGCTGGGCCATGCGCATCCCAAGCTGGTGCAGGTTCTCAAAGATCAGGCGGAGGCGCTCTGGCATACGTCCAATCTTTACAACATTCCCAATCAGGAGCGGTTGGCGGAGAAGCTGGTGGATAACACCTTCGCCGATACGGTGTTTTTCACCAATTCGGGCACCGAGGCGATGGAATGTGCGGTCAAGATGGCCCGCAAATATCATTCGGCGAATGACGCGCCTGAACGGTATCGGGTGATCACGTTTGATGGCTCGTTCCATGGCCGCTCGCTCGCGATGATCGCAGCGGCAGGTGCGGATAAGCTGGTGAACGGGTTTGGGCCGATGCCCGATGGGTTCGACAGTGTGCCGTTCGGCGATCACGACGCGCTCAAGGCTGCGATTGGCGATGAGACTGCGGCGATCCTGATTGAGCCTATTCAGGGCGAGGGCGGCATTCGTCCGGTTCCGCCACAATGCCTGAGAGGTCTGCGCGAGCTGTGCGATGAACACGGGCTTTTGCTGATCATGGACGAAATCCAGTGCGGTATCGGGCGGACGGGCGCGCTGTTCGATCATGAGAATGCGGGCATTGTGCCGGACATTCTTGCATGCGCCAAGGGTATCGGCGGCGGCTTCCCTATCGGGGCCTGCCTTGCCACTGAACGCGCTGCATCGGGCATGGTCGCGGGCACTCATGGCTCCACCTACGGCGGCAATCCTTTGGGCTGCGCGGTGGGCTGCGCGGTGATTGATGAGGTGCTGTCGGACGGCTTCCTGCCCCATGTCAGCCAAGTCTCGGGTCATTTGCGCCAACGTCTCGAAGGGTTGGTCGCAGAGTTTCCGGACGTTTTCGAAGAGGTGCGCGGCGCGGGGCTGATGGTCGGCGTCAAATGCAAGGTGACCAACATGGATATGGTCAATGCGGGCTATGACGCCGAGGTGCTGACGGTTCCGGGTGGCGATAATGTCATCCGCATCCTGCCCCCCCTGACTATCACCACGGATGAGATTGACGAAGGCGTTGCGCGTTTGCGCAAGGCGGCCAAACAGGTATCGGGCGCATGAGGCATTTTCTCGATATCCACAAAACCGATATCGGCGATTTGCGCGGCATTCTGGATGCGGCGCAGGCGACCAAGGACGCGCGCAAGGGCAAGCCGAAGGGGACGCTCGATGCGCAGACTCCTCTGAGCGATCACATCGTTGCGCTGATCTTCGAGAAACCCTCGACCCGCACGCGTGTCTCTTTCGATGTGGGTGTGCGGCAAATGGGCGGGCAGACAATGGTTCTGTCGGGCGCTGACATGCAGCTTGGCCATGGTGAGAGCATCGCCGACACGGCCCGCGTTCTGTCGCGCTATGTCGATATGATCATGATCCGAACCTACGAAGAGGACATCCTGCTGGAGCTGGCGCATCATGCAGAAGTTCCGGTGATCAACGGACTGACCAACCGCACCCATCCGTGCCAGATCATGGCCGATGTGATGACCTTTGAGGAGCATCGGGGCTCAATCGAGGGCAAGAAAGTTGTCTGGACCGGGGATGGCAACAATGTTTGCGCGTCTTTTTTGCATGCGGCTGGTCAATTCGGGTTTGATTTCACGTATTCCGGCCCGGAGACGCTCGACCCGGAGGCGGAGGTGATCGGTTATGCCCGCAAGAAGGGCGTTAATGTCACCATCGAGCGTGATCCGGCCAAAGCGGTGGCGGGGGCTGATTTGGTGGTGACGGACACCTGGGTTTCGATGCATGACAGCCAGACCACGAAAGAACGTCGCCACAACCAGCTGCGCCCCTATCAGGTCAATGACGCACTGATGCGCCACGCCAAGGACGACGCGCTCTTCATGCACTGCCTTCCGGCGCATCGCGAAGAGGAGGCGACCTCGCAGGTGATGGACGGGCCGCATTCGGTGATCTTCGATGAGGCTGAGAACCGACTGCATGCGCAAAAGGCGATTATGCAGTGGTGTTTGGGGAAGTAGGCTCCCTTTAGAGCGCCGTTGGACTGAGTGCATATGGATGTGTGCAGTGGCGCTGGGCGACTGATCGGGGGATGTCCCTGCCGTTTATTGTAGCATCGTGATCTGAGACATACTGCCCAAGCTCTGGATGGAACCGGCGGGTCATGACGGTTCAATCTGCAACCGCGAGCAAACTGGCATTGCCGCCGGCGGCGGTGGTGTCAACGCAGATGTGACGCTCAATCTGGCAGCGATCCCCGAAATCCTCTTCGGTGATCAACGGCACCAGGGCGCCATTTCGCGCGCCAAGTGCCGCGCGTGCTGCGCGCAATTGCGCGGTTTGCGCCCAATAGACTACCCCATCGAAACCGGTCATTTCTGCCAGCAATGCCGGGTCGATCACGCCATTGACGTCGCCTTTTTCGGTCGCCTGCGGTGCGATCATCACTGCGGTGCTGCCATGCGCCCGGACGATCTCGCCTTGCCGTCTTGCCGCCTCAAGGGTTGGTCCCAGACATAGGAATATGCCGCGTCCGTAGTTGGATAGAAGGTTGGATTCGCCGGTTGGACCGGGAAGCTGGTTTTGGCTTAGAGCAAGGCGCGCCGGGGCCGGAGCGGCATCAATCGCGCGTTGCACATCGTTCAGCGAGACCGGCCTTCCTTCGGGGGTCTCAAGTTCGATCACCTCACCTTTGGTGAAGCGTTTCACGTACATCGGACCGCCCGCCTTTGGACCAGTGCCCGACAGGCCTTCACCGCCAAAAGGTTGAGAGCCGACGATGGCACCGATCTGGTTGCGGTTGATGTAGATGTTTCCGACATTCAGCCGCGATGTGACCTGCTCGACGCGGTCATCAATGCGGGAGTGCATACCGAAGGTCAGTCCGTATCCGGTTGCGTTTATGTCGTCGATGATCTGGTCAAGCTCGGTCGATTTGAATGTCGCGACATGGAGGACCGGGCCAAATATCTCTTCTTTCATGTCTTTGATGCGGGACACCTGAAGCACCGTTGGCGGAACGAATGTGCCTTGGCTTGGAACCGAAAGTTGCTTGAGAACACGCCCTTGCTGCTTTGCAACGTCGATATATTCCATGATCGAGGCGCGCGCGGCGGCGTTGATGATCGGGCCGATGTCCGTGCGCAGGTTCCACGGGTCGCCCACAACCTGTTCGTCCAGTGCGCCGTACAGCATCTCAAGAAAACTGTCGGCGATGTCTTCTTGCACATAGAGCAACCGCAGGGCGGAACACCGCTGTCCGGCGGATTGGAATGCGGAGGCCAGAACGTCTTTGATGGCTTGCTCGGGCAGCGCGGTTGAATCGACGATCATCGCGTTCAGACCTCCGGTTTCGGCAATCAGCGGCGCTCCGGGGTCGATATCGTTGCTCATGGCCTGATTTATGGTGAGCGCGGTTGCGGTGGAGCCGGTGAAGCATACGCCTGCG
The DNA here is from genome assembly GCA_964425135.1 of uncultured Rhodobacterales bacterium. Classification (GTDB taxonomy): domain Bacteria; phylum Pseudomonadota; class Alphaproteobacteria; order Rhodobacterales; family Rhodobacteraceae; genus CAYLLD01. Next base: position 52,873 of record CAYRKW010000017.1, read on the forward strand.
ATCCGCGGGTCCGATGTCAGTTTCGCGCCGACAACCGATCCTTTGCCCGGCGTCAATTGCAGGCAGGCAGCAGGCACACCTGCCTCGTGCAAAAGGCGCACGCCAAGCGTTGCAATGATCGCCGTTGGTTCGGCTGGTTTGGCAATGACACCGTTTCCGGCTGCCAAGGCGGCCGCGATTTGTCCGGTGAAAATCGCCAGTGGGAAGTTCCATGGCGAGATACAGGAGATGATGCCGCGCGCGGGATTGTGTAACTCCAAGGCGCGCGCCGCATAATAGCGCAGAAAGTCGACCGCCTCGCGCAATTCGGCGATGGCGTCCATGGGGGTTTTGCCTGCCTCGCGGGTCAGGATTGCGAAGATTTTGCCAAAGTTCTCTTCGTAAAGATCGGCGGCTTTTGTCAGCACTTTGGCACGGGCGGCGGGATCGGTTTTCCATGGCTGCGCGGCGGCAAGAGCGGTTTCGATGTCCTGCGCCGACGCCTGCTGGACCTGCCCCAGTTTATCATCGGGATTGGCTGGGTTGATCACGTCGAGCAGTCGATCGCCTGTCACCTCTCCAACGATCAGCGGGCCGGCGCGCCAGGTTTTTTGCAAGAACGGCCCACGCGCGCTTTCGATGCTCTCAAGGT
>CAYRKW010000018.1:0-52867 GCA_964425135.1 uncultured Rhodobacterales bacterium
AAGAAGACAGAGAATGGGTCGAAATTAGAGCTTGATCAAAAGGGATACTTTAGATCACCGCTTTCTCAACAAAGGGTGCGCCTTTTGCGATGCGCTCATATCCCAGCGGGGTCATATCGATGCTGCGAAATGCACCGTAAGTGATGATCTCGGACACAGCGCGGCCCATGGCGGGGGATTGCTGGAAGCCGTGACCGGAAAAGCCGTTGACGAAAATGAAATTTGATATGTCCGTATGCGGCCCGATGATTGCGTTTTGGTCGAGCGTGTTGAACGCATAATGCCCGACCCAGGAATTGATCAGCTTGATCGCCTCGAACTGCGGTATGCGGGTGGCCAAAACTGGCCAGACTTTCTGCTCCCACAGCGCATGATCCGCCACAAAATCATCCGGCTCCACTGCCGGATCCTCATCGGGCGGACAGCCCGCGAGATAGTATTGCCCGTCCGTGCGGAAATGGATGCCTGATGGATCGATTGTCAGCGGCAGGTCACGATCAAGCGGCTTTTCAGCGTCGAAGATGAAGGTGTATCGCTTGCGCGGCTCAACCGGCAGCGTGATGCCCAGCATCGCTGCCGTGCGCGCCGCCCTCGGGCCGCTGGCATTCACCACCGTCCCGCAGGCGATCACCTCGCCCGACGCCAGCGTAACGCTCGCAACAGCATCGCCGGCATCGGTCGTGTTAATCCCGACAACCTCGCCCTCATGATACTCAACACCGTTCTGCCGTGCCTTGCGCTTCCACCAGTCAAACACACTGCCGCCGTCGAAATAGCCTTCATCAATCAGGTTGTGATTGCCACCTATGATGTCATCGAGATGATAAAACGGGTAATCGCGCGCGATCTCTTCGGCACTCATAAACCTGGTACCCGCGCCCAGCTTGGACTGGATCGCTTGCGCCTGCCGCAGGTTCGCAGCAAATTCTTCTGTGTCCGCCAGATACATATAGCCATAGCTTTGCAGCGTGATATTCGGCACCTCAGGATCATCACCCAAATAGCTGCGAAAGTTCTTCACGAAATCAGCGGCAAACTGCGAAATCTGGATGTTGAGCGGGTTGGTGAACTGCTGGCGCATGCAGCTGTTGGTATGCGCGGTTGAAGTGAATTCGTAGCTTGGATCGCGCTCCACCACCAGGATCGAGCCATCGAAATCGGGATTGTCCGATAGGAACCACGCCACCGACGAGCCCAGCATTGCACCGCCGATGATCACCACATCATAGGTATTTTTATTAGGAGAGGTCATTGCCACCGTACTTTACTTGCCGCGCGGCTCAGTTATTTGCTGCACCGCGCCCGCACACAGCAGATAGAGCGAGGACAGGATCAGCGCGAAGTACACCAGCGGCGAGACGCCTTCGAAATTCGTCCAAGCCGCCAGGATCGCCGCCACCGTCCAAACGACAATCATCGGCAGGGACACAACGCGCCAGCGATCCGTGCGCACCGGATGAACAAACTTGACCGGAAAAAACTGCAAGATCGCGAGCGCTGCGATAATAAAGAGCATCACCTGCCACGGCGGGGTGAGGGCAAAGAAGACCAGCACCACCATGTTCCAGCAGCCCGGAAAGCCCGAAAAGCTGTTATCGGCGGTCTTCATCCGGGTATCGGCGAAATAAATCACCGCCGTGAAAACAATGATCCCGGTCGACAGCCACCCGGTCCAGCCGACGAACAGACCCGATGTGAAAAGCGCATAGGCCGGGATGAACACATAAGTGAGATAATCGATGATCAAATCCAAAAGCGCCCCGTCCCATTGCGGGGCGTTTTCCTTGATCTTGGCCGCGCGCGCCAGCGGCCCGTCGATCCCGTCAACAATCAGCGCAACCATCAGCCAGACATACATCGTTGCCCAATCGCCACCCGCTGCTGCCAGCAAAGCCAGCATCGCCAGAACCGCGCCAGAGGCGGTCAGAAGATGGACAGAAAAGGCGAGCACGAAGGGCATGCTGTCCGTGATAGTCTGTTTAAGGGTGCATGGAAAGTGCTGCGTTGCAGCTCAATGCCGCGGATGAGCTTTTTGATAAATATCCATCAGATGCGCCTCATTCACGGAGGTATAAACCTGAGTTGTCGACAGCGATGCATGGCCGAGCAATTCCTGAATGGTGCGCATATCGCCGCCGGCAGCCAGCAGGTGCGTTGCGAAGCTGTGGCGCAGCGCATGTGGGGTCGTTGTGGCAGGCAGACCAAGCCTTGAGCGGATATGCTCCAGCAACTTCTGGATCGCGCGCGCACTCAACGGATTGTCCCGCGTGCTGCGAAAAAGCGCATCATCGGGCGACAGCTCGAACGGCATGGCGCGCAGATAATCGGCGCAAGCCTGGCGCACGATCGGCAGCACCGGCACAATCCGCTCTTTGCGGCCCTTGCCTGTCATCCGCAACGTCTCGCCCAAAGGCATATCCGCGGCCGTCAGCGAAAGCGCCTCGGATATCCGCAAACCGCAGCCGTAAAGCAGTGTCAGAACAGCCGTATCACGCGCCACAACCCACGGAATGCTCGACATATTGCGCACATCATCCAGAATATCCTGCGCCGATTGCACCGCGACAGGGCGGGGCAGGCGGGGCGGGCGCTTGGGGCCGCGAGTTGCGAGAATTGCAGTCGCTTCGATGCCTTGCGCGTCGCCAAGCCATGTCACAAAGCTCTTCACCGCCGAAAGCCTGCGCGCAATCGAGGTTGCGCCCAGCCCGCGCCCGTTCAAATGCGCCAACCACGCCCGCATGTCCTTGGTCTTCAGCGCCTCAACCGAGTGCAGCGTGAACGCCCCGCCATGATGGCGCGTCATAAACCCCAGAAAGCCGGAGACATCCGCGCGATAGGCATCAACAGTTTTCGGACTGGCATCGCGTGTGCCACTCAAATACGCCAGCCAGCGCGTCAGGGCATCTTCACAAACGGCGGTGGAGCCGGTCAGCTCAGCCATCGTATCATTTGGGTGTCGATGACCTCTGCCAGAAACTCAAGCAGATCAGTCGCCTTGTCGGGCGAGAAGCGGTACGGGTCATCCGATCCAAGCGAGACCATGCCGTTGGGCGCATCATCGCCCAGATCAAGTCGCATCACAGCTTCCGACCGGATTTCCGTCGTTGAATTGCCGTAAATCAGCGCTGCCGCACGCGGTGCGGAGCGCAGCAGAACCTTGCGGCGACTGTTCTTCTCGCCGCCGAAATAGGCAAAGGTGCCTTCGGTCGGCAGACCGAGCAGCACCTGCCGCAAAGGCCCCTTTGGCCCGAGCGGCTCTCCGGCGCGCAAGTCCGGCCCTTCAAGGCAGATATGAACTGCCTCAACGCCCAAAATCTCAGTAAATTCTTTGCCAAGCGTTTCAACGAAGGTGCCAAAACTCCCGGCGCGCAGCAGCGACAGCGCCGCGCGATGGATCTGATTGGTGCCGGCGAGGTTCTCATAAGCCGCTGCAACCACATCCTGATGAGTGTCCTGCAACAGATCGAGCCGCTCTTCGAGCCTTGCGGCAAGAACGCCGCGCAGATCGACAACCTTACGGTCCTTTTGCGTATGTTCGGCCCCAACCAGCGCGCGCACGACATCATTGTCGGCCAACAGCTGCGTTGGGTTCTCAATAATACTCTGGCGGATTACTTTGTCGTTCAAAATCCCAGTCTCCGACACACCTAGTCTCCGCACATAGTTTTCACACGACGCAATTGGACATCAATTACAATTCGATGCCTTGCCGCTCGTTAGGCGTGGGTTTTGACCAAACTGTGTCTTGATTGCACAGATTTGTGGCATTTACGCATGTATCAAGTGAAATCGTGCCCAAATATCCGGCCAAATTCGCAGGCCAATGCTGAATTCGGCTACGTTTTCCGCATCTTACGTCAACGAGCTACAGGAGCCAGTCCGTGAAAATCACCGATGCAAAAGTCTTTCTCGGCGGGCCGAAAAAGAATTACGTCACCCTTAAGATCATGACCGATCAAGGCATCTACGGGCTGGGGGATGCCTCGCTGAACAACCGCGAGACCATGCCCGCAAAATATTTGCAGGACTACATCATCCCCAACCTCATCGGGAAGGACCCGCGCAACTCCGAAGACATCTGGCAGTTTCTCTATCGCGGCGCCTATTTCAGGGGCGGTCCGATTGCAATGGCGGCCTATGGCGCGGTTGATATTGCCCTGTGGGACATCAAGGCCAAGCTCGCCGGATTGCCGCTCTATCAGCTTTTCGGCGGGAAAAGCCGCGATGGCGCGCTCGTCTATGCCCATGCCACCGGCGCTGATCTTGAGGATTTGATGGACAGCATCGCCTATTATGTTGAGGCCGGTTACAAGGCCGTGCGTGTGCAATGCGGCATCCCCGATATGCCAACAACCAGCTACGGCGTGACCGAGGATAAGGGCGATGTGAAGAACTACATCACCGATTTTTCCGGCATCCGCCCCAAGGTCGAGATTTGGGATACGGGCCGCTACATGCGCTATATGCCGGGCGCACTCATGGCAATACGGGAGCGGTTTGGCCCGGAGCTGCACATTCTTCACGACGTGCATCATCGGCTGACGCCGCGCGAGGCCGCCGAATTTGCCAAAGCGGTAGAGCCTGTGGGTCTTTTCTGGCTCGAAGACCCGACACCGGCCGAAGATCAGGACGCGCTCAAGCTGTTGCGCGCCCATTCCACGGTGCCGGTCGCGATTGGCGAGGTGTTCAACACGATCTGGGATTGCAACAAGCTGATCGAGCAAGAGCTGATCGATTTCATCCGCGTGGCTGTCACTTACGCAGGCGGGATTACCCACGTCAAACGCATCGTCGATCTGGCCCATCTGCACCATGTGCGCACGGGCTTTCACGGTGCCCCCAGCCACTCGCCCATCTGCATGGCTGCCCAAGCCCATCTAAACGTCTGGGCGCCCAACTTCGGCATTCAGGAATATCTGGTACTGGGCACCCCCGAATGCGACGCGCTCTTTCCCTCCGAGCATAAGCTGGAGAACGGCATGTTCTACGTCAGCGACGCGCCGGGTCACGGGGTGGACTTCGATGAAAAAGAAGTTGAACACTACAGCTACGAACCCGGCAGCCACCCGATTGTGCGGCTGACCGATGGGACGATGTGGAACTACTGATTTTGGCACAAGCGCAGTGCGATGGTCCCAAATTCGACCAGTCATAAATCGCTGGTGTCGATAAACCCGTCCGACTGACGGCCCCAGAACTGCGCATAGAGCCCGCCCTTCGCGGTCAGCTCCGCATGGGTGCCTTGCTCCACGATCCGCCCGGCATCCATCACCACGATCCGATCCATCCGCGCAATCGTCGAGAGCCGATGCGCCACAGCAATCACCGTCTTGTTCTCCATCACCTCGCTGAGCGACGCCTGAATTTCCGCCTCCACCTCGCTGTCGAGCGCGCTCGTTGCCTCATCCAGTATCAAAATCGGCGCGGCCTTCAGGATCACCCGCGCCAGCGCAACCCGCTGCCGTTGCCCGCCCGAGAGCTTCACACCGCGCTCGCCCACATGCGCCGCATACCCGGTACGCCCCTTGGTATCGCGCAGCGCCTCGATAAAATCATGCGCCCGCGCCTGCTTTGTGGCGGCGATCAGCAGATCGTCATCCACATCCTCGCGCCCCAAAAGAATATTGTCGCGCACCGACCGGTTCAAAAGCGCCGCCTGCTGGGCGACCATCCCAATAGCGGCGCGCAGACTGTCCTGCTCCACGTCGCGAATATCCTGCCCGTCAATCAGAACCTGGCCCTTCTCCGCCTCAAAAAACCGCAGGATCAGATTGACAAGCGTCGATTTGCCAGCGCCCGACCGCCCCACCAGCCCGATCTTCTCACCCGGCTTGATCGACAGCGACACTCCCGCCAACCCGCCATGCCCGACGCCATAGTGATGCTGCAAATCCCTAATCTCAATCGCACCCTGATCGACCACCAAAGCAGGCGCATTCTTGATCTGTGGAATAGCGATAGGTTGGGCAATCGTCGTTAGCGCCTCGCGCAGCGATCCGATCCGCAAAAACACCCACCACACAGAATCGAGTATCCAATCCGCCATCGTCGTGATCCTGAGCGACAGAGCAATCGCTGATGAGACAACACCAATCGTCGCCGCCTCCACCGACCAAAGCCAGATCCCATAACCGATAAACCCGACCATCACGACCGCTTCCAAAAGTACCAACACCGTGCGCAGGCCCACCCCGATCTGGCGCGTGCGAAAGAGCGCCATACGCGTGTCCTCCAGCCGTCCTTTCTGCTCAATCGCGATCTGATCCTTGGGCGCAAACAGCTTGAGCGTGTCGAAGTTGGAGAAGTTATCGACCACCGTGCCGATCAGCGCCGATTTGGCCGACTGGAAATTCTGCTGCGCGTTGATCATCCGCGGAATGACCCAGACCAGCACCGCGATATAAAGTCCCAGCCAAATCAAGAGCGGAACCGCCAGCCATATTTCCGTGCCCGCCATCAGGACCACCACCCCGATCATATAGACCACGCCAAACGCCACGGCGTTGAGCGCACTATGCAGCGAGTCTGCCACATGATTGCCGATATCGACCAGCCGACCGGAGGTGCGCCCGGTCAAATCCTCCTGAAACCAGCCAACCGATTGGCGGATAAGATGATCATAGGCCCGCCAGCGCACCAGCGTTGCTGCATTGCATTGAAAGGCAATGTCGTTAATTGCCAGCCTCAGGAACTGCGCGAGCGGGCGGAACAGCAGCACGACCAGCGCGGCGATGAGCAGACCAAAGCCCTCAAGCGCCCAGAACTCCTGAGGCGAACGCGAGGCCAGAATGTCGATGATTTTGCCCGCATATTGGATCAGCCAGACCTCAACCGCCGCCGCGAGCGCGGTGAAGAATACGCTGGCAATCAGGATGCGTCGCAGTGGGTAGAAATGTGATTTGATATAGGGCCAAACCTCCCGCGCAGGTGGCCGGTCCGACAGATCATAAGGATCTGCCGCATTGAGGAAAAACCGTGTGATATGCTCGTAGGCGGCAGACATCGGTAAAATCGGCTCCTATGGATGCACGTCCCTTAACGAATATCGAGACCGGATACCAATGGGGCGATTGTGCGCAATACGGCGGTTAGAGCCAGCGATGCGGCAGCAACCAGAACGCAGCACCAGCAAAACGCCGATAATGATCAGATCAAACGCCCGCTTGGTGATGTACTGTCTGACAAAACCACACAAAGACTGCGATTGCGACTGTGAACGGTACATTCATCAGCATCGCGATAATCGGCACCGCCATCAACGGCGCACCCACACCGGTTGCGCTATTGAGCACCCCGCCAAGCTCAAAGGCGATACGGACAAGTGCAAGAATTCAAATGTCATGGAAGTTTACCCATAGTGCAGGTGAGAGGGGCAACCTCAAACCAAACCCGGCCTCAAGTAGCGCAAAGCGCGGTAGGCCAGACAAGAATGGTGCGGGCGGGGGGACTCGAACCCCCACGGGCACTCGGCCCAACAGATTTTAAGTCTGGTATGTCTACCAATTCCATCACGCCCGCACAGACGATAGCCGCTCGACATTTACTTGGAGCCGCGCAGATGTAAACACCGCTCAGCTAAATGCGAAGACGGCGCAGACAATCGCGATGAGCAGCGACAGGCGCAGGATCATCATCAGTCCTTGTACGGTCGATGGCGCAAACGGCGTGCCGCCCCGTGCCACGCGTGAAGCCCGAAGGTTGAGCGTGCTCGATACGACCAGCACAATCGTGGTCGCAATCAGCTTCACCACGAACCACGGACCGAGCGCGCTGTTCGCAAACGCGCTGCCATACATTGCCATGCCACTGATCCAAAGCAAGATGATCGCGAGTAACCCGGTCAGCCCCAGCGCCCGCATCGTCATTGGGACCGCAGCAGGCAATTCAGGCGGCGCGGTTTTCTGCACGCTGCGCAAGAGGATCACTGGCGCGATGGTCGCAGCGCCGCCCAGAAGCAGCGACAGAAAATGCAGGATTTTGAAAATCTCATAGGTCATGGGTTACTCAAGCCCGGAAGAGCAGGGCGCGTCAACTCATGAAAATTCAGTGACAGCAGCGCGCTCCGGGCGAACGATCATACAATAGAAAAACTGTGCATCCGACTGTGCATAGAGTGTGCATCGACTGTGCATAGCCTGTGCATCGGCCAAACCGCTCAAAATCTCGCAAATGCTGAGATCGTTAACGCGCGCTACGCGTCCTTGGATTTTGCCGCCGTTTTCTTCTTCGCGGGCGCCTTTTTGGCAGCGGTTTTCTTCTTCGCCGCTGGCTTCTTGCGCTTGCCCTTCGTGGCCGCTTTGGCTGAGATCAACTCGACCGCCATCGGCATTTCAACCGTCTGTGGGTCAACGTCCTTGGGCAGCGTTGCATTGATCTTGCCCCATTTGACATAAGGCCCATAGCGCCCATCCATCACATTGACCGGACCGCCTTCATCAGGATGCTCGCCCAGTTCCTTGAGCGGTTTTGCCGCCGCGCCGCGTCCGGTTTTACTCGCCTTTTGTGCAATCAGATCAACCGCGCGGTTCATACCCACGGTCAGCACATCATCGTCCGCCTCAAGGCTCGCATAGATGCGCCCGTGCCGCACAAACGGACCATATCGCCCGATGCCAGCCTCGATCGGCTCCCCATCATCCGGGTGCTGCCCGACAAGGCGCGGCAGCTTGAGAAGGTCGAGCGCTTTTGCCAGATCAATGCTCTCCAGCTCTGTCCCTTTTGGCACCGAGGATCGCTTGGGTTTGTTTTCTTTGTCCTCTGGGTCAACTTCGCCCAACTGGACAAACGGCCCGAACCGGCCAACCCGCAACGTCACCGGTAAGCCATTGTCATCATTGCCCAAAAGCTTGCCATCTGGCCCTGCAACATCACCACCCTCGACCTCGCCGGACAGAGGACGGGTATAGCGACACTCAGGGTAGTTCGTGCAGCCGATAAATGCACCGCCAGAGCGCGCAGTGCGCATAAAGAGCTTGCCGTTGCCGCAGTTTTTACACACCCGCGGGTCCGTGCCATCTTCGGTTGGCGGGAACAGATGCGGCTCCAGAATTTCGTTTAGCTTGTCCAGCACCTCGGTGATGCGCAACTCGCTCGTTTCAGCAATCGCAGCCGAGAAATCCTTCCAGAATTTCTCCAGAACCGACTTCCAGTTGATCTTGCCGTCCGACACCGCGTCCAGTTCGCCTTCCAGCTGCGCGGTGAAGTCGTAACCGACGTATTTGCGGAAGTAATTCTCAAGAAAAATCGTGACCAATCGCCCCTTATCTTCCGGGATCAGCCGGTTCTTTTCCTTGCGCACATAGTCCCGCTCCTGAATGACCGAAACGATGGAGGCATAGGTCGAGGGGCGCCCGATCCCAAGCTCCTCCATCCGTTTGACCAGCGTCGCTTCGGTGTAGCGCGGAGGAGGCTGGGTAAAATGCTGCTCTGGCGAGACTTTTTTCTTGTCCAGCGCTTCGCCTTGGGCAATCTGTGGCAATCGCGCGCCATCTTCCTCATCCACGACCACATCGTCGCGGCCTTCCTCATAGACCCGCATAAACCCGTCAAACGTCACAACCTGACCCGTCGCGCGCAACACAACATCGCCATCTGACGAGCCTATATCCACCGTCGTGCGTTCAAACTCTGCCGCCTCCATCTGACTGGCGAGCGTGCGCTTCCATATAAGATCGTAGAGCTTGCGCTGATCCGCCTCCAGGGACCCAAGCGCATCCGCCGCCTTCGTCATATCGGTCGGGCGGATACATTCATGCGCTTCCTGCGCGTTCTTGGCCTTGTTCTTGTACATGCGCGGTGAGGCGGGAATGTACTTTTCGTTGTATCGATCCTTGATCGCATCGCGCGCGGCTTGAACCGCCTCGGGCGCCATGTCGATCCCGTCGGTTCGCATGTAGGTGATCAGTCCGGCTTCATAGAGCCGCTGCGCCGTGCTCATGGTCTGGCGCGCGCCGAAGCCAAACTTGCGACTGGCTTCCTGCTGCAACGTTGATGTCATGAACGGCGGGGAGGGGTTGCGCTTGGCGGGTTTGGCTTCAACGCTCAGCACCGACATATCGCGCGATGTGATTGCCGCCACAGCCAAATCGGCGGCTTCGGCGGTTTCGATGTCGAATTTGTCGAGCTTTTTGCCGCCCAGCACCGTCAGACGGGCTTCAAAATCCTTGCCGCGCGGCGTGGTCAGGATCGCTTTGACCGACCAGTATTCCCGCGCATCAAAGGCTTCAATCTCCATCTCGCGATCCACAATGATCCGAAGCGCAACGGATTGCACGCGGCCTGCCGAACGCGAGCCGGGCAGTTTGCGCCACAGCACAGGCGAAAGGCGAAATCCCACAAGATAGTCGAGAGCGCGGCGGGCGAGATAGGCCTCGACCAGTTCCATATCAATCTCGCGCGGGTTCTCCATCGCCGTGGTCACCGCATCCTTGGTGATCGCGTTGAAGACAACCCGCTCCACCTTGCTGTCTTTCTTCAGCGACCGGCGCTTGCGCAGCACTTCTTCAAGGTGCCAGGAGATAGCCTCACCCTCTCGATCCGGGTCGGTTGCGAGGATCAGATTGGGGTCATCCTTGAGCGCTTCGGCAATGGCGGAGATGTGCTTTTTGGATTTGGAATCGACCTCCCAAATCATCTCAAATTCGTTGTCCGTGTCGACAGAACCGTCCTTTGACGGCAGATCACGCACATGGCCATATGACGCCAAAACTTTGTAATCATTGCCCAAATACTTGTTTATCGTTTTGGCTTTGGCGGGGGATTCTACAACAACTACAGGCATGCGACTCTCTGAAACGAAGGTGTGGCGTGATGAGGCGCGACCATGTGCTGCACGCGCCTTCGTTGTCAATGGGCTGGTTTTGCAAACGTAGGACGATGCGCGGTTTTTGCCCGATCAGGAGCATTCATCTCAGTCCTGATCCGGCGTTCCGAGAGGGAGTGACCAGTGCTGACTTCTCAACCCGTTTCGCTCATCTTTCTGGCAATTGCACCTCCCGGCAGACGCTCGATCTCGCCCATCAACTCCAGTTCAGACAAGAGTGCAACGATGCTTTGCGTCGGGGCGCTGAGGTCCTGAATGAGCGCATCCTCTGCAATCGGGGTGGTGCCGATCAAATCGAGAAGCTGTTTGCGTAAGGCGTTCGCATCGGGATTTGGCACGGGCGGAACAGGCGCAGCTTCGACCTCGTTCGGAGCATTCGGCTTTGCCGCTTCGATAACCTCCAACACATCGCGCGCACCACGCACCAGCGTTGCACCGTCGCGGATCAGCATGTTGCATCCGGCGGCGCGTGCATCAAGCGGGCTGCCTGGGACAGCCATAACATCCCGTCCTTGATCGAGCGCATTGCGCGCCGTTATCAGCGAGCCGGATTTCGCCGCCCCCTCGACCACGACCACCGCATCCGAAATGCCAGAAATGATCCTGTTTCGCGGAGGAAAGTGGCGGGCAGTCGGGGTTTGGCCGAAGGGCGCTTCAGATAACACGAGCCCTGTGTCCCGGATGCGTTCGGCAATGTCGGCGCATTCGCTCGGATAGTTCACATCGACGCCGCCGGCCAAAACTGCGAGCGTGCCAGTTTCAATCGCGGCCTCATGCGCCGCGCGGTCAATGCCGCGGGCCAGTCCGGATGCAACGATCAGACCAGCCTCGCCCAACTCCCGCGCCAGTCGTCGCGCCATATTGCGCCCGGTTGTCGAGGCATTGCGCGCACCGACGAGCGCGACGATTGGCGCGTTGAGCATATCCACACGTCCAACAGCCCATAAGAGCGGTGGCGGATCGCTCAGATCATAAAGCGCTTGGGGGTAAAGCGGCGCGCCATAACACAGCATGCTCGCACCATAGGCATGGGCCTTCTCATACTCCGCCTGTGCAACGCCAGCCGGGCACACATCGTAACGCGCCATGCCAGCATTGCTCGCAATTTCGGGCAAAGCCTCAAGCGCGGCCTCAATGCTGCGATATTTTCGGAGGAGTTTTTGGAAAGTGACCGCGCCAACCCGTCGCGATCGGGCCAGCCTAAGCCAGTTGATCCGGCTGCTGTCGGTTTTCGGGATCGCTGTGGTCGGAAAGCTCGTCGTGTGGCTCATCCCCAAGCTCTGCCTTGTCTTGGTTAACGGTCGGTGAATCTTCCACCGGATCATCCGCATCTTCGCGCATCAACTTGCGAGCGACACGCTTAACGCTGTCCGAATTTGGCGAAGTGGCGCGGGTCATCGTCCCAATGCCGGGCGTCAGCTCCGGGTAGAGCGGTTTGACCGCTTGGCTCAGGCCAAACGCATCGGCAGGTGTGATGATCTCGTCCGCAATAAGCTGGCTGTAAATCTCATCCGCTTCGGCCTGTTCCAGCTTCAAAAGCCGCATCAACATACCGGGCGTGCATTTGTTGTGCGCCCGCGAGATAAACGCGCTCCACATATACATCGTACCAGCAGCGGCCCCTGTCCCGGCCACCGGGGCAGCTTTGGCCAGACCTGCCATCGGCATGGCGGGGGCAGAGAGGATCGCAGCAAGGCGTTGGGTAAATTGTCGTCTGTTCATGTCATTAAGCTAGGCATGTCGGCCAGTATTTTTAGGGGGAAAACGACACCGATAGGGTCAAACTCGCCGGATGTGTGGTCCAATGACGCCCTATGCCGAGGCGCCGCCGACCGTCAGCCCACCGATCATCAGCGTCGGCAAACCCACCCCAACCGGCACCCATTGCCCAGCTTTCCCGCAGGTGCCAAGGCCCGGATCAAGCGCCATATCATTGCCGATTGCATTGATATGCCTGAGCGCGGTTGCCCCATCCCCGATCAGCGTGGCCCCTTTGATCGGGGCACCGATTTTGCCCTTTTTCACCTGATAGGCTTCGGTGCAGGAGAAGACGAACTTACCGTTCGTGATATCAACCTGCCCGCCACCAAATCCAACCGCATAGATCCCGTCTTTCAGATCAGCGAGGATATCCGCAGGCTCCGCATCGCCGCCCAGCATAAACGTGTTGGTCATGCGTGGCATAGGCGCATGGGCAAAGCTCTGGCGACGCCCGTTGCCGGTGGCTGGCACATCCATCAGCCGCGCGTTCTGCCGGTCCTGCATGAAGCCCACAAGAACGCCGTCCTCAATCAAAGTGTTGCGCCCGGACGGGGTGCCTTCATCATCAAAACTGATCGATCCGCGCCGATCCGGGATGGTGCCATCATCAATCACCGTCACACCCTTGGCTGCGACCTGCTGACCGAGCAATCCGGCAAAGGCGGAGGTCTCCTTGCGATTGAAATCACCTTCCAACCCATGCCCGACCGCCTCATGCAGCAAGATACCGGGCCAACCGGGGCCGAGCACCACGTCCATCACGCCGGCTTTTGCATCCACCGCTCCCAGATTAACCAGCGCAATACGCAACGCCTCGCGCCCCAGACCTTGCCAATAGTCCCGATCCATAAGCGGCATCAGACCATAGCGGCCGCCTCCGCCTGCGGTCCCGCTCTCACGTCGTCCATTTTCTTCGACAATGACCGAGACATTGAGCCGGGTCAGCGGGCGCGCATCCGCACGGCGCAACCCGTCAGGGCGCAGGATTTCGATCTCCTGCATCGACGCGCTCATCGAAACCGATACCTGCACAACCCGCTTGTCCTGCCCACGCACCCAAGCATCGATCTCGCCCAGCAAATCGACCTTCGACGCGAACGGCGCATCGTCGAACGGATCAACATCCGTATAAAGCCGCTGATTTGTCGCAACCGGTGCATCCGCCATCGCGCCGCCGCCTGCACCAACTGCCAGACGCGCGGTCTCCGCCGCGCGCTTGAGCGATGCTTCGGATATTTCAGTCGAATGCGCATAGCCGATGGTTTCGCCGTTCACCGCGCGCAATCCGAACCCTTCGGAGGCATCATACGCCGCGTTCTTGATCCGCCCGTCGTCAAATACCAACGATTCTGAGCGCTTCCGCTCAAAATAAATTTCGCCATCATCCGCGCCATCTGTCGCATGCCGCAAAATGCGAAGCGCGTTAGCTGCATCAACCTGAGTGTCGAGAGGAGAGAATCTGGGTGTATCGGGCATGTTTTCTTACGCTTTCCGTCGGAGACTGAACGTCGTTTATTTGTCGCAGTCGCGGCGCAATGCCGCAAAGGGGGTGTCTTGTTTTATTTAGGCTTACATGCTTATTGACGCTCAGAAAACAACCGCGGTTTTAGATGTGGTCAACATTTTGCACCTAAACACCGCAAAAACCATTGAATGGAAAGACGGCTATGCAGATCGCTAAATATCTCTCTGGCATCATTTTCACCGCGCTAACCGCTTGTTTTGCAACGATTGCTTCGGCGCAAGAGGCGGTGCTGGGCGAGCTGGAAACCGTTGGAAAGCCGGAACAGGACGGGCTCAATTTCCAACCCGCCGCAACCGAATTGATGCGCGATATCGTCTGGTTTGATTCTGCATTGCTTTGGTACATCGGCTTTATCTGTCTGCTCGTCACCGGCCTTCTGATCTACGTGATCGTGCGCTACAACGCCAAAGCAAATCCGGTGCCATCCACCACCACGCATAATACGCCGCTGGAGATCACATGGATCGTCATCCCGGCCGCATCACTGGTGCTGCTCGCGTTTTTCTTCTCCATGCCGATCCTGTTCAAGCAGTTGCGCATCCCGGAGGCTGACGTGACCATCAAGGCAACCGGCAACCAGTGGTACTGGTCCTATGATTACGTTGACCACGACTTCACCTTTGACAGCTTCATGCTGCAACGGGACGAATTGGCCGATGCAGGTTACGCGGACGACGAGTTTCTTCTCGCAACCGACACCGCCATCGTGATCCCGGTTAACAAAACCGTCGTGATGCAAATCACCGGCTCTGACGTGATCCACGCCTGGACCATCCCGTCATTCGGTGTGAAGCAGGATGCGGTGCCGGGTCGTTTGGCAGAGCTTTGGTTCAAGGCCGAGCGTGAAGGTGTTTATTTCGGCCAATGCTCCGAACTGTGCGGCAAGGACCATTCCTACATGCCGATCACGGTTAAAGTCGTCAGCGAAGAGAAGTACAACGCCTGGCTCGAAGGTGCGGTCGAAGAATACGCCGGCGATCCGCTGACACTGCCCGGTGTCGATGTGGCCTCTGCGCAGTAGCATCGACCCCATGACCGACATTGGCATAACAGAACAACAAAGCGAGCCGCGCTACGCTGAGTTTGGCGATCTCTTCGCTTTGCTCAAGCCTCGCGTGATGTCGTTGGTGATCTTCACCGCGGCGGTCGGCTTGCTGGTTGCGCCGGTTACGGTCCATCCCGTGATTGCCTTTGCCGCGATCCTCTTTATCGCGGTCGGGGCAGGGGCGTCTGGGGCGCTCAACATGTGGTGGGATGCAGATATCGATGCGGTGATGAAACGCACCCAGTCGCGCCCGATCCCGTCTGGCCGCGTGACCGGCAATGATGCGCTTTTGATCGGTCTGTGGCTTTCTGTTTTGTCGGTCGTCATGCTGGCGCTTGTCGCAAACATGCTCGCAGCTGGGCTTCTTGCCTTCACTATCTTTTTCTATGCGGTCATCTATTCGATGTGGCTCAAGCGCTCCACGCCGCAGAATATCGTGATCGGCGGTGCCGCTGGTGCATTTCCTCCAATGATCGGCTGGGTCGTCGCCACGGGCAATATCGGAATCGAAGCGATCCTGATGTTCACCGTAATTTTCATGTGGACACCGCCCCATTTCTGGGCGCTCGCACTCTTCATGAAAGAGGATTACCACAACGCAGGTGTGCCGATGATGACCGTGGCCAAAGGCCGCGCGCACACGCGCAAACTGATTTTCGTCTACGCCCTTATCTTGGCGGTCAGCGCGGTAGCCTTAGGCCTGACCAGCGTCGGCGGTTACATCTACATGAGCGTTGCTGGAGTGATGAGCGCAATATTCGCCTATCGCGGCTACATCATCATGCGCCGGAGCGAGGCCACCGCTGAGGCTGAAAACTACAAATATGAAAAACGCTACTTTGTGTTCTCGATTTCTTATCTCTTCGTAGTGTTCACCGCCTTGCTTGTTGAGCGCATTGCAGCTGCATTTGGCCTCTCAACCTCAACGCTGGCAATCCTGTGACACAGGACAAAGATATCCACCAAAAGCGCAAGGGCCGCAATTTTTCGGTTGGCCTTCTGTTGGGCGGATTTGTCGTTCTGGTCTTCGCTGTCACGGTCGTGAAACTGGCGCAAGGCACCAATTATCGCGGCACCGAGCGCGTGCCTGGCATTACCCCAACCGTGGTGAGCGAATGAGCGAGCAGATCAAACCCACTTCTGACAAACGTATCGCGTTTCGCCTGTTGGGCATGGTCGCCTTCATGCTCGGTCTCAGCTTTGCGGCAGTGCCGCTCTATGACTGGTTCTGCCGCGTTACCGGATATGGCGGAACGCCCGATGTCGCAAACGCCGGGTCAGATGTAATTCTCGACCAAACCATCAAGATCCGCTTCGATGCCTCTCTCGCGCGCGGAATGCCGTGGGACTTCAAGCCCGTTGACCGCGAGATCGAGATCAAAATCGGCGAGACCGGTCTGGCCTTCTATGAAGCCTCAAACCCTTCCGATATGCCCGTTGCCGGCACGGCAAACTTCAACGTTTTCCCCTATTCCGCCGGCGCTTACTTCACCAAAATCGACTGCTTTTGCTTCGAACAACAAGTGCTGGAGCCGGGGCAAAGCGTGGACATGCCAGTGACCTTTTATGTTGATCCGGAGATCCTCAATGATCCGGAGGCGAAACACGCAAAATCAATCACCTTGTCGTACACGTTCCATGAAACCGAACTGCCCAATCAGGACGTGACACTCGGCCCGAATTCGACTACCCAGACACCCATCGAGAATTAATATCCGACCAAGCCAAGGACGATGAACATGGCGCATGAAAAGAACCACGACTATCACATTCTAAACCCCTCAATCTGGCCCTTCCTCGGGGCGGTGGGCGCGTTCGTCATGCTGTTTGGAGGGGTCCTGTGGATTTCACCAAACGTCGAGAACAACCAACCCTTCGTGTTCCTCATGGGATTTGCGCTGGTCCTCTACGTCATGTTCTCATGGTGGTCTGAAGTGATCGAGGAAGCGCATGTCGGCGATCATACGCCTGTCGTCGTGATCGGTCTGCGCTACGGCTTCATCATGTTCATCATGTCCGAGATCATGTTCTTCGTAGCGTGGTTTTGGAGCTTTTTTAAGCACGCCATCTACCCCATGGGGCCGAACTCGCCCGCCGTCGATGGCGTTTGGCCGCCCGCTGGGATTGAGACGTTCGATCCATGGCACCTGCCACTGATCAACACGCTTATCCTGCTGCTCTCAGGGTGTTTTGCAACATGGGCACACCACGCGCTCGTGCATGAAAACGACCGCGATCAAGTTCGCTGGGGTCTCATCGGTGCCATTGTTCTGGGGGTGATCTTCACCGTGCTGCAAGCCTATGAATATAGCCACGCGGCCTTTGGCTTCGCAGGTAATATCTACGGTGCCAACTTCTTCATGGCGACGGGCTTTCACGGCTTCCACGTCATCGTCGGTACGATCTTCCTCTTCGTCTGCCTGCTGCGCGTGCTGAAAGGCCACTTCACGCCCGAGCGTCACATCGGCTTCGAAGCGGCAGCTTGGTACTGGCACTTTGTGGATGTGGTCTGGCTGTTCCTCTTCGCCGCGATTTACATCTGGGGCGGCTGATTGACCGAAGTTCAAACGGAAGTGTCGATTTGAGATCGCGCGGGTCACAACCCGCGCGCTCTTCGTTTCAACAGGGTGAATACTGCTAAGATGACGCGCAATATGATCGTTCCCATCCTGTTCGGCCTGGTCGGGGCAGCAATCCTGTGCAGTCTGGGCGTCTGGCAGATCAAGCGCCTTGCGTGGAAGAACGATCTGATCGCGCAGATCGAAGCCAAGATCGACGCAGAACCCGTCCGCTTGCCGCAAACCCCGCGCCAGAGCGACGATGTTTATCGCGCTGTGATGGTCGATGGGACGCTCAAAGGACCCGAGGTGCATTACCTGACCAGCATCAAGGGCACAGGCCCTGGATTTCGCATCATCCGCGCCTTCGAGACCTCAGACGGGCGCGATATCCTGATCGATCTTGGTTTCATTCGTGAGGCCGAGAAATCCACCCCGCGCCCCGCATCAGCGCATCAGGTCATCGGCAATCTCATCTGGCCCAACGAGACCGACAGCTACATCCCCGACCCCAATCTGGAGCGGAACATCTGGTTTGCCCGCGATGTCGAAAAAATGTCCGCCGCACTCTCGACCGAGCCGATCATGATTGCAGCGCGCGCACTCACCCCCGAACGCCCCGAAACCCCACAGCCTGTGACCGCAAGGCTCACCAACGATCACCTCGAATATGCGATCACATGGTTTTCCCTGATGGCGATTTGGATTGGTATGACCGCGTTTTTGCTCTATCGGATCAAACAAGCGCAAAGCAAAACGAACGAACTTTACTGATGCACTACATCTCCACCCGCGGCCAAGCGCCCGAATTGAATTTCGAAGATGCGATGATGAGCGGGCTGGCCCGCGATGGCGGCCTCTATGTGCCGCAAAGCTGGCCGGATGTGTCGCTCGAAATCCCGTCGATGATCGGCAAATCCTATCAGGAGATAGCGCATCAGGTGATGCTGCCCTTCATCGGCGATACATTCACGCCGATCGAGTTTGAGGCAATCATCGACGGCGCCTACGCCAGCTTTCGCCACGCTGCCATTTGCCCGATCAGCCAGCTTGGCGCGAACGACTTCCTGCTGGAGCTTTACCACGGCCCGACACTCGCCTTCAAAGACGTCGCCATGCAGCTGATCGGCCAGATGTTTGAGGCCAGTCTCAAACGTCAGGGCAAGCGCCTGACCATCGTCGGCGCAACCTCTGGCGATACCGGATCCGCAGCGATTGAGGCATTTCGCGGGCTTGAGAATGTCGATGTTTTTATCATGTATCCCCACGGCCGCGTCTCGGACGTGCAGCGTCGCCAGATGACCACAGCGGCAGAGGCCAACGTTCACGCGCTCGCCATTGATGGTGATTTTGATGCGTGTCAGGCGCGGCTCAAGGACATGTTCAACGATCACGCCTTTCGCGACAGCACGCATCTGGCGGGCGTAAATTCGATCAACTGGGCGCGCGTCATGGCGCAAGTTGTGTATTACTTCACTTCCGCCCTCTCGCTCGGTGCGCCCCAGCGCCCCGTCGCCTTTACTGTACCGACGGGAAATTTCGGCGATATCTTCGCAGGCTATGTGGCAGGGCAAATGGGTCTGCCGATCGATCGCTTGATCGTGGCCACCAATCAAAACGACATCCTGCACCGTACCTTCGATGCGGGCGATCACCACAAGGGCGGGGTCACCCCGTCGATCTCCCCGTCGATGGACATCCAGGTCAGTTCCAATTTCGAGCGGCTCCTGTTCGATATGGTCGAGCGCGATCCTGCGCCGGTGCGGCAAATGATGGATGATTTGCGCGACAACGGCGGGTTCGATCTACCGCAGGGCATGCAAAACCGTATGTCCGATAATTTCGCCTCTGGTCGCGCGAGCGAGGCGGAAACGCTTGCGACAATCACGCGCTATGCCAATACAACCGGTCGCAGCTTTTGCCCGCATACCGCCGTCGGCCTCCATGTCGCCGATGCGCTGCGCGGCGATCCGGCCATTCCGATGATCACTCTGGCCACCGCCCATGCCGCGAAATTTCCCGATGCAGTGCGCGAGGCAACAGGCCGCGAGCCAGCATTGCCTGCGCATATGGCCGATTTATTCGAGCGAGAAGAACGATTTACCCGCCTTCCCGATGACCTTGAGGCGATCAAATCCCACATCATATCGGCGCGCACAAAATGAATGTACGCACCCGCACCCTGCCCAACGGCTTTCGCATCGTTACGGAAAACATGCCCGGCCTCAAATCCGCATCGCTCGGCATCTGGGTCACTGCCGGGTGCCGCCACGAACGGGCCGATCAGAACGGCATCGCGCATTTTCTCGAACATATGGCGTTCAAAGGCACCACGCGCCGGACCGCTCTGCAAATCGCCGAAGAGATTGAGGATGTTGGCGGGTATATCAACGCCTATACGTCGCGTGAGATGACCGCCTACTACGTGCGCGTTCTCGAAAACGACGTCCCGCTCGCCCTCGATGTGATTTCCGATATCGTGCTCAACCCGCTCTTTGATGCGCGCGAGATCGAAACCGAGCGCGGTGTCATCTTGCAGGAAATTGGCCAAACGCTCGATACGCCAGACGATATCATTTTCGACTGGTTGCAGGAAACGGCTTTCCCCGATCAACCCATGGGCCGCCCGATCCTTGGCTCTGCCGAACGTGTGCGCGCTTTCCACAAAACCGATTTTCAAGAGTTCGTTAACGCCAACTATCGCCCCGGTAACATGATCCTGTCCGCAGCGGGTGCTGTGGACCATGATGCAATCGTGGCGGCGGCGGAGGCAATCTTCGGCGGGCTCGCAACCCACGAGATGCCAAGCGCGCCACCTGCTAAAATCGCAGGCGGCGAGCACCGTGTTGAACGTGATCTGGAGCAGGCGCATTTTGCTCTGGCTCTGCCGTCCCCGTCCTTTGCGGACGACGATCTCTATGTCGGGCAGGTTCACTCCTCGATTATGGGTGGCGGCATGTCCTCGCGGCTTTTTCAGGAAATTCGCGAAAAACGGGGCCTCTGCTATACAATCTTCGCTCAAGCCAGCGCATTTGCCGACAGCGGTATGTTTACCATCTACGCAGGCACGAGCGGCGATACGATTGCCGAACTTGCTGAAGTCGCTATCGACGAATTGCGCCGCGCCAGCGATAATATTTCCGCGCAGGAAGTCACCCGTGCCGCTGTACAGATGAAAGCCGGTTTGCTTATGGGCCTCGAAAGCCCCGCCTCGCGGTGCGAGCGTTTGGCGCGCATGATCGCCATCTGGAACCGTGTTCCCGATCTTGAAGAGGTTGTCGCGAAAATCGACGCAATCGACGTCGAACAGACCCGAGCCTATGCACACAAACTCTGCAACGGCGCGCCTGCGCTTGCGCTCTACGGCCCCGTGGCAAAAGCCCCCGATGCGGCGCATCTTGGCGCGCGGCTGAACGGGTAGACCCCCAAGCCATGCTCTTTTCGCGCCCGAACATTCGCATCGAGACCGAGCGCATGATCCTGCGACTGCCCAAGCTGTCCGACTATGCCGGTTGGCGCAATGTCCGGCAAAATGGCGCAGCATTCCTCGCCCCGTGGGAGCCGAACCGCGGCCCGGATCATTTGAGCAAACAGTCGTTTCGCCAGCGCGTCTACTGGTCGAGCCGCTCGACCCGCGACGGGCGATCCCTGCCGCTTTTTCTCTTCACGCATCAGGGTCAATTTTTGGGGGCGGCCACGCTCGACAATATCCGTCGCGGACCTGCGCAGATGGCAAATCTGGGCTATTGGATTGGTGAGGAATACGCTCGTAAGGGGTATATGAGCGAAGCGGTGCGCGCGATTGTCGATTACGGCTTTACCGAGCTTGACCTGTCGCGCATCGAAGCTGCATGCCTGCCCAAAAATGCCGCATCGCGTGGCTTACTGGAGACCTGCGGTTTCAAGTATGAAGGGGTAGCTCAGGCCTACCTGCAAATCGCCGGCCGATGGCGCACCCATGTGCTCTATGCAAACCTGCGCAGTGATCGGCGGGGGCGTAGCGACGCTGAGTAAGTGACAATCCCTGATTTCACGCTATCATGAAGCTGAAATACGGGAGGAGTTCTCATGCGTTTTCTCGCCATAGCCGCCGCGTTTGCCATGCTCGCCACCTCCGCTCAGGCCGAGCGTATCCCAAGCCACTGCATCGCTCTGTCACAAAATGTCAGCGGTGTGCAATATGCCGCCCTTGGTTCGTATCCCGAACTCTCGTCCGAAGAGGTGCGCTTTCACTTTGTTGGCCATTCGACATTCGTGATCGAAACGCCCGGTGATCACATGATCGCTACCGATTACACAGGCCACGTCGGAACAGATCGCATTCCCGATGTTGTGACAATGAACCACGCGCATGACACCCATTGGACAGCCTTTCCCGACCCTGCGATTAAGCATGTGCTCAAAGGCTGGGTCACAGACGGCAAGCCCGCCGATCACTATGTCGATCTCGAAGACGTGGTGATCCGCAATGTCACCACCGATATTCGAGACGGATTGGGCGGGCGTATTGAGAACGACAATTCAATCTTCGTGTTCGAGGCAGGTGGCCTGTGCATCGGTCACTTGGGCCACCTGCATCACGAGCCATCGGATGAGCAATACGCCATGATCGGCCGGCTTGATGTGGTGATGGCGCCGGTCGATGGCGGACGCACGGTGGATGTCGGAACGATGATCCGGATCCTCAAGCGGGCAAAAGCCTCCATTGTGCTGCCGATGCACTGGTGGGGCGATGGCTCGCTTAACTATTTCACCAGCCAGATGAGCGATGAGTTCGATGTTGAGCGCCCGGAGGGTAATTCGCTCACCGTCACCTTGCGCGATCTTCCGCGCCGCCCCAAAATCGTGATCCTCCAGCCAAATGGCATCAAGTAGCCATGTGCGCTTGAGCCTGATGCGCTCCAGCGCTACCTCTTGCGCGCGTTGAATGCGGAGCGGCGGATGAACGAAGACAGCCACAGGGCACTGAAACAAAAACTCGAAACCAGTTTGCCCGATATGCTCGCGACGATGGAGCCGCGATATCTTGAAGAGCCGCGTGGTTTCTATCACGGCAACGCACTGGCTCTTGCCAAACCGCGAAGCACAGGCGATGCCCAAAAGCTGGTCGCGTATTGCCGGGATGAGAAAATCGGTCTCATCCCATATTCCGGCGGCACAGGCCTCGTGGGCGGGCAGGTCAATATCGCCGATCGCGCGGTGATACTGGTGTCGATGGAACGTATGAGAGCCATCCGAAAACTCGATGTCGAAGACCGCTCCGTCACCGCCGAAGCGGGCGTCATTCTCGCGGAATTGCACGCTGCCGTGGCCGAGCACGACCTGATCTTCCCACTCTCGCTTGCTTCCGAAGGATCATGCCGCGTGGGCGGGTTTACGTCGACAAACGCTGGCGGGTTGAACGTGGTCCGCTATGGCAATACCCGGGCCTTCACGCTGGGAATTGAAGCGGTGCTGCCCAATGGCGAGGTGCTGAGCGATCTGAAAACCCTGCGAAAAGACAACACCGGATATGATCTTCGCCACCTTTTGATTGGCGCAGAAGGCACGCTTGGTCTGATCACTGCAGCGTCGTTTGCACTTGCCGAAAAGCCAGCGCAGACGACGACCGCTCTGCTTGAGGTCGCATCGCCAAGCGCGGCGCTGTCGGTGCTTCGGGGGGCACAAAACCAATTTGGCGACAGTGTCTCCGCTTTTGAACTCATCAACCGCGAAGGCGTCCGCTTCATCGAAGAAACCATGCCCCAACACGTCCTCCCACCAATCTCGCAGGCGCCCTGGCATGTCATCGTCGAGTTGGGCGCCGGAAAAGGGGCCAACTTGCAAGACCGGTTCGATGCCGCGCTGGCGGATTGGTCCGAGGATGGGCTGGTGCAGGACGGTTTTGTCGCCCAATCCCTGACCCAAGCGCGAACCATTTGGAGCATGCGCGAGACCATCCCGGAGGCAAACCGTCTGGTCGGCGCCATCGCCTCGCATGACATTTCCGTACCCATCAGCGACGTGCCGCGTTTCATTGATGCAGCCGCCGAAAAAATCGCAAAGTTCAACTCGGATCTGAGGATAAATTGCTTCGGCCATCTGGGCGACGGCAACCTGCACTACAACGTCTACCCGCCCAAAGGCGCAAAGAAATCAGACTATAGTGAGCACAAGTCGCAAATAACGCGTTTGATCCATGATCTTGTCTGGGAATTTGACGGATCGTTCAGCGCAGAGCATGGTGTCGGCCGCCTGAAAATTGGTGATCTGGAACGCTATGGTGATGCTGGAAAACTGTCGGCGATGCGACTGATAAAACAGGCGCTTGATCCGTGTAATATCATGAATCCGGGCGCTGTGATTAACACCAGCTGAGGCGAGCTAAGCCCTTGAATCTAAAGCGTCCTCCCTGAGGGATCAGGAAGGACGCGAAGGTCAGACAGCGAGTCTGAATTTGCAAGCAGGCCCCGGTACATGGGGCACCTTTTGTATATTCGTAAATTAGCTAACAAAAGATTACCAAACCAATCTCTGTGGCCTTGCATCACGATTTTTTTTGCCCGCAAAATCCTTCTGCGCGAAACACGGCAAACCGTCCCAAATTGGCACGAATACTGTGAAGAGAGGCGTCAATAGTGCAAACAGGCGACTATTGGCTCGCACATCTCAAGAGTTTTGCTATAGTGCCGCAAAAGAGATCCAACGGAGAGTAATATGCGTGGTTTTTTGATCTTGTGCTGGCTTGTTGTAACAGCACTCATGTTCTATTCGGCCTTCCGCTTCAAAGCACCCGAAATTGAACAGGATATCACCGAACGAACAATGGCTGCGCTCGAGGCGCAAGGTGCTGCGGATATAGCCGTTGATGTCGACGGGCGGCACGTCAATCTGCGCGGCCTTATCGCCGATGAAGCGCAGCGCGACGCGTACCTGACCGCCGCAAACGAAACCCACGGCGCGCTTGGCCCGATTGACGGGCTGATGATGAAACAGGCCACAGGGGGGGCGACATATTTTCGTGCTACCCGCACAGGTGATGTGATCAATCTTTTCGGAACAGTTCCCAGCGAAGATGCGAAGATGGAACTCATTGCCGCTGCACAAGAGACTGGCGCGAGCGCAGTGAACTCCAATCTCGAAGTCTCCGGCGAGGACATCGCGTGGATCAGCTCCGCCGGTCTTGGGGTCGCGCAACTGTCCAATCTCAGCGACGGCCAGTTTTCGCTCTCCGCCGCTGGCAGCTCTATCTCCGGGACGAGCGCTAGCGAGGACGGTTTCAATACGATCAATGCGTTCACATCAGCTCAGGCAGGGATGCAGAACTTCGTGGCACAACCCGACGCAAGCGATGATCTGCTCTCGCAGATCACTGACCTTACTGGGCAGCTCGAAGCGCGCACAAACGATGTCTCGCGCTTGGAAGAGCAACTCGGCGCAGCGCAGCAAGATATTGCCGCGATCACTGACCGCGCCAATGCCGCCGAAAACGGGCTGAGCGAGCGTGATGCGCAACTGGCTCTTCTGACCACCCAACTGGCCACCGCTAAAGATCAGCGTACCAGCGAGGTGAACGATCTGCAAATGTCGCTCACCAGTAGCAATGCCAGCCTTCAGGCCCGCCAGGACGAAGCGCTGACAGCTGAAATCGCGTATATTGATCGCATCTCCGGACTGAACGCGCGCATCGCAGAACTCGAAGATGCCAATCAGGATATCGGTGTCGGCGAGCAGGAATTGCGCGCGCAGCTTGAAACAGCCACGGGTGTGAACGAAGAGCAGCAAACGCAAATCGCAGCGTTTCAGGCCAGCAATGCCGAACAGTCGCAGCGCATTGAGGATCTGACCTTCGAACGGGACGAGCTTCTCGCCGCCCGCGCGACGATCGAAGCGGACGCAACGACCCTCACCTCGCAAAATGCGCAGGCACAGTCGCAAATTGATGCCATGTCCGCCACAAACGACAAGTTGGTGGCAGCAAACGAAGAGCTTGCCGGTGCGAACAATGACCTGAACGTCACCACTTCGGCGCAAGCCACGCGCATTGACGATCTGCTCGCTTCAAGCAAAGTGCTGGAGACAGAGCGGGATGATGCGCTGGCGATGCTGGAGGCAAAAAGTTCTGAAATCGACGGGCTGAATAGCGATGTCGCATCCCTTTCTAACGAGATTGATGCGCTCAAATCCCGTCCGGCACCGCAGGCGACTGTCGAGACCATCGCTCAGTGTAACGATGCCGCGCGCACGCTGCTGGCGGAAAGCCCGATCAATTTCATATCCAACACAGCACGTGTCGTGGACGGTTCGCGTCCACTTCTGGAACGTATTTCCGGCATTGCTCTGGCATGTGTCGATGCAGGGGTCTCAGTCAAGATCGCAGGGCACACCGACAACATAGGGGATGCTGAGTTTAATCAGGAACTCAGTGAGCGTCGGGCAAATGCGGTACGCGATTTTATGATCGCGCGCGGCGTTTTCGACAAAAGCCTCGTTGCCGTCGGCTTTGGGGAAACCCAACCGATTGCCGACAATGAGACACCCGAAGGACAGGCGCAAAACCGCCGCATCTCCTTCGAATGGTCGCTCCAGTAAAACAAAATTTGGCTTGAGAGAGCCCAACAACAGGAACACGAAAAATGTCTTACCTCTTTACCCAAATGGCGCTCTATCTGCTATGCGCACTTGCCCTTGGTTTCATCCTCGGTTGGCTGATCTGGGGGCGCCGGTCGGGCGTTGACACGTCCGAATACGAGCGTCTCCGCTCTGATCGCGACCGGATGAAGGGTGAATTGTCCGCCGCAGCAACCGCCAATTCACGGCTCGAATCCGATCTGCGCGCCTGCCGCTCGAAATCCACGCAGCTTGAGGCCGATCTAGACGCATCACGCGCGAATGTTACAGCAAGCGCAGCGCCCCTCATGGCCGCAAGCGGTCTGGCCGAAGCGCCCGCATCGACCTTCGCCGGCGAGCGGACCAAGCCAGAGGGGCTCAGCAAACCGCGTCCCGGCGGGTCCGATGATCTCAAGATGATCAAGGGCGTCGGGGCGAAAATGGAAAAACTCCTGAACACACTCGGATATTACCATTTCGACCAGATCGCCGGATGGAATGCCTCCGAAGTGGCGTGGGTTGACGAAAATCTGGAAGGCTTCAAGGGCCGCGTCACCCGCGATGAATGGGTCTCCCAAGCGCGTATTCTGGCCTCAGGCGGCGAGACAGAATTCGCCAAGCGCGTCGATAAGGGTGGCGTTTACTAACCACGCGCAAATCGTCGAAAATTCACGCCGCCGGATCAAAAAATCTGGCGGCGTTTTTCGTTTGATCTATGCCACTTGTGACGTCAGCATTGCCACTATGCGGCGAAAGACAAAGTCCGCGTCTTGAGAGAATTGCACATGAGCGTTTCCACGCAAATTGATGGCAAGATTGCCCGCGTCGTCATCGATAATCCGCCAGTGAACGCCGCAGGTCACGCAGTGCGTCTGGGACTGCGAGAGGCGGTAGCTAAAATCGAACGCTCCGGAGCAAAGCTTGCAATTCTGACCTGCGCCGGTCGCACGTTCGTTGCGGGCGCGGATATACGCGAGTTCGGTAAACCGGCCCAAGCGCCGCATTTACCCGATGTTTGCGATGCGATTGAGGCTTCAGACGTCCCATGGCTCGCCGCCATCCACGGCACCGCGCTTGGCGGCGGGTTGGAGCTGTGTCTGGCCTGCGCATATCGCGTCGCGCACAAAGACGCGAAAATGGGCCTGCCGGAGGTCAATCTGGGCATCATTCCCGGCGCTGGCGGCACCGTCCGCCTGCCGCGCCTGATCGACCCGGTTGAGGCGATGACGCTGATCACCAGCGGTAAGCCCATCAATGCAACCAAAGCGCATGACATCGGCCTCGTTGATGCGGCGGTTGATGACCTCGGCGCGCCGCTGGAGGCCTTCGCGCAATCCGTGATCGATTATCCCGCTCCGGCCCCTTTGCTTCACCGCAATCCGCCCAAACCAGATGCCGCTTTCGCCGCTGCGCGCGCGCGCGTGATCGAGCGGGCAGGGGGGCAGAACGCCATCGCCGCCGCAGCCCGCGCCGTGGACACTGCGCTGACGCTTGATGGCCGCGAAGCCCTCGCGCTGGAACGCGAAAGTTTCACCAAACTAAAATCTGACCCGCAATCCCTCGCCTTGCGCCACATATTCTTCGCCGAACGCGCTGTCAGCCGTCAAATCCCGGGGATCAAAGACGTCACCCCTGCCAAGCTCTCCACCATCGGCGTAATTGGCGGCGGCACCATGGGCTCCGGCATTTCCGCCGCTTGCCTGCTGGCCGGCTTGGATGTTGTGATGATCGAGCAGGACCAAGATGCCGCAGATGCCGGAGCCGCCCGCATCGCCTCAATCCTCGATGGCGCGGAAAAGCGCGGAAAGCTTGACAAAAACGAGCGCGCTCAAACCCAAATGCGCTTCGCCACATCCACGAGCTACGCCGACTTGGCGCAAGCCGATCTCGTCATTGAAGCGGTGTTCGAAGACATGGACGCCAAACGCGCCGTTTTCGCGGAACTCGATCAAGCGACCCGCCCCGATACCATCCTTGCCAGCAACACCTCCTATCTCGACATCAACCTGCTCGCGGCACCAACCGCCCGCCCTGAGCGTGTCATCGGCCTGCATTTCTTCTCGCCCGCCCATGTGATGAAACTGCTCGAAGTTATCACACCCAAAGCCGCATCTCCCACGGCAATCGCAACCGGACTGACGCTTGCCAAACGCTTGGGCAAAATCGCAGTGCCCGCAGGCGTGTGCGACGGGTTCATTGGCAACCGCATCATGTCCGCCTACCGGCGTGAGGCCGACTACATGCTCGAAGACGGCGCGTTGCCTCATGAGATTGACGCAGCCATGCGCGAATTTGGCTTTCCGATGGGCGTCTTTCAAATGCAGGATTTGGCAGGTCTCGATATCGCCTGGGCGATGCGCAAACGTCAGGCCGCCACTCGCGACCCAAACGAGCGTTATGTGCGCATTGCCGACGATCTGTGTGCGCAGGGGCGCTTTGGTCGCAAGGCAGGGCGCGGCTGGTACGATTACTCCGATGATCCCAAGGGCCGGATCGACGATAGCGTCACAGGCATCATCGAAGCCGCCTCCGTCAAAGCCGGTATCACCCGCAACTCCATCACCAAGCGCCAGATCATGTCCCGCATCCTGCGCATTATGCAAGATCAGGGCGCGGCGATCCTGCGCGAGGGGATTGCGGCATCGCCCGAGGCGATTGATGTGGTTATGGTCAACGGCTATGGCTTTCCCAGATGGCGGGGCGGCCCAATGTTCATGAAGGAAAACGCGCATGAATGGGATTGACTGGGACGATGCGTTTGACAATGCCGGCTACACCGCCGGGGTGGAACTTTTGCCCGACCAATGGGCGGAGGCGGCCATAGGATTTCGCAAAACGATGACGACGGCAACACAGGCCGGAACCAATCTGATCTACGGGCCGACGGAGCGGGAAATTTTCGATCTGTTCACCCCCATCGGGCCGGCAAAAGGGACGATGGTTTTTGTACATGGCGGGTATTGGCATAAATTCGACAAATCCTATTGGTCGCATCTGGCAACTGGCGCGCTTGGCCATAACTGGTCCGTTGCCATGCCCAGCTATCCGCTCGCGCCGGACGCAGGTATCTCGCAGATCACCGATGCGATTGCCCGCGCAGTCGGCCGCATTGCCGAAGTGCAAAAAGGGCCGCTCGTGCTTGTCGGTCACTCTGCAGGCGGTCATTTGGTGAGCCGTATGATCTGCGAAGGCGTTCTGGACGATACGCTCACATCGCGTATTGCGCGGGTAGTCTCGATCAGCGGCGTGCATCATTTGCCTCCGCTTCTGGCAACCAAGATGAACGACACACTTGGCCTGACAGCAGCAGAGGCCGCGCGCGAAAGCCCGGTTGATCTTGACCCGGTCCAAGGCATTCCCGTCAGCATCGTCGTTGGCGATCAGGAACGCCCGGAGTTTTTGCGCCAATCGCGGATGCTGGCCGAGCGTTGGGCGGGAAAAGGCACGGATATCCGCACGATCTATGATCAAGGTACCGACCATTTCTCGGTCATCACCGGACTGGCCGAACCTGACAGCACGCTGATCCGTGAAATCCTGTCATAGCGTCCCCTAAGAGGATGTTTGCATCGATCATTGCCACGCTCCAGTTCCTGTGAGGGCGGAACTCTCTTTCTCACCGACGCCCAAATCCCATCGATCCCGGTCAAGTCTCACTCGTCGAGGCGGGCACGTCAAAAATTGACAACCTGCCCACCCCCGCCTACAAAATGACATTCAGGGGTCCGCAAGCACCTCGTGAGACGCCAGTCAAATCTTGCATCCTTCCAGTTTTGACCTTTATGGGGGATGCTTCATGGCGTCGTATAACGAAATTTCCGTCAATACCTTGGCCCGCCTTATCGGCACGCCGGACTGTCCTGTTCTTCTGGATGTGCGCATCGATGAGGATGTTGACGAAGATCCGCGGCTCATCCCCGGCGCAATCCGCCATCCTTTCGCGACGATCACCGATCTTTCAGAAGGGCTGAGCGGCAAGTCCGCCATTACCTATTGCCAAAGGGGACTGAAAATCAGTCAAGGCGCTGCCGCAATGCTGCGCAATTGCGGCGTGCAGGCAGAAGTTCTTGAAGGCGGACATTTTGCTTGGCGCGATGCCGGATTTGCAATGATGGATGCGCGAAAACTCCCGCCGCTGACACCCGCAGGGCATACACTTTGGGTGGCGCGCCATCGGCCCAAAATCGACCGGATCGCTTGCCCATGGCTTATCCGCCGCTTCATCGATCCAAAAGCGCAATTCCTCTTCGTCGCTCCCTCGCAAGTGACCAAAGTCGCCGAACGCTTTGCGGCAACCCCTTTCGATATCGAAGGTGTATTCTGGAGCCATCGCGGCGAGAAATGCAGCTTTGACACGATGATTGACGAGTTCGGCATTGGCAATGACGCCCTCGCAAAGCTCGC
This sequence comes from uncultured Rhodobacterales bacterium, assembly GCA_964425135.1. Lineage (GTDB taxonomy): Bacteria > Pseudomonadota > Alphaproteobacteria > Rhodobacterales > Rhodobacteraceae > CAYLLD01. Next base: position 30,705 of record CAYRKW010000018.1, read on the forward strand.
CCGCATCGTGCGCGGCGCGGACACCAACGCGCACGACCTCGCGCCCGAAGCAGCGGGATTGCTCGCCGCCTCCTTGGGCCTGTCGCGCATGTATCGAGATGATCTGGAGCAGCTAGAGGCCGGCATGCTCCTCTATGACGCCTTTTACCGCTGGGCGCGGGATGCCACCGATGAGGGGCACGATTGGCCGATGACAGAACTGAAATCATGACAATCAACGCCGCAGACCACGCTACACCTTCGCTCAGCGAGGCCACCCGCATCTGGTGGCGCATTGGTGTTCTGTCCTTCGGAGGTCCCGCTGCGCAAATCGCGCTCATGCACAAGGAAATCGTCGAGGATCGCAGTTGGCTCTCTGAGCAGCAATTCCTGAACGCGCTCAGCTTCTGCATGCTCCTGCCCGGCCCCGAAGCCATGCAACTTGCAACCTACGCGGGGTGGCGCTTGCATGGCACCATCGGCGGCCTGATTGCCGGATTTTTGTTCGTCCTGCCCGGTGCCGCCGTGATCATGGCGCTTGCGATACTCTACAGCAGTTACGGCAATGTGCCTCTGGTTGAGGCGCTGTTTTACGGCATCAAAGCGGCCGTCCTCGTCATCGTGGTTGAGGCATTGCTGCGCGTTGGCAAAAAAGCCCTCTCAGCCCGCCTGCATTGGATTATTGCAGCCGCGGCCTTTGTCGGAATTTTCTTTTTGTCCTTCCCATACCCACTCATTGTCCTGGCCGCCGGTCTCTTCGGCTGGCTTTTCAGCACAAACGCACAAGACATCCCGCAGGCGTCCTCGACACCCGCCACAAAACCCAAAACCATCAAGACCATCGCCATATGGACCGTCATCTGGCTGCTCCCCCTCGCAGGCCTCGCCGTTATTGGCGCACCCGATCTTATCATCGATCTGGGGCAGTTTTTCTCAACGCTTGCCGTCGTCACCTTTGGCGGCGCCTACGCGGTACTCGCCTATATGGCGCAGGATGTCGTGGTACAGTTCGGCTGGCTCACGGCTGGTGAAATGGTCGACGCGCTCGGTCTCGCCGAAACAACCCCAGGCCCTCTGATCCTCGTCACACAATTCGTCGGCTTCATCGCAGGCTTCAACCAAGGCGGGCTTCTGCTGGGGTTGTTCGCAGCTCTCGTCACGCTCTGGGTCACGTTCGTACCGTGCTTTTTGTGGATATTCACCGGCGCGCCATACATCGACTGGCTTTCGGCTCAGCCCCGACTGAATAGCGCGCTCAAAGCTATCACAGCCGCCGTCGTCGGCGTCATTCTCAACCTGTCGATCTGGTTCGCCCTGCATGTGATTTTCGCAAATGTCACCCGCGAGCAAAGGGGCATCTTCACCCTCTGGCGTCCGGAATTGGCGTCCATAGAATGGCTGGCCGTAGGCCTTTTCTGCGTCGGATGCTTTCTCTCCTTCAAGCTTCACTGGGGCATCATCAAAGTGCTTGCCGCCGCTTCGCTCCTGGGCGCGGCTTTGCGATTGGCTCTCTGACGTCGCAAGTGATGCACCGCCCGTTTCAACCCAAAAGATCAGCGCTTGAGAGTAAACCCTCGGCAAAGCGCCAAATCAGGACTTCCAATGCACAATCTGCAGACGGTTCCCACGCTGTCTCAATCCAGATTTTAACGGCCGACAACACCGGACTTGACGCCAGAGCACCCATTATCTCGCCCCTGTTTTATGCTGTTTTCTGTTGCTTAACGCCGCACGATGTGCACCTTGGGGAAGGTTCAGGGAGTGTGGCGTCATGGCAGCCAGTGAAATCGTGCTTGGTGTGTCGGGGCTTGCGAAAAATTTCGGCGGTTTGCAAGCTGTGCGCAACGTCGATTTCGACGTCGAAAAAGGCGCGATTGTCGGATTGATTGGCCCCAATGGCGCGGGCAAGACCACCACTTTCAACATGATCGCAGGTGAAGTGCCGCCCTCGGCTGGCACAGTCACTCTGATGGGCGAGGACATTACCGGCCAGCGCACGGATGTTCTTTACCACAAAGGCCTGATGCGGACCTTTCAGCTGAGCCACGAATACGCCCGCATGACCGCGCTTGAAAATCTGGCCGTTGCTGCGCCCGCGCAAACCGGGGAGAGCATCTGGTCCAGTTGGTTTGCAGGTGCCAAAACGCGCGCTCGCGAGCAAGAGGTGGTCGAGCTGGCCCGCGATACTCTCGAATTTCTCGGGTTGACCCACGTCACGGACGAGCTTGCCGGAAATCTTTCGGGCGGGCAGAAAAAGCTGCTCGAAATCGGCCGCACGATGATGAACGAAAGCAAGGTTGTGCTGCTTGATGAACCGGGCGCCGGTGTGAACCCGACGCTCATGCGAAAAGTGGCCGAGATGATCGAAGCGCTCAACCAGGATCGCGGCTATACGTTTTGCATCATCGAACATGACATGGACATGATCGCGCGCCTTTGCGGCAAGGTCGTTGTGCTCGCCGAAGGCTCCGTTCTGATGACCGGCACCATGGACGAGGTCCGCAACGACGAGCGCGTCATCGACGCCTATTTCGGTGGGGAAGTGGTATGAGCGCCCGCGTCCTGTCGCTCGACAATCTGCACGCCGGATACGGCCAGACGGAAATCCTCCACGACCTCTCGCTCTACGTCGATCCCAATGAAATCGTCGCCATTATCGGCCCCAATGGCGCAGGCAAGTCAACCGCGATGAAGGCGGTCCTGGGCCTTCTCAACATCAACTCCGGCACCGTCAGCCTCAACGGCACGCAGATCACCGACACCCCCGCCGCCGAGGTCGTCCGGCTCGGAATCTCTTACGTGCCACAAACAAAAAACGTGTTCGTGAACCTCTCGGTCAAAGAGAACCTGGAGATGGGCGCATGGACCCGCCCCGATGGCGTCGAAGAGCGCCTCGATGAGATGTTTACCCTCTTTCCCGACCTGTCGGAAAAGCGCAATCAGGCCGCAGGCTCGCTCTCGGGCGGTCAGCGCCAGATGGTCGCCATGGCCAAAGCACTGATGGTCGATGCCAAAGTGCTGCTCCTCGATGAACCAACCGCGGGCCTGTCGCCAAAATACCGAGGCGAGATCTTTGCGACCATTCAGAAAATAAAGTCAACCGGCGTGCCGATCCTGATCGTTGAGCAAAACGCCAAGCAAGCGCTGGGCGTCGCGGATCGCGGCTATGTTCTTGTGGATGGCGCAAACCGCCATACCGGCACGGGCGCGGAACTGCTCGCAGATCGCGAAATCGCCCGTATGTTTTTGGGTGGAGGTCACTGATATGTGGGACGCATTCGGCTTTGAGTTCGTCAATTTCTACCTTATCCCCGGCCTCGTTCTGGGGTGCATCTATGCGCTCGGTGCCATCGGCATCACCCTGACCTTCGGCATCCTGCGTTTCGCCAATTTCGCCCATGGCGAACTGATGATGATTGGCGCGTATCTGACATGGACCATCATGGCAGTGATCACGGCAACCGTCGGGATCACTATCCATCCTCTGCTCGCCGCCATCCCGGCTTGCGTTGTAGTGATCTACCTTTTCTTCTGGACCGATAAGTTCTTCTACAAACCCTTCCGAAATGCCGACACGATCAAGGTCGTTATGGCCAGCTTCGGCATGATGCTGATCATCCGCAGCGCCGTGCAAGCGATCTGGGGACCGAACCAACTGACCTTCGTGCCGGGCATCGCCAAACCCAACCAAAGCCTCATGGGCTGGACGGGCGACATTGGCGCGATGCTCCTCATCCCAAACAAACACCTGCTGATCTTTGCTGGCACGATCGTGTTCGTTGTGGTGCTCAGCTACATCCTCAACCGCACCCGTATTGGCAAGGCAATGCGCGCCGTCTCCGACAGCCCTGAGCTTGCGCATGTCACCGGCATCGACGTCGATCAAGTCATTCGCGCCACATGGATCATCGGTGGCATCTGCGCCGTGGCCGCTGGCGTGTTCCTGGCCATGGACATCCAGCTTCTCGAAACCACCATGGGCTTTCGCATGTTGCTGCCCATGTTCGCCGCTGCCATTCTGGGCGGCATCGGCAAGCCCTATGGCGCGGTTTTCGGTGGCCTGGTGATCGGCCTTGCCGAAGAGCTTTCCGCCTACCCGTGGATCGGTGATGCGCCGCTGCTCTCACCGGGTTATAAAACCGGCGTCGCCTTCTCCATCATGGTTATTATGCTGATCCTGCGGCCTCAGGGGCTGTTCAAGGGGAGGGCGTTCTAATGGAAGCCTATCTCGGCCTCTTCCTCTACTTCCTGTCGTTGCTGACTGTCGGCGGCATCTACGCGATCTTCGCCCTTGGCCTGAACGTCCAATGGGGCTTTGCGGGACTGTTTAACGTCGGCATCGTGGGGTTCGCCGCTGTCGGTGCCTACACCTACGCGCTGCTGACAACTGCGCAAAGCACCTTCCACTACGGCGGATTGGGCTTACCGCTGCCCATCGGCATGTTCTTTGGAATGGTTGCATCCGCTATCGTGGCGGCGCTGATTGGGATCATCTGTATCCGCCTGCGATCCGATTACCTCGCCATTGCCACCATCGGCATCGCAGAGATCATCAAGCTGATCCTCAAGAACGAAACCGAAATCACGAACGGCCCGCGCGGTATCAACAAAATCCCCCGCACATGGGAGCATTTTTCGGAAGAACGCTTCTACTCGAGCTGGCCGATGAGTTGGTTCAACACGCCCGAAGGCTGGGAGGCGTTTTTCGATAGCCTACCGAACTGGTGGTGGCAGCCTTGCTTTGCCGCGACGATCTTGCTGTGCATGTACATCATCTACCGCCTGCTGGAGCGCGCCCGCGTCTCGCCATGGGGCCGGATGATGACCGCCATCCGCGAAAACGAATCCGCCGCCCGTGCCGCTGGCAAGAACGTCACCGCGCGGCGCGTCGAAGCCTTCGTGATCGGTGCCGCCATCATGGGATTTGGCGGTGCGCTCTTCGCGCAGCATTTGCGTCTGATTGAGCCGACCAACACCTTTGATCCGGCGAAAGTCACGTTTCTCGTTTGGGTAATGCTGATCCTGGGCGGATCTGGGAACAATCGTGGCGCGATGCTGGGGGCGTTTTTGATCTGGACGATCTGGTCCGCCTCCGAGCTTTTCATAGGCTATTCGATCAATTTTATCGGCTATGCCTTTTCGTCCTTCGATACGACAATTCTCGAAACCCGCGCGGGGTTCCTGCGCATGATGCTCATCGGAATTCTTATGCAGGTGATTTTGCAAAGATATCCCGGCGGGATTATACCAGAGGTGAGACCCGCGTCGCCTCACAAGGGACAGTTAAACAGCGGATCAACTCAAAGGGAGTAAGACAAATGACAAGACTACTCATGGCAAGCACAGGGCTTGCACTCATGGCCAGTTCCGCCATGGCTGACGTAAATATCGGCAACCCGCTCGCAATGACCGGCCCGATCCCCGATCTGGTGGCTCCAATGGCGCAAGCCGTTGATCTGGCGGCCCAGAACATCAACGATCAGGGCGGCATGTTCGCTGGCGGCGAAGCGTTCAACGTGATCCGCGCTGACAGTGCCTGCGACCCGACCGCTGCGGTCGATGCGGTGACAAAGCTGATCAACGTCAATAATGTTGCTGCGATCATCGGACCAGTATGCTCTGGCGCAACCATCGCTCAAGCCGAGTCCGTATCGATCCCGGCTGGCGTGGTCACGCTGTCTGTTTCCGCATCTTCGCCCGCCATCACCGGCATGGAAGATGGCACAGACCTCGTGTTCCGCGCAGCCGCATCGGACGCCTACCAAGGTGTAGCTTTGGCCAATCTCGCGATTGAGGGCGGCATCACCGAGATCGCAGTCTCCTATGCCAATGACGATTACAACGCAGCGATCGCAGCGGTCTTTGCCGAAGCCTTCGTAGCCGCTGGCGGCACGGTCACAGCCAACGAAGCGCACGAGCCAAACAAGGCTTCCTACCGCTCCGAGGTTGCCACGCTCGGCGCCACGTCTGATAATCTGGCGCTTTTCGCCTATTACGGCTCCGGCGGCATCACCCTGATGCGCAACGCGCTCGAAACAGCCGCCTTCAGCAACTTCATCGGTGCAGACGGCATGCTGTCCGACGAAGTGATCGAGCAAATCGGCGCAGAGAATATGACCAATGTGACCTTCACAACCTCCGCATCGGACGATTCCACACCTGCTTTCGCAGCATGGAAAGCGCTCGCAGATGCAGCGGATGTACCAGCCTCCGATCCCTTTGTACCCAACTCCTACGATGCAACCTTCCTGATGGCGCTGGCTATCGAGAAAGCCGGATCCACGGATCGCGGCGCGATTGCAGCAGCCTTGCGCGAAGTTTCAAGCGCACCGGGCGAAGTGATCCTGCCCGGTGAGTGGGAGAAAGCCAAAGCGATCCTCGCCGAAGGTGGTGACATCAACTACGAAGGCGGCGCTGGCAATCAGGACTTTGACGAGAATGGCGACGTTGCTGGCCTCTTCAGCAAAAGCTCCGTCGTTGACGGCGTATGGGCTGCTGAACTGATCAAGTAAGCGGCACCTTCCTCAAAAAATAGAAAATGCCGGAGCATCCGCTCCGGCATTTTTGTATCTGAATCATCAAATTTCGAAGGCGTCAAAATCATCCTTCATCTTTCCATAAATACTCAAATCAACCTTTAAAACGCGACCGGTCGCCAGACCGGTCACCGCTCCATCAGCGAACCTCTCAATCTCCCTCAAACGCGCATAGACTGTGCACGCCAAGCCCCATCCCCTCCAGTTTCGCACGCCCGCCCAAATCGGGAAGATCAATCACAAAAGCGCAACCGATCACCACGCCCCCCAGCCGTTCGATCAGCTTCACACCCGCCTCTGCCGTCCCGCCAGTTGCCAGAAGATCATCGACCACCAGTACGTGCTCGCCCGGCTCGATACTGTCCTCATGAATTTCCACCGTCGCCTCGCCATACTCCAGCGCATAGCTTTGCTCGATGGTCTTATGCGGCAACTTGCCCTTCTTGCGCACTGGCAAAAAGCCAACCGAAAGCTGATGCGCCACCGCGCCGCCAAGAATAAACCCGCGCGCCTCCAAGCCCGCGACCCGATCAATGCGTTGCCCGATATAAGGGTGCAGCAGCAAATCTACCGCCATCCGAAACCCGCGGGCATCGTTGAACAGCGTCGTGACATCGCGAAACATGATGCCCTCATGCGGGAAATCAGGGATCGTGCGGATATAATCTTCGACCGATTTGCTCACAACACCCGCCCCGCAACTGCATCAAGCTTGGCCACAACCGCCGCATCACGTGCGTCGGGCTGTGTGATGATCGCGAACTCCAGAGCGCGGTCACAGCCATGCGGGCAAGGAGCGCGAACTGCGCCCAAACGCTCCGGCAAACCCTTCACCAGGTCGCGCGCCTTATCCGCATTGCCCATCAGCGTCTGAATAATCTGCGTCACATCCACTTCGCCATGATCAGGATGCCAACTGTCATAATCGGTGATCATCGCGACCGAGGCGTAGCAAAGCTCTGCCTCGCGGGCGAGCTTGGCCTCCGGCATATTGGTCATGCCAATGACATCCGCGCCCCATACCTCGCGATACATTTTGCTCTCCGCAAGGCTCGAAAACTGCGGACCTTCCATCGCGAGATAAGTGCCAGCCTTATGCATGGTGACACCAGCTGCACGCCCTGCCTCCAGACAGGCAGCTCCCAGACGCGGACAGGTGGGATGGGCGACCGAAACATGCGCCACACATCCTGTCCCAAAGAAAGATTTTTCGCGCGCGATTGTCCGGTCTATGAACTGATCGACGATCACAAAATCCCCCGGGGCCATTTCATCGCGAAACGACCCGCAAGCGGAGACCGAGATCACGTCCGTGACGCCCAGCCGCTTCAACCCGTCAATATTCGCACGGTAGTTGATCGTCGTCGGGCTATGCACATGTCCTCGCCCGTGACGGGGCAGAAAGACGAATTGAACACCGTCCAGAACGCCCGTGAGAACCTCATCCGACATCTCGCCCCAAGGGCTGTCCTGACGCACCCATTTCGCATCCTTCAGCCCGTCAATTTCATAAAGACCCGAGCCGCCGATGACGCCGATTACTGTGTCCATGTGCCTTACCTTCTTCGTAATTTGTGCCACTGCGGCCAAACCAAATGACCCTTAAGAACTGCCTACACCAGCGTACGTCCCGCTCATTCAGTCGTCCGGCCGGATCAATTCAAATACCTCCGAGACCTTGGAAAAATCCCGATATCCAAGCCGTGCAACTGGCTGGTAGGCGGTCACATCGAACAGCCCATCCCGCACGAGTGTCTCATCCATATGGATACCTGTCACTTCGCCGATCACCATAAAATTCCGACCGCCCGGCAAATCGACTATTTTGAAGAGTTTGCACTCGAAAGAGGCCGGCGCTTGCGCCACACGCGGCGCGGCAACCGTCTCGCAGTCCGCTTTGGTCACACCCGCCCGCTCAAACTCGTCAACACCTGCTAAGAAATGCTGCGCGCTCGTGTTCATCGCATCAACCATCGCATGACTGACCACATTGACCACAAACTCGCCACTCGTGCGGATGTTCGACAATGTGTCCTTGCCCTCATCAACCCCCAGCTTATCGCGGCCAGATCCATAAGCCAGAATGGGCGGATCATCGGCGAAAGCGTTGAAGAACGAGTAAGGGGCAAGATTGGACCGTCCCTGCGCATCGAGCGATGAAATCCACGCAATCGGGCGCGGGCTGACCATGGCTTTGAACGGATTATGGGGCAGTCCGTGATCTTTCGTACCGGGTTTGTAGAACACTCGACGCGCTTCCTTTTACATTTGCCCCGTTTTTCCCGCCATGATAGCCAAGCCATCGGCGGGATCGGTGCATCGGGCCATTCTTGGAACGCTTTGCCGCCAACTTCAAGCACCTGAAAGCGACGAGACAAAGCTGGGCGATCACAATTTCATGTACGCGATCACGCCAGAGATGCCCGAAGATGATTTTGAGGTCGAAAACCTCTATGATCTGACATTTGCGCCCGGTCGCAAAGCGCTCAGCTCATACCGTTTGCGCGACGGCGTCGCGGCGTTGGAAGGATTGTGTTTCGTCGCCCGTGACGCAGACGGCATTCTCGCAGGCGCGATTCGACAATGGCCCGTTCGGATCGGCGAGAAGCATCGTGCCAGCCTGATCGGTCCAATCGCCGTCCACCAGACCCGTCAGGGGGAGGGATTGGGCGCCATGCTCATCGCCCGCGCGCTGGACAGTGCGCAAGACGCGGGCTGGCCTGTTGCGATCCTGATCGGGGATGCACCTTACTATGCCCGTTTCGGGTTTGAGCAGGTGGCCGATCAGGGGATCACATTCCCGCCGCCAACCAATCCGGGCCGCATACTGGCCCGCGCGTTGGGGTCGAATGATCTTTCGGCGATCACTGGCGAAGTGCGCAAATGGGACGCGCTTTTGTGAGTCCTCCACCCCTGTGGCTTGCGCTCGCACCGCCCCTATTTGTGCAGCTTTGGTCCGGCGACTTTGTCGTTGCAAAAAATTGCCCAGCCATACGCGCCGCCGATGGTTGAACTCATGCCGCCAGGCGCATGGCTCAGCATCGCAATGGCCGGTGTTGGGGTGTTGGTGGCGACATGGAAGTCTTTGAGGTTGTCGAAAAATGAACGGCGTTCAATAGAAACTGCGCATCCGACTGTGCATAGATTGTGCATCGATTGTGTATGGGTTGTGCATACCGCTTTTCGCGTGGATTTGCGGAGGATGATCGCGCGCTATTGCATCTCCCGAAACGTTCTGATCACCCGCCGCAGAACGAAGACAAGCCCAACAACTCCGATCCCTGCAAACAGGCAAATCCGAACCCAATCGGGCGTCCCGGACAGCTCTTTGATCAAAAATGAAACCATCATTGCAACCCAGAGGACTGCAAAAACAATCGGCCCAAAGAGTGCGCGTTTTGTGGGTTTGGCAGGCGTATGTTCCCCGTCAAATCGCCGATAATCGCGACCCGGATCAGACATGGGGTTCTCCTAAGGCATTGGTATACTTGCGTTATTTTCCGCGCCACGATTTGACGAGGCGACGGAGCGCAGCGTTGAGTGCAATGATCGCAAATACGACCCATACAATCAAGAACAAGTGGTCCGGTCCCTCATCGCTGCTGGCAAGCGCGATTGCGAGGGCAATGGCACCGGCCCAAAGCAGGCTCCAGACCGAGAGGAAAATGATGCCAAACCAGTCGCGCTTTTTGGGCGTCTTGGCTTGAACCGCGCCTTGCTGCGTCTCTCTGCGGTAGGCCTCTACCGCCTCCTCGACTGTTGGCCTCGGCTCATCCGCCTCGAACCCAACGCGCCGCACCATCAGATATTCTTCTGACGATACAACAACCTACGCAACGATCCTGTCTTGGATCGCATAAGCAAAGTTTCGGTTTCGAGGTAGTCACCAATGCGGTGGGCACCCTTCACGACCGAGCCGTCGGTCACGCCGGTTGCCGCGAAAATCACGTCTTCGGTCACCATGTCGTCGCGAAGATAGATTTTATCGAGATCCTTGATACCGGCCTTTTTGGCGCGGCCTTTCTCGTCGTCATTGCGGAACAAAAGTCGCCCCTGCATCTGTCCGCCCATGCATTTGAGCGCGGCTGCCGCCAGAACACCCTCAGGCGCGCCGCCAGCACCCATATACATGTCGATGCCAGTAAGTTCAGCCTCGGCGCAATGGATGACACCTGCCACATCGCCATCCGTAATCAGGCGGATACGCGCGCCTGTGCTGCGCAGTTCTTCGATCAATGCTTCATGGCGCGGGCGCTCCAACGCACACACGGTAATGCCATTCGCATCGCAACCCTTTGCTTTTGCGAGCTTTTTCACTCGTTCGGTCGGGGACATGTCCAAAGTTACGATATTTTTGGAATATCCTGGGCCAATAGCCAATTTATCCATATAAACATCTGGTGCATGCAGCATCGAGCCGCGCGGCCCCATCGCAATCACAGCCAGCGCATTTGGCATATCTTTGGCTGTCAGCGTCGTGCCTTCAAGCGGATCGAGTGCGATATCCACGCCAGGACCTGTCCCAGTCCCGACTTCTTCGCCAATAAAAAGCATCGGCGCTTCGTCCCGCTCCCCTTCGCCGATGACGACAACACCTTTGATGTCGAGCATATTGAGCTGCGTGCGCATCGCATCCACCGCGGCCTGATCCGCAGCCTTCTCATCGCCACGCCCGATGAGCTTTGCAGATGCAATCGCGGCAGCTTCGGAGACACGCGCAAGGCCGAGCGACAACATGCGATCGCGAAAGATTTCATCAGACATCAGGTCAATTCCTCAAAGTAGGCTCATTCAGGCCGCTTCTATGCGAAGCGCCACCGCCGGAGCAAGAGAAACGTCCAGTTGCTCGATTTGTTCCAGAGCAGTGTTGAGTTTTTCACGCAATGTCTTATGGGTCACAATAATCACCGGAGCCGCATCGCCTTCATGGTTTATCTGTCGCATCCGGTCGATGGAGATATCCTGTGCAGCCAAAAGAGTGGCGATCTGTCCCAAAGTTCCAGGCTGATCTTTTAGTGCAAAGCGCAAATAAAACGTCGAAGCCGCACCGGCTGTAGACCGTGGCGCCTTTGTCAGATTGGCAGCAGGTTGTCCGAAAGCCGGAATAACAAGCCCGCGCGCAATATCCACGACATCCGCGATGATCGCAGATGCGGTTGGGCCTTCGCCGGCACCGGGTCCCTGAAATACGGTCTGGCCTACGAAATCACCGGAGAACGCCACCATATTGGTCACGCCATCAAGCTGCCCGAAGGGCGAGGTGAGGGGGACAAGGCTGGGCTGCATCCGTTGTTCAAGCCCTGCATCGTGCAAGCGGGCGACGCCCAGAAGCTTGATCGCATAGCCCATGTCGCGGGCGTGGATGATGTCGTCGAGCGTGATGTTTTCGATACCTTCGATCTGCACACCGTCAAAATCAACCTGGGTGCCAAAGGCGGTTGAGGCCAAAAGTGCCAGTTTATGTGCAGCATCGATCCCGCCGACGTCAAAACTCGGGTCAGCTTCGGCATAGCCAAGGTCCTGGGCCTTGCTCAATACATCAGCATAGGCCGCGCCCGTTTGTTCCATTTGCGTGAGGATGTAATTGCAGGTGCCGTTCATCACGCCCATTACAGAGGTGATTTTGTTCGCTGCAAGCCCTTCGGTCAGGGCCTTGACGCATGGGATACCTCCGGCCACGGCTGCTTCAAACCGCAACGCGACGCTATTTTTCTCAGCAAGTCCTGCTAGCGCGTATCCATGATGGGCGAGCAGCGCTTTGTTGGCGGTGATCACGTGTTTTCCACCCGCAAGCGCAGTTTCGATGGCCGCTTTGGCAGGTCCATCTTCACCGCCAATGGCCTCAATGAAAATATCATAGTCGTCGCGTCCAGCCAGCGCGAGTGGGTCATCTTCCCAATGATAACCGCTCAAATCCACGCCACGATCTTTTCCTTTGGATTGCGCGCTGACGGCGGTGATCTCAATGGGCACTCCGGCGCGGGCACTTAGCAAATCGGCATTGTCCTGCACGATCCGAACGATGCCCGTTCCAACGGTGCCCAATCCGGCCAAAGCAATTCGTAGAGAGTGTGACATGGGGTGCACCTATTCGTTGCTCATCTTGGCGGTGTAGTAGTGGAGAGGGTCTTGCCGCGCAACGTTGAAAAGCGAATTGGCGCTTGAGTTAAGGTACACCGCGCGCGCCGGCTTGGCCGAGGCGCAACGCGTCGTTGTCGCTCAGCACCGGTTGCGATAGCTGACGGGCACGGGCGCGCAGTTTGGATGCCCTGTCGTTCAGACGGTCCAGATCATCCGGGATCTGCGCTGCAAGAGGTTCTTGCGGTGCAGTGGGAAGCTGCGACAATGGCAAGATGCGGGGATAATCCGCCGCCCGCGCCGCATCGGACACCTCGAAGTCCAGTGCATCCACGTCCGCGCAACCCTGTAGGACTGATGCCAAACAGATCATAGCGGCTATGCATCTGGTGTGGGGCTGGCGCATTGCGATCAATGATCTACTTTTATATCTGGCGCGGTGAAGACGTGTGCCATTCGAATTGGCGTCTCCTACACCTCGCGCTTGCGTTGTGATAGAGTGAAACTATCGGCATATTTAAGACCTTGGACAAGCGAAACATGACAACGCCCAGAACGCCCGCAGAGCTTGATGCTGATGATGTTCAGGAATTTGCCGCCAATATGAGCAAATATTCGGAAACTCTGCAAAACATTTGGCAGTACTACCTTGAAACCCGCGATGTTGATATCAGTGCGAACACGCTCGATCCACTGAATATGGGGCAGGCATTTGCCCAACTTGCGAACGAGATGATGGCGCAGCCCGGCGAAGTCATGGATGCGTCGATGAAATATTGGAACAACCAGATGGCGATCTGGAGTGCGGCGGCCAATAAAATCTGGGGCAGCGCAGATGTGCCTGACAACATCCCGAACCTGCCCGAAGGCGGGAAGCGGTTTGCTCACCCGCAATGGTCGGAAAATGCGATCTACGAATATGTCAAACGCTCTTATTTGCTAAATGCGCAATGGGCGCAGGACATTGTGGCTCAAACTGACAAAAGCATGGACACGCGGGATAAGCGGAAGGTTGAATTTGCGACGCGCAATATGATCGAGGCGCTTAATCCTGCGAATTTTGCAACGCTCAATCCAGAAGTGCTTGAAGCAACGGTGGCGCAAAACGGCGCCAATCTGGTGCGCGGCGCGGAGATGATGTTTGAGGATATGCGGCGCGGCGGCGGTGATCTGATGATCCGTCAAACCGACATGGATGGGTTCAAAGTCGGTGAGAACATGGCCGTTACCCCAGGAAAGATCATCTTTGAAAACCGGATTTTTCAGCTGATCCAGTACACCCCCACGACCGAGACGGTGCATGAGACCCCGCTGCTGTTTTTCCCGCCGTGGATCAACAAATACTACGTGCTCGATCTGAACGAGCGCAAAAGTATGATGAAATGGCTGGTTGCGCAGGGGCACACGGTTTTTGTGGTCTCTTGGGTCAATCCCGATGAGCGGCACGGCGGGGAGACCTGGCAGACCTACCTTGAGGATGGCGCGCTTGTTGCGATTGATAAGGTGCTTGAGGAAACTGGTGCGAAATCGGTCAATCTTGCATCATATTGCATAGGTGGCACCCTGACAGGCACATTGATGGCCAAATTGTCGCGCGCCAAGGACAAGCGCGTCAAGTCGACCACGTTTTTCACCGCTCAGCTCGATTTTGAAGATGCGGGTGATTTGCAAGCCTTTGTTGATAGCGAGACCCTTCGGGCTGTTGATGCGCAATCGGCGAAGGGCTATCTGCCAGCAAAAGCCATGGCGCAAGCGTTCAACTTGCTCCGGTCGAATGACATGATCTGGACCTATGTGGTGAACAACTACCTGCTCGGCAAAGATCCATTTCCGTTTGATCTGCTTTATTGGAATTCGGACAGCACCTGCATGCCTGCCAAAGTGCATCACTATTACCTTGAGCAGTTTTATCTCGAAAACCAGTTCGCCAAAGACGGTATCGAAATTGGGGATGAAAACTATACGATCAAGGATGTGCGCGGCCCGGTTTATCACATCGCAACGGTCGAAGATCACATCGCGCCAGCAAGCTCGGTATATCGCGGCGCTAAGATGATGGAGCGCGCGGATGTGACGTTTGTGCTGGGCGGCTCGGGACATATTGCGGGTGTGGTGAACCCGCCTGACCTTGGGAAATATCAGTTCTGGACGAGCGACGACTTGAGCGCGGACGATCTGGAGGCCTGGCGCGAGGGTGCAACATCCCAAGCCGGATCATGGTGGCCACATTGGGACGATTGGCTCGCATCGCATTCAAAAAAGCGAGTGAAAGCGCGCACGCCCGGCAAGGTTTTGGGTGTCATAGAAGACGCGCCGGGCCGTTATGTGAAAGAACGCGCAGACGAACGTTAGCTTACGCGGCAGCTCGTTCTTGCTGCGGATACCAACATTTGAGCGCATCGAGCGAGACGAAATGAAAGCCCGCTGCGTCGCCGCGGATGATTTGAAATGGCGCTGCGGGATGTCCCAGATCGCTGATCACCAGATCGGCGCGCGAGAAATCATCTGAACTTGAGTAGATACCCGGAACGGCGATCACATTTAGACCGTTTCGTTTGGCGGCATCGGTTCCTGCGCCGGAATCGTCAAACGCCACGCAGGTGGTGGGATCGATTTTCAGCTCGGAAACTGCACAGGAATAGGCGGAAAATGCGGTTGGTGTGGCCCCCAGTTTTTCGCGCGTGACGATGGATTGAAACCAGCGATCGACGTTAATCTCAAGATTGTTTTGCAAAAGATGCTCAAAATCCTGCCGCGCGAGTGTGCTCGCAATCGCCATTGGCAATCGCGCGTTCTTCGCTTCGCGGATCAAGCGGGCGACACCAGGTCGCAACCGCGCAATATCTGTCTCGATCAGCCTGCGATAGATACGGCTTTTCTGCGCAACCAGATTAATCAGAATATTCCGATCTGTGCGATCCTCAAGATCGCTTGCAGATATTTCGTCAACAAAGCACTCCAGCTTGGTTTGATCGTCCACAATACCGTTGAGCCGTGCGTAAACCGACGCCGACCAATGCCAGTTCAATCCCGCATCGCGGAACGCGGTGTTGAACGCATTGCGGTGCAATTCGGCGGTTTCAGTGAGAGTGCCGTCAACATCGAAGATCAAAGCGGCTGGTTTCATCGCAGGCTCCTACTATTGGGTGGGTGGCGACGAAATATCGGTGCTTTGGTAAAGGGAGGGTTACCAACCGCGAATTTTAGAAGAATTTTAGCTGGTTTTTACGCGAATTCGCTCAATCGTAGATCGGAAAGCGTTGGCAAAGCTCGATTGCGCGGGCCTTTACAGCCGCTTCGACTTCGCCATTTCCGTCTTCGCCGTTTTCGGACAATCCTGAGACGACATCGCAAATCATCTCGGCAACTGCCTCGAATTCGGCTTCTGCAAATCCGCGCGTCGTACCCGCGGGCGTGCCAAGGCGCACGCCGGAGGTTACCATCGGTTTTTCTGGGTCGAACGGGATGCCGTTTTTGTTGCAGGTGATATGCGCGCGTCCCAATGCCTTTTCGGCCATATTGCCTTTGACGCCTTTTGGGCGCAGATCGACCAGCATCACATGGGTGTCGGTTCCGCCCGTGACGATATCGAGCCCGCCTTTTTGCAGCCCGGCGGCTAAGGCTTGCGCGTTTTTGACCACTTGCCTGCTATAGGTTTTGAATTCCGGCGTGAGCGCTTCGCCAAAGGCCACCGCCTTTGCGGCGATAACATGCATCAACGGGCCGCCCTGAATGCCTGGGAAAATGGCGGAATTTACTTTTTTGGCAATCGCCTCGTCATTTGTCAGGATCATCCCGCCGCGCGGGCCGCGCAGGGTTTTATGGGTCGTTGTTGTTGCCACATGAGCATGCGGGAACGGCGAAGGATGCGCTCCGCCTGCGACCAAACCGGCAAAATGCGCCATATCCACCAGAAGATACGCCCCGACATCATCGGCAATGGCGCGGAACTTCGCGAAATCAATCTGGCGCGGGATGGCCGAACCACCTGCGATGATCAATTGCGGTTTATGCTCATGGGCAAGCGCGGCAACTTCGTCATAGTCGATCAGATTATCATCTTTGCGAACGCCATACTGCACCGCATTGAACCATTTGCCTGACTGATTTGGTGCAGCGCCATGGGTGAGGTGCCCGCCGGAGGCCAGCCCCATGCCAAGCACCGTATCACCCGGCTTGATCAGCGCTTGGAAAACGCCTTGGTTCGCCTGACTGCCAGAATTTGGCTGAACATTTGCGAACTCAACACCGAACAGCTCTTTCGCGCGATCGATTGCAAGGTTCTCAGCGATATCGACATACTGACACCCGCCGTAGTAGCGGCGACCCGGATAGCCTTCAGCATATTTGTTGGTCATCACAGAGCCTTGCGCCTGCATGACAGCTTTGGAGACGATGTTCTCGGAGGCGATTAATTCGATTTCATCGCGCTGACGACCAAGCTCGCTCGTGATCGCCCCGAATATCTCAGGATCTCGCTGCGCAAGATTGTCGGAAAAAAAGCCAGATTGTGCGATCATTTCGCGGGAAAACGAGTTCATGTTCATGTCTCCGATAGCAAAGCTCGTGCGCGCCTTATCTTATCTAGCGTATCTGGCAAGCCCAAACTGGAAGTTTGCGACGCTTCGCAGCAGGGTTGCGCTTGTCTTTGGCTGGCGATTCAGGTGAGTATCGCTCCAAGCAAGTCAGCAAGCGGTTCCAAGTGTCAGAATTCACCAAAATCTCCTTTTGCGCGAGCCGGTCGGCTGCGGCGCAGGCGTCCTTTGCCTCAATGACCAAACGGTATGGCAATGTGGCACCAGAAGAGGCGGATGTGATCGTGGCGCTGGGGGGGGATGGTTTCATGCTCTCGACCTTGCACGAAACCCAAGAATTGCGCGCGCCGGTTTATGGGATGCACCGCGGCACGGTTGGTTTTTTGATGAATGATTTTTCCGAGGATGGCCTGCTCAAACGTTTGAGCAAGGCGGAAGAGACCATCACCCATCCGCTGCGCATGCAAGCAACGCGCGCTGACGGGCATGTGGATATAGCGCTCGCCATCAATGAGGTTTCGCTTCTCAGATCAGGTCCGCAGGCCGCGCGGCTCAAAATTTCGGTCGATGGCAAAGAGCGGATGATGGAGCTTGTGTGCGACGGGGCGCTTGTGTGCACACCGGCGGGGTCGACAGCATATAATTATTCTGCACACGGCCCGATCCTGCCGATCACGGCAGACGTTCTGGCAATCACAGCCATGGCCGCCTTTCGCCCGCGTCGCTGGCGCGGCGCGATCCTGCCCAACACGGCGATTGTCAGATTTGATGTGCTGGACGAAGAAAAACGTCCCGTATCTGCCACCGCGGACAATGTGGAAACGCGCAATGTCGTTCGGGTTGAGATCGGTTTGGCGCATGAGATCAGTCACCGGCTGCTTTTTGATCCCGGACACGGGCTGGAAGAGCGGTTAATTCGAGAACAGTTTGTCTGACATCCGCGAAGCCTGTTGTCTTGGCGCGAATGGGATATATATCGATTTTATCCCGGTTGGATTGAGAGGGGCATGTGGCACTTAGTGTAGGTCAACAGGTTAGATATTGGGGTTTTGGCGCTGTCGGGCTGCTGGCTGCGTTTTACTTTCTTGGAAGTGCGCTGACACCTTTCATCGTTGGCGCTGGACTTGCGTATCTGCTCGACCCTCTGGCGGATCGGCTTGAGGCGGTTGGCCTTAGCAGACTTTTTGCGACCATCATCATCACGCTTCTGGCTCTGCTGATATTCCTGCTGTCGGTGATTGTTGCGGTGCCGTTTCTTTTCGAGCAGGGCACGGCACTCTTTGACTCAGTGCCGACAATGATCGAGGCATTTCGCGAGTATCTCAATACTCGCTTTCCACAAATGCTCGACGAGAACTCGGCTGTGCGATCCGGTCTGCAATCTGCGCAAGAGTATATCAGCGAAACCGGATTGGGTTTGCTTAATACAGTTTTGTCGTCATCGCTCGCCGTGCTCGATTTCCTTCTTATCCTCGTGGTTGCACCGGTCGTTGCGTTTTACCTGTTGCTCGACTGGGATCGGATGATCGCGAAGATCGATGATTGGCTGCCGCTCGATCACAAGCAGACCATTCGCAGCCTCGCACGCGAAGTTGATGACGTGCTGGCCGCATTTTTGCGCGGTCAGATCACAGTGATGGCCTTCCTTGGGATATTCTACGCGGCTGGATTGATGCTGCTCGGATTGGAATTTGGAGCCTTGGTCGGATTGTTCGCAGGTCTCATATCGTTCATCCCCTATGTCGGGTCGGTTATCGGTGGCGGCATTGCGCTGGCGCTGGCAGTGTTCCAGTTTTGGGGCGAGTGGTGGATGATCGTCGCGGTTTTGCTGGTCTTTGCCGCAGGGCAGTTCATCGAAGGGAATATCCTCACGCCAAAGCTGGTCGGCGACTCGGTCGGTCTACACCCAGTCTGGCTGATGTTCGCGCTGGCGGCATTCGGTGTTTTGTTCGGCTTTTTCGGCCTGTTGATCGCGGTGCCTACAGCGGCGGCCTTGGGTGTTCTATTCCGGTTCGGTTTGACGGAGTATCTGAGCAGTCGTCTCTATCGTGGTTTGCAAGGGAACGACGAAGCGGAATGACACAATCGACACAGCTCGTTTTTGATCTGCCTCGCGTTGCGGTCGATGGCCGAGAAGATTTTTTTGTAGCACCGTCCAACCAAACTGCGATGAGCCGGATTGAAAACTGGGCGCGGTGGTCCGACAATATGTTGCTGCTAATCGGACCAGAAGGATCGGGAAAGACCCATCTGGCGAGCGTTTGGGCTCAGATGTCGGGCGCTACACGTATCGAACTCGAAGAGATTAAGGCCAATGTGATCGCTGATGCGCGCGCGCCAGTGGTCATTGACGATGTTGATCAGATTGCGGGTGATCGCGCGCAAGAAGAGAACGTGTTTCATCTGTTCAATACGCTCAAAGCGTCGCAGATTCCCGTGCTTTTCACCGCCACAAGCCCGTCGTCGCGCTGGCCATTGGTGTTGCCGGATCTGGCCTCACGCATGGCGCAGCTTGATTTGGTGAAGCTCGACGCGCCGGACGATCAGTTGCTGTCCGTCGTCATCGTGAAACAATTTTTGGACAGACAATTGAATGTAAAGCCTGAGATTGTTACATTTCTTGCTCGCCGTATGAACCGTTCCTTTTCCAATGTGTCCCAAATCGTGGATAAGCTGGATCAGGCTGCACTGAGTTCAGGACGTAGCATTACGATCCCCTTTTTGCGCAAGGTTTTGGGCGATATCGGCTGATAGATTGAGCGAGATATGCTGAAAGAGCACAACATCACAGATGCGGATTTTCTGAACGCACCTTTGGCTGTGACCAAAGACGAGGGCCGCATCGATATGGATGATCCGCGCCGTTTCTTTAACCGCGAATTATCTTGGCTCAGTTTCGATTGGCGTGTGCTGGAAGAGGCGCAGAACCCGCATATCCCGCTGTTGGAGCGGGTGCGGTTTTTGTCCATATCCGGCAGCAATCTTGATGAGTTCTATTCGGTCCGTGTCGCAGCGCTCCGCTCGCTGGATCTGCAAAATGTCTACAAACGTTCCCACGATGGGCGCACGCCGCGCGAGCAGCTTGATCTGATCGAGTTGGAAGTCGACAAAATACAGAGCGCGCAGCAGGAAGTTTGGCTCGAACTCGTCTCTCGATTGCGGGAAGAAGGCATCGAGATTTTGGGGGTCGAGCAACTCAAAAAGGCGGATAAAAAGACGCTCGAAGCGGTGTTTTTCGATGGCGTTTTCCCTGTGCTCACGCCGCTCGCGATTGACCCGGCGCATCCGTTCCCCTTCATTCCCAACGGTGAGTTCGCGCTCGCAATCGAGCTGGAGCGCGCGCGTGATGGGGTGAAACTCGATGCTGTTCTACCGGTGCCGCATCAGCTTGATCGGTTCATCCGGCTCAAGGACAGCAAGAAAGGCGTGGTGCGGTTTCTGCCGCTCGAGGCGCTGTTGGAGATGTTCCTGCCGCAGATTTTCCCCGGCTATGTTGTCAAGGAGCTTGGTACGTTCCGCCTATTGCGCGACAGCGATATCGAGGTGGAAGACGAGGCCGAGGATTTGGTGCGCGAGTTTGAAACCGCGCTCAAACGGCGTCGGCGCGGGGATGTGATCCGCTTGGTCTTCTCCGAAAACGCGGCACAAAGCCTGCGCGACAAAATTAAAGAGGCGCTTGGCGCATCACCTTCTGAATCCGCAACAGTCACCGGCTTCATGGGGATTGCGGATGTGAAGGAAATTCTCGTCGCGAACCGCCCCGATCTTTCGTTTCGCCCTTACACACCGCGCGTGCCTGAGCGGGTGCAGGACTATGAAGGCGATATTTTCGCAGCGATCCGGCAAAAGGATATGCTGCTGCATCATCCTTATGAGACCTTCGATACGGTGGTGCGGTTTTTGCAATGCGCTGCGCGTGACCCGGATGTGCTGGCGATCAAGCAAACGCTTTACCGCACTTCATCCACATCGCCGATTGTCGAAGCGCTCTGCGAAGCGGCAGAGAATGGCAAATCGGTCACTGCGCTGGTCGAATTGAAGGCGCGCTTTGATGAGGCGCGAAACATTCAGCAGTCGCGTAAGCTGGAGCGAGCGGGGGCGCAGGTCGTTTACGGTTTCATGGAATGGAAGACCCACGCGAAGGTATCGACGGTGGTACGACGCGAGAATGACAAGCTCGCGACTTATACCCATTTCGGGACGGGCAATTATCACCCGATCACAGCCAATTTTTATACCGATCTGTCGCTCTTCACCTGTGATCCGGATTTGGGACGTGATGCGACCAAAGTGTTTAACTACGTGTCAGGCTACGCAACGCCAGAGGGTCTCGAAAACCTTGCCATTGCGCCGCTCTATATGAAATCGCGATTGGTCGAGATGCTGGAGCAGGAGGCGGATCATGCGCGTGCGGGCAATCCTGCGCATGTCTGGGCCAAGATGAATGCGCTGGTTGAGCCGGATGTGATCGATGCGCTCTATCGCGCCTCGCAGGCCGGGGTAAGGATCGAACTGGTGATTCGCTCCATTTGCGGATTGCGACCCGGCATTGCGGGCCTTTCGGAAAACATCCGCGTGAAGTCAGTCGTCGGGCGTTTTCTTGAGCACAGCCGCATCGTTTGCTTTGGCAACGGTCACAGGTTGCCGTCCTCGAAAGCGCGGGTATTCATGTCTTCAGCCGATTGGATGGGTCGCAATCTCAATCGCCGTGTGGAGACGCTGGTTGAGATCAAGAACCCTACGGTGCATGCGCAAATCGTTGATCAGATCATGGCGGCAAACCTGCACGATCAGGCGCAAAGCTGGGTTCTGCAGCCAGATGGCACCTATCTTCGGCACAACGCCGGGGATCGCGGCGATTGGTTCAACTGCCATAAGTTCTTCATGGAGAACCCTTCTATGTCAGGTCGTGGACGCGCCGCCGTGCAAGGGCCGCCGTCTTTAACCCATTCCAAAGAACCGACCGATCAGGTCCGATCCTAGAGCGCCGTCCAACAAATCTGACCCATTCTGACAAGCCATTAGCGGCGCAGGG
>CAYRKW010000019.1:0-5834 GCA_964425135.1 uncultured Rhodobacterales bacterium
TCGCTCACGCCCGCCTTGTTGCGAATGGCGGCAAAGATGAAGGGGCGCTCTTCTCTTACCCTCGCCGCATCGCGCTGCATAATCTCCAAAGACGCCCCAACATGCGGGGCCAGATCGGTCTTGTTTATCACGAGAATATCCGACCGCGTGATCGCCGGGCCGCCCTTGCGCGGTATCTCCTCACCGGCGGCGACATCGATCACATAGATCGTCAGATCTGCCAGCTCCGGCGAGAAAGTGGCCGACAGATTGTCACCACCAGATTCGATGAAAATGATATCAAGATCCGTATGTAGCGCATTCAGCTTGTCAATCGCTGCAAGGTTGATCGACGCATCCTCGCGAATGGCCGTATGTGGGCAACCTCCTGTTTCTACACCTAAAATTCGATTCTGGGGCAGGGCTTGCATGCGCATCAGAGCCTCCGCATCTTCCTGCGTGTAGATATCATTGGTGATGGCCGCGACGGAGTATTTGTCTCGGAACGCAAGGCAAAGTGCTGCGGTTAGCGATGTTTTCCCGGCCCCGACCGGACCACCAATACCAACGCGCAATGGACCATTTGGGGATGTCATGACTGGAAAATTCTCGCGGCTAGAGTTTCATGCGCCATCGCGGCGATATCGGACGCAAAAGTGCAGCCACCAAGGTCTTCAAGCGTTGCATCAATTGCCATGTCAGCGGCTTTGGAGACGCGGGCAGAGACGCGTTGAAGACAGGCCTGCCCATCCGTCTGCCCAAGCGGAACGAGCCGGACGGTAGCGCTGACAAGGTTCGAAATAAAACTATGGGCGTACATGTAAGCTGTTGTTTTCATGTCTATATTTTGGATCGAAGCTGCAACTCCAATAGCAACCGGATAGGGCATTTCGGGAAGCTCGCAGTCCCAAACAGCATTCGTGGTTCTGATGAATGCTGCCCCTTGCAACTGCGTTTCCGCGACCCGCTCTTTCGATGGGCAAAGGGCCAAGGCCAGCTCAGCAATATCCGCGCGTTCAGAGCCAGACTTGGCCCTGTAGGCCGCGACAAGAAGCACAAGATCATTCCAGCACGAGCCGTGTTCGACGACGGACGCCAACCAAACTTCGAGGTCTTGAGCGTTTGCAATACGCCCATCCGAAATCGCCGTCTCCAGCCCGTGCGAATAGCTGAATGCCCCCACCGGATAGGCCGGGGAGAGCCATTGCGTCAGAACCAAAATCTCTTCATTTTTTGTCATTTTCAGCGATGCACAACCCATACACAATCTATGCACAATCCATGCACAGTCAGCGCACGGTCGGCCGCATATTTGCGCACGACGCTCATCACTTCAATGCGCATGAGAGTGGGTCCGCCCCTGACCATATGCGCCGCCTTCGGGCGTGAAAGGCCCCTCGAACGGCGTTACATCACAGTCCAGCTTTTGCAACATGTCAGCGATCACATGATCCCATCGCAACACCAGCCCGTCGGTCAAAATCTGACACGGCAAATGCCGGTTGCCGACGTGCCATGCGATACGCGCTAGCTGTGCCGGATCGCGCGGGACCGCCCGCATCAACGCCTCATCCGCAGCGCGCACCTCTATGGTGTCACCTGTGTCGAGCAGCAGCCGGTCCCCTTCATTGAGTTGCGTGACTTTATCGAGATCGAGCGTGAACTGCGTACCCTTGTCGCCGGTCAGTGCAATGCGCCTGCGATATCGATCATCGTAGGAGAGCGTCACCGTATCGACCGGCGCTTCGTGGGAATGGGTGAGAGAAATGGCCCGCATCGGTCAGTACATAAAGTACCGCTGCGCCATCGGCAGCTCGGTTGCGGGGGCGCAGGTCAACAGCTCCCCGTCGGCGCGTACTTCATAGGTCTCTGGATTGACCTCCACGTCTGGAAGTGCGTCGTTCAGTTTCATATCCAACTTTGAAATCTTGCGTGTATTCTCGACCGCCACGGTTTGCTTGGTGAGGCCCAGATGCGCGCCGATCCCTGCGTCTTGGGCGGCTTGCGATACAAAACTGACAGCGGAATGCGCCACGCTGCGGCCCATCGCGCCGAACATTGGGCGGGTATAGACGGGTTGCGGCGTCGGGATGGAGGCGTTCGGATCGCCCATCTGCGCCACAACGATACTGCCCGCCATCAACACCATCTCCGGCTTCACGCCAAAAAACGCCGGATCCCACAGCACAACGTCAGCGCGTTTTCCCTCCTCGATCGACCCGATCTGCGTGCTCACGCCATGAGCAATCGCCGGATTGATCGTGTATTTCGCAATGTAACGCCGTACACGCATATTGTCATTGTCGCCGGTCTCTTCGGCGAGCTTGCCACGTTGTTTCTTCATCTTGTCGGCGGTCTGCCAGGTGCGGATCAGCACTTCGCCAACACGGCCCATCGCCTGACTGTCCGAGGCGATGATGGAGAAAGCGCCCATGTCGTGCAGGATGTCTTCGGCAGCGATGGTTTCAGGGCGGATACGGCTTTCGGCGAAGGCGACGTCTTCGGGAATGGATTTGTCCAGATGGTGGCAGACCATCAGCATATCCAGATGCTCATCAATCGTGTTCACCGTGAAGGGTCGCGTTGGATTGGTCGAGGACGGGATTACGTGTTTCTCGCCACATATCTTAATGATATCCGGCGCATGGCCGCCGCCTGCGCCTTCGGTGTGGAACGCATGGATTGTACGGCCTTTCATCGCCTTTACAGTATTCTCCACGAAACCCGATTCATTGAGCGTATCGGTGTGGATCATCACCTGCACGTCCATTTCATCCGCCACCGAAAGGCAGCAGTCGATCGCTCCGGGTGTCGTGCCCCAATCCTCGTGCAGTTTCAGGGCAGATGCACCGCTGGTGACTTGCTCTTTGAGCGCGGCTGGCAGAGACGCATTCCCCTTGCCCGACAGACCAAGGTTCATAGGCACCGCGTCAAAGGCCTGAAGCATCCGCCCGATATGCCACGGACCCGGTGTGCAGGTCGTCGCCAGCGTGCCATGCGCCGGACCAGTGCCACCGCCAAACTGCGTGGTGATGCCCGAATGCAGCGCGTCATCCAATTGCTGCGGACAGATAAAGTGAATGTGGCTGTCAAAGCCGCCCGCGGTCAGAATTTTCCCCTCGCCCGCGATGGCTTCTGTGCCGGGACCAACGATAATGTCCACGCCCGGTTGCGTATCGGGATTACCGGCCTTGCCGATCTTGTGAATGCGCCCATCGCGCAAACCCACATCCGCCTTATAGATGCCCGTGTAATCCACAATCAGCGCGTTGGTGATCACCGTATCCACAGCGCCATCGGCGCGCGTGGCCTGAGATTGTCCCATGCCATCACGGATCACTTTGCCACCGCCGAATTTCACCTCTTCGCCATATGTTGTGTGGTCGCGCTCGACTTCGATAATCAAATCAGTGTCGGCAAGGCGCAGCTTGTCGCCGGTTGTCGGGCCGAACATGGCGGCATAATCGGGACGGGTCATTGATGTGGGCATGTCAAAGGTCCCCCATGATCTGCTGATTGAAACCAAAGATGCGCCGCGCGCCGCTGATGGGAATGAGTTGAACCTCGCGGCGTTGACCGGGCTCAAACCTCACAGCGGTCCCTGCCGCAATATCAAGGCGCATGCCGCGCGCAGCCTCGCGGTCAAACTCAAGCGCTGCGTTTGCTTCGCCAAAATGATAGTGCGAGCCGACCTGCACGGGCCGATCGCCGGTGTTGGCCACCATCATCGTGATCGCCTCAGCACCAGCGTTCAAAACGATCTCACCCTCTGCAGGGAAAATCTCTCCGGGGATCATCGGCATCTCCTAACGGATGGGATTGTGGACGGTGACAAGTTTGGTGCCATCGCGGAACGTCGCCTCGACCTGAACCTCGTGGATCATCTCGGCAATGCCGTCCATACATTGATCGCGGCGAACAACCTGGCCTCCGGTCTCCATCATCTCGGCGACAGATTTTCCGTCCCGCGCCCCTTCAATCACCGCATCGGTAATGAGGGCGATGGCTTCGGGATGGTTGAGCTTCACACCTCTATCCAAGCGCCCGCGCGCGACCATAGCCGCGAGCGAGACCAGGAGTTTGTCCTTTTCCCGGGGGGTCAGTTGCATCTAAAGCCTCCATGTCTTGGGGATGGGGTGATCGGAGAGCCACTCCAAAAGCGGGATCAACGTCTTGCGCAGCTCAAAACCATCAGCGGCCATTGCTCTGACAAACAGCACGCCGGCGCGCACCAGACTTGCCCCGCCCGCATCGCGAAGTATCTCGCGCGCACCTTGAAGTTTCCGATCTGCGCAAGGGGAGACAAAAAGCACACTGGAAATGGCTCTGTTTCCGTTTGCAATCGCGGGTTTGTCCAGATGCGCAGCGACATCACCGCTCATCTTAAGCGCATCGGCAAATATCAGATCGTCGCCGCGCCGGATCCGCCATGTGTCAGTCAGACTGCCCTGCCGCACAACCTCGCGCATGGCGGAGCGGCCGAAAATCAACGTCTCTGCGCATAAAAATGCGGCATCGGGTGCCATTTCGACCATAAGGCTGCGCCGCAGTTTGGATTTATCGAAAATTATAGTCTCTTGAGGAAGCCAGTTAAGCCGCGCCCCCGCGCCGATCTTGGCGTTCATCTCAAAGCGCCCTGCGTCGGGTGTGTGCGTTGCGTAAATCCGTTCCGCAGCCTGGGACGTCGCCGTCATCAGCGCCTGATCCTCGACGTTCAGTTCAAACGAGAAACGGTCCCCGCCGGTGATGCCACCCGCCGTGTTCAGGAGCACAGTGTCAAAACCTGCGGAGACGGGCCGAGGAAACAGCGCCTTCAATGACCCCGATTGGACATGGGATTTGAGATGCGATCCACCATCGCGCGCATGGCACCGCACAGCCACACGCCCAACAGCGCGCTGCACGTTGCGCGGCGGCTCTCTCCCACGTGTTACTACATCCAGAATGCGACCAGCCTCCCTTGGCTTAACATTTCACGCGAGGGTGCCTTTTGATAGATTTGCACTGAAATAATCGAGATTATTGCGGTGCGAAAACACGTGTCTGCCGCATATTTGTGCATCGCCTGAAATATTTCGAGCGATTTTTATGCATGCAGATGATTTTGGCGACTTTTTATACGAGGCCCTTTGTTTAGATTTCGCAACGCGGCACATCATTCACACGCGTGATATGCTAAGCGTCGAGAGCCTGATCGTGCAACGCAAGGGTTGCTTGCCAATCCGCGTCACCCCCAATCGGCAACATTTCCATCACCTCTACGTGACACCGTCTTACGAAATGCGCGACTTCTCTTTATGAACGTTCCCCAGTCGAACACGACCAGCGCGCAAGGAGTCCCCAATGCCAACCGAGAAACTCACCTTCAAAGGCCACGACGGCAACGCGCTGGCCGCGCGCCTCGACACACCCGACGGCCCGCATCACGCCACAGCAATTTTTGCGCATTGTTTTACCTGCTCAAAAGACATTCCCGCCGCACGCCGCATTGCCCAGTCGCTCGCCGCGCTGGGGATTGCGACGCTGCGCTTCGATTTCACCGGTCTGGGCCATTCGGGGGGCGAATTTGCCAACACGAATTTCTCCTCCAATGTCGATGATTTGATTGCTGCGGCTGCGCATCTGGAAAGCATCGACATGGCCCCCGACATGATCATCGGCCACTCGCTTGGCGGCGCAGCAGTGCTGAAGGCGGCCCCTCAGATCGCTTCCGCAAAAGCGGTTGTCACTATTGGCGCACCCCATGATCCAGAACACGTACTGCACAACTTCAACTACAATCTCGACACAATCCGCAAAGACGGCGCGGCGACGGTGACGCTGGCCGGGCGCGAGTTCACGATCAGGCGGGACTT